>CAVOUJ010000022.1:0-58872 GCA_963699535.1 uncultured beta proteobacterium | reverse complement strand
GCCGATGATCGACATGATCGCGCCCACCACGTCGATGGGCGGTTGCTTGCTGGTCGGCGTGTCGTGCACCCTGCGCACCACAGCCAGGATCACCATGCAGACTACCACTTCGCCGACGAACACCCACCGCCACGAGAAGAGCGTCGTGACCGCGCCACCGATCAGCGGGCCGGCGGCCACTGCAATCGCGCCGGCGGAAGCGACCAGGCCATAAGCCGCTGTACGCCGCTCGGGCGGAAAATTCGCGGCGACCAGCGCCACGATGGCGGGCAGGATCAAGGCTGCGCCGATGCCTTCCAGGAACGACCAACCGATGATCAGCACGGTCAGGTTGGGCGAGATTGCGGTCGTGAACGAACCAATCAGTAGATGACCAGACCGAGGGCAAACGCGCGCCGCCGCCCGATGATGCCGCCGATCTTTCCGCCGGTGATCATCAACGAGGCCATCACCAGCATGTAGAGCGTGATGGCCGTCTGAATGCCGGTCACGGTCGTGCCGAGGTCCGCTGCCACCGTGGCGATGGACACGTTCATCACTGCGCTGTCCAGAATCATGATGAACTGGGCCGCGCAGAGCACCAGGAGCACCAGCCCGGCGCCTTTGGCGGCTGTTTCACTTGACGATGGTTTCACGTCATAATCTCCGGGTCCGCCCTGCCATCCCGATCCGGTCACTCGACCGGATGCACCCTCAAGTAGCCGTCGACCGCCTGGCCGATGGTGCGGAAGAAAAGATCGTCGCCGAGTTTGGTGAACAGGCCATATTGCCTGAGGCGATCTTTCACGGGTCCCTTCATCTCGGCAAAGCACAACTCGATGCCGGCGCGCTGCAGATTGTCGTCGAGTTTCGAGAGCGCATCCGCTGCGGTGATGTCTATATCCGTCAGAGGCTGGCGGCGGCGACGACCACCCATTTCGTGGGCGTAGGCGCCTTCGCCACTGCCTGCAAGACGTGCTCGTAAAAAATCTCGGCATTGGCAAAGAACAGGGCCGCGGCTTCGCGCCGCAGCGGCTCGTCCGCTTTCGCGCCGCCCGCCATCGCGACCCCCGCGGCGAGCATGACCCCTACCGTCACGAACTTCATGGCCTTCTCCTTTGACCCGATCGACGCCTGGTGGAACCGCGGCCGACGTTCCGACGTGCTGACGTTCTCGGGCGATGAAGCACTCCTGCTTGAGAGGGAACCGGGACTTCGTGAAGCCGCAATTGCCGCACGAGTCTATCGGCGGAGTGCGTCGGGGGAATTTCAGTGGGCGGCCATTCTTGTTTCGTTTGTTTCACCGGAACGGGAACCGGACGATGAGCAGGTCGCGCGTCATGGGCGCGGGCATGGCAGGCCTGGATTAGAATCACCCCTTCCCCGGTTTCGGCCCACCTACAGGCGCGCAGGATAGAGGAGACGCCGACATGGCCAGGAAAGCCAAACGCAAGACTGCAGCGAAACGCAAGAGCGCAGCCAAACCCAAGCCCGCACCGCACGCCCAGCACCAGGAGCGTTTTCCGGGCGAGAGCAAGGCCTACCGCGCGGCGCGCAACCAGTTGCTCAAGGCCGAGATGGAGTTACGCAAGGAAATGGAATCGGTCGCGGCGCTGCGAAGGAAGCTTCCCCTGGGCGGGACTATCCCCGAGGACTACGAGTTCGAGGAGGGCGCGGCCGACCTCGCCGACACCGAGACCGTGCGCCGCGTGAAGATGTCGGAGCTTTCCCAGCGCGACGCGAGCCTCGTCGTCTACAGCTACATGTACGGCCCGGCGATGGCCAAGGCCTGCCCGATGTGCACCAGCATCCTCGACGCCCTGGACCGGACCGTGCAGCACGCCGGGCAGCGCATCAACGTAGCGGTCGTGGCGAAGTCTCCGATCCAGCGCATCCGCGCCATCGCGCGCGAGCGCGGCTGGAAGAACCTCCGGCTGCTCTCGTCGGCGGGCAACAGCTACAACCGCGACTACCGCGGCGAGGACGCCAAGGGCTCGCAGCTCCCCGCGCTCAACGTGTTCACGCGCAAGGGCGGCAGGATCCACCACACCTACAGCAGCGAGCTGCTGTTCGTCCCGAGCGAGCCCGGGCAGAACGGCCGCCACGTGGACGTGATCTGGCCGCTGTGGAATCTGTTCGACTACACGCCGGAAGGGCGGGGGACCGATTGGTATCCGAAGCTTGCGTACGGCGCGTAGGAAGCGGCAAACCCCGATGGATCTCGAACTGAAAGACAAGGTCGCGATCGTCACCGGCGGCACTCAAGGGATCGGCAGGGCGACGGCGATGCGCCTCGCGCAGGGAAGGCGCGCGCGTGGTGATCGCGGCGCGCGGGCGCGAGCGCCTCGACGCCGTCGCGGCCGAGATCCGCGCAGCCGGCGGCACAGGTCGCCGCGGTGCAGGCGGACGTCGCGAAACCCCGGGATTGCGAGCGTCTGGTGGCCGAGGCGCTCAAGGTCTTCGGAAGGATCGACATTCTCGTCAACAACGCCGGCACTTCCGTCCACGGGCGAATTCGAATCGGTGACGGACGAAATCTGGCAGTCGGACATGGATCTCAAGCTCTTCGCCGCGATCCGCCTCTCGCGCCTCGCGATCCCGCACATGAAGAAGCAGGGCGGAGGGCGCATCGTCAACATCACCACCATCGGCGCCAAGCAGCCGCGCGCCCGCTCGATGCCGACCACGGTGACGCGCGCCGCGGGGCTCGCGCTCACCAAGGCCCTGTCCAAGGAATACGCGCCGCACAATATCCTCGTGAACACCGTGTCCATCGGCCTGGTGCGCGCGGGGCAACATGAAAAGAAGGCCGAAAAGGCCGGTGTCCGCGTGGAAGAGCTCTACGCCAACATGGCGAAGGACATCCCGCTCGGACGCGTCGGGCGCGCCGAGGAAGTCGCCAACGTGATCGCCTTCCTCGCCTCGGGCGCCGCGAGCTACGTGACCGGCACCAGCATCAACCTGGACGGCGGGGCTTCGGGCGTGCTGTAGAACGGCCGTGAAGCTCATCGACCCCAGGACAGCCTACGTCCTGAAACACCCCGTCGGCTTCGCGTTCCAGGTCCTGAAAGCTTTCCAGGCCAACCAGGGCCTGCTGCTCGCGGGCGCGGTGGCCTACTACGCGCTGCTCTCCATCGTGCCGCTGCTCATCCTCATGGTGATCGCGCTGTCGCAGGTGATCGGCGAGCAGCTGCTGCTGGCGACGCTCGGCAGGGCGCTGGAGTACGTGGTGCCGGGCAGAGACAGGGAGGTGGTGGCGGAGTTGAAGGCGTTCCTCGATCATCGCCAGGCGGTCGGCTGGGTGCTGCTCGTCACGCTGTTCTTTTTCAGCTCGCTCGGCTTCAGGGTGCTGGAGAACGCGATCTCGGTGATATTCCTGCACCGCGTCATGGAGCGCAGGCGGCATTGGGCCGTTTCCCTGCTGCTGCCCTTCGGCTACGTCATTTTCATCGGCGTGGCGTTCTTCGCGGGCACCTACGTGATCGCCGACCTCGTCGCCATGGGCGGCGAGAGACTGGTCATCCTGGGGCACGGCTTTTCGCTGGGCGGCACCTCGAGATTCCTCATCTACGTCGCCGGGGTGATCGGGGAAATCGTGCTCATCTCCGCCATCTACTACTTCATGCCGGCAGGCCGCCTGTCGGCCCGGCACGCGCTGATCGGCGGGGCGGCGGCGGGCCTGCTGTGGGAGGTCATCCGCCTCGGGCTGGCGTGGTTTTTCGGCACGCTCTCGCAGGTGAGCGTGGTCTACGGCTCGCTCGCCACGGCCATCATCGTGCTGATCAGCATGGAGATGGCCGCCACGGTCCTGCTGCTGGGCGCGCAGGTGATCGCCGAATACGAGCGCATCGAAACCGGCGAGGCCCCGAACGAGCCGGTGCCGATGCACACCGAAGCGGCCTGAACAGCCGCGCCTGCCGCCGCCGGTCCCGGGTGGGCGCGCCTTCGTCAGGCAGTGAGGCGCTCCGCGCCCGAGCGCGCGTCGGCAGGAGAGCGGTGCGAGGCCATGAACGCCGCGCGCTCGCCCACCGCCTTGAGCAGCGCAGCGCCGAATTTCGGGCTCGCGTTTCACCAGGTGCAGGAACATGTGGCGGCTCATCGCGAGCAGCGTGCAGTCGGTCTCGGCGACGGCGGTGGCGAGCCGCGGCGTGCGGTCGACGAGCGACATTTCGCCGAAGATGCCGCCCGGGCCGACTTTTTCGACGACGGCATCGCCGATGCGGATCGCGACGCGGCCCTCGAGCACCGCAAACAGGACCACGCCGTAGTGTCCTTCCTCATGATGATCCTTCCGGCCGCGTAGCGGAAGCGCGCCGCGGGGCCGAGCACCTGCTCGAGATCGGCGAGCAGCTCGCCGTCCAGAGCGGCGGCTTCCCTCCACGCGGCGTCCGCCGGCGACGCGGCGGCGCCGAGCCCGGCGATCGTCTCGCGCAGGCGGCTCGCCATGATGCTCATCAGCATCAGCGCGAAGCCGGGGTTCCTGCCGAGCGCGGCCTGGAACTGCTTGTCGTCCAGGGCGATCACCCGGCACTCCCTTTTCGCCACCGCCGAGGCGCTGCGCGGCATCTGGCCGATCGAGGCCATCTCGCCGAAGATCTCGCCGCTCCTGATGGTGGCGATAGGCTCGACCGTTCGCGAGAATGCCGACTTCGCCCTGCAGGAGCAGGTAGATCCGATGGGGCATGAACAGCAAGGGCATGCCTTTCCGGTTTTCGGAAAAAATGGTCGTGCCCTTCGCGATGGTCTGCGGCCTGCCCGCGGACTGGAAGAAATCCAGCGCGACCGCCGGATCGTAAAGGGAAAGACTCCCGGAACTGCGGGGGCTCGTCGTATCCAATTTTTCTCCTCCCGGAGATCGGCCGCTTCGCGACGTGCGCTTCGCGCCTCGGTACCGAAAGCCGGCCGGAACGCGATTATGCCCGCGGCGCCGGGGGCGGGAAGGGCGAAATGAAGGCCGCGGAGCGGTCATATTTCATGCTTCGGCGCCCGGCGTGCGGCCGGATGCGGAATTCTCACGCGGGAAGGCCCCGATCCGATGCCGTTTTTCGACGGGCGCGGCAGCGCACCCGCGAACGGTTAAACTCGCGCCATGAGTAATCACGGCATTGGATTGGCTTCGCGCACGGCGCGATTGCTGCGCCTTGCGCTCGCCGGCGCGGCGCTGGCGGCGGCCGCAAGCGGCGCGGACGCGAAGCAGCCCGCGGCGCGCGAGCTGCCCGCGCTCTTCGCCGCTCTGGAAAAAGCCGACGCCGTCGTCGAAGGCTCGGGTTCGCCGGCGCGCGTTCTCTACGTTTTCTTCGACGCGAATTGCTGGTACTGCCATCTCACGTGGAAGGCGCTGCAGCCCTACGAGCGTGCCGGGCTGCAGGTGCGCTGGGTGCCGGTGGCGTACCAGAAGGACAGCTCGACGCACCAAAGCCGCGGCGATCATGCAGGCGAAAGACCGCGCGGCGGCGCTGCGCGAGAACGAGACGCGCTACCGCGCCGGAGTCCTACGACGGCGGGATCCGGCCCGGCGAAGGTGCCGCTCGAGGCGCTCGCGGCGCAGCTCGAGGCGAACATCGAGCTGATGGAGCGCTTCGGCGTGTCCGGGACGCCGGCCCTCGTGTGGAAGGACGAGAAGGGCAGGGTGCGGGTCGAGATCGGCATGCCGCGCCTGTCGCAGCTGCCCGGCGATCACCGGGCTCCCCGAGCAGAAGAACGACGACCCGGAGCTCGCCGAGTTCCGCTAGGCGAAGTGGCAGGCCACGACCTGCCCCTTGCCCACGTCCTTCAAGCGCGGCTCGGAGGCGGGATCGGTGCATACGGCGGGCCGGCCCTTTTCCTGGTAGAGCGGGCAGCGCGGGGCGAAGCGGCAACCGCCCGCAGGCTGCTCGAAGTCGAACACGCCCCAGGCGCGGCGTCCTGATTTCGGGCTGCGCGGGCTCGCCCCGGCGGCCTGTTTGCCCTCGAGCGAAGACCACAGGATGCGCGTGTAGGGATGGCGCGGCTGGTGCGCGATGTCGTCGGCGAGGCCCATTTCGACGATGCGCCCCAGATACATCACCGCGACCTTCTGGCTGACGAGCTCGACCACCGGGAGGTCGTGCGAGATGAAAAGATAGGTCAGGCCCAGGTTCTTCTGCAGCTCGCGCAGGAGGTTCACGACCTGCGCCTGGATCGACACGTCGAGCGCGCTGGTGGGCTCGTCGGCGACGATCAGGCGCGGGCGCACCGCGAGCACGCGCGCGATGCCCACGCGGCGCTTCTCGCCCTCCGGAGAGCTCGGAAGGAAAGTTCGAGAGCTTGCTCTCCTTCAAGTTCACCTGATCGAGCAGCTCGCGGATGCGCCGCGCGATTTCCGCGTCGTCCGGGCGCTCGTACACGGTGAGCGCCTCGCGCAGGATGGCGCGCGACGCGCATTTTCGGATTCAGCCCTGCGTCGAGGTCCTGGAAGATCATCTGCATCTCGCGCCGCAAGCGGGCGCAGCTCCGCGCGGCTCATGGCGGTGATGTCGCGCCCGCGGAAGACGATGCGCCCGCCGCTGGGCTCGGTCAGACGCAGCACGGTGCGCCCTATCGTGGTCTTGCCGCAGCCGGACTCGCCGACGAGCCCCACCGTCTCGTTCTCCCTCAGATAGAAGCTCACGCCGTCCACCGCGGGGATCACGCGCCCCTGGCCGGTCAGCATCGAGGCGAGGCCGCGGCGCTGGCTGTAGTGCTTGCGCAGGTCGTTGACCTCGAGAAGGGTGCTGCTCACGCGGGTTCCCTGGCCGCCGGGTAAAGCCAGCAGCGCAGCTTCGTGGCCGGGCGCGACCTCGGCGAGCGGGGGCTCCGCGCCGGCGCAGCGCTCGCGTACCGCTTCGGTCACGCGGTTGCAGCGGCCGTAGAAGCGGCAGCCGCGCGGCACGTCGATCGTATCGAGCACCTCGCCCTCGATCGCCTGCAGGTCGCTCTTGCGGCGGATCGTCTCGGCGCTGGGGATCGAAGCGAGCAGCGCCGTGGTGTACGGATGCCGCACGCCGGCCTCGGGCGTGAGCACCTCGGCGACGCGCGCCGGTCTCGACCACCGTGCCGCCGTACATCACCGCGACCCGGTCCGAGAGGCGCCGGATCACGCCGATGTCGTGGCTGATGAGAAGCGTGGTGATGCCGGTCTCCGCCTTGAGCTCGGCGAGCAGCTCGACGATGCGCGACTGGATGGTGGCGTCCAGGCCCGTGGTCGGCTCGTCGGCGATCAGGAGCGAGGGCTCGGCCGAGAGCGCCATCGCGATCATGGCGCGCTGGCACATGCCGCCCGACATGCCGAAGGGAAAATTGTCGAAGCGCAGCCGCGGCGAGTCGATGCGCACGCGCTCCAGCCAGTGGATCGCGCGTTCCTTCGCCTCGCGTTCGCCCCCGGAGTCCGTGTGCAGCCGGATCGTCTCGACGAGCTGCGCGCCGATCGTGGAGTAGGGGTTGAGCGCCGAGCGCGGATTCTGGAAGATCATGGCGATCTCCTTGCCGCGCACGCCCGCCATCAACCTCTCTGCGCGCTTGCGCCAGCCGCGCTCGTCCTTCTCCACCGCCATGACGCGCCCGTCGCGCTCTTCGACGCGCACGTAGCGCTCGAGACCGTCGAGCAGGTTGCGCTGCACTCCGTTGGAGCGCAGCTCGATGCGGCCGCCGATCACGCCCGGCGCCGCGGTGACCAGGCCCGCGGCCGAGAGCGCGGTGACGCGTCTTGCCGCTGCCGGACTCGCCCACGATGCCGAGCGTCTCGCCGCGCGCGACGGCGAGGCTCGCGCCGTCCACCGAGCGGATGAAGGCGCGCTTGGCGCGCGAGTAGAAGTAGGTCCGCAGGTTCTCGATCGCGAGGAGCGGGTCCATCATCGCCTCCGCTTGCCTTCGAGGAGATTGTTCAGGCCGTCGCCGAGCAGCTGGAACCCGAGGATGGTCGGCGAGGATCGCGAGCGCCGGCGCGGTCGAAGGCCAGAACTTGCCCTGCAGGAAATAGTTCGCGCCGGCCTGGACCATGTTGCCCCAGGAAGGCGTGGGCTCCTGCACGCCGAAGCCGAGGTAGGAGAGGCTCGTCTCGACCAGGATCGCCTCGGCCATGCCGAGCGTCGCCTGGATCACGAGCAGCGCGCGGCAGTTGAACCACAGGATGTGCTTGAGTATGACCGTGTGCGCCGGCAGCCCGAGCGCGTGCGCGGCCTCGATGAAGCTCTTCTGCCTGAGAAACGCGATCTTGCCCGCGACCAGGTTGGCGGTCGCCGGCATGCCGGTGATGCCGACCACGACCATCACGTAGTAGATGTCGGCCTTGAACGCGGCGATCACGAGCAGGATCAGCACCAGCCGCGGGAACGAGTCGAGCAGGTTGGCGAAGTAGGTGATGACCGTGTCGAGCCACCCGCCCTTGTAGCCCGCGAGGACGCCGAGAACGGCGCCGCCTGCGACCGAAATCGCGATCGCCAGCAGCCCTGGGAGGAAGTAGGCCTGGATGCCGAGGATCAGCCGCGACTGCAGGTCGCGGCCGAGGAAGTCGGTGCCGAGCGGGTGCCCGGGCGTGAACGGCGCCGCGTTGATCAGCGCGACGTTCATCGGCCTGCGGGTCGTGGGGCAGCCAGCCGAGCGCCCCGAGAGCATAGGAGGCGAGCACCAGCGCCACGACGGCGAGGCCGTAGCCGACGTAGACGAGGTCGAGCGTCTCGGCGCGCTGCAGCAGCGGCAGCTTCGAGAACTCGCCGACGGGGCCGGGGGTCTGGACGTAGCGGCGCATGCTCGCCCTATTCCTTCGACGCGCGCGGGTTGACCGCGGTGAAGACGATGCGCTGCAGGAGGTTTCCCAAGCGCACGAAGGCCGCCGCCACGAGCGCGATGCCCATGATCACCGGGTAGTCGCGGTCCTGCGCCGCCTGCCAGGCCATGCGTCCCATGCCGGGCCAGTTGAACACCTGCTCGACGATCACCGCGCCGCCGAGCAGGAACGGGATCTTGGCGCTCATGATCTCGGTGACCGGGATGAGGAAGCCCTCCTTGAACGCGTGGCGCCACACCGGCGCGCCCTTGGCGCGCGCGGTGCGGATGTAATCCTCGGCGAGCACGCGCGACAGCTCCTCGCGCAGGTGCCGGATCATCTCGGCGAGCGTTCCGCTCGCCACGCCGAGCACGAAGATCGGCACGAGGAAATAGACCCAGGCGTGCTGCACGCGCCGCCGTCCCCGAAATCAGCGGGAACACGCCGAACTGGTGGATGGAAACGTAGACGACGATGTAGCCGAACCAGAACACCGGCGCGGCCGAGAGGACGTACGCGGCGAGGGTCGCCGCCGTGTTGCCCGCGGTGTCGCCGTTCGCGGCCGCGTGGACCGCGATCGGCGCGGCGATCAGGAGGGTGAGCAGGAGCGAGCCGAGCGTGAGGATGAGCGTGTTGAGTCCGACCCGCGCCAGCTCCGGGAGCACCGGGAGCCCCGTGCGTATCGAGTTTCCGAAATCGCCCCGCAGCAGCTTGCCGAACCACGCCGCGTACTGGCCGTACCAGGTGCGGGGCACGCCGAGGGCCTCGCGCATGCCGAGCGCGAGCTCCGAGCGCGGCGACTGGCCCTCGAGCAGTACGTTGAGCGGGTCGCCGGGCGCCGCATAGAGGATCGCGAACACCACCACGCTCACCCCGAGCAGCAGCAGCGCGGTCACGGCGAGCTCGCGCGCGAGCACGCGGCTGACGGGCTTGATCGCGGAGAGCTTCATGGGCCCGGCGGGAAAAGCGGCCGCTCTCCGCTCCCTCGGGGAGAGGGGATGGGGCGCTGTTGCGGATCTATCTCTGCGTCACTTCTGCTCGCTCGCCGGAATGAACCACTCGTCGGCGAACGAGAAGAACTTGTACGGGTGGATCTGCACGCGCCGCAGCTTCCGGTGGTAGGCGCTGTAGTTGGTGAGCGTCCAGAGGAAAGTGTACGGCTGCTCCTCGGCGAGGATCGCGTGCAGCTTGCGGTTGATCGTCCGGCGCTTCTCGTGGTCGAGCGTGAGCTTGCTCTCGACGATCAGCCCGTCCACCTCGGGGTTGGAGTAGCCGCCGAAGTTGTTCTTCCAGTCGCCGATCTCGGCCGAGTGGAACAGCGACGAGATGTCCGCCGAGTCGTCGAACACCCAGGACGCGAACATGATGTCGAAGTTGTGCTCGAGGAAGACGTCCTCCTTCCACGCCTGCCACTCCTTGAACTCGACCCTGATCGCGACGCCGACGCTCTTCAGGTAGTTCTGGAACGCGAGCACGACGCGCTTGACCGCTTCGCTCTCCTTCTCGATCGGCACCTTGAGCGACAGCGAGAGCTTCTTGCCGTCCTTCTCCATGACGCCGTCGGCGCCGGGCTTGAAGCCGGCCTCAGCGAGCAGCGCGCGCGCGCGCTCGGGGTCGAAGGGGAGGGGCTTCACGTCGAGGTTGTACGCCCAGCTGCCGGGCGCGAACGGGCCGGAGATGACCGTGCCCTGGCCGTTGAAGAACGAGTCGAGCATCTCCTGGCGGTTGACCGCGAGCGCGATCGCCTGGCGCACGCGCCGGTCCGCGAGCAGCGGGTTGCGCGCGTTGTAGCCGAAGAAGGAGTACGAGAGCGCGTTGTAGGGCTGCAGCACGAAGCGCTTGTCGCCCTGGACCTCGGGCAGGTTGCGCGGGTTGACCAGCACGACCATGTCGACCGCGTTGAACATCAGCGCCTGCGCCATGATGTTCTGGTCGGCGAAGGGCTTGGCGATGAAGCGTGTCGATGTGCGAGCGGCCCTTGAAGTAGTCCGGGTTCGCGGGCAGCACCACCTCGCCGTCGCCGGTCACGGTCCGCAGCATGTACGGCCCGGTGCCGATCGGGTTGCGGACGAACGGATCCTCGCGCGTCAGGTACTGCGGGTTGGCCGGACCGTGCCTGGGGATGATCTTGAAGCTGAACTTCGCCAGGGCGTTCAGGATCGGCCGCTTGAGCGTGAACACCACCGTGTAGTCGCCGGTCTTCTCGACCTTCTCGATGAACTCGTAGCGCACCTTGAGCGGCGTGATGGTCCTCGGGTGCATCATGATGTTCCAGGTGAACACCACGTCGTCGGCGGTGAACGGCCTCGCCTCCTCGCCTTCGCGCGGGTGCCACTTCACGTCCTTGCGCAGGAAGAAAGTGAACACGCGGCCGTCCTTCGAGGCCTCCCAGCGCTCGGCCAGCTCCGGCACGATTTCCTGCTTCTCGTCTATGCCCACGAGGCCGTTGAACACGAGCTCGGTGATGCGCAGCGAAATCGTCTCGTTGCTGGTGATCGGGTCGAGCGTCGCCGTCCGGCCGAACTCGCTGTAGTTGAGAACGCCCCCGTCGGGGTGGCCGTCGGCCTTCGGCGCGGCGTGCGCAGGAAGGGCGAGTGCCGCCGCGGCGCTCGCGCTCAGTACTGCAATAGCGGACAGGATCGGTTTCATAGGTACCTCGCTTTTCGACTCTGAAAGTTGTGGTGCACGCTCCCCAGGATCCTCACGTCGCCCGCGCTGCGCTGCTCCATGGAGTAGACGCCCTGCACGGCTTCCTGGATCTGGCGAACGACGGGAAATTCCCGGCTCATCTCGAAGAAGATCTCGAGGCTCTCGGAGAACTTCTTGGTCCGGTAGTAGGCCTCGGCCAGGCCCGCGAGCATTTCCGGGTCGTTGGCCTCGATCTTGTTCTTGTTGCTCTTGTCGCGCCCGGCTTCCATGTAGGCGACGGCGCGCGCGTAGTCCTTGTTCCTCAAGTGGAAGCTGCCGAGCGCGAAGTTCAGCCGCTGGGTGCGCCGCGCCTCTCCCGCCTCGGCCGCCTGGCCGGCGCGCTCGAGCGCCTTGGCGCAGCGGGCTCGCGCGTCGGCGCAGCCGAGCACGACGTCGGCGAGCACCTCGGGGTCGCTCGTCTTCTCGGCGATCGCGGTCCACTCGCTCTCCGCCTCGGCGCTGCGGCCCTGGCGGTGCGCGATCAGCGCCGAGCGCGCCCGGGCGCGCTCGCGGTACTGCGCCGGCGCCTGCGGCCGCGCGAGGAAGGCCTGCGCGGAGGCGAGCGCCGCGTCGTTGTCGCCCAGGCCGCTCAAGGCCTCGGCGAGATAGTATTCGGCGCTCGGCTTCATGCGCGGGTCGGCCGCGGCCTGCTCGAGGCGGCGCCGCGCGAGCTCGCGATAGAGCCGCGCGAGGTTCGTGAGCAGCGCGAGATCGTAGAAGGCGATGCTCTTGGCCGTGCCCTTGTCGGCCTTGAACTTCTCGACGTAGGAGGCCGTTCCCAGGTCGGCGGCGCGCGCCGCGGCGAGCGCCGGCTCGGGCGCGCCGGCCGCGAGATAGATCTCGATGAGATAGCGCCGCGCGCGCGGGGACAGCTCGCGCGCGGCGGCCTCGTCCGCGACGCGCCGCAGGGTTTTCGCGTCCGCGGCGCGGGCTCCACCTTGGGCGGCGGCGCGGGCGAGCGCGAGCTCCGGCGCGCCGTCCGCTCCGGTCTTGGCCCACAGGCCGCGCGCCCGTTCGGTGTCGCGCTGCGCCCACAGGGCGCTGCCGAGGCCGATGCCGGCGATGGCGCGGTGGCGGCTCTCGATGCCTGCATCGGCGCGCACCTGCTCGAAGTGCCGGGCGGCCGCGCGCGCGTCTCCGCGCGCGAGCAGGGCTTCCGCGAGATAGAGGCGCGCGTAGCGGCTGCGGCCTTCGCCGCCCGTCTTGAGCAGCTTGTCGAAATAGTCCAGCTCGGCCGCGGCCGCGGTGCGCGCGAGCGCCTCGTGCAGATCGGCGTTCTTCAGGTAGATCGTGCCGAGCACGAGCTGCGCCTGCGCGCGGCGCTCGGCATCGAGGCGGCCGAGCGCGCCCTCCAGCAGCCGCGCCGCCTGCTCGTAGCGGCGCTTCTCGTACAGCTTGGTGGCCGCGCTCAAGCGGTCGTCGGCGCCGCCCGCCGCGGCGGCGATACCGGGCGCAGCCGCGAGCGCCGTCGCGAACCCGCAGGCGAGCCACAGCGTGGTGAACGGCGGACGGCGGGTCACGGCGCCGGGTCCTTCAGCTTCGCGACATACACCTGGTCCCACTGGTCGACCTGGGCGCGAAACGCGATCAGGCCCGAGGGCGAACAGGCAATGTCGTGGTTCATCTTCGTCCCGGTGCGCACGAGGGTGCTCGTGCGGCTGTGGACGTCGGCGATGTAGATCGGGTTGTACGACTCCTTTTCGTCGCGCACGTAGGCGATGCGCCGGTTGTCCGGCATCCACGCCGGCCCGCGCTCGACGTCCGGGACCACGTCGGTCGCGACGACCCGCGCCGCCAGCCCCTCGCCCTCGGTCGGGTCGGACCCGTCCGCGGCGACGACCGCGATGGCCCAGGTCCTGGGATCGCCGGCCGGGTTGTAGTTCGTGTAGAACGCGATCCGCTTGCCGTCCGGCGACCACGCGGGACGCAGATCGTCGTAGCGCCAGGTGCTCAGGGCTTTGGGCGGCGCCGGCGGCACGCGGCCCGGCTCGAGCAGGACGATGTCGTGGTTCTCGTTGCTGCCGCGGATGACCGCGAGGCGGGCGCCGTCCGGAGACCACTGCGGATAGAGGTAGGGCGAGTCGCCGTTCGTCAGTCGCGTCGTCGTTTTCGTGGCGACGTCGAGCAGATAGACGTCACCCTTGCCGCTGCGGCCGGAGATGAACGCGATCCGGTCCTGCGCCGGCGACCAGCTCCCGTGCCCGTCCTTCTCCCTGTCGGTCGTGACCCGGGTGACGCGGCCGTCGGTCTCGCGCAGGTACAGATCGTAATTGCCCTCGCCGCCGTTGCTCATGAAGACGAAGCGCTTGCCGTCCGGCGACCAGCTGATGCCGGAGTTGTAGCTCGTCTGCTCCACGACACCCGGGAAAAAGAACGGGTTCTTTCCGGGCGCAGCTTGAGCCTTGTGATGCAGGGTCTGGACGACCTCGCCGTTCAAGCGCACGACCACGATCTCCTTGTCGTCACCGCGCGAGCGCTCCAGCGCGACCATGTCGCCCGAGGGCGACCACACCGGGTTCGAATCGTTGCGTCCCGCGGCGACGGGAACGAGCGGCCGCACGAACTCCGGGTCGATCCCGGCCGGATCGCCCGCGGCCGCCGGCTCCTGGGCCGATGCCGGCATCGCGACCGCGGCGAACAGGATCGCAACGGCGCCGCATCGCGTCCGGCCGTGCGCGGGCGCGATCACCGGTCCTGGATCTGGTCGCGGTAGCGGCGCGCCGAATCGCGGGCCTGCACGAAGGTCGGATTGGCGTCGAGCTTCCTCGGGAAGAAGTCGAAGTACTCGCGCCAGGCGAGGCTCGCGCTGTTCATCACCCCCGGCTGCTTGGTGATCAGGTACAGCTTGTGGTACGCGAGCGCCGTGTAGTAGTAGGTGTCGTGCACCGCCTCGTCGTACTCGGCTTTCGGGAAGAATCGCGTATTCTGCTTCGCGGTCTGCAGCGCCTTGACCGCCTTGGCGAAGTACTTGGACGCGCCCTCGCGGTCGCTGTCCACCAGTCTGCTGCCCTTCTCGGTGTACGCATGGCCGAGGTTGGTGAAGGTGACGGCGAACTGCTTGTAGATCAGCTGCTCGTTCTCGGGCAGCGACAGCACCGTCTCGAACTCGGCGATCGCGCGGTCGTAATCCTCCTTGTCGTCGAGGTAGATGTCGCCCGAGGCGCCGCTGCGCCTCGGCGTAGTCCGGATGGTCGCGGCCGGCGGAGGCATAGGTCTTGATGGCGCTCTCGACGTCGCCTTTCTGGCGCGCGCGCTCGCCGACCTTGAGGACGTCCTTTTGCAGCACGATGCGGCGCGCGCCGGTCCGGTCCTCCTCCTTGTTGCTGAACTCCATCACTTCGAAGAAGTCGCGGTAGTCCTCGCCGTAGGCGATGCGCACGCTGTGAAAGCCGAGCATGACCGGCCTGCCGGCGATCGGCGTCTTCCCGACCTGCTCGTCGTCGATGGTGACGGTCGCGGAGGACGGCTCGGAGTCGAGCTTCAACAGGGCGGTGTTGGCCGAAAGCACGAATTCGCGGGCCTCGCCGCTCTTGTCGACGCTGAGTTTGCCTGAGAGCTGCTGGTAGCCGTGGCGGTACAGCATCAGCGCATAGTTGCGCCCGGGCCGCAGCGGGATCTCCGCCCGCCCGTCGGCCCCGGTCGCGCCCTTCCATTCGCCGTTGAGGTAGACGTTCGTGCCGGGGAGGGCGCTCGCGTCCGTGCCGGCGCCGCCCTTGGCGCTGAGCAGAACGTAGGTGCGCCGTTCGCCCGCGTCGCCTTCGCGCCCGCTGCGCCGCACGACGCGGTCGCCGATCTGCACCTTTTCTCCCTCCTTGAGCGTGACGATCTCGGCGAGCGAGCTCGCGTCTTCCCCGCGCCTCACCTCGATCCGGCCGGTCTCGCGGTAACCCGCCACCTTGCCGCCTTCGCCGAAGGTCGGCGTGGTCAAGGTGAACTCGGTGCCGCGGCTGATGCGCCAGTTCTTGCCGATGTTGATGCGGTAGCGGTCATCCTCCGCGGCGACCACGGTGCCCTCGAGCGGGAAGCGATCGATGACGTTGTTCGCGATCTCGCGCACCGCGCCGTCGATGCCGCGCGCGCTGCGGGCGCGGGCGATCTCCGAGAAAACGACCTTGCCGCCAGCGGTGTGGAACTTGGCCTCGACGAGGTAACCCTCGCCTTCCTTGGCGACGCTCCCGAGGACGATCATGTCCACCGTCGCGCGTAGCGGCGTGTCCTGCCAGCCCTTGGTCGCGATGCGGTCGATGCCGAGTTTGCGCTCCTGGATTTCGGCCCTGCAGCCTTTCGCCCGGCACCTCGCGGAACGCCGGGAACTTGAAGAGCTGCGTCGCCAGCGCCTGCTCGGTCTGGGCCGCGACGTCCTTCAGGTCCACGCCGGGAGTGTTGCCGACGACGCGGTAGATGCCGGTGCGGATAGGCCTGGGCGTTGGTCGGGTAGAAGTAGCGCTGGAGGTTGACCTGACCTTCGAGCCGGACAGTGGTCTTCCACGCCTCGGGAATGTAGCCCGGTGCGGCGAGCGCGACGACCGCTTTCCTGTCCGGGCTCGCCGCGGTAGGTGTAGGTGAAGCCGCCCTGTGCATCGGTCTTGCCCACGGTCTTGCCGTCGATGCTCACGGCGAGCCCCGGCACCGCGCGCGCGCTGCCGTACTCGTCGGTCAGCGCCTTGATCGCCAGCACCGACTGGCGCTGGAGCGCGACCTCGATCACCTGACCCGGCTCGAGGGCATGCGTCGCGCGGTAGGGGCCGTAGCCGCTCTTGGCGACGCTGAGATCGATTCCCTTCGAAGGCTGGCGCTGGTAAAGGTACACGGTCTCGCCCTTGGCGTCGGTGACGCCCGCCTCCTTGCCGCCGACCGCGACCTTGGCCTCGGGCAGCGGCGCGCCCCGCTCGCTCACGCGCAAGGTCACGTAACGCGTGGCCTTGAGATCGGCTTCGAAGCGGTACGCGCTGGCCTGCCCGTCCTTCGCCAATTTCACGAGGAAGCTCGTTTTCCACGGCTCGATGCGGTAGCCGTGCATCTCCTTGCTCACGGTCACTTCGATTTCGGCGCCCGGCTTCTTGGTGAGCTGCTTTGCGAAAACTCCCTGGCCGTCGGTAACGCCGAGCACCTCGCGGTCCACCACGACCGTCGCCTGTGGGACCGGTTGACCGTCGATGCGCGCTCTGATCTCGATGTCGAGGCGCTGGCCGCAAGCGCCGAGCAGGAGGGCGGCAAGCGGTACGGAAAGAAAACGCAGCTTGGTTGCAGTCATGGCTATACCCCCGGTGTTGTGGCGACGGGTCAGGGCGCGTGCTCCACTCACATCGTGGGCGCCTGGATGTTGACCTCGCCCGGATTGATGATCTTGTCCTCGTCGGTAGACGAGCCCTTGATCGATTTCCGTTTTGCCTCCTCGATCTTGCGCAGCTTGAACTGCACCTTCTTGCCGAACGAGCCGACCTCGATGGTCTCGGTCTGGGTCTCGTAGCCGATGCGGCTCGCCTCCACCTTGTAGACACCGGGCTTGATGCTGTCCTTGGGCGACTCGAATTCGCCCTTCTCGTCGGCCAATGCAGAGGTTGAGGCCCGCTCGACCGCGGCGCTCGTATTGATCATGTTGACCACCGTGCCCTTCGGGCTCTCGTTCCGGATCGGCTCCTGACGGCCGTCGACGAGCTGCACTGTGCCGTGAATCGATGCGCAGCCGTGCGCGAGCGGCAGCGCGATGAGGAAAGCGAGCAAGGCTCTTGAAGTCATGATCCTGTTCTCCGGTTGATCTTGATCGTGAGACTCACGGGACACGCGATGCCGCTGGAGGATAGGAAAACCGAAATTCGACACGCGCGTGCAGAAAAGTCCGGTCGTTTCCTGGGCAATCGATCCAGCGTGCAGTCTACACGCGAGATGCACGCGCGCTCAGGAACAATTTCGCTGTGTTCAGTTGCACGAGTGTCGCCGACAGACGACACACGCGCACGGATTCATCTCTGACCGATTCGATACAGAGCGGGAAACGCGTGAGGACCTTGCGGCTTCCTCGAGGACGCTCGCGCCCGGGTCGCGCTATTTGCGAGCCGCCCCCGGCTCGGCCTGGCAGATCCGGTGCGCCGCTTCGGCGCTCGTCGCCGCGCCTGCGACGATGTCGCGGATCGCCTGAAGGCAAGGGTTGCTGTCCTTCACGATCAGCCCCACCGCCTTGTCGATCGCGAGCTGGTCCGGCCCGGAGAGATTCAGTGAAGTCGGAATCCGGTTGAGGCGTTCGGTGAGCTTAACCTTGGTGGTATTCCCGTTCTTGTCGACTTCGTCGATTTCCTCGTCGCGGACGTTGTCGAAGCTCATGTGGTAGAAAACCAGGCGCTTTGCGAGCGAGGCGCCCAGCTTCTCCTTTGCATCGCACAGCCGCTTCGGATAGGTGGGCTGCTCGCCATTGCATTCCTTCCAGGTGAAGTCCCTCGCGCGGAACTGGTCGAGGTTGCTTTCCCTGTTAGCCTGAAGGAGCGAATCGATCGCCGAGGAGAGGTTGGTATCCAGGAAGAAGCTGAACCAATCGCCGCGCGAGTCCGCCTCGCTGCTCGGCGTGCCGGCCGGCTGGGTGAAGGCGTCGATCGAGATGACCACGATGGTCACGTCGTCCCTTATCCTGCCGTCGAGTTCGGCCTCGAGCAGCACGTGCTTGAGCGTTGCGAGGCCGAGATTGTCCGAGTTGCCGCCGTCGAAGACGTGCACGTAGCGCTCTTTGCCGTCCGGCTGCGGGCGATAGTCGCGCAGCGTCATGCTGGCGAACACGAGCGGAAAGGACGCCGAGGCCATCACCGCGCGCGCGATGGAGTAGCTCGAGAGGTCGGAGGCGATGCGTTCCCGGAAGTCCTCGGCGGTGAAGGTGAACACCGAGCCGAACGGAAACCCATGCCCACTGTAGTCTCCGGTGGCGTTGGTCGAATTGATGATCAGGTACGGGCGCTCCGGATTGAGCTCGGCGAAGGTCAGGTCGCGGCCCGTGACCGCGACGTCGTAGAGATTGTCGGCGAAGGTCTGCGCCATGAGATCGGAGCGGTCGAACGCGCTGGTCCAGTACTGGGCGATGTTCGTCGGCCAGAACCAGTTGCCGATCCAGCGCCACACGTAGTCGCGGGTCATCAGGTTCTTGACCGTGTCTTCGTCCCAGACGCGGTTCGAGGCGACGTTCGCCTGCCGGCACAGGTCCGCGACCTGCCGCGCGGCGTAGCCGGGGTCGCGCGCGCGCAGGCCTTCGGCGAGCCGGCTTTGCAGGGTTGCTTGCTCGGCGGGCGTGAGTGCCGCGGAGCAGGCAAGCGAATTTCCATCGCGCCCGAGTTTCCCGGCGGCGATCGGCGCCGCGGGCGGCGCCGGCGCGGCCGCTGCGGCGAGCACGGGATCCGCGATGCGCGCGTCCTTCGAAATCGCGTAGTAGGCGGCGGTCATCGAGCCGCCCGACACGGACGACAGCACATCCACCTCGCGCAGCAGGTCGCGCTCCGGAAAGATCTTCTGCAGCCTGAGCATCACCCCCGCGGAGAAATAGGCGGCGCGCGAGCCGCCTCCCGAGAGGGCGAGCATCACCAGTACCTTCGGGTTGCCGCGCTCGGCCGTGACCTTGAGCGTCGCTCGGCCCGGCGGCGGATATTTTTCGCCGAGAGGCTCGTTCGTGTGGGAATTGAGCGTCGTGCACGCCGAGGCGAGCGTGCACACGCCGACGAGAAATGCGCGGCTGAATGCGTCTTTCATGCGACCTTCCGCGTCAGGGCCGCTCGGCGTGCTGCGGGAGATCGTCGTGGATGTCGAACCACGTGGCCTTGGATCCCACGTAGATGTGGGCGGCCGGCTTCTCCGACACGGTAGTGTCCAGCGTCCCGACGCGGATGCGAATGATGTCCGGGGCGGAGGCGCGCCGGCTGTAGATCGGCGAGCCGCACTTGCGGCAGAAGGTCCGGTCGAGGCTCGTGGCGGGGTTCACGAAGTGGCCGAGGTCGGCCTGGCCCGTCACCAGCCGGAACTCCGAGGCCTTGACGGCCGCGCCGGTGTTGAAAGCGCTGCCGGTGGCCTTGCGGCAGCGCTTGCAGTGGCAGTAGTTGATCGGCCCCAATTCGCCGTCGACTTCATAGGTCACGGCCCCGCACAGGCAGCTTCCTTTGTGCATACGCGTCCCCCGTTGCGAAGGGCTCAAGCTTACCGCTTCGGCACGTGTCAGTCTGCCTCGGTCACTTCTGCGCCATCGCCTGCCGGTACAGTTGCCGCGCCGCTTCTTCCTTGAGCGCATCGTCGACGACCCGGATGACGCCGTCCACATCCACCGGTTTTTCAATGCGCTCGAAACGCCCGGTCAGTTCGATCTCCGGGTGCAGCTTGCCGCTCTGGTAGAGCGACCAGATTTCCTTGCCGTATTCGGTGTCCAGAATCTCGGGCGCAAAACGGCCGAAGTAGTGGGTGAGGTTGGCGACGTCCCGCTCGAGCATGCCGCCGGCGTGGGCGTTGCCTGCGGCGTCGACGGCCTGGGGCAGGTCGATGATGACGGGCCCTTGGTCGCCGAGGAGCACGTTGTATTCCGACAAGTCGCCGTGAACGACTCCGGCGCAGAGCATGCGCACGACCTCTCCGATCAGCGTGCGGTGGAACTCGTGGGCCTGCTCCGCCGTCAGCACCACATCGTTGAGCCTCGGGGCGGCGTTGCCCTCGCTGTCGGTCACGAGTTCCATCAGCAGCACGCCGTCGATGAAGTTATAGGGCCGCGGCACGCGCACGCCCACGGCGGCAAGGCGGTACAAGGCGTCGACCTCGGCGCTTTGCCATGATTCCTCCTTCGCCTTGCGTCCGTAGCGGCTGCCTTTCTCCATGGCGCGGGCGCGGCGGCTGTTCTTCACCTTGCGGCCCTCGGTGTAGTCGACGCTCTGGCGGAAGCTGCGTTGGTTGGCTTCCTTGTAGACCTTCGCGCAGCGGATGGCCTCGCCGCAGCGGACCACGTAGATCATGGCCTCCTTGCCGCTCATGAGCTGGCGGCTGACCGAATCGACGAGGCCGGCCTCGACGAGCGGTTCGATTCTTTTCGGGATCTTCACGGAACCTTCTGCGCCGCTTGGGCGCGCAATGGCAACAAGGGTGGACTGCTTCGACACAGATGTCTGTGCGGGAGGGCGCAATCTACAGCAAAATGGCAAGTGACGTGCTGGGCGCCGGTGCGGCATGAGATCCCTCTCTCGTGCCCGGGATGACACCTCAGCTCGAGATGGCACCAGGTCAATGAAGATCTCCGTCGTCGTTCCCGCGTTCAACGAAGAGCGGCTGCTGCCCGCGTCGCTGCGCAGCATCCGCGAAGCCATGCGGGGATTCGACCGGTTCGGCTGGGCCTCCGAGCTCATCGTGTGCGACAACAACTCGACCGACCGCACGGCGGAGATCGCGAGGGAAGCGGGGGCGCTCGTCGTATTCGAACCGGTCAACCGGATCAGCCGGGCGCGCAACGCAGGCGCCGAGCACGCCGGCGGGGACTGGATTTTTTTCGTGGACGCCGACTCCACTCCGACCGTGGAGCTTTTCCTGGATGCGGCGGAAGCCATCCGCGCCGGCTGTCTGGCCGGCGGCAGCACCATCGCGTTCGATCGGCCGCCCCGCGGCGGCGCGCTCGCGGCCGGAATCTGGAATGCGCTCTCCCGGATCGCCGGCTGGGCGGCGGGGTCGTTCATCTTCTGCGAGGCGGCGGCGTTCCGCGAGGCGGGAGGCTTCAGCGAAGAGCTGTACGCGAGCGAGGAGATCGATCTCTTCCGGCGGCTCAAGCGCCTCGCCCGACGCGAGAAGCGCGCCATCGCCATCCTTCACCGCCATCCCCTGCTCACCAGCGACCGCAAGTTGCGGCTCTACACCTGGGGCGATTTCTTCCGGTTCATGGCGAGGACCGCCGCGTCGCGCGGGCGCACGCTGCGCAGCCGCAAGGACTGCTTTGCTTGGTACGACGGCCGGCGATAGGGTCCGGGCTGCGCTGCTATCATGACGCCTCGCCGCGTGAGGGCCGCGCGGGTTCGATCCCTGACCAGTCCGTGACGACCAGCGCCGATCCCCTTGCCCAGTTCCGCCTCGACGATCGGTTGATCGTTGTGACTGGGGCGAGCGAAGGCATCGGCCGGGCGTTCGCGGAGTGCTTTGCGCGCCTAGGCGCCCTCGTCGTTCTCGCAAGCCGTAACAAGGACAAGCTCGAGTCGTTGCGGCAGGCGATCGTCGCCTCCGGCGGCCGCGCCGAAATCGTTGCGACCGACGTGACGCGGCTGGACGATATTCGCAGGCTGGCGGATGCAGTGGGCGCGCTGGCGAAGGGAAACGACCGGCGCCTCGTGCTCGTGAACAACGCCGGCTTCGGCTTCACCAAGGCGGCGCTCGACACCTCCGAGGACGATTGGGACAGGCTGTTCGACACGCACGTGCGCGGCACGTTCTTCTGCTCGCAGAGAATCGGCGCGATGATGGTCGCGCGCGGCTACGGCAAGATCGTCAACCTCTCCTCCGCCTGGTCGGAGGCGACCGATTCGGGCAAGAGCGCCTACGGCGCCGCCAAGGCCGCGGTGTCGCACCTCACCGCGCAGCTCTCCGCCGAATGGGCGCCGCTCGGGGTGCGCGTCAACGCCCTCGCTCCCACCGCCACCATGACGGATTTCACCGCCAAGGTCATGGCCTCCAATCCTGAACGGGCGAAGCGCCTGCTCGCCCGCATCAAGCTCGGACGCTTCGCCCAAGTCGAGGATCTGCTCGGCGCGGCGGTGTTCCTCGCGAGCGCCGCATCGGATTTCGTCACCGGCCAGACGCTCTTCGTCGATGGGGGATTCACGACGTGAGCCTGAGAATCGGCGTCCTCCTCGGCGACGACATCGGCCTGGAGGTCGTTCCGGAATGCGTCAAGGTCATGAAGGCCGCTGCCGCGCGCGCTGGGCTCGCGATCGACTGGCAGACGCTTCCGATCGGCAAGCGCGGTCACGAGGAGCACGGCGACACTCTTCCCCCGGTGACCGAGCAGGCGCTTCGCAGGCTGGACGGCTGGATCATGGGACCGATCGGTCACGCGGCTTACCCGCGCGGCGATCCGACGTGGGTGATGCCGCCGGTGCGCAAGAAACTCGAGCTGTTCGCGGCGCTGCGGCCCGCGCTTTCCCACGCGAGCATCGCCTCGGTCCACAAGAACGTCGACATCGTTTTCGTGCGCGAGCTGACCGAGGGCATGCTCTATTCCGAGACGGTCGTCGCCGGGGGTCCGGAGTTCCGCCCCAACGACGACATCACGGTGGCGATGCGCGTCATCACCCGCAAGGGCTCGCAGCGCGTGGCGCGCGAGGCCTTTGCGATCGCGCGCGCGCGTCCGCGAAAGAAAGTCACCGCGGCGCACAAGGAGCCCGTGTACCGCCTTGCCTGCGGCATGTTCGCCGAAGAGTGCCGCAAGGTAGCGAAGGAGTTTCCGGATGTGGAGTTCGAGGAGATGATGATCGACTCGACCTCGATGAAGCTCGTGATGCAGCCGCAGCGCTTCGACGTGGTCGTCACCACCAACCAGTTCGGCGATATCTTGAGCGACATCGGCGCGGGGCTGGTCGGAGGCCTGGGGCTCGCCCCGGGCCTTTGCGTGGGGGAGAAGCAGGCGATGGCGCAGGCGACGCACGGCTCCGCGCCAGACATCGCGGGCCGCAACATCGCCGATCCCTATGCGATGATCATGTCCGGACAGATGCTGCTCGACTGGCTGGGGCGCAAGCGCGGCGAACCCAGGGCAATCGAAGCCGCGCAACACATCCAGCGCGCCGTGAGCCGGGTCATCGCCGAGGCGAAGCACCTGACCCGGGACCTCGGCGGCAGCGCGGGCACGAGCGATATGGGAGACGCGATCGCCGCTTTTGCGGCAAAGTGAGTGCGGCGACGGAATTCAGACCCACGAACGCAGAAAAGGAGAGGACTATGAAAAGCTTTCTAAAGACCGCGGCCGCGATCCTGTGCGCAGCGCCCGTGCTCGCCGCCGCTCAGTGGCCGGGCAAGCCGATCAAGATGATCGTCCCGTTTCCCGCCGGCGGCGGCACCGACATGATCGGCCGCCTCGCCGCCAAGCATCTCGGCGACCGCCTCGGGCAGCCGGTGATCGTAGACAACCGCGGCGGCGCGAACGGCGCGATTGGCGCGCAGGCGGTTGCGCAGTCGGAGCCCGACGGCTACACCCTGGGTGCGATCTCCGACACGCCGATCACGGTCAATCCGGCGCTGTACGAGAAGCTCGCCTACCTGCCGCTGCGCGACTTCGTTCCGGTCGCGATGATGATCAAGTTTCCGTCGATGCTGACCGCGCACCCCTCCGTCGGGGTGCGCAATGTCGCCGATCTCATCGCGCTCGCCAAGGCGAAGCCGGGAACCCTGAACTATTCCTCGGGCGGGGTCGGCAATTTCAGCCATCTGGGTCTGGAGCTGCTCGCGCACCAGGCGGGGATCAAGCTCGTGCACGTGCCGTACCGGGGCGTGGGACCGGCGACCGCGGCGCTACTCGCGGGCGACGTGCAGCTCATGTACAACAACGTCGCCACCGCCCTCGAGCATGTGCGCTCGGGAAAGATGGTCGCGCTCGCCGTCGGCGAAACCCAGCGCCTCCCCGCACTTCCCGACATTCCCGCGGTTGCTGAGACCGTGCCCGGTTTCGAGCAGTCGGCCTGGGTCGGGATCTTCGCTCCCGTGAAGACGCCGCGCGACATCGTCTCGCGCATCAGCCGCGAAACCGCAGGCTTTCTCAAAGATCCAGAAGTCGCCAAAATCTTCGAGAAGCAGCAGATCGTCGCCTCGTACCGGGATTCGGATGACTTCACCCGCTATATCCGCCAGGAAACCGACAAGTGGGACAAGGTGATCAAGACCCTCGGCATCAAGGGACAGTGAGCGCGCATGTTCAGCCTTCATCTTAGCCCCGAGCAGCTGGAGATTCGCGACGCGGTCCGCAGTTTCGTCGACCGCGAGGTGAAGCCCGCTGCGCTTGCGCCTGCGCGGCTCGAGGCGTTCGAGAAACCCTTGCTCGCGCAGCTTCTGGCGCAGGCCTCGCAGTTGGGCCTGCGCACGCTCGCGCTATCGGAGGAGGCCGGCGGCGCGGGCGCCGACAATCTCACCCGCTGCATCGTCACCGAGGAATTGGCGGTCGGCGATCCGGACATCGCCGCGGTGCTCGCGCGGACGGCGATGCTCGGCGGTGCGCTCGAGCGGCTGATGACGAGCGCGCAGCGCGACCGCTTCCTGCCGCAGTTCCTCGCAGACGATGGCTTCCACCTCGCTCTTGCCGAGCGCGAGCCCGGGAGCGAGTCGTCCCTCGGAGGCCACTACCATCGTCGGGCCGCGCCCGAGCCCGTCATCGCCACTTCGGCCGAGCGCAAGGGCGCAGAGTGGGTGATCCGCGGGAAGAAGCATTGCGTCGCGAACGCGCCGGTCGCGAAACTCTTCGCCGTCCAGGCCGCGACGTCGAACGGGGTCAGCACCGTGCTCGTCCCGCGGGAGACGGAAGGCCTCTCGGTGCGTGCAGAGGAGGGGCGATGGTTCCACGGGAGCTGCGGCGAGGTGGTCTTTTCCGATTGCCGCGTTCCGGCCGGAAATCTCCTCGGCGAGGAGGGGCGGAGTCCCTTCGCGGGCGGCGCGGCGGCGAGCGGCTGCGGCGTTCCGCTCATGCAGGCACTCGCTCTGGGCATAGGCCGCGCCGCCTGCGAAGCGGCGCTCGATTATGCAAAACTGCGCGTGCAGGGTGGCAGGCGCATCGTCGAGCACCAGGCGATCGGCGCGAAGCTCGCCGGTATCGCGATCCGGCTCGAGGTCGCGCGTGCCGCGGTCTGGCGCGCGGCCTGGGCGTCGGATCACCCGGCTGCGGTCGCCGACCGGAGCCTTCCCGGCCTGCCGCTCGCGGCCGTCGCCGAGGCCTTCACGGGCGAGGCGGTGCTCGAGGCCGTCAAGGACGCGGCGGAGTGCTTCGGCGCGATGGGCGTGATGCGCGACATGCCGCTGCAGAAATATGTTCACGACGCCCGCGTGTGCCTGCACTCGGGCGAGGGGACGAGCGACGCGAAGCTCAGGCTCGCCGAGGCGCTCGCGGGATTCCGGCGGCCGGCCGCGGCGCCCGAGCGGGCCACCGCCTGAGACCACAAGGATCGGCGCATGGATTTCTCATTGAACGACGAGCAGCGCGAATGGCAGGCGAAGGCGCGCAAGTTCGCGCAGGAAGAGATCCGGCCGATATCGCTTGCGCGCGACGCCACCGAGGATCCGGCCGAGACCTTCGACTGGGACATCATCAGGAAAGGATCGAAGCTCGGATTCCGCACCATGGCCGTTCCGAAAGAGTGGGGCGGGCGGGGGACTGATTTCGTCACCCAGGCGCTGGTCATGACCGAGCTCGCGAAGGCCGACAGCGCCATCTCGAAGGCATTCAGCCAGTGCTGGAAGTGGAGCCATCTGATCGCCGCGAGCTGCACCGACGAGCAGAAGGAGCGCTTCCTCAGGCCCTTCCTCGCCGACGATACCTTCGTGCTCGGCAAGGGGATCAGCGAGCATTCCGCCGGCTCCGACAACAGGCTCCCGCCGAAAGACGATCCCAAGGCGGGCCTGAAGCTGCGCGCCGAGCGCCGTGGCGACGAATGGATCCTGAACGGCGAGAAGGCCTTCATCGCCAACGGCAATATAGGCAAGCTCTTCTTCATCGACGCGCGCACTGACCCGAACGCGCCGCTCAAGCAGGGTACGACGATGTTCCTCGTCCCGCGGGACACGCCGGGTTTCCGCACCGGCAAGGTGTACAACAAGAGCGGGTGGCGCTTCTACCAGAACGGCGAGATGATCTTCGAGAACGCGCGCGTGCCGCATGCTAACGTCGTCGGCGAAGTGAACGGCGCGGTGAAGAAGTCGGGTGGCGCGGGCGGCGATACCACGGGCGGGGACCTGTTCGGCGACCTGGAGCTCGCCGCCAACGCGCTGGGGATCTGCGACGACGCCTGCGAGGTCGCCCTGAAGCACGCGCGCTCGCGCGAAGCAGGGCGGGAGGTTTCTCTTCGAGCAGCAGCTCGTTCAGCTCAAGTTGAACCGCATGCACATGCTGACCGAGGCGCTGCGCTCCTTTGTCATGCGCATCGCCTGGGAGCACGACCGCAGGATCCACTCGCCCAACGCGGGCCTCGCGATGAATTTCTCGACCGATGTCGTCGGGGAAGTGACCGAGCTCTACATGGACCTGCGCGGCGGCGCGGGCTGCGCGATGGACGCGCACGCCGACAAGCTCGCGCGCGATGCCTTCATCTGGCGCCACCTCGCCGGCGACACGGTGCAGCGGCTGAAGGTCGCGGGGCGGCTCGGGATCAAGTAGCGGGTCACTTCGCCCTCGCTCCCGGCGCGGCAGACGACACGCTACTCGATGTCGGGAGTCTTACTGCTGGCCCCGGTTGGGGCGCCGCTTGTGGAATTGCCTGAAAGGCTTCTTACCCCCGGGGCCGCCGGGCCTCGGATGGCCCGACATCTGGGGGTTGCGCCGGGGGTCGTGCGGATTCTGATTCTGATTCTGTCTGTTGCTCGAAGCGAGCCTGATCTCGAGCTCGTTGATCTCGTCCCACTCCGCTTCGGTTCGCTGCCTCTCCGGTATCGCGAGAAGCTCCTGCAGGCGCTGGCGGGGGGAAACCGGCTGCGGATCCATGACGCCATTATCTCCCACCGCGGGTTCTCCTAGGTCTGCGTCTGCGCCTGGGCCTTGAGCTGGGCCTTTGATTTCCTGCCGGGGCTGGCGGGCGGAACGTAGCCTGCGATGCGGCAGAGCAAGCCCTCGCTCTTCTTGCCCTCGATGAAACGAATCGATTGGCAGGTCATGACCTCGCCTCGGGCCGAAAGCGTCGACACGTAGCGGCGCACGCTTTCGAGGGAGAGTCCGGTAGCGGTCGCGATGTCCGAGTCGAGCTGTTCACCGCGGCCTTTCAGGTACTTCAGGATTTCCTGCACGTCTAATGCTCCTTATTCTCTATTTTGAGGGTGCCCGGCCAGGGTGCCTAGCATCCCAAAAAAGGGCCGTATGTTACGGCAAAGCGGCCCAACCCCTCACTGAAATCTTTCACCGCCCCCGGCCGTCGCTTCCAAGGCCTTGATCGATAAGAGATTCCCACAGAATGAGCTCATCCTTGGGCTTCGTTTGACATGCATCAAAGGCCGCTGGTTCGGGACGTGGAGAATAAAACCTGTAAAGACGCCCGTTTGGGTGGTCTTCCCTCGCTTGACTGATCCTTCGGGATCGCGAAGAGCAGTGCCTTCCCCTGGTAACAGGGGGATTCATAGGGGAGACCTCGCAAGCGGGCGTCTTCGTTTCCGCCGGGGATTTCAGCACATCGGAGCCGATGCTCTGGGCCTGCGAACGGCGCAGGCAAAGCTGTCCGCACGCCAATGCAACTGGCGTGCGGGTGATCCCGGCCTTGCTGCGTCGATTCGGTCAGCGGCGGCCAATCAGGTAGCCGACGAGAAAACCAAGGCTCGCGCCGGTTCCGATCGCGGTCCAGGCGTTTTCGTGCGCGTACTTGTCCGTCGCCTGCATGGCCGCCTGGGCGCGTGCCGCGAGGTGCTCGCCGTTCTCCACCAGGCGCGCTCTTGCGGCCCGGATCGATTCTTCGGCCTTGGCGCGCGCTGCGCTCACTTTCTCGCCGCCCTGGCTCGCGGTCACCTTGATCAGATCCTCGGCGTCTTCGACGACCAGGCGCAGATCGTGCATCAGCTTGTCCGTATTGACCCTTTGCGTATTGACTTGTTCCATTTTCATCTCCATGAGTTGCCCCGAATCGGCGGGCACGCCTGCTTTCGCCGTGGCGCCCCGTATCCAAGCTACAGGGTCTGGAGAAGAGGGTCTTGCGCTAGGTCAAAAACTTGAGAGGCGGCGGCTCAGTTCTTCAGCATCAGCTCGAGCTTGGCGATCCTGGGATAGACGCTTTCCACCGCCGCGGCGAACTCCTTGCTGCCGACCGGCTGCAGGATGATCTTCCTTTTCTTCGCGATCTCGACGAAGCCCGGCTCCTGCGCCGCCTTGCTGAAGGCGTCCTCGAGAACCTTCACTACGGCCGCGGGCGTTCCCGGCGGAGCCTCGACGCCGCGGAGCGTCGGAATGAAGGTCATGTCGTAGCCCAGATCCTTCGGGATCGGGACGTCGGCGAGGCTGGGATCGCGCTTGTCGCTGAACAGGAGCAGGGGCCGCAGCTTCCCGGCCTGGATGAGGGGAACCGCTGATGTCGCGAGGCAGATGGTGAAATCGAGGTGCTTGCCCGCGAGCGCCGCGACGCTTCCGGCAGAACCTTCGTAGGGCACCCAGTTGACCTTGACACCGAGCTCATCGAGCGCGATCAGACCCATCAGATGGGTGGTGCTGCCCCGGCCCGAGAGCCCGCCCGCCAGGGTCTTGGCTTTGGCCGCATCGAGGAATTCCTTGAAGGTCTTCCAGCTCTCGCCGTTCACGACGAGCAGCTGGCTCGAGCGGGACCACGCGAATACGGGCGTGAAGTCGCGCGTCTTGAAGCCGGTCTTGCCCTGGTACTCGATGATCACGCTCTTCGGGAAGGTGTAGGTGATCAGGGTGTAGCCGTCGGGCTCGGTCTTCTGGAATTTCTCGAAGGCGATCTTGCCGCCGGCGCCGGGCTGATTCTCGATCACGACCTGCGTCCGCAGGTGCTTTTCGACGAAGGGGGCGATGGCGCGCGCTTCCGTGTCCTCGCCGCCGCCCGCGCCCGCGGTGACGACCAGCTTCAGGGGCTTGCTGGGAAAATCCGCTCCGAAGGCCGCTGCGGCGAGCAGGGCCGAGGCGGCGGCGATGAGCTTGAGCAGTCCTGGCATGGTCCTTCCTCCTTTCATTTTTCCCCCTGAGTCAGCGTCTTCCACCAGGACCCGAGGTAGGGCCCGGCGAGCGAAAGGACGGTGAGCAGGATGAGTATCTTACAGATAATCGACGAATAGAATATCGAATACGAACCGCCGGAGATGAGCAGCGCCCGGTGGTAGTTGGTCTCGACCATTTCGCCGAGCACGAGCCCGAGGAGCAGCGGTATCGGGGTGTAAGCCTCCCTTCAGCATCACGTATCCGAGCGCTCCGAAGGCGAGGCTGATCAGGACGTCGAACATCTCGTTCCGGATGGCGAAGCTCCCGAGGAGACTCACCACCAGGATCGCCGGCACGATGACGTGGTTCGGAAGGAGCGTGACCACGGCGAGGCGGCGTGCAGCCACCATCCCGACCGCGAAGATCAGGAAGGAAGTGAGGAACAGGGCGACGAACAGGCTGTAGATGATTTCCGCGTTCTGCACGAACACGAGCGGCCCCGGCGCGACGCCGAAGATGATCATGACCCCGAGAAATATGGCGGCGCCGACGCTGCCGGGAAGGCCCAGCGCGATCGTGCACACGAGATCGCCCGGCATGCAGGCGTTGGTGGCCGTCTCCGAGGCGAGCACCCCTTCGGGGGCGCCGCTGCCGAAAGACTCCGGGTGCTTCGCGTGCCGCTTCGCGTCGGCCCAGGCGAGCAGGCCCGCGGAGCTCTGCCCGACCGCCGGCAGGACGCCGACCAAGAGACCGATAAGCGAGGAGCGCACCACGGCCGCAGGATGGCGGAAGTATGTGCGGAATCCCTCCCAGAATCCCCCCGCCAGCTTCGCGAGGCGCGAGATGGACTGCGCGCTCTCCGCGAGAACGAGCGCCTGGGTCACGGCGAACAATCCGACCAAAGCCTGGATCAGAGGGATGCCGTCTTCGAGCGGCGCCCAGCCGAAGGTGTAGCGCAGATGTCCGGTGATGACGTCGAAGCCCACCGTCGAGAGGAGCAGCCCCAGGCCCGCGGCCATGAGCCCCTTGATGGTGGCGCCCTGCACGACCGCCGCGATGAGCGAGAGCGCGAGCACGGCCGTCATGAAATATTCCGCCGGTCCGAATCTCAAGGCGAACTCGGCGAGGTAAGGGGTGGCGAACACGAGACAGACCATGCCTATCGTGCCGCCCACCATCGCCGAGGTTGCGCTCAGTCCCAGCGCCACGCCTCCTTTCCCCTGCTGGCACATCGGGTAGCCGTCGAGCACCGTCGCCGCGTTGGAGGCGTCGCCCGGAGTGTTGACGAGGATCGCGGTAAGCGAGCCGCCGTAGTTGCTGCATTTGTACAGCGACCCCATGAAGATCAGCGCGGTCGCGGGATGCCAGGTCATCACCAGGGGCAGCGCGAGGGCCATGCCCGCCGAGGGCCCGAGGCCCGGCAGCACGCCGATGATGATTCCGTAAACGGTGCCCCCGGCGAGGGCGAGAAGGTTCTGCCATTGGAAGACGAAGGCGATCGCTCCGGCGACGGCGTCCATCAGCCCTTCCTCGACGGACCGGAACCCATCAGAGCAGGCCTTGCATCAAAGGAACTCCCATCAGCTTTCCGAACACGAAATAGACGGCCGCCGCGAGCGCGGCGGCGACGAAGAGGTTGCCGGCGCGCTTTTCGCCGCTGCCGAATGCGAGCGCAAAGCCCGCGAACAGGCCGATTACGCTGTAGATGAATCCGCCGGCGAAGCCCACGCCCGCGGAGGCCAGGAGAATCGCCCAGGCTTGCCAGAAGCGTCTGCTGCGCGCGCTCCGGGTCTCCGGGTCCACGGGCTTGAGCTCGGTATCGTCGACGCTGCCGACCTCTCCGCCGACAGCGCCCCGCCCCACGAAGTCAGCGGCGAGCGCGACGAGCGTGAGTAGCAGGCTGATCGCGGCGAGAAGCTGAGGAAACTGCCTGGATTCCTCCGGGAAGGGACGGGCGAGGACGTAGAATGAGCCAAAGACGAACAGCAGCACGAGCTTGCACCAGAAGTCCGTGGAAACGAGTTTTTCTTTCATCGTCTTCCCAGCGCTTGGGCGGGACAGTCAGCGTGCGAGGCCGCGTGCTTCGACGACCCGCTCCCGCGTCATCTGCGCAAGCGTCGTGATTCCCAGGAGTGCCATGTCGCGCTCGATTTCCTCGGAGAGCAGCCCGATGCCGTGGTGCACACCGGCCTCGCCCGCGATCGCGGCGGCATAGAGAAAGGGCCGGCCGACGAAGACGAACCGCGCGCCGAGCGCGAGCGCCTTGAGGACGTCGGTGCCGCGGCGGATGCCGCCGTCCATCATGACCGTCATGTCGCGCGCCTGCGCCACGATCGCGGGGAGCGCGCGCAAGGGGGCTCGAGCGCCGTCCAGTTGCCTGCCGCCGTGGTTCGACACGATGACGCCGTCCACGCCGCTCTCGCGCGCGATTCGCGCGTCCTCGGGATCGAGCACGCCCTTCAGCACCAGGCGTCCCTTCCACAGCCGGCGCATGAGCTCGAGGTGGGTCCACGCGAGCCGGTCGCGCGGCCCGTCGCCGCGATCGAGGTGCGTAATGAGCGGAATGCGCGGGCCCATGTTCTCGAAGTGCGGCATGCCGTGCAGAAGGAGCGTGCGCAGGAACATTCCGACGAGCCACCGGGGTCGCAGCACGCTGTCCCACGCGAGGCGCAGGGTCGGCCGCAGCGGCCGGCTGAAGCCGCTCCTCACGTTGTTCTCGCGATTCGCGGAGACTGGAACGTCGACGGTGAGGACCAGCGTGTCGAACCCGGCGCGCGCGACCCGCTCGATCAGCCGCGTGATCGTGCCGGTGTCGCCGGGCAGGTAGGCCTGGAACCAGGCCGTGTCTCCGGCGGAGCGAACGTCCTCCAGGCGCGCGAGCGAAGCGCCGCTCATGATCATGGGGATATTCGCCTCGGCCGCAGCGCGCGCGAGGACGATGTCGCCCTGGTAGGCCGCCATGGAGGTCCCGCCCATGGGAGCAAAGCCGAAGGGCGCATCGTAGCCGCGGCCGAAGAGCGAGGTCTTCGCCGAGCGGCCGGAGACGTCGACGAGCACGCGAGGCAGGAGCTCGATCTCGTCGAACGCGGCGCGGTTGGCCCGCAGCGACGCGTTGGTCTCGGCGCCGCCCGAGACATAGCCGAACATCGGCCGCGGGAGATAGCGGCGCGCGGGCTCCTCGAAATCGTCGAGGGCGAGGATCTTCGCGAGCGCGCGGGACGGCCGCGTTCGGGCGCGCGCCAGTACGGGGGATTCGGGTACGGGGACGGGGCGCGTCGGCGCGCTCGTATCGGGCATGAGGCCGCTCAGGGTGCTAAGACAGCCCCGGATTGTAGAGGGATCGTGTTCGGGGGGCTACGCCAATGCGTGTTGCGCGGTCTGGCGGCCATGGACCAGCAGCCACTGCAGGTCGAACTGAACGACGAGCTCTATGAATCCCTCGAAGGCCAGCGGTTTGACGAGGACACCGTCCACCCCGAGGTGATGAATGTCCGAGAAGTCCTCTTCTTCCTTAGAGGAAACCAGCGCCACGACCCTGATTTCGCGCGTGGAAGGGTCGCTCTTCAGACGGCGCAGCACGTCGATGCCGCTCACCTTGGGAAGTCTGAGGTCGAGCAGGACCAGCTCCGGATCCCGCCCGCTACGCTCCGCATGGCGGCCGCTGCGTGCGAAAAAATCCAGCGCCTCCGCCCCGTCGCGCACTACGTGGATGACGTTGGCCAGCCGCTGCCGCCGCAGGGCTAGCAGCGTGAGCTCTTCGTCCGATCCGCAGTCTTCGACCAGGAGGATCTCGAGGGGTCGCTCATTCATCGCGTTGGTCCGAGGATCGCCATGCTTGTCTTGGCACGTTTCGCCTCTAGGTAAGGGGGGCCGGTGGGATGCCACTATCCTCGAAAGCGGAAAAGCGGTCTGTAGGGAAAGCTTGACAAGTGCGGCGCCCTGGCCCGCTCGGGCCCTCCCCGGGGCGGACGTCGGCCAGGGAATATCATTCGGAATCGTGAGCAAGTCCCCGCTTCGCCTCTTTCGCGCCCTCACGGCCTGCGCTGCCCTTTTCCCCTCGAGCTTCGCCCTTTCCCAGGTCGCGCTGATCGAGAGTCAAAGCTTTTCCGGCGAGGAACTGGGCGCGAGTCCAGCGGTGGGTCTCAGGTTCCACCTCACGCTCGTCAGGCTGGAAGGGAGCGGCTGGACGCGCGAGCGCTCACTCGCCGTGCTGCGCGAAGCCGGAGCGATTCTTATCCAATGCGGAGTTTCGCTCGGGGCGTGTGAAAATCCAGAGCGTTGTCGCGCCGAACCACCTCGACTTCTCCACGCCTGCGGCGCGCGAGCTCGCGCGGGCGCACCCGGTGGTCAAGCCGGCGGTGTACCTGGTGCGCGGCACGAAGAACCGCCCCGCCTTCGACGCCGAGGCGATCGGCCGCGCCAACAGCCGCACCCGTCCCGAGATTGCGGACACCGTATGGATGACGGCGGCAGCGCGCGATCCCGGCATCGCCCTCGCACACGAGCTCGCGCATGTGCTGATGGACTCGGGCGAGCACAGCGAGGAGGAGGGCAATCTCATGCGCGAGGAAACCTCGCCGCGCAACACAACGCTCGCGGCCGCGCAATGCGCCCGGCTGCGCGAAGCAGGAAGCCGCAACGGTCTGCTGAGGTAAATCAGGCCTTGCTCAGGCCGCCTACGCGCACCCCAAGGAGCCGTATGCGCCGCTCGAGCGGCACGCGCTTCAGGCACTCGCCTGCGGCGCGGCGGATTGCGGCGGCGTCGCGCGTCGGTTGATCGAGCGTGCGGTCGCGGGTCAGCGTCTTGAAGTTGTCGAAGCGCAGCTTCAGTCCGATCGTTCTTCCCGCGTAGCCCTTGCGCTCGAGGTCGGCGGCAAGCCGCTCGCACAGCTCCGTGAAAATCCGCGAGAGCGCTTCGCGGTCGCGCTCCGGGTGCAGGTCTTCCTCGAAGGTCGTCTCGCGGCTGATCGACTTGGGCTCGCTGTGCGTGACGACCGGCCGTTCGTCGCGCCCGCGCGCCGCCTCGCTCATCCACGCCCCGTGCTTTTCGCCGAACCGCTCGATGAGGAGCGCCGGCTCGGCTTTCGCGAGATCGCCGATGGTGCGGATGCCGAGCGCGTTCAGGCGTGCCGCCGCTTTGGGGCCGATGCCGTTGATTCTGCGCACCGGCAGAGGCCAGACCCGCGCGGGGATGTCGTCTTCGGCGAGCACGGTGATGCCGCCCGGCTTGTCGAGCTCGGAGGCGATCTTCGCGAGCAGCTTGTTCGGCGCGACGCCGACGGAACAGGAAAGCGCGGTGGCGTCGCGTACCGCGCGCTGGATCGAGCGGGCGATCCCGCGCGCGCTCGACCCCGCAACGTCGTCGGCGGCGACGAGCGCGGTGAGATCGGCGTAGATCTCGTCGATGCCGCGGTCCTCGATTTCCGGAGCGATCGCGCGCACCGCTTCCTTGAAGAGGCGCGAGCAGCGCCGGTACTCGTCGAAGTCGGCGGGGAGGAGGAGGGCATCGGGGGCGAGCTTCGCCGCTCGCATCAGCGCCATGCCCGAGTGCAGACCGAGGGCGCGCGCTTCGTAGGTGGCGGTGGTGATCACGCCGCGGCCCTTGTACTCGCGAAGGACGGGAAACGCGTCGGCCTGTGCGGTGCTGCGGCGGCCGCCGATGACCAAAGGCATCCCGCGCAGCTCCGGACGGCGCAGCAGCTCGACCGACGCGTAGAACGCGTCCATGTCCACATGGGCGATGAAGCGCGATCCGGATTTCATCGCGGCTAGAATAGCGCGATGTGCGGCCGGTTCGTTTCCCCCGACGAAGCAGCGGTCGAGCGGGCATTCCACCTCGGACGCGGAAACTGGAAGGCGCCCTTCGGGAAGCCGCGCTACAACGTCGCGCCGACGATGCCGGTCATCATGCTGCAGGCGGCACCGCCGGTTCCGGGATCGAGCTCGCGCACGCGCGCTGGGGATTCGTCCCGTACTGGTGGAAGGAAAAGAAAGCCCCCGAGCGGTCGCTTCAACGCCAAGGCGGAAACCGCCGGAGCGAACGGCATGTGGCGCGACGCGTTCGCTCGCTCGCGCTGCCTGGTGCCCGCTCTCGGCTGGTACGAATGGCGCAAGGAGGAGAGGACGGACCGGGCGACGGGCGAGGTCGTCAAGGTCAACCAGCCCTACTACATATTCCGCCGCGACCGCGGGCTCGTCTGCTTCGCGGGCCTCATGTCGCGATGGAAGGAAGCCGGCGAGCGCGAGCCGACGCTCACCTGCGCCATTCTCACGCGCGCCGCCGTGGGTCCCCTGGCCGAGATCCACGAGCGCATGCCGGTGGTGCTGCGCGAGGATGCCCAGCTGGATTGGCTCGCCCCGGACGCTCACCGATCCGGCGGAAGCGAGCGCGCTCATCGAAGCGCACGCACAAACGGACTTCGAACTCCGCCGCGTCGGCCTTGCGATAAACCGTACCGAGGAAGACAACCAGAAGCTTATCGAGCCGGTGGAGCCGGACTTGGGGGGGAGAGGGACCTGAGCAATTCAGCGCGTCATTTTCGCGCGGGCGACGCCCCCGGAGACTCCGGGGCGTTTTTGTTGGTAGGATCGCATCTCCATGAAAATCACCGCGATCGAGAGTTCCATCCTCACCATCCCGACGCCGAAGCCGATGGCGTCGAACTACCCGCAGCAGAAGCTCGTGGTGGCGGAAATCTCCACCGACGAGGGAATCGCGGGCCTGGGCTACACCCTGGTCTTCGGCGGCGGCGGCGCGGAAGCCGTGCACGCCTATCTCGAGACGCGCCTCAAGCCCGTTGTCATGGGCGAAGACCCGCTGTTCGTCGAGCGCCTCTGGGAAAAGATGTTCCGCGCCGACATGGGCATGAAGAAGCAGGGCGTGGTCGCCTACGCGCTGTCGGCGCTCGACATCGGCCTGTGGGACATCGCCGGCAAGGCCGCGGGCTTGCCGCTCTACAAGCTCTGGGGCGCGGCGACCGACCGCATCCTCGCCTACGGCAGCGGCGGCTGGTCGAAGTACAGCGAGAAGGAACTCATCGCCGAGGCGGAGAAATACGCGGCGCTCGGCTGCAAGTACTACAAGATGAAGATCCATCATCCCGATCCGCGCGAGAACGCGAAGCGCGTCGAGGCGGTGCGCCGCGCGCTGGGAGAGGACGTGCGAATGATGGTGGACGTGAACCAGCGGCTCGATGTCCTCGGCAACACCGAAGCAAGCCGCTCTGCTCGAGGATCTCGACCTGGTGTGGTACGAGGAGCCGGTGCTCGCCGACGACATCGCCGCTTGCGCCGAAGTCGCGCACGCGATCGCAATCCCGGTCGCCACCGGCGAGAACCACTACACTCGTTACGAATTCCGCGAGCTGATAGAGCGCCGCGCCGCGCGCTATCTCATGCCCGATGTGTGCCGGGCTAACGGGTTTTCCGAGACCTTGCGCATCGGCCACCTGGCGGCGGCGCATCAGGTTGCGGTCGCGCCGCACGTGGTGCACGAATTGTCCTTGCACGTCGTCGGCGCGCTCGCAAACGGTTTTCTCGTTGAATTCATCGACTGGACGCCGCCCGATCTCTTCGAGGAGATGCCCGCCTGCAAGGACGGCTGCTTCCGCATCCCGGAGCGGCCGGGGCACGGCATGGCGCTCGCGAAAGGCGCGAAGGCTAAGTACCGCACCGGCTAGCCCGGGTTCATCACGGGATCAGCACCGCCGACCCGGCGAGCCGCCGCTCTTCCAGGTCCCGGTGCGCTGTCGCGGCGTCGCGCAAAGCGTAGCTGCGGCCGATCTCGACCTTGAGCACGCCGCGCAGCACCAGATCGAACAGCTCTGCGCATGCCGCCTGGAACCCGCCGGGCCCGGCGATGTAGTGGCTGAAGCCGGGACGCGAAACCGAGAGCGAGCCGTTCTTTGCGAGCAGCAGCAGATCGATCGGCGGCACGTGGCCCGAGGCGTTGCCGTAGTTCACCAGCATGCCGAAACGCCTGACGCACCCGATCGAGCGCTCGAAGGTGTCCTTGCCGACGCCGTCGAATACGGCGGCCACGCCCTTCGGAACGAGCTTCTTCACCGCGGCCACGAAATCGACTTCGCGGTAGAGGATCGCGTGATCGCAGCCGTGCGCCTGGGCGAGCCGCGCTTTCTCGCGCGAGCCGACCGTGCCGATGACGGTTGCGCCAAGGTGCCTGGCCCACTGGCACAGTAGCAGGCCTACACCGCTCGCAGCGGCGTGGATGAGGATCGTGTCGCCGCGCGCCGGCCGGAAAACCCGGTTGACGATCATCGCTGCGGTCAGGCCCTTCAGCAGGAACGCGGCGGCCGTCTTCTCGGAGATTCCTTCCGGCAGGCTGACGAGACAGCTCGCCGGAACGTTGCGTTCCTCCGCATACGAGCCGGTCTCTTCGTAGAACGGCCCGCCGGTGCCGACATAGGCGACGCGCTCGCCGGGTCGGACTCCCGTCACTCCCGGCCCGACGCTTGCCACCACGCCGGCCGCTTCATTGCCGGGAATGAGTGGAAATCTCTGCGGTTTGGACATGTAAAAGCCGCCGCGCCTCACGTTCACGTCGGAGAAATTGACAGCGATCGCAGTGTGGCGCACGCGCGCCTCGCCGGGTCCGGCCGGCGGAAGCTCGAATTCCTCCCAGCGCAAGACCTCGGGGCCGCCGTTCTCGTGGATGCGGATCGCCTTCATGCGAAAAAAAGCCCCGCGCGGGCGGGGCTCGGCCTTCGCTGGTTCTTCCTACAGCGGCAAGCGCAGTCCCGGAATGCGCAGCTGCTGGTTCATGCAGGAGATCTTTCCGACGTTCGGACCCGCGGGTTTGATCTCGCCGGCGGTGTTGGGCGAGTTGTCGCGTCGGTTGCCGTCCGAGTTGGCGGTGCAGAGCTTGTGGTGCAGCAGGAACGGGCTGGTCGGGGTCTCCAGCGGCCCTTCGTTGCGCAGGAGCGCCGTGTTCGGAGGATTGCGGAATACCTCCGTCACGCGGCCGTGCGGCGTGATCGCCACGATGGCGTTGCGCTCGTTCGCGGCCACCCAGATATTTCCCGCCACGTCCAGAGCGATCCCATCCGCGCCCTCGAGCAGCGGATGCGTCACAAGGATGTTGTCGAGACACAGGGTGTTCGGGGCAAATGTAGTGTCGCAGCCCGTGCGGCTGCGCAGGTTGCCGTGGCGGTCGAACTCCACTTTCCAGATCGCGCCGCGCGCGGTGTCTGCGATGTACAGATCGCCGCCGCGGTCGAACGCCACACCGTTCGCAACCAGAGCCTGCGAGCCCGCAGTGTTCTGGGCGTTGCGGCTGGTGGGCGTCACCGTAATCGCCCCGGGCGGGAGCGTGCGAACGTCGCGTCCGACCCCGCCCACGCCTGAGACCAGATTGACTTCATTGGAGAGCGGCTGCACGCGGAACATCTCGGTTACGACTCCGCCGGGCGCGATCTTCCATACGCGTCCTTGCCCGGTCGTGCCGTCCCCGGTCCAGAGGTTGCCGCTTCGGTCGAATGCAAGGCCGTTCGTTCCCGGTACGCCGCTCGCGTAGATGGTCGCGGTCGGCGGCGTGACTGCGCTCGGCGTCAACGTCCAGACCTTGTCGTTGTCGCTCAGAAACAGATCGCCGTATGCGTTGAAGGCGATGCCCGAAGGGCTGCACGGCGCCGGAACGAAGCCCACTGTGACGAGGGCTGGGACGGTGGTGGAGATACGCCAGACCGGGCAGGGACTGGCCCCGCGGCCCGTCGTATACAGATTCCCCGCGTCGTCGCCGGTCAGCCCCTCGATCGCGATCGGAGTCACGATCAGCGTCGAGAACGTCGCATCAGCCGGGAAGGGCGTGTGATGGCCGTCGTCGGCCCAGGCTGCGCACAGGAACAAGGAGAGACTCAGGAAAGCAAGGCTCGTTTTCATCGTCGCGTTCCTCCTCTGGAAATGACGGCAACCCGACGAGTCTAGTCCGCGCGCACACGGGCCGCCAGAGTGCCGCTATATGGAACAGGCGGAACTATCGCGAAGTCATGAACCGCGCCCTGTCGCTGACTGCGGCGAGGAGCGAGGCGGCGAAGCGACGGCTGTTTTGCACGAGGTAAAGGAACGCGCTGCGGTCGATCGCGAGCAGCTTGCAGTCGGTTTCGGCGATTCCAGTCGCAAGGCGCGGTGTGCGATCGACCAGCGCCATCTCGCCGAAGACGCCGCCGGGGCCCACGGTTTCCACGAGGCTGCCGCCGACCTGGATCGCAACGCGGCCCTGGAGCACGACGTACATCAGCGCGCCCGCCTGTCCCTCCTTGACGATGGCGTGCCCGGCCCCGTAGCTCATGCGTGTCGCCGGCCCGAGATGGCGGACGAGGTCGGCGACCAGCTCCTTGCCCAGTGGTATCGACTGCCGCGCTCTGGTTCCGCTCAACGGCGTTTCGGAAGCGCTGATCCGGCTTATCGACTCGCGCACGCGGCTGATCATGACGCTCATCAGCATCAGAGCGAACTCGGGTTTCTTGCCGAGCGCGGTCTGAAGCTGCCGGTGGTCGAGCCCGATGACCCGGCAGCCCGACCGGGCCACCGCAGTGGCGCTTCGCGGACCCTGGTCTATCGAGGCCATCTCGCCGAAGATCTGGCCCGGAAGCACCGTGCCGATCGGCTTGTCTTTCACGAAGATCGCGACCTCCCCCTCGAGGAGCAGATACATGCGGTTCGGCATCAGCAGAAACGGCAGGCCTCTCTGATTTTCAGCAAAAATCTTCCTGCCCTTGGCGAAGGTTCTGGGCTTGCCGACGGACCGAAAGAACTCCATCGCCGCCGCCGTGTTGTAGGAGCTGTTCGCAGGAGTACCTGGGCTGCTCATCGGTTTTCCTCGGAAGACCGGGCCGCCGGGTCAATCTGCGCGCCGAGCAAGGGGCGGACCGGACGGCAGAAGCAATTATGCACCCGGCATCGGGGGGCCGGCCGTATGGGTCACGGCCTGCAAGCGTTCAGCCATGGACCTCGCGCGTTCGCTCACCGCGGCGAGAAGCGAGACACCGAATCGAGGGTCTTCCTTCACCAGTCTGAGGAAATCCAGGCGGCTGATTGCGAGCAGCGTGCAGTCCGTCTCCGCGGTGGCGGTGGCAAGGCGGGGCTTTCGATCGATCAGCCCCATCTCGCCGATTATGCCCCCGGGTCCTGCCTTTTCCACGAGGGTGTCGCCCACGCGAATTGCGATGCGGCCTTCCAGCACGACGTACAGCGCTACCCCGAGATGGCCCTCTCTCATGATGATCTTGCCTTCGCCGAATCGGAAGCGGGCCTTGGTCCCCAACTGCCCTTCGATCTCGGCGAGCAATTCCTTGTCCAGAGCCGCGGCTTCCCGCCACCCGTCGCCGGTCGGAACCCCCTTCAAACGGCCGATCGTCTCGCGCAGGCGTCCGATCATGACGCTCATCAGCGCGAGGGCGAAGCGGGGCTTCTTGCCCAAAGCGGCGTGGAACTGCCGGTCGCTCAAGGAGATCACGCGGCACGGGGTCTTCGCGACCGCCGCAGCGCTGCGCGGCGCCTGGTTGATCGCAGCCATCTCGCCGAAGACCTCGCCCTGGCGAACCGTTGCGATGGGCTCGCCATTCATGAGAACGCTCACCTCTCCTTCCAGGAGCAGGTACATGCGGTTGGGCATCAGCAGCAAGGGGAGGCCTTTTTCGCTCTCGGCGAAAATCTTCTTGCCCTGCCCGATCTCCTGGGGCTTGCCGACGGACCGGAAGAACTCCAGCGCTTCGGATGCGTCATAAGAGGTATCTCTTGGGCCGCCCTGGGACTTCATTTTTTTCCTCGAGAGGGGCCGCATGTCCGCTTGCGCGCAGCGCCTGTGTGAACCGGCGCGAAGCCCGAGGGCAATTATGCACCCGGCATGTCCGCACGAGCGCCGGGCATCGCCGCGAACGTTCATTTTTTCACGCCGGCTCGAGCAGCTCGGGTTTCTTCGGCGATCTTGTCGCCGGCTCTCGACCACCGATGACGAGCAAGCGGCCCCGAATTCGGTGCAAAATAGCCGGCGCATCGAGAAAGGAGCAACGTGCATCGCCTGAGCGCCCTCTTGGCAACGCTCGTCTGGGGACTCGGCCACGCCATGGCGGCATCCACGTCGGATGGTGTCTTGCCGTTCACCGCGCGGGTACCGGGCGGCGTCGCAGTCATCTGCGTCGGACGGAACGCCGAATCGCCGCCGCGGGTCCTGTTCGACGGTCAGCGGGTGCTCGTCGCCCGTTCCGGCGACGCATGGCACGCCGTCGTGGGCTTGCCGCTGTCGCTCAAGCCGGGCGCGTATGAGGTGTCGGTGCGGGAGCGGAACAGGCCCGCGCGCAAGATCCGTTTCGATGTGCGCAGCCGCAGGTACGAAACGCAGCACTTGACGTTTGCGGACCGGCGCCTCGTGAACCCAGGGCCCGACGACCTGCTGAGGATCGCGCGCGAGCAGGAGCTGCTGGCTCAGGCGTTCTCGACCTGGAACGACCGCGCACCTGACTTGGTAACGTTGGATCTGCCCTCCAAGGGGCGCTTCTCCACCGGTTTCGGGCTGAGGCGGTTCATCAACGACGAGCCGCGGCAGCCCCACACGGGCGTGGATATCGCCGCTGACGAGGGGACGCCGATCGCCGCCCCCGCGGCGGGAACGGTGATCGAGATGGGCGATTACTTCTTCAACGGCCTCACAGTGGTTCTCGATCACGGCCAGGGCCTCATCACGATGTACAACCATCTGAGTCGGATCGATGTCGCAAAGGGCGCGCGTGTCGCGCGCGGCGAACGGATCGGCGCGATCGGCAGCACTGGCCGCGTGACCGGTCCGCACCTGCATTGGTCGGTCAGCCTGAACAACGCACGCGTTGATCCGGCGCTTTTTCTCCCCCGGGAGGCCAGGGAAGAACTCATGGCGGGGTTCCTTCCCGCTGCCCAGGCGGCGGGGCCTTCGCCAGCCCCATGCGAGGACGGGCCGCGCACGCAATGAGAAATCCCACCACGCCCCCTCGACGGCGCGGCTGACCAGGTCCTCGACAGCTCCTTGGCATCCCAATGACCTGGTGAGTGGCTGCACACTGTGGTGCCCGACGCCGGCCCGCTGAAGCACCATGGCATATTCCTTGCTGCCCTCTTGGACCGGGCACGCCATGAACATGATCGATCTGGCACCGTTTCATCCCGACACGTTCTCGGTGGAGGGAGAGGCGGGTTCGACCCGTGAATTTTACCTGTCGACCGAGTTCCAGCCGATTTTCAGTCTGGCCCACCGCTGGGCTGTGGGCTACGAGGGCCTTATCCGCGCGACCGACCCGTTCGGAAGGACCTATGCACCAGGGGAGATTCTTTCTCAGGCGCCTGCCGGCGTGGCGCGCATGCACCTCGACCGGCAGTGCCGGCGCATTCACATCAAGAATTTCCAGCGCTTGGGCGACCCGAACAGCTGGCTGTTTCTCAACGTCGATCCGTACGTGGCGGCGCGGGGCAAGGGGTTCGGCCCGTTCGCGCAGCTGCTGGAGGAATTTCGGCTTCCGGCCCACCGCGTCGCGGTGGAATTGGTCGAGATGCCGTTCGAAGATGAAAAGCGCCTCGCGGCCGCGTTCGAGCACTATCGCACGCTCGGCTGCCTCACCGTGATCGACGATTTCGGCGCTGGCCATTCGAACTTCGACCGAATCTGGCGGTTGAAGCCGGATATCGTGAAGATCGACCGTGAGATGACGCACAGAGTAGCCGTCGAGCCCCTCGCGCGACGGATGTTTTCCGGGATTATTTCAGTGCTGCACGAAGCGGGGGCGCTGGTGTGCGTCGAGGGAATCGAGACCGAGGCGGAGGCGCTGTGCGCGACCGACGCCAACGCCGACCTGATGCAGGGCAATTACTTTGCTCGGCCCGCGGCGCGAGCGGTGCCCGAGGGTGTCTGCGATGGTTTGTTCGGGGGGCTGTTCGCCGGTTTCCGCTCCGAGTCTGCTGAATTTCACGAGCGACGGACCGTTCGGCTCGAGCCCTACGTCGCCGCGCTGGCTGATGCAGTGCTCGCGCTGTCGTCCGGCGCAGATCGCCTCAGGGCGGTCAGGGCGCTGCTCGATCTCGACTGTACCGAACGATGCTATCTGGTTGCGGCCGACGGTTCCCAGATCGGCGCAAGCGCCGAAGCTCGGCACAAGCTCACCTCCCGCGACCGGCGCTTGAAGCCGGTCCGTCCGATCACAGGCACCAACTGGCAGACCAAACCGTTCTTTCGCCGAGCGATAGAGGAGCCGGGAAAGGTCCAGATCACGCGACCCTATCTGTCGCCCGCCGGCCCGAAACTGTGCGTTACGCTGTCGTTCGCCCTGACTCTGAACGGGTCCTATCACGTGCTCTGCGCGGACCTGGATTTCGCCGCTCTCGCAGGAGAAGACCTCGCGTTCCGTCTCGCGGAAAGGCGGCTTTGAACGGGCTTGCGGCCTCTCGCCGGGTTCTTCTTGGGCGAATCGCTGCGGCAGGGCGCTTACACCCGGAGAACACGCCGAACAGCGGTATCATCGGGGTCTTCCTTATTGCAGGGACACGGTTCCATGAGGATCCGCTTGTTAATGGGCCTGTTTTCCCGGGTGCTCGTCCCTTTGGCGCTTGCCGCATCTGCGACGGCGCAGACTCCCGCACCGGAAAAGTACGAGCCGCAAGTCGGCCAGGAAGGCAAGGACGTCGTATGGGTGCCGATGCCCGACGATCAGCTCGAGAAGATGCTCGACATGGCGCGCATTACGCCGTCCGACTTCGTCATGGACTTGGGGTCGGGAGACGGACGCACGGTCATTGCTGCGGCGAAGCGAGGCGCGCGCGCCATGGGAGTGGAATTCAACCCGGACCTCGTTGTCCTGTCCCAGCGGGCTGCGACCAGGGCGGGCGTCGCAGACAGGGCGACCTTCATTCAGGGCGATCTGTTCGAGACCGATCTCTCGCGGGCGACGGTGATCACCCTGTTCCTGCTCGATGAGATCAACATGAAGCTGCGCCCGACGCTGCTTTCGCTCAAACCTGGGACCCGTGTCCTGTCCAACACGTTCAAGATGGGCGACTGGAAGCCGGATACCGCTGAGTCCTATCTTCGGGGCTGCATCAACTGGTGCACCCTGTATCTGTGGATTGTCCCTGCTCCAGTTGAGGGTTCATGGCGTGCGCCGCAAGGCGAGTTGGTGCTCAAGCAGAAGTATCAAACCATCACCGGCACGCTCGGTGGCGGCGCTAAGGCTGCGCCCATTTCGGGCGGACGTCTTGCGGGCGACGCGATCCAGTTCACCGCGGGCGGGGCCGAGTTTCGCGCGCGCATGAGCGGCAACGCCATCGAGGGTACGGTCGCCAAGAACGGGGCTGTCCGTCCTTGGAGAGCGACCCGAGTTACGCCATAGATCCGCGCTCGCCGTGAAGGTCGCTTCGTCTCATACCAAGAAACCTGCCGTGGAAGAAGGCGAAACTTACGGCGAGTTCCGGCTTTCCAGCCATTTTCAGCCGATCTACAGCCTCGCCCACCGGCGTCCCGTGGGCTACGAGGGCCTGATACGCGCGAGCGACTCGAGCGGGAGGCAAGTCTCGCCCGGAGAGCTCTTCAGCAAGGCGCAGCAGTCCGAAGCACGGGTTCGTCTCGACCGGCAGTGCCGGGCCGTGCATGTCCGCAACTTTCAGCGGCTCGGCGATCCGCGCTCCTGGCTCTTCCTCAATGTCGATCCCAGCGTGGCCACGGAGGGCGTTCGCTTCGGTGCCTTTTTCTCGGAAATGCTCAAGTCCAACGGTTTTCCGGCGCACCGCGTAGCGGTCGAGCTGATCGAGACGCCGTACGAGGACGAGGGGCGCCTTGCCGTGGCGTTCGAGTACTACAGGACGCTCGGCTGTCTCATCGTCATCGACGATTTCGGCGCGGGCTATTCGAACTTCGACCGCATCTGGCGCCTGAAGCCGGACATCGTGAAGATCGACCGGGAGATGACGCGCCGGGCTACGGTCGAGCCGCTTGCGCGGCGGATGTTTGCCGGGATCGTTTCGGTGTTGCACGAGGCGGGGGCGCTGGTGTGCGTCGAAGGGATCGAGACCGAGGCGGAGGCGCTGTGCGCGACCGACGCCGACGCCGACCTGGTCCAGGGCGAGTTTTTCGCGCCGCCACGCTCAGAGCTGCAGCCGGAGAACGCGCGACGCGACGTGTTCGCGCGCTTGATCGCGGATTACCGCACCGACGTTACAGAACTCCAGAAACGGCAGCACGCGCGCCTAGAGCCTTACTTGGCTGCCCTCAAGAACGCGGTTCAGGACCTGTCGCTCGGCGCCGAATTCGCGCAAGCGGTGCAGATCCTGCTCAAGCTGCCGTGCACGCAGCGCTGCTACCTTATCGGCCGCGATGGATTACAGATAGGCGCGAACGTCGAGGCCGACCGCAATTTGCAGGCCCGCGACCCGCGCTTCGATCTGATGAAGCCGACCGCCGGCACGGACTGGCAGACCAAGTCCTACTTCCGGCGAGCGATCGAGACGCCGGGAAAGGTTCAGATCACGCGGCCCTACCTGGCGGTGACCGGACCCAGGTTGTGCGTGACGCTTTCGTTCGACTTCGAGGCGCCCGACGGCCTGCAGCAGGTGCTGTGCACCGATCTCGATTTTGCAGCGCTCGCGGGAGACGACCTGGCCTTCGGGGTGACCAAGGCGCACGCGTAACTACCGTCCTCCGCCCCAGAACGATACAATCCGCGGACGCCATTTTCTTGGAACGTCCATGACCATCTCGATGTACCAGGCGAGCGCGCCCCGCTTCGTCAACGCCCTCAGGAACCTTTCCGCAATCCTCGACAAGGCGCAGGCACACGCCGAAGCGAAAAAAATGGATCCGTCGGTGCTGCTCAATTACCGGCTGTACCCGGACATGTTTCCCATGAAACGCCAGGTGCAGGTCGCGTGCGACACCGCGAAGGGCGCGGTGGCGCGGCTGGCTGGCGTGGAAGTGCCGAAGCACGAGGACACCGAAGAGACGGTCGTGGAACTGAAGGCCCGAATCGACAAGACCATAGCCTTCGTCGAGACGATCCGGCCTGAGCAAATCGACGGCAGCGAAGAGCGAAACATCCACCTCAAGCTCGGGGCCCGCGAGATCGACTGGAAGGGCATGCAGTATCTGCTGGGATACGCGCTGCCCAACTTCTACTTCCACGTTACGACCGCGTACGACATCCTGCGGCACGGCGGCGTCCCGCTTGCCAAGCGCGATTACATCGGCAACCCCTAGCTCGTTCGAGGGTTCCGGCTATTTGTTGCGCGAGGCGATGAACCTAGCCCGCTCGCCCACGGCGCCGAGCAGGGACACCGCGAAATCAGGGCTCGCTCTGATCAGGTCGAGGAACGTGTTCCTCGCGATCGCGAGCAGGGCGCAAGGGGTCTCCGCGGTCACGGTAGCGAGGCGCGGGGTGCGGTCGACGAGTGCCATTTCCCCGAACACGCCCCCCGGTCCTATTCTTTCCACGAGCTTGCCCTGAATGGACACCGCAAGGTGGCCTTCCAGCACGACGTACATCAGTACTCCGATCTGGCCTTCCTTGACGATCGCGGTGCCGCGATCGTAACGAACAGTCGTCTGCGCGAGCGCGCGCGCGAGTATGCCGAGCGCCGTCTTGTCGAACACGGCGGACTCCCGGGCATTGGCGTCCGCCGCGGCGCCGTCCTTGTCCATTTCCCCGATGGCCTTGCGGATGCGAGCGATCATGACGCTCATCAGCATGAGTGCGAAGTCCGGTCTCTTGCGCAAGGCGTTCTGAAGCTGCTTGTCGTCAAGGGAAACGACGCGGCAGTCTATGTTCGCGACTGCGGCGGCGCTGCGCGGGGTATGGCTGATCGAAGCCATCTCACCGAAGATCTCTCCTTTTCTGACGATCCCGATCACCTGGTTTTTCGAGATCATGTTGATCTCTCCGTCCAATAGCAGGTACATCTTGTCTCGCTTGAGCAGGAGCCTGCTGCCTTTCTCGTTCTCGGCGAAAATGGTCGCGCCCTTCTTGAAGACTTCCGTCTTGCCCATGGAGCCGAAGAACTCCATCGCGACGGCAGCATCGTAGGTCGAGGTCTTCTTCGGTTCGCTCGCGGGCTTGCTGAAATCCAGGTCGCTCATCGGGTTTGCGCTGCAGATGTCGCTCAGGTATCTCTCGGGTGGGCAATATCGGCGAGGCCTGAGAGAGGCAGACTATGACAAAATATCGCCTGCTTGTCGTTCGGTGGGTGTCTGCAGGGCGACAATGCGCGTCAGATACTGCCGAAATCGGGCTTTTTCCGGGCGTGGGCAGCCCTCCCACTTGTCGCCAGAGATTTCAAGTTTCATCATTAAGATCATTGAGTTAGACGTTTTTGTCCAGGTTGGCACGACGTTTGCAGCCAGACGAGGCATGCCAAGCGCGCGGAACGAGTCCGGATTCACGATCATCGAAGTGATGCTCGTGACCATGATCATCGGGGTCCTGGCGGCCCTTGTATTGCCGAGCATCCGGGTCGAGACAGCCCGCGTCAAGATGTCGGACGCGCTGGTTGCCGTCGGAGCGTGCCGCACGATGATCACCGAGCTCTACAACTCCGGCAGCGATGCGCCTGGCGCGGGCAATTGGGGCTGTGAGCGCACGGGGGGCGTTTCGACCTACGTGGACTCGATCACCACGGATGACAATGGACTGGTCAAGGTGTCGCTGCGGGGATTCAACGACCTGCGGATCGACACCCACGATCTCACCATGACGCCGCTCGACAATACGGGAAGTCCGGCCGTGGACGGGAGCACCGTCAGAAGATGGCGGTGCGGCTCGGTTGCCGATGGCACGACCGTGCCCGCGAAGTACCTGCCCGGCACCTGCAGGGGTTGACGGCGCGAGCGCGCCGGGCTCATCATCCTGCCTGAGCAACGTACGGGTTAGCGAAGGTCCCGCTGCACCACTGATCGCGCAGAACTGACTGCGGCACGCCCGCGTCGGGACTGTGTCCATGGAAGCACGCACCAAGCGGCCGGTCACGCGTGCGTTTCCCCCAACCCACTGCCATTTGGAGATGAAGATGTTCGCACGGCGTCTTGCGGGTCGAGCCTCATCAGCACTGGTTCTTGCCGCCATCGCGGCCTGTTCCTACGCGCAGGCGCCCAAGTCCGAGTTCAAGCCCGAAGTCGGACAGGCAGGCAAGGACGTGGTCTGGGTGCCTTCGCCCCAAGAGCTGGTGGACAAGATGCTCGAAGTGGCGAAGGTCACGCCGAACGACTACCTGATCGATCTCGGCTCGGGCGACGGCCGGACGGTGATCACCGCCGCAAAGCGGGGAACGCGCGCCTTGGGCATCGAATACAACCCGGACATGGTGGCGCTGTCCAAGCGCAATGCGGCCGCGGCGGGCGTGAGCGACAAGGCGAGCTTCATGGAAGCCGATATTTTCAAGACCGACTTCTCGCGCGCCACGGTCATCACCCTGTTTCTCCTGACCGAACTCAACCTCAAGCTCCGCCCGACGATCCTCAATCTCAAGCCGGGAACGCGCATCGTCTCGAACACTTTCAGGATGGGCGAGTGGGAACCGGACCAGACCGTCGAGCTCGGTTGCGACAGCTATTGCACGGCCTATCTGTGGATCGTGCCCGCCCGCGTCGAAGGCAGCTGGCAGACGGCGCAAGGGGAGCTCACCCTGAAGCAGGAGTTCCAGAAATTTTCCGGGACGCTCAAGTCCGCAAACGTCGTCGCCCCGATCTCCAAGGCCAGCCTGCGGGGCGATCAGATCAGCTTCGTCGCGGCGGGGGCCGAGTACCGCGGAAGGGTGAGCGGAAACGCGATCGAAGGGACCGTCAAGTCCTCCGGAAAGTCGCAGGGCTGGAAGGCCGCACGCCGGCCGATGTGAGCCGCAGGCGAGGAAGACGCTAGTCGATCCTCGCCCCGACGGCCTTTACCACCTCAGCGTACTTCAGGTATTCCGCGCGGATCAGCGCGGAGAATTCATCGGGCGTGGAAATGAACGGTTCCAGGCCGCCGACGTTGCGTATCTTGTCGCGCATGTCGGAATCGGCAAGCAAGCGATTGGTCTCGGCATGCAATTTTGAGATCACCGCGGACGGTACCCCAGCGGCGGTGAAGATTCCGAGCCATGCCTGGACCTCGAACCCGGGGAAGAACTCGGAAAGCCTCGGGAGGTCGGGAAACGTACTGGAGCGCTGCTTTCCTGCCACGGCGAGGCCGCGCAGCTTGCCCGCCTTGATATGTCCGGTCACGGAATTTCCGCCGAACATGACCGGAACGTCCCCGGCAAGGAGAGCAACCGTTGCGGGGCCGCCGCCCTTGTACGGCACGTGAACGAGGTTCACGCCGGCGCGCGCCTTGAGCATTTCCATGGTGAGATGATGCTGGCTGCCGTTGCCGATTGACGCGTACGCGAGCGGCGGATTGGCACGGCGTGCGTATTCCAGGAACTCCTTGAGGTCTCTCGCCGGCACGGCCGAGTTGATCGCGAGCACCATCTGCGTGGTGACGAGCGTGGCCACAGGCGCGAGGTCCTTCAGCGTATCGACCGGGAGCTTTGCGTAGAGATGCGGGCTGATGACGATCTGGCTGTCCTGGCCGAGAAGTAGCGTGTATCCGTCGGGCGCGGCTCTTGCGGCAAGTTCGCTGGAGAGATTGCCATTCGACCCCGGACGGTTTTCCACCACTATCGGCTGGCCGAGCGCCTCGCCGAGCTTGGGGGCGACAACGCGGGCAATCGTATCAGTGGCTCCTCCTGGGGGATTGGGGACGAGCAGACGGATCGGCCTGCTCGGGTACTGGGCCTTGGCGGCGCCGGCCGCCAAAGCGAGCAGCAACGCGGCCGCTACGCCCGCGAGACTCAGGACGCGATTCGCTCGCATGTTCGGCTCTCCTCCTTGATCTCCGACCGATGGAACTGCCGGTATTCTGTCCCGAATCCGGCCCCGATGCACGGCGTTCCTTACGTCCGGCAGGTTATGACACAATCATGCTCACGATTCGATGCAGCGACGGGGCAGACCGAGCGGTGACCGAAGCATCCTTCAAGCTGGACCTGAGCCTTCAGGTCGGCAAGTACGACGTTCAGAAGGCGCTCGGCAAGGGCGCGACCGGAACGGTGTATCTCGCCCGAGACACGTTTACCGGCAAGGAAGTCGCGCTCAAGACGATTGAGCCCGAGGTGTTTCGCGACCCGGAGTTCGGCACCGTGTATCGCTCGCAGTTCCAGAACGAGGCATCGCTTGCGGGCAAGCTGCGCCATCCGCACATCGTCGCGATTCTCGACGCCGTCGTCCAGGAGGACTCGGGGTACATCGCCATGGAGTACGTGAAAGGGGGCGATCTTTCCAAGCACGTGACTGCGGGGAATCTGCTCCCGGTCGCGGACGTCCTGCAGATCGCGTTCAAGTGCTGCGGAGCGCTCGAATACGCCTCCAAGGAAGGCATCATCCATCGCGACATCAAGCCCGCGAATCTCATGATCGCCGAAGGCACCGACGTGAAGATCTCGGACTTCGGGGCCGCCTACCTGCGCAAGAGCCAGGTCGTGCAGACCGCTTCGATGGGCTCGCCGAACTACATGTCGCCCGAGCAGATCGAGGGCGCTCAGCTCAACTTCCAGAGCGACATGTATTCGCTCGGGGTCGTGCTCTACGAACTTCTCACCGGGCAGAAACCGTACACCGCGCCCAGCCTCGAGGCGCTGCGGCAGAAGATCAAGAGCCAGGATCCGCCCCTGCCGAGCAAGCTGCGAACCGACCTGCCCAAGGCGATCGACGGCGTCGTGCTGCGCGCGATCGCGAGGAAACCCGAGCACCGGTACCCGAGCTGGGCGGAGTTCGCGCTCGAGCTCTCGAGAGTCGGCCAGCAGGTGCTGGCGCCGGGCGCCGTCCCGGACAGCGAGAAATACGTGGCGCTCAAGAAAGTCGCGATGCTCTCGGAACTGTCGGACATGGAGCTTTGGGACCTCGCGCGCGCCGGGGAGTGGGCTCGGGTGCCTCCAAATACGACCATCGTTCGCGAGAATACGAAGGGCAGGAGCTTCTATTTCATCGGCCGCGGGCAGGCGAAGGTCACGATGCAGGGGCGCCTGCTCAACATGATCAACGAGGGCGAGTGTTTCGGCGAGATGGCCTGGATCCGCGGCGGCAACATGATGAGGCACGCGACCGTCGATTCCCTGACCGAGCTTCTCGTCGCGAAGTTCCGGCCGGAAGCGCTCGCGAAGATGGAGCTCAGCGCACAGCTTCACCTGACGCGCGCTCTGGTCCGCAATCTCGTCGACCGTCTCGATCTCGCCAACACGCGGCTTGCACGGTGAATCGAGCAACGGAGCAGCCTGAAATCCGCGACGGCATGCGGATCGAATGGGACGTGCCGATCCGAATGGACGACGGCCTCGTGCTGCGCGCCGATGTCTTCCGGCCCGTTGCCGAGGGACGCTATCCCGGTGATCCTCTCCTACGGGCCGTACGGAAAAGGGCTCGCGTTCCAGGACGGATACAAGACCGCCTGGGAGATCATGGCGCGCGAGAACCCCGACGCCGTCTCGGGGACGACGAACCGGTACGCGAACTGGGAGGTCGTCGATCCCGAGAAATGGGTGCCGGACGGCTACGTGTGCGTGCGGGTCGATTCGCGCGGCGCGGGGCGCTCGCCCGGGTATCTCTGCCACAACAACGCGCGCGAGACGCGCGACATCCACCTGTGCATCGAGTGGGCGGCGGCGCAAGCCTGGTCTGACGGCAAGGTTGGCATGAACGGCATCTCCTACTACGCGAGCAACCAGTGGCGCGCGGCCGCGTCGCAGCCGCCGCATCTCGCCGCGATCTGCGTCTGGGAAGGCTGGAACGACGCCTATCGCGAGAGCGCCGCCACGGCGGCATCATCTGCAGCTTCCGCAAGAACTGGCAGGACATGCAGGTGAAGACGGTGCAGCACGGGCAGGGCGAGCGCGGCGCGAAGAGCCGCGTCACCGGGCGAGCTGGTGTGCGGCCCCGAGACGCTCTCGCCCGAAGAGCTCGCAGAGGAACCGCGAGGACATGTGGCAGGAGCTCCTGTCGCGCCCGCTGCGACGGACCCGTACTACCGCGAGCGCACGCGCCGACCTCTCCAAGGTGACCGTGCCGCTGCTCTCCGCGGCCAACTGGGGCGGCCAGGGCCTGCACACGCGCGGCAATTTCGAGGGCTTCACGGGCGCGGCCTCGAAGCAGAAGTGGCTGGAGGTGCACGGCGGCTCGCACTGGGCGCCGTTCTACACCGACTACGGCGTCGAAGCTGCAGAAGCGCTTCTTCGATCATTTCCTCAAAGGGCACGGACAACGGCTGGGACAGGCAGCCGCGCGTGCTGCTGCAGGTGCGTCATCCCGGCGAGAAATTCGTCGCGCGCCACGAGAACGAATGGCCGCTCGCGCGCACGAAGTGGACGCACTTCTACCTCGACCCCGACGGCATGCGGCTTTCGCCGTCGCCGGCGACGGCCGAGCGGAGCGATCGCCTACGACGCGATGGGCGACGGCATGACCTTCTCCACGCCGCCCCTGGAGAGAGAAACCGAGATCACCGGTCCGTCGGCGCTGAAGCTCTTCATCTCCTCCTCGACCGCGGACGCCGACATCTTCGCGGTGCTGCGCGTGTTCGACCCGAAGGGCAAGGAAGTGCTGTTCCAGGGCGCGCTCGATCCGCACACGCCGGTCGGGCAGGGCTGGCTGCGCGCGTCGCAGCGAAAGCTCGATCCGAAGCGCTCGCTGCCCTACCGGCCGTTCCACACCCACGACGAGAAGCAGCCGCTCGAGCCGGGGGAAGATCTACGAGCTCGACGTCGAGATCTGGCCGACCTGCATCGTCGTTCCGGCGGGCTACCGCATCGCGCTCACGATCCGCGGCCAGCGACTACGAGCACGAGGGCGAGGCGGCGACGCTCTCCAACATGAAGAACCCGATGCGCGGCTGCGGACCTTTCATCCACGACGATCCGACCGACCGGCCGCCCGCGATCTTCGGCGGCAAGGTCACGCTGCACTTCGGTCCGAAGCGGCAGCGCGAGCGTGCTGCTGCCGGTGATTCCCTCCAAGTAGCCGCATGCGCGCCGAGCTCGTTTCCATCCCGACCGACACGATTCCCGCTCGACGGCCTGTACTACGAGCCGGCGGGGCGCGAGGCGCTCGGAGCGGCGTTGCTGTTCCACGGCAACACCATGAACTTCTACACCGGCGCGATGCGCTTCCTGCCGCCGGCCTGGCGAACTCGGCCTCGCCTGCCTCGCCTTCAACCGCCGCGGGACACGACATTCTCAGTACGCGCAACAGTCGCGTCGCCGAGGGCGGGGCGTATCAGCTCGCGCGCGAGGGTATCGAGGACAATCGCATCGCCGCGCGCTGGATGGCGGCGCGCGGATTCCCGGACCGGTGGTGATCGGTCACAGCAACGGCGGCATGCTCGCGGTGCGCCACGTCGCCGATCACCCGCAGACGCCGGCGCTCGTGCTGCTGTCGGCGCACGGCGGCGGCAGGAACATCGTGCAGAAGGGCGGCAAGAGCCGGCCTGATGGTCGGCGAGCGCGTCGAGGAATTCGCCGACGCGGGCGCGCGACATGGTAAAGGCGGGCCGCGGCCGCGAGCTGATGCTGATGCCCGGCTGGTGGTACGCGATCAGCGCCGAGAGCTTCCTCGACCGCCTGACCGAGACGCCCGACATCGCTCGAGCTCGCACCCAAGGTGAAGTGCCCCACGCTCTATCTCCGCGGAGACCAGGAGCCGCGCGATGCTTATCCCGCGGAGGACTTCCAGGCCCGCGCGAGGCGGCCCCTGCACCGTGAAGATCGTCCCGGACTGCGACCACTTCTACAACGGACGCGAGGACGCGATAGGCGATCGCTTCGTCGTGGCTCAGCGACGCCCTGCATTGATCAGCGGGCAGGCGCAGGGGGCTGCTAGCGGGAAATTTGTGATCGATTGCGCGGCGCGCGTGCACTGGAATATGCTTCACTCACGTTATCCAGACGATTCGGTCCTCTGAGAAGTGATCATGCGGTGACTACCGGTCCAAGCAGCGTCGTGACTGCGACAGCCTTGCGGAATTTTTCCGTGATGCCCTGCGCGGGGTGCTTGCGGACCGAGCACCTTGCGGATCGACGCGCACACCGAGAAGCTACGTCGTCAACCTGCTCGACTCTGTTCGCGCCGCCGCGGAGCACCTGTACGAATCCCCACGCCGGACGGCCCGGGTCTGGAACCCCTGGTCCAGATGTTTTCCGATGCACTTCAGCGGCCACGCGTCGCCGAGCGCGACTTGGCCCTGCAGCGAGTCGGCGATATCTGCGCTGTTCATCGCCGGATTCTTCCTGCGCAGGCTTCGCGCGCCGCCTGGTGGATGTCGACTATCGCGTTGCGATGGGCGGGCAGGCGTACGGCACTTTCGCCCGCTCGCTTCAGCGCGGCACGCCGGCGCCGGTCCGGCTCAGGTGTTCAGCCGAGCTGGCAGCCAAGTTCCAGCCGCTAGTGGATGCCTTGGGCCAGGTCAGCGATGCCGCGTACGTCTACACCCAGCGCGACATTCTCCAGACTGTACGAAGTCTGGCTGGAGACGGAAGCGTGCGGGCACGCCGTCTCCTGCGTCGGCTCGGTGTCGAGGCGGCACACGGTTGCATTCGCGAATGCACCTCGAGAATCGGTTCGCGGTGCTGCAAGCGCTGCAGAGCCTGCTCGCGCGCGTGTACGATGTGCCCGCTGACGCACGACGTGTACGAGTTCCTGATCGACGACCGCGCCGGCTGCCGCCGGCGGTGCGAGCGAACGATTCGGACCGAGCAGGTGCTGGTTGCCGAGGACGACGGCACGCTCTGCGGCGGCCAGCCTGTATCTTGAGCCCGCCGTCGCTGCAGCGCCTCGCGCATCGGCAGGATCCATTCGAGAGCGCTGCACGCCGGCAGTGTCGCCGACTTACTCGGACAGCGCTCGAGGGTGCCAGACCATTTTGTCTATCTGGCGTCGAACGCGTCGCACGATCGTTCCGTCACGCTGCTCGAGGCTCGAGCTGCAGGGCGAGATCGACAAGTACGTGAGCAGCCTGTCGCTGTTGCAGGAGCAGAATCCGAACCGCTTCCCGGTCGAGCTGCAGCCATGTGCTGTTCGAACGGACACGCGTGGACACCGCCCTCGCAGGCGATCGGATGGAGCTCTATCGGCGGGCGAGTTTCTATGCAGAGCGGTTTTGCCGGCGACTCGCGCGCACGCTGCGGCCGGCCGGGTTCAATGCGCAGGCCGCGGCGATCGCCGAGCTGCGACGCTTCTATCGCCTGGGCCGCGAGCGAAAGCTCCAGCACATCGAGCGCGTGGCCTGATATCCGAGGTCCGTGGATATTGCGCGGAACTGACAGCTGCGGTTGCCGCCCCGTAGAATGGGACGGTCGGAATCGATGAGGAGAGCCGCTATGAGACAGGTCCGCATTAGGGTGGTTGCAGGACTGGCCTTGGGTTTCGCCGCGGCGGCGGGTCCCAGTCCTACCCTTCCAGGAACCATCAAGGTCATCATCCCCTTTCCCGCCCGGAGACGCCGGCCGATATCCTGTCGCGCCTCATCGGGCCGAAGATGTCCGAGAGAATGGGCAGCCCCTCGTCGTCGAAAACCGCGCCGGCGCGAGCGGCCAGATCGGCCTGGAAGATCCTCAGAACTCGGGCCGCGACGGCTACACCATCGGCGTGGGCCAGGGCGGCAATCTCGTCGTCGCGCCGCACACCTACAAGAAGCTCCCCACGATCCGCTCAAGGATTTCGTTCCAGTCGCGATCCTCGCGACGAATTACTCGCCGTCGTCGCAAATCCCGGTGTTCCGTTCAATCGGCGGCCGAATGGTCGCCTGGGCCAAGGCGAACCCCGGAAGGCTCACGCTTGACCAACGGGAGGGCGGATTCCCGCACCTCGCGTTCGAGCACCTGGCCGTGATGGGCGGCTTCAAGTTCCAGCACATTCCTTACAAGGGCGCGACGCAAATCATCACCGACGTCATCGGAGGTCAGGTGCAGCTTGGGATCGGCGAGCTATACCAGCCTTTCCCCGCATGTCCAGTCGGGCCGGGTGCGACTGATCGCGGTGACCAATCCCGTGCGCGTGCCGAACAAGCCCGAGCTGCCGCTATTCGCCGATGCCGTCCCGGCTACGATCTCCGCGGCTGGTTCGGCTACGTCGCGCCGGTCGCGACGCCGCGCGAGATCGTGGCCAGGCTGAACGACGAGATCAACCGCGCGATGAAGCAGCCGGACGTCGCGGAGAAGATGACCGCTGCCGGCCTCATCATCGCGACCGAGTCGCCCGAATTCTTTGGCGACATGATCAGGAGCGACTACGTCAAGTACGGCAAGCTCGTCCGCGACATCGGCTTCAAGCCGCAGTGACCTGATGACCGCCCCTTGCTGACGCCGCGCACCGTCGCGGTGCTGCGCCCTCCTCGCGCTCGCGCAGGCCGCGCTCGCGTGGGGCCCGGAAGCTCACCGCATGGTCGGGGAAATCGCGACCCGAATCTGAACCCGAGAGCGAACGCCCACGTCCTCGAGCTGCCGGGACGACCGTCTCGCTGACGGTCAGCCGTCCGTCCGGCGCACGCTCGGCGAAATCGCGAACTGGGCCGACGAGATCAAGGACACCGACTGGGGCAAGCGGCGCTCTGCCTGGCACTACGACGACGCGCCGCTCTGCGAAACTACGGCCTACGAGAAATACTGCCGCAACGGCCGATGCGCTTCCGCGCACTCGCCCGTCACCTCGAGATCCTCGCCGACGAGAGGCAAGGCGCCGGCTCAGGAACGAGGCGCTCAAATGGATCGTACACCTGACGGCGACATCCACCAACCTCTGCACGCGGCCAACCGGGGCGACCGCGGCGGAAACCGGGTGCAGGTGTCCTTCTTTGGAGAGCGCGACAATCCGCCCTACGGGACCATGAACCTGCACGCCATCTGGGACGCGCACATGGTGCGCCGGCTGATCGCGGAGCGCGGCGGTGAGCGTGCGATCGTCTCCGTGCCCCTTTCCGACGGTGACAGGGAGCCTGGGAGAAAGGCTCGACTCCGACTGGATCGCCGAGAGCCACGGCTCGCGAAAGACGCCGTCTATCCGCTGCTTCCGATCCGAGCGCGTGCTCGAACAAGATCGTCGGAGTCGTGGCGATCGACCGGACATTACGCAAAGCCGCCCCGATCATCGAAACCCAGATCATGAAGGCCGGCATCCGGTTCGCGCGACTTCTGAACGAGGCGCTGGGACGGTAGCGACGAGCGGCGATTCGGCGGTGCCGGCGTCGCGTCAGACGCTGTTTCGCAAATATTTCATACCGGCCCGGTCTGCAATATGGCACACTTTATGCACTTTGATTGCAACTGGACTGACGTCGCGCATGGCGGGCCCGGCGTGGATATCCGTGCCGCCGAGCTGGAGGGTTTGCCATCGTGACAAAAGTTAGCAGAACGGGAGCGATCGCCGTCGCGAAGGACGATGCCTTGTTCGGCTCGCTCTTCGCTCAAGGCGCGTCGGCATCGCAGTAGGATCGATCGAGGGCCGCTTCCTGCGCGTCAACGAAGCCCTCTGCCGCATGCTCGACTACAGCGAACAGGAATTGCTGCAAAAATCGGTTCGGGACATCACCCACGCTGACGATCTGCGGTTCCAACCCGGAGTTCCGCGAGCACCTCCTGGCCGGGCCCTGTCGCGCGTCTATGAGAAGCGCTACCTGCGCAAGGACGGGTCGCCGATCTGGGTGCAGATCGTCGCGAGCGTGGTTCGAGATGACGCCGACTCGCCGCAATGCTTCGTCGCCCTGGTGCACGACACCACCGAACTGAGACTCGCCCAGGACGCCCTCAAGGCGAGCGAGCGTGCGGTTCCGCCGCATGGTGGAGCTGGGCTCGGACTGGTACTGGGTGCAGGACGAGAACCTGCGCTTCGTCGATTTGCCGGGACGTGGAAAAACGAAACGTCGACCGGACGCAGTATATCGGCAAGGCGCGATGGGAGCTTCCGGGCCTGGCACCGCTCCCGCAACGGTCTGGCAGCGGCACCGCGAGTGCTCGAGCGCCGCGAACCGTTCCGCGACTTCGTCTACCTCGCGCGCGACGATGCCGGCGAGGCGCGCTATCTGAGCGTGAGCGGCGAGCCGATCTTCGACGAACAGGGACGATTCAGGGGATACCACGGCATCGGCAAGGACGTCACCGACAAGGCTCGCGCCCACAAGTCCGTGGAAGACAGCGAAGCACGCTACCGGATGCTCTTCAATATTCACCCGCAACCGATGTGGGTCGTCGAGAACAAGACGCTGCGTTTCCTCGCGGTCAACCAGGCGGCGATCGACTACTACGGCTACTCGAGGGACGAATTCCTGTCGATGACGGCCGAGCAGCCCTCGTTCGCCGGAGGACCTCGCCCAGCTGCTCAGGGACTTTCAGGACCAGAGCCGCTCTTACATGCAGCGAGCGGCCCGGCACCGCAGGAAGAACGGCGAGCAAATACGCGTCGAAATCGTCTCCTTCAACCTCGAATTCGACGGCAGCCCGGCGCGCATGGCCGTCATCACCGACGTGACCGAGCGGATGAAATCGGAGGAGTAGCCGCTCCCGCGGCATCGGAGGTCCGAAAGCACGCTGACATCGGGCCCGGAATCCGGTATACATTCGG
>CAVOUJ010000021.1:0-95148 GCA_963699535.1 uncultured beta proteobacterium | reverse complement strand
ATTTTTATGTTTGTGTCTTCGAGCGACGCATGTCTAGTAGCGCCACGATCTGCAAGAAGAGGTAGTTGCCCAGCGCCGTCAGCCCGAAGAAGCCGAAGGCGCGGCCCCGATTCACCTTGAACTTGGGGAACGGCCGGATGGTGCTGTTGATGGCGGCCAGCACCACGGCGAGGACGATGGCCATCCAGAGCTTCTTGACCAAGGCGAACTGGGCTATCAGCGTGTCCACGAAGTACAGGCCGAAGTAGAAGGCGACCATGTTCGTCGCCCACCGGTATACGAACCTCAAGCGTCACCTCCGGGTGGCGTTTGCTCTTTGGTCTGCGGCCTGGCCTCATAGCGGCAGGCCAGGGCGGAGGCTGTGTCTCTGATCTTGTCGCGGGCCGAGGCCGGGGACTCAAGGACGGCGTCACCAAGATAGCGGACGACCTCCTGCACTATCCAGGTTTCGTCCATGTAGGGCACGAGGGCCTCCAGCTGGCCGTCGGCGCGCGGGGTGCACTTGGTGCCCCTCTCTTCGAGATTGGTGCGCCAACGGGGGTGGAAACACCATGGTGGCCCAGGTGCGCCGCGTCGGCGGCCGGGCACCTCGCCGGTGCGGCGCCGGCCGAGGTCCAGCTCGGCGCGGGGAGTGAAGACCTCGCCGGTCGGCCGGGCCTCGCAGATGCGCTCGAGCTTGAACGTCCTCTGCGCGTCGGCCCTGAGGCAGAAGGCCTCCAGGTACCAGCCGTCGGGACAGTGGAAGAGCAGGTAGGGCTCCACCAGCCGTTCACCCAACTCCTGCCGGGAGCGTGGTGAAGTACTTGATCTGCGACCAGCGTGTGGTCGCGGATGGCCCGGTTGAGCGCTCGCCACGATCTGCGGGTCAGGGCGGCATGACCTCGTCCACGATCACGGTGGGCTGGGGACGGTCCTCGCCGACCAGCCTATCGACCTTGTCTCGCACGGTGGCGAGCGATTCCAGGCCTTCGACGGCGAAGGTGTCGCCCACCAGGTCGAGGGCCAAGAGGAGGGCCTTGGCCATCGCGGGGGAGAGGCGCGCGGGCTTGGAGAAGGCGTCGGCCATGACCTCGCGCACCACTTCGACGCCCTCGTCCACCGCCTCGGCGGTGAGAGCGTAGGTGCCTCCGCCGAAGTTCACCAGGTTGATGAGCCCTAGGTCTTCTTCCACCTCGGCGCGGGTCAGTCCCAAGATCGGTCTCGAGCGCCTGCCAGGTGACCAACTCGGGACGCTGCTCGTCCAGCAGATAGGAGAGCAGCGACATGGTGCGCGCGAGATGCTCCGGGGCGATGGGCTCCGCCTTGGCGGGGCTCGCCGCCGCGGGGCGTGCGAGGGCGCGGGCCTCTGAGGCGCGCGCGGTCGCGGGTGCCGGCTCGGGGAGTGGTCTCGTGGACATGGCCGGCGACGCACGGCTCCGGCCCTCATGGTCGCGGCTGACCTTGCAGCAGCAGTTCGCGGGCCTTCGCGCGCAAGCTCGGGCGGATCCAGCACCTCGGAGCATCCGCCCAGACTGGCGAGCCACGAGAGGAGCAGGAACTCGTCGGCGAAGGGGACCGAGAAGGTCGCGCAGCCCTCGGCGTCCGCGAGCCAGCGGACGTGCGGCTCCAGGCGCTTGACCCACCAGGCCAGGTCCTCTGCCGACGCTGACGGTGGCGGTGCCGATCACCGGCCCGATCAGCCACGGGGGGCGGGCGCGGTACTGCTCGGGGTCGTAGTCGGCCGGGACCGTGAAGTCGCGGGGCTTCTCGGTGGGGAAGCCCACGGTCCCTTGATCCTGCCCACCCTGAAGGTGCGCAGGGCGTCACGCTGATGGTCGCGGCCCACCAGGTACCAGTGGCCCTGGATGAGAAAGAGGCTGTACGGGTCGACCGTGCGGTCCTGGGTGGCGCCCTCGGCGTCGGGGTAGGCGAAGCGGACGGTCTTGCCTCGCGAGACCGCGTCCTCCAGCCGGGAGAGCTGGCGGCCGGCCAGCCGGGCGTCCTCGTCCGGCGCGAAGACCACGGGGAGTTGCTCGAGCTCCTCGCGCATCAGGTCCTGCCGGCCTCTGAGGATGGCCGTGAGCGCCAGGCGGAGGGGCCGTGCGTAGGCGAAGCGGCCGTCCGAGCGCGGCCAGGGCAAGAGCGAGCGCCTTCTGTTCGGCCGGGGTGAACTCGACGGCCGGCAGGCGGAAGTCATCGGGCTGCAGGTAGTAGAGCTGCGCCGCGTCGGCCTCGGCGGTCTCGGCGCTGCTGAGCACCCCCACCTCGATGCCTATCTTGGCCAGGTCGGCGCGGTCGCCGTGGAAGCGGCGGGCGAAGGTGTCGTCGGTCATGTCGGAGTAGCCCTCCACGGACTCCTGGACCTCGCGCGCCGTGAACGAGCGCGGACGGCTGAGGAGGAACGAGAGGAGGGACAGCTGTCGTATGAGCTTGTCCTCGTCGCGGCTCATGCCGTAAGACTAGCGCACAACGGCCGGGGCGGTCAGCGTCTGTCCGGGCGGGGCTCTACAATGGGCTCTACATGAGCGCAGCGACCCAAAGCGGCATCACCCTGGTACTCGGCCCTCCCAACTCGGGCAAGAGGGGCCTCGCGCTGGAGTGGTGGCAGGAGCGGCTGGAGCAGAGGCCGCTCATCGTCATGCCCACGGCTCCGGACGCTCGAGGACATGTCGGCCGAGATGGCGCGGCGCATGGGCGGGCTGGTGGGGCAGTCGCCCGGCTCTCACTTTCACGGGACTGGTGCGAGCTCGGTCCTGGGCCGGCCCGGCCCGTCTTGTCGGGGAGTTCGAGCGCACCCTGCTGGTCGCGGAGGCTTTGCGGTCGGTGCCGCTGGAGGCGCTGGGGCCGGTGGCGCATCTGCCGGGCGTGGGCAGCGCCGCGGACAGGCTGCTGCAGGAACTGGGTGAGAGCGGCAGACCGGCCGCCGAAGTCAGGCGAGCTCCTGGAACGTTGGGCGGCTGCGGAGCCGGACGTCGGCCGCCTCTGGCGCGCGACGTGCAGCGTCTGCTGACCGCGTACCAGGCGGCGCTGCGAGCGTCTGGGGCTCACCGACCAGGCCATGGCGGTGCAGGCGGCCACTGGCCGCGGCCGAAGGGTGGCGGCAGGCCCGTCGCCTTCTGCGGGTTCACGTCGTTCACCCGGGGCCAGAGGGCGCTGGTGCAGAGGCTCTCGCGCGAGACCGAGGTCCTGGTCACCCTGAACCACGAACGCGAGCGCGGTGTCGGGCTGTGCGCCCCGGGGGAGGCGGAGTGGTGGATCGAGCACGCGCTGACGAGATCGTGGACGTCAGCCCGCGCACGCGGGCGTACGCGTCGCGCGGCCATCGCCCACCTGGAGCGCTTCCTCCTGAGCGGTGAGGCTGCCCTCGTCGGACCCTCCGGCGCAGAAGGAGGGCGAGGGGGTGCGGTTTCTGCTCTCCTCGGGTCGCCGGGCCGAGGCGATGTCGGTGGCGGAGCAGGTGGCGCAGCTCATCAGGGCGGGCTTCGACCCTGGAGGCATCGCCGTGGTCGTGCAGGCAGGTGCGGACGTGGGGGCGGCTGCTGGGCGACGTGTTCGCCTCGTGCGGCATCCCCTATCAGACGGACGCCAGCTGAGCGGCTGGGAGAGACGGGTCTGGGCTACGCCTTCCTGCAGGCTGCTCAGGGGCGTGGCCACGGATGACGCCGACGCGCTCCTCTCGTTCCTGCGGAGCCCGTACAGCGGGGCCGCGGCTGAGGACGTCTGCGACCTTGAGACTCGCTACAGGCAGGGTGTCGCTCCGCGGCGCCGGGGCGCTGTGCTTGCTGGCCGACCGTCGGACGGTGGAGGCTTTGGAGCCGGTCAAGGCGCTGGTGAGGCGCGTGCCCGGGACGCCCACGCGGCGGAACTGCGACCTGGTGGCCGGCCGGGTCCTGGCCCAGCGCATGCTGCTGGCGAGCGCCAAGGGCATGGCGGTAGGCAGCCTTGAGCTGGAGGCCGACGCTCGGGCCTTCAAGGCTCTGCAGGCCGCTCTGGCGGCGATGGCGAGCCTCGCCTCGTGAGACGGATCCGCAGGTGGCTCTGCGCCTGCTTGCGCAGGCAGGGGTGCCGGCACCTGCACAGACCGACCCAGGTGCGGTGCAGATCGTCAGTGCGAAGCGGGCGAGGGCGCGCAGGTTCGACGCGGTGTTCGTGCTGGGGCTGGTCGAGGGGGAGTTCCCGGGTCTGCCGGACGTACCCTCGCTGCTCAGTGCCGATGCAGCGGGCCGGTCTCGACCGGCTGGCAGGCGGGCTGCTGCCGTCAGACCCCGAGGGAGACCGGGCGCTCTTCGTGGGTGCCGCCACGAGAGCGTGGCGCCTGCTGTACCTGAGCGCGCGAGACGCTGAGGACGACGGGGGCGAGGCCGTACCCTCGCGTTTCTGGACAGAAGCCAAGACCCTCCTGGGCGCGGGACGAGACGGGCACGAGTGGCGGACGCTGGCCGACCAGGTCTTCTCGGCCAGTCGGCACCGTCGCTGCGCCACTACCTGAGGGCCTGCGCCGCGGGTGGTCGCGCGGTCTGGGGTCGAGGGTATCGCGGTCCCCTCGTGGCGCCGCGTCCCCAACCGTCTCGACGGCGCCGGAGGTGCTGGCCGAGTTGGAGTCCCTGGATTGCTTCAGCCCCTCGGCGCTGGAGTCGTACGCCGGCTGTCCCTTCGCTTGGTTCGTGGAGCGGGTGGTCGGCAGGGAGGAGCTGGAGACCGAACTTGACGGACGGGTGCTGGGCGATCTCATCCACGGCGTCCTCAGCCGGTGCTACCGCTCCCTGCAGCGAGGACGGTCTGCTGCCGCTGACTCGCCGAAGGCGTGGCGGAAGCGCAGAAGCGGGCGGATGCTCTCATCGAGCAGGAGGTCGAAGGACCCGACTGTCCCGGCTCAGCGGCCGAGCGGCGGGTGGCGGCCTTCAAGCTGCGGAGCATGGCGCAGCGGCTGTTCCAGGCGAAGCGGCGTCGGGGGGCGCGCTGGTGTTCGAGACGGCCGAGGTCAAGGTGGGGGCCACGGAGGGGGTCGACGTCGGCGGTCTGCGCGTCCGCGGGCGCATCGACCGCATCGATGGCACCCCCGACGGTCAGGGGCGTTTCGTGCTCGACTACAAGAGCGGCGGCATCCCGTCACCTTCGGCCATCGGCACGGCGGAGGGCCTGCAGTTGCCGCTGTACCTGCTGGCCTTGCGAGGCTGAACGGCAGGGGCGCCGGTGTGGTGGGCGGGGCCTACGTCTCGTTGTCCGAGGGTGCGCTGTCGGGCGTCGTGGACGCCGGGCGCGAGGGGCTCCTGGGAGCCCGGGCGGGCAAGTGCCGTGCCCTGGACGAGACCGGGTGGCGGGCGCTGGCCGACGAGGTGCTGGAGGTCGCGCGAGACAGCGGCGGAGGGCATGCGCGCCGGGCGTCATCGCGCCCAAGACGGATCGGGTCTGTCCGGTCTGGTGTGACCTCGCTCCGGCGTGCCGCGTCTCGGCAGGGGAGGGCACAGGCCGTGAGCGACGTGAGCGACATGGGTCTCTCGCCAGGCCAGGAGGCGGCGGTCAGCAGACGCGCGGCCGCAGGTGCTGGTGGCCGCCGCGGCCGGCAGCGGCAAGACGCAGGCTGCTGGTGGCCGCGGTGGTCAAGGCGCTTGTGGAGGAGCAGCTGCCGGTCGAGCGGCTGGTGGCGGTGACCTTCACCCGCAAGGCCGGCGCCGAACTGGCCTCGCGCGTGCGCGAGGCGCTGGAGGCCTGCGGACGGCCCGACCTGGCCCGTGCTCTGGATTCCGCGGCGCGTGGGCACCATCGACTCCCTGTGCCGCCGGTTGGTGAAAGACCAGGCCCTGGCCGTGGGGGTCGACCCCGCGTGCGCGGTGCTGGAGGCCGAGGCGGCCGAGTTGGTCAAGAGGGAGGTGATCGGCAAGGCGTGGGAAGCGGTGGTCGAGCGGGCCGACGAGACCGCGCTTGGAGGTCCTGGCGGCGCAGGGCAAGAACCTCTGCAAGGAGGTGGTGGCTCTCTACGACCGGCTGAGAGGGCTGGGGCAGGACGAGCCTCAGATCACCGCATGCCCGCCGGCAGTCCGCAGCGGGATGCGCGGGCGCGTCTGGCGGAGGCGGTGCGGCAGGCGCTGGCGGCGGGCCTGGCTGCACCCGAAACCGTCGGCCTCCCTGGCCGACGACCTCGACAAGCTGAGGGAGTGCCTGGACTGGCTGGAGGGAGCCCGCGGGCGGAGCGCGAGGGCGACGCGGCGCTGCGTGCCAGCGCCGGCTTCTTCCCCAGCCGGCGGACTCGCGGCATGGAGGAGCACTTCGAGCCGGTGCGGGCGGCGCTGACGGCCTACCGGTGCGCGCTTGGCGGAGGACGAAGCTGAGGCCGCTGGTGGACGTGGTCAACGCGCTGCTGGCGGAGTTCCATCGCCGCTACACGGCCCGCAAGGCACGAGCACGGACTGGTCGACTTCGCCGACCTGGAGCTGAAGGCCAGGGCGTGCTCGCGCAGTCACCCCAGGGCAGGGCGTCGGGCCCTGCGCGGGTCGTTCCTGCTGGTGGACGAGTTCCAGGACACCAACGAGCTGCAGTGCGCCATCCTCGCGGGTCTGGGGGCGGACCGGGTGCTCATGGTGGGGGACGAGCGGCAGAGCATCTATCGCTTTCGCGGGGCCGACGTGGAGGTGTTCAAGAAGCGCCGGGCGGCGCTCGCCTCCGGCGAGGGCAGGGGGCAGCCCGGCGGACTGCACCGGCTCGACGTCAACTACCGCAGCGCCCCGGAGATCCTGGACTTCATCAACAGCTTGTTCTCCCACGAGAGTTTCTTCGGCGAGGAGTTCGCGCTGCTTGGCGGCCGACCCCGACCGGGTGCCCGTGCTGCCCGGCGGGCGCGCCGGCGGCGCGGGCGGCGCCGGCCGCCGCGCGTGGAGGTACTGGTGGCCGAGCGGCGGCGCGAGGGCGAAGGCGACGGGCGTCTGGTGCCCATGCAGCAGGCGGAGGCCGAAGCGTTGGCCGCTCACGTGCGCGGGCTGCTCGACCAGGAGGGTTGGCGGCAGCGAGACATCGTCGTCCTGCTGCCCACCCAGACCCAGGTCGAGCTGCTACCAGGACGCGCTGGAGGCCCAGGGCGTCGAGGTGTACTCTGGTGCGCGGCAAGGGCTACTACACGCAAGAGGAAGTCACCGACGTCATCTGTCTGCTTGCGTCTGCTGCTCAATCCCCACGACGACCTGGCGCTGGTGACCGTGCTCCGGTCGCCGCTGGTGGGCCTGTCCGACGACGGGCTGTACCTGCTGGGCAGAGAGAGGCGCAGCAGCGCAGGGCCAGGTCGCTGTGGGAAGTGGTGCGCGGCAAGGCAGGTGGAGGCTCTCGACACGCGGCCGACCGGGAGGCGCTCGCGCTGTTCGTGCGAGAGGCTGGCGGCAGATCAGACCCGGGTGGGCCGGCCGGGGCTGGCTCGACTCATCGACGACGCCATCAGCGCCTTCTCGTACGACCTGTGCCTGCTGGCGGCGCCGGAGGGCGGCCGGCGCTTCGCCAACGTGCGCAAGCTCATGCGGCTGGCCGAGGAGTTCGAACTGGCCAGCGGGCCCGACTTGGCCGCGTTCGTGTCGGTGGTCAAGTCGACCGGGCAGGTGAGCGACCGGGAGGGGAGCGCGCCCACCTTGGGCGAGGGCGACGACGTCGTGCGGGTGATGACCGTGCACCAGGCCAAGGGGCTGGAGTTCCCGGTGGTCGTGCTGGCCGGGCTGGGGGCGGACGCACATCGCCCGGAGACCTCCACCTTCGCGGTCGGGCAGCGACGGTCGGGTGGGGGTGTTCCTCAAGGGCTACCGCAACCACACCTACGAAGCGCACGACCTCTGCTGGGGCCCGGCCGCGGAGATCGCCGCCGAGGAAGTGGCGCAGGGAGCAAGAAGAGGACGTGCGGCTGCTCTATGTCGCCATGACCAGGGCGCAGGAACGGCTGGTGCTGGTGGGCGCTCGTCCCGCCAAGGATGCCCTGGAGGGCAGCCGCATCGGCCGCATCGTGGCTGCCCTGGGGCTCGCGGCGCTTTCCCGCGAGCGGCGAGGCTGTCCTGCTGTAGAGGGGCTCTCGGCGGTGGTGGTGGGGGTCGGCGCCAGCGGCGGCGCTCGCGCGGCGCGAAGACGCGGGCAGGCGCGCCGGAGCCCGAGTGCGGCTGTGGCCCGGCGGCGCCGGCGGCGCTCCCGAGCCCGGTCCTCCGCGCTTCTTGGAGCTGCCGCTCGGCGGCAGCGCTTCCCACCGGCTGAGTTTCTCGGCGCTCGCCGCCTACCAGCGGTGCCCGCGGCAGTTCTATCTCGAGCGCTGTGCTGGGTCGTGACCATGGCCGGCGAGGTCTCGACCGAGGGCGACGCCGACCTCGACTTCGTCACGCGAGCCCCTGCTCGATGCCGAAGAGGAGCATGCAGGCCGTGACGTGGGCATCCTGGTGCACCGGCTGCTGGAGCAGCTGGCCGTGAGCAGCCTGCGTCCGGACGCCGAGGCGGTGCGCGCGGCGGCAGTGCGGCGCGCACGCGCAGCTCGGCATGCGGCTGTCGGCGCAGGAGCTCGAGCGGGCGGTAGCGCTCACCTTGGCGGTGTGGGACTCGCCGGTGGCCGAGCCGGCTGGGACTCGACTCGGCCGCGCGGGAGGCTCCCTTCTTCTATCGCCGTGGGGGGCACGGTGGTGTCGGGCATCATGGACCTGTTGTGCCGCGAGCCCGAGTGTTGGCTGGTGACCGACTACAAGACCAACGCGCTGCGCGGACGCCCGGTCGCCGAGGTGGCAGAGCCGTACGCGCTGCAGTGCGCCGTGTACGGGTTGGCGGCGCTTCGCGCCGGGGCGCCGGCCGTGCAGATGGAGCTTCTCTTCCTGGAGGACCCGAGCGAGCTGGTGACCGTCAAGTACGACGCCGCAGACGTCTCTCGCCTGGAGAGGGAGTTGATCGGAGCCTTCAGCGGGCTCCGGCAGGGCAGTTTTCCGCGGCGGACAGGGGCAGGAGTGCGAGCGCTGTCCGGTGGCGGCAGTCTGCAGGGCCATGGTGGCCGACTGAGCGATGGTATAGAATAGGCGGCCGCAAAAGGCCTTCTGGAAGCGCGGAACTGCGCTCGGTTTCAGAACCGCGGCGCTCTCGGAAGCAGGCCGCAAGCGCTGGCGCGAGCGCAGCGTGCGCGTGCCGCTACCAGGCTAGCGCGGAATCGGGACGGAGGAAGAGGGCATCGCTTGCGCGGTGCGGGGCGTTGGGGGTTCGTAACTTTCAGAAAGCTAGGCGGGATATGCTGGGCTTAGCCCAGCATATCCGCCCAGATATTCTGCGCCCACGCCCAGCCGTATCCGCCTTCGATCTCGCTGCGGGCCGAGGACACGCCGCTCGCTCCCGGGACGACGGTCAGCGTCTTCTGCGCCGGATCGTAGCGGTGCACCGAGGCGACGTGGATCACTTCCTTGTCGCTGACGAAGCTGTAGCAGGTATTGGCGATGACCGGCTGCGGATTGGGCGCGCGGCCGTTCATGAGCTCGACGATCGCGGCCGCCGCGATCTTGGCGTGGTTGTTCGCCATGTGGCCCGACTTGGGCATCGCCGGCGCCGAGAGCGTCGAGTCGCCGAGGACGTGGATTCCCTTTTGCGCGAGCGACTCCATCGTGAGCCAGTCGACCCCGCACCAGCGGGTATTCCCGGTCAGGAGGCCCGCGGAGCGGGCGATGTCGCCCGCGCGCATCGGTGGAAGAACGTTGAGCACATCGCCCTTGATCGTGTCGAAGTCCGTCCTGACGGCGCCACCGCGCGCGTCCACCGCCTTCACCTCGCTGTTGCCGCGGTATTCGACGATGCCTCCGTAGAGATCCTTCCAGGCCGCCTTGAACAGCGCTCCCTTGGATATGACGTCCTCGTTGGCGTCGAGGATCAGGACCTTGGAGCGGGGTTTCGCCTGCTTGAAGTAGGACGCGACCTGGCAGGCGCGCTCGTACGGGCCCGGCGGGCAGCGGTACGGCGCCCGGGGAACCGATAGAACGTAGACCCCGCCGTCGGGCATGGCTTCGAGTTGCTGCCGCAGCGCCACCGTCTCGGGGCCCGCCTTCCAGGCGTGAAGAACCCGCTTCTGGGCTTCGGCGTCGTAGCCCTGGATCTGGTCGTGCATCAGCTCGACGCCCGGCGAAACGATCAGCCGGTCGTACGACAGGTCCTGGATGCGCTTGAGGACGACGCGTTTCTTCGCGACGTTGATCTCCGTGGCCTCGTCGCGGAGCACGTGCACCCCGTAGTCGCGCAGCTTGGCATAGCTGCGCGTCAGGTCGCCGATCTTCTTGCTGCCGCCCAATACCAGGTTCGACGTGGGGCAGGAGACGAATTCGGTGCCGCGCTCGATCAGGAAAACCTCGATCGCACCCTGGCTCCACATGCCCAGGTACTTGGCGGCGGTCGCGCCGCCGAAGCCCGCGCCTATGACGATGACCCGCCCGACCGGCTTGGACGGCGCTTCGGGCTCCGTCGCACAGCCTGGAAAGAGTGACGTGGCCGATGCGCCCATCGCTGCGGCGCCGGAGGCCTTGAGGAACTTGCGTCGATCGAATCGGTTCATGGGTCCCCCTTTACTTCGCTTTCTGCGCCGAGAAATACGCGGCGAGCGCTTCCATCTGCTCGTCGGTGTAGCCCTTGGAGATCTGGTGCATGATCGTCGCCGGGCGCTTGCCGGCCCTGAACTCCTGCATCAGCCGAACGAGTTGGGATCTTGGCTGGCCAGCCAGGCTCGGAAATCCGCCCTGACTCACGCCGTTGGTCCCGTGGCAATTGGCGCAGGCGGCGGCCAGATTGCGGCCGAGGTTCGGATCTGCGCCCTGTGCCGAAACGGGCGAGGCGGCGGCCGCGCCTGTGACCAACGCGACAGCGATCAATGCTCGACTCATGGAGCCTCCTCCGGGTGTTTTTCTTTCGGGTCCGAGTTTCCGTCCGACCCGATGGACTGTCAAGGGGCGGAGGTGTGCGGCGATGAAACGAAACGCGCCCGCCGTTGCTTCTCTAGGCTTCCGGCGCTGGCTCGGGTACCTTCTCTTCGGAGAACTTGAGCGCAATCTTGCCGCTCTCGTCGATGTCCACCGTGACCTTGCCGCCGTTGGCAAGCTTGCCGAAGAGCAGCTCGTCCGCCAGCGCGCGGCGTATCGTGTCCTGGATCAGCCGCGACATCGGCCGTGCGCCCATCAGCGGATCGAAGCCGTGCTTGGCGAGGTACTCGCGCAGGGCCTCGGTGAAAATCGCTTCGACCTTCTTCTCGTGGAGCTGCGCCTCGAGCTGCATGAGGAACTTGTCCACCACGCGAAGGATGATGTCGTGGTCGAGCGACTTGAACGAGATGGTCGCGTCGAGCCGGTTCCTGAATTCCGGAGAAAACAGCCGCTTGATCTCAACGCCCTCGTCACCCGGCTCCTTCTTGGCGGTGAAGCCCATGACCGGCCGGTTCAGCGCCTCGGCGCCGGCGTTGGTCGTCATGACGACGATGATGTTCCTGAAATCGGCTTTCCTGCCGTTGTTGTCGGTGAGGGTCCCGTGATCCATCACCTGGAGCAGGATGTTGAAGATGTCCGGGTGCGCCTTCTCGATCTCGTCGAGCAGGAGCACCGCGTAGGGCTTCTTGGTAACGGCCTCCGTGAGCAGGCCGCCCTGGTCGAAGCCCACGTATCCGGGAGGCGCGCCGATCAGGCGCGAAACGGCGTGCCGCTCCATGTATTCCGACATGTCGAAGCGGTGCAGCTCGATTCCCATGCAGTAGGCGAGCTGGCGGGCGACCTCGGTCTTGCCGACGCCGGTAGGCCCGGAAAAAAGGAAGCAGCCGATCGGCTTTTGCGGATTGGCAAGACCCGAGCGCGCGGTTCGGATCGCCGATACCAGCGCGTCGATCGCCTGGTGCTGTCCGAACACCACGGCCTTCAAGTCCCGGTCGAGGTTCTTGAGGGCGGCACGGTCGTCCTGCGACACCGAAGCGGGCGGGATGCGCGCGATCTTGGCGATGATCTCCTCGATTTCGGTCTTGCCGACGACCTTCTTCTGCTTGGACTTGGGCAGTATCTTCTGCGCGGCGCCCGCCTCGTCGATCACGTCGATCGCCTTGTCGGGCAGGTGCCGGTCGTTGATGTAGCGGGCAGAGAGCTCGGCGGCGCTCGTGAGTGCATTGCCGCTGTACTTGATCCCGTGGTGCGCCTCGAAGCGGGACTTCAGCCCGCGCAGGATCGCGACGGTTTCCTCGATCGAGGGCTCGAGGACGTCGATCTTCTGGAAGCGCCGCGACAGCGCGTGATCCTTCTCGAAGACCCCGCGGTACTCGTTGTAGGTCGTCGCGCCTATGCATTTCAGCGCACCGGAGGACAGCGCGGGCTTCAGGAGGTTCGAAGCGTCCAGCGTCCCGCCTGACGCCGCGCCCGCGCCGATCAGCGTGTGGATCTCGTCGACAAAGAGAATGGCGTTCGGGTTGTCGATCAGCTGCTTGAGCACCGCCTTCAACCGCTGCTCGAAGTCGCCGCGGTACTTGGTCCCGGCGAGCAGCGCGCCCATGTCGAGCATGTACACCTGGCAGCGCGTGAGGATCTCGGGCACCTGGCCCTCGACGATGCGCCGCGCAAGCCCCTCCGCGATAGCGGTCTTCCCGACGCCGGCTTCGCCCACGAGCAGGGGGTTGTTCTTGCGCCGGCGGCACAAGGTCTGGATGACGCGCTCGATCTCGCGCTCGCGGCCGATGAGCGGGTCGATCTTGCCCACCAGAGCCTGCGCGTTCAGGTTGAGCGTGTAGGTTTCGAGCGCTCCGCCGGACTGCTGCTCCTCGGTGGCTTCCTGCTCGGCTTCGCCGGCCGCTTTGGCCTCCTTCGACGCCGACGTCTTGGTGATTCCGTGCGAGATGTAATTGACGACATCCAGCCGCGTTACGCCCTGCTGGTGCAGGAAATACACCGCGTGCGAGTCCTTCTCGCCGAAAATCGCGACCAGGACATTCGCGCCGGTCACTTCCTTCTTTCCCGAGGACTGCACGTGCAGGATCGCGCGCTGGATGACGCGCTGGAAGCCGAGCGTCGGCTGGGTGTCGATCTCTTCGGTGCCCGCGACGGTGGGCGTGTGCGCCGAGATGAAGTCCGCGAGCGCCTTTCTCAGCTCATCGAGGTTTGCGGCGCAGGCGCGCAATACCTCGGCGGCTGTCGGGTTGTCCAGCAGCGCGAGCAGCAAGTGCTCGACGGTGATGAATTCGTGCCGCTTCTGGCGGGCCTCCACGAACGCCATGTGGAGACTGACTTCGAGTTCCTGAGCGATCATCTGTATCCAGGGTCCTCTGCGATCAACAAGGCTCCATGACACATTGTAGCGGATGCTGGTTCCTGCGGGCGTAGCCCACGACCTGCTCGACCTTGGTCGTCGCGACGTCCTTCGGGTATGTTCCGCAGATGCCCATTCCTTCGCGGTGGACCTTGAGCATGACCTGCGTGGCCTTCTCCCGGGTCATGGAAAAGAATTTCTGCAGCACGATGACGACGAATTCCATGGGGGTGTAGTCGTCGTTCAGCAGGATCACCTTGAACAGAGGGGGAGGCTTGAGCTTGGCCTTCTTGACCTCGAGCAAGGTGCCTTCTCGCATGCGGGTTGCCATACGCTTACAACTTATTCCACAAGAACCACCTCGTCAAACAAGGGGTCGAGGTGAAGAGCCGCCAGTTCATGTTGCGTCCTGTCAGCCGTCTGTGTCTCCATTCACGCCTGGGCTCCGTTCACAATGTAATTGCCGCGGGCTCGTCTTGCAAGCTCAAACGTCTCGGCAGAACAAGGGGTTGACGCACTTCGGGGCACTTGACGACGTTGTGCAAAGCGCGTAAAAGGCTTCCCTGTGTTTGTCCTCCATGCGGTTTGCAGGCGTCAAATCCCTCTGCTGCGTTGAAGTACAGGCATAGTTGGAGTGTTTCTCGGTTTGAAAAATTCAGGAAGGGTCTATGCCAACAGGTACGGTTAAGTGGTTCAACGATGCCAAGGGTTATGGCTTCATAACCCCGGATGACGGTGGCGAGGATTTGTTCGCCCACTTCTCCGCGATTCAGATGAGCGGTTTCAAGACGCTCAAGGAAGGACAGAAGGTCCAGTTCGAAGTCACGCAGGGCCCGAAGGGCAAGCAAGCTTCGAACATCCAGTCCGCGAGCTGAGGGCTCGCGACTCGCTTGGGCGGCGGCGCCGCCCGACGCTTCAGGTCCCGTTCGAATTCGGGTCTCGGACGCCCGAGGTCCGGGGCCCCTTTAGCCCGGAAATTCTCCCCAGCGTGCCTTCCCTCGCCCCTCGTGACAGGATTGTGCCGCCGTGGCGTGTCAACCCACGGGCCCGGTAGGCGTTGTTGGAGGGACTGGTTCGTCAAGAACTGGTTGCAGTTTGTTTGATCCTTAACTTCGAAGAGAGGAACACATGAAGAAGCTGATCTCCATCCTGGTAGCCGCCGTGTTTGCGGTTTCGAGTGGCGTGGCTCTGGCCGCGTCCCACGCGGGCGCCCAGCCGATGGAAAAGAAGGATGAAATGAAGAAGGACGCCAAGAAGGGCGACAAGAAGGCCGCCAAAAAGGCCCCGAAGAAGGACGACAAGAAAGCCGCCAAGAAGGACGAAAAGAAGTAAGCTGCGATCCGGCTGGACCAAGGCAGGGCTTCCCCCTGCCTTTTTTTATCTCCGATATAGTCCCAGGCATGACCAAGCGGTTTTGGAGGGCTGCCGTCGTCGCGGGTGCGTGGTTCGCGAATCTTGCGCTCGCCCAGATGCCGACGATGGAGCTTTCCGCCGGGATTCACCTCATTCGCGCCGAAGTCGCGCATACGTTCGAGACGCGCGCCCAGGGGCTCATGTACCGACGATCGCTCGGCCCCAATGAGGGCATGCTCTTCGTGTTCCCCCGGGCCGAAGTTCAATGCATGTGGATGAAGAACACCTTGGTCCCGCTGTCAGTGGCTTTCATGGACGAAGAGGGAAAGATCGTCAGCATCTCGGACATGCAGCCTCAGACGGAAACTCCGCACTGCGCGGCGGCGCCCGCCAAGTTCGCGCTGGAAATGTCCCGCGGCTGGTTCTCCGCGAAGGGGCATCAAGGCGGGCGTGAGTATCGTCGGACCCAAGAGCGCTCCCGCCGCGCGTTGAGTACGCGGGCAAAAAAAAGGGTGGCTCGCGCCACCCCGTTTTCTCTCGATCGAGCAGGCTAGCGGAAGAACAGCGCCGAGTGCGCCCCGGCGGCCATGAAATAGAGCATCGGGATCGAGAGCGCCGTGTTGGTACGCGAGGCGAGGAAAGCGACGCGCCGCGCCTTGTTCTTTTCCTCGTCGGTGGCGGGGACCATGCCGAGGATCCTCTTCTGATTGGGCCAGATCAGGCCCCAGACGTTGAGCAGCATGATCGTGCCGAGCCAGGCGCCGATCCCGATCGCGACGTGCGATTTCTGCAGCAGGAACGCCGCACCGAAATTGGCACCCAGGAGCGCCGCGCCCGCCAGCCAGGTGACCACGGCGGCCCAGCGGAAGTAGAGCAGCGCTCGCGGCATGACATGCTTCGAGATCCCGGCGGCAGTGCCGTCGGCCGCCGCCGCCTTCGCCGCGGCCACATTGACGAAGTTGAAGTAATACAGGAGGCCGATCCACATCACTCCGGCAAGGAGGTGGATCCAGCGCGAGATCGCGGGTACCCAGTCCATGGTCAGCTCCCCAGGTAGTACTTGACTGCGTAGTGCAGGATGACGGTGAGGACCAATCCGGAAATGATCGTCCCCCAGAGTGAATCAAGCGGATTCTTCATGGTCGTTCTCCCGTTGATCAGAGCCCGCGTATTCTCTGTCCAAAGGGAGCCTGATTGCAAGCTGTCCGCCGGCTTCTAGAGCATCGCTGAAAGCACCAGGCCGGCCGCGAGCGCGCCGCGGGCCACCGGCCTCCAGGTGGAGTCCGGCATGTTGTGGGAGGCACGCCAGGCAAGTCTGAACCAGGCGAAGTAGACGAGGAACTGGGCAACGGAGAGCAGGTCTCCTGTCATGTGCTGGCCCGCAGAGCGGGCGCTTTCCGCGAGCAGCACCAATATTGTGACCAGCGCGGCTGCCGGGATGCCGGCGATCCAGCACAGCGCGGAAACCCTTCCGGCGTCCGTCAAGGTTTCGACCGCGTGCGCTCGACGCGTGCATCGGCGCCACCCTCGGCAAACGTGATGTCGAGGAGGTCGCCGGGACTCAGGTTTGCGCCGCGCCGCACGATCTGGCCGGAAGCGTCGCGAACGACACTGTAGCCGCGTTCGAGCACCGCCATCGGACCCAGGTGCGAAAGATTGGCGCTCAGGCGTTCGCAGGCCGACGCTGCGCGTTCCAACGCGGCACGCGTCGCCGAGTGCAGTCGCGCTGCCAACTGCCCTGAGATTGCCGCGAGCTCGTGGATATTGGGCAGCCAAGATCGGCTGGCCTGCAGAAGCACGGTGATGCGCCATTGTCTCTCTGCAATGACCCGGGCCACAGCCCGTCCCAGCCTCACCCGCAACTGGACGAGCAGTTCGCCCTGCGCCTGCAACCGCACGCCGGGGTGGACCAGCCGGCGTGCAAGGTGGTCGATGTGCAGCATCCGAGCCTCGATATCGTGCCGTGTGTTCGTGACCAGGCGATTCGCCAGCGTGGCTACGGCATCGAGCAGGAGGGCGCGCTCCGGGCTGACCAGCTCGGCCGCGGCGGTCGGGGTCGGGGCACGCTGATCGGCGGCGAAGTCGGCAATGGTGAAATCGGTCTCGTGGCCGATGCCGGTGACGACCGGAATCGGGCATGCGCGGAGGGCACGTGCCACGATTTCCTCGTTGAACGCCCACAAGTCCTCGATGCTTCCTCCGCCGCGCACCAGGAGCAGCACGTCGCACTCGCGGCGCCGGCCGGCGATCTCGAGGGCCGCGGTGATTCTCTCGGCCGCGTCCTCGCCCTGGACTTTCACCGGGTAGACGACGACCGTGACAGAAGAGTTGCGCCTTGCGAGCGTGGTGAGAACGTCCTGCAGCGCGGCAGCTTCCCGCGATGTGATCACCCCTATGGTGCGCGGAAAGCGCGGCAGCGGCCGCTTGCTTTCAGAGGCGAACAGGCCTTCCTTCTCGAGCTTCTCGCGAAGCTTCACGAAAGCCTCGAACAGGGCGCCGAGGCCCGCACGCCGCATGGTTTCGACATTGAGCTGGAAGTCGCCGCGCGGCTCGTACAGCGTCACAAGGGCCTGAGCCTCGATTTGCATGCCGTCCCGGGGCTGCCATTGAAGCTGCTGGGCGCGCTGCCGGAACATGACGCAGCGCACTTGGGCGTGCTCGTCCTTCAGGACAAAGTAGGCGTGTCCGGACTTGGCCAGAGTGAAATTGGAGAGCTCGCCACCGACCCAAAGCAATGGATAGCGATGCTCGATCAGGTCCCGGACGCTTCGAGTGAGGGCTGAAACGGTGAGAATTCCCGCGGGGGAGGGCGCGGAAACCCGCGCCAGTCCTTGTTCTCCGGGCATGCGCCGATTGTAACCTATCCACAATGGAGGCTTCGCGAGCCCCCTGTCTATGTACGCGTCATGTAAGAACCGAAGTACAGCGCGTAACTCATTGAGGAATAGACGGAAAAGCAATCGTTCAAGTTTTCATCACGAGCCGAAAAATCCTTTCGCGCGATTCACTTACGACCGCTTTCCTGCTCCTATGCACAACCTTATCCACACAATTTGTGGATAAAGATTTGGCGGCAAGATAGCTCGCCTCGTCGCTAAACGAGCGAAGAAGTTCCGCTTCGAATCTCAATGCAAGCCAGCCCTTCTTCTTGAAATATTTCGCCTTGCCGAATCGCCGGTCGCAGGCTAAAGTGGGCAGCGTTTTTTGCAACACCCGGGGGACGTGGTTGTTTTCCATCATTCAGGCCGCAGGCTGGCCGATCTACTTTCTTCTCGTCGCCTCCGTCATCGCCGTAGCACTCGTCATCGATCGATTCATCATCCTGCGCAGGGAGAAGATCGTTCCGAGCGACCTGCTCGAGAAGGTCGTCACCGCGTACCGGCGGCAAGGCGTGAGCGAGGATATGCTGGAGAAGCTTTCCCAGGACTCGCCGCTCGGTCAGGTGCTCGCCTCGGGCCTTCGCAACCACAAGAGCCCCCGCTACGTGATGAAGGATGCAATCGAAGAGGCGGGCCGCGCCGTGACCCTCGAACTCGAGCGCTTCCTGACGACGCTGGGGACGATCGCCACGGTCAGCCCGCTGTGGGGCCTCTTTGGCACGGTGGTGGGCATGATCGAGATCTTCGGCTCGCAGACGCCCGCCGGATCCAATCCCCACGATCTCGCCCACGGCATCTCGGTGGCGCTGTACAACACCGGGTTCGGACTGGTGATCGCCATTCCGGCGATGATCTTTTTCCGGCACTTTCGCGGCAGGGTCGAGACCTTCGTGGCCGACATGGAGCAGCAGGCGGCGAGGCTGGTGGACGTGGTCCACGGCGAGCGCTTCGACTTTGAGCCTCCGCCGCACGTCCAGGCATGAAGTTCGCCCGCAGCCGGAAGGAAGATCCGGAGATCAACCTCATTCCCATGATCGACGTCTTGCTGGTGATCATCATTTTCCTGATGCTTACGACCACCTACTCCAAGTTCTCCGAGCTTCAGGTCAACCTGCCGCGCGCCGACGCGCAGAAACCGCCGGAGCGGTCCAACGAAATCAACGTGGTGGTCAGCGCAAGCGGGCAGTACCTGCTGCAGCGCAAGCCGATCCAGTTCCGGAACGTCCAGGGCCTGGCTGAAGATCTGCGTCTTGCAGGGGCCGGCATGAAAGACCCGGTCGTCGTCATCAACGCCGACAACAATGCCACCCATCAGTCGGTGATCCGGGTCATGGATGCATCGCGCCAGGCGGGTTTCGGCCAGGTCGTGTTTGCCGTGGAGCAGGCGACGAATTAGCGCGGCGGCCGCGCGCCTCCCGATGAGCTTCGCCGAGCGCCACTGGTACCGGCTGAGCGCAGTGTCGATCCTGTTGTATCCGGCCTGTCTGGTTTTTCGCCTTCTGGTCGCGCTTCGGCTGCTTCTCTACAGGCGCGGGGTGCTTCGCTCCGCTCGCCTTCCGGTTCCGGTAATCGTCGTAGGAAATCTCACCGTGGGCGGCACAGGAAAGACACCTCTTGTCCTCGCGCTGTCGCAGGCTCTGCGCGGCAAGGGGCGACATCCCGGGATCCTCTGCCGGGGATACCGGGGAACGCATTCCGGGCCACGCGGGGTGAGCGTGGGAGACGACCCGGTGCAGGTCGGCGATGAACCCTTGCTGCTTGCCGAGCGCTCCGGTTGCCCGGTGTGGATCGGGGCCGATCGTGCTTCCGCCGGCCGCGCTCTGCTCGCAGCCCGCAGCGATTGCGATGTGATCGTTTGCGACGACGGGCTCCAGCACTATCGGCTGCATCGCGATTTCGAGATTGCCGTCGAGGATGAGCGCGGTCTTGGCAACGGTTTGATGCTTCCGGCGGGACCCTTGCGCGAGCCGGCGAACCGCCGGGTGGACGCGACAGTCGTCAACGGCGCCAAAGAGAAACCCGGCGCGTTTCGCATGCGGCTCGAGCCGGCGGGCTTCTACCGGATTGGCGAGAATACAGAAGGCGTGGCGATAAGCGAGCTGTCGGGGAGGAGGCTGCACGCGGTCGCCGGAACGGGGAATCCCCAACGGTTCTTCGCGGAGCTCGCGCGCCTCGGCCTGAGTTTCACCGCGCATCCCTTTCCCGATCATCACCCTTTCAGGCCTTTGGATCTCGAGTTCGCCGACTGCGATTGGGTGCTGATGACCGAAAAGGATGCGGTAAAATGTCGCCGCTTCGGCAGGCGCGACCTGATTGCAGTGCGCGTGGACGCCGAACCCGATCCCGTTCTCTTGGATCTCATTCTGAGGCGCATTCATGGACGCCCGCCTGCTTGACATTCTCGTCTGTCCGATCTGCAAGGGGCCGCTGGTCTATCGCAAAGCGCAGGGCGAGCTTGTCTGCAAGGCTGACCGCCTCGCGTTTCCGATCCGGGACGACATCCCGGTCATGCTCGAGGACGAGGCAAGAAAGCTTTCGCCGGACGAGGAAGTAAACGACTGAATGAAGCGCGCTCGCATCCTGGACAGCTAGACCTGCGAGAGTGTCTTTCGTCGCCATAATCCCGGCGCGGTTTGCGTCCACCCGACTTCCCGGGAAAGCGCTCGCCGACCTGGCAGGCAAGCCCATGGTCGTGCGCGTCGCCGAGCGCGCGCGAGAAAGCGGCGCTCGGCAGGTATACGTCGCCACCGACCACAGGGACATTGCGAAGGCGGCCGAGCAGCACGGGTTTCACGCGGTAATGACGCGCGCCGATCACCCTACCGGCACCGATAGGATCGCCGAAGTCGCTGAACGCCTGTCCCTCGCGGCCGGGACCGTCGTCGTCAACGTCCAGGGCGACGAACCGCTCGTCGAGCCCGGCCTGATCCGTGCCGTCGCGACGCTGCTCGCGGAGACGCCGGAGGCGGCGATGGCCACCGCGTGTCACCCCATACGGGAAGCGGCGGAGCTTTTCAACCCCAACGTCGTCAAGGTCGTTCTCGATCGCGCCGGCCTGGCGCGGTATTTCAGTCGCGCGCCGGTTCCCTTTGCGCGCGACGCGTTCGCACGCTCGTACGATCCCTCGCGGCCTGTCATGGCGGGTTCGAAGCCGGCGCTGCCGGAGGGACTTCCCTGCTACCGGCACATCGGCGTCTACGCCTATCACGCGGAATTCCTGATCGCCTATCCCCGGCTCGAGCGCTCGCCGCTCGAAGAATTCGAAGCGCTCGAGCAACTGCGCGCTCTCTGGCACGGATACGCCATCGCGGTCGCGATACGACAGGACGCTCCGCTGCCGGGCGTTGACACCGCCGAGGATCTGAAGCGCGTGCAGGCGGCGTTTGACCGGCTGCACCATTAAAGGTAACTTCGCCCCGGAGCGTCTGGGATGCTCCGGGCAGGGAAAAGGCGCCAGGGAGCACGGTGAGGCTTATCCTCTTGGGACCGCCGGGGGCCGGCAAAGGCACCCAGGCGAATTTCGTCAGGGAGCATTTCCATATTCCGCAGATATCGACGGGGGACATGCTGCGCGCCGCGGTCAAGGCCGGGACGCCGGTCGGCATCGCGGCGAAGAAGGTGATGGACGCCGGTCAGCTCGTTTCCGACGACATCATCGTCAGGCTGGTCAAGGAACGCCTCGAGCAGCCCGACTGCAGGAACGGCTACCTCTTCGACGGTTTTCCGCGCACCATCCCTCAGGCGGAAGCGATGCGCAAATCGGGAGTCGATCTGGATTTCGTCGTCGAAATCGAAGTTGACAAGGAGGAGATCATCCAGCGTCTGAGCGGGCGCCGCGTGCATCCGGCCTCGGGACGCAACTATCATCTCAAGTTCAATCCGCCCAGGGTGGCGGGCCGGGACGATGTGACGGGCGAACCCCTGATCCAGCGCGACGACGACAAGGAAGAAACGGTCAGGAAGCGTCTCGACGTCTATCGGCAGCAGACCCGGCCCCTCATCGACTACTATTCAAGCTGGGCCGCGGAGGGCGACGCGCGCGCCCCGAAGTACCGGAAGATTTCCGGTGTGGGTTCGGTCGCGGAAATCCGCGAGCGGATCTTCGCCGCACTCAAGTAGCTTTCGCACCATGAAACCAAGAAATGCCTTCTACGCACAGTCGGGCGGAGTGACCGCCGTCATCAACGCAAGCGCCGCCGGAGTGATCGAGACCGCACGCAGACACCGGAACCGCATCGGCAAGGTGTACGCCGGGCGCGATGGAATCATAGGCGCGCTCACCGAGGACCTGATCGACACGAGCCGCGAGCCCGCGTCGGCCATCTCGAGGCTCAAGACCACGCCCGGCGGCGCGTTCGGCTCGTGCCGCTACAAGCTGAAGGGCATCGAGGAGAACCGGGCGCACTACGAGCGGCTGATCGAGGTGTTTCGCGCCCACGACATCGGCTACTTCTTCTACAACGGCGGCAATGATTCCGCGGACACCGCCTGGAAGATCTCGCAGGTCGGCGCGAAGCTGGGCTACCCGCTGGTTTGCGTCGGAATCCCGAAGACGGTGGACAACGATCTCGCGATCACCGACAACTGTCCCGGCTTCGGCTCGGTCGCAAAATATGTCGCGACCTCGATCCGCGAAGCAGGGTTCGACGTCGCGTCCATGGCGAAGACCTCGACGCGGGTCTTCGTAATGGAAGTCATGGGGCGGCACGCCGGATGGATTACGGCCGCCTGCGGGCTTGCCGCCGAGCGCGCGGGCGACGCCCCGCAGATTCTTCTTTTCCCCGAGATCCAGTTCGACGAGGACAAGTTTCTGGCGCGGGTCAGGCAGATCGTGGAACACGACGGCTACTGCGCAATCGCCGTATCGGAGGGATTGCGCAATAGGGAGGGGAAGTTCCTCTCAGAGACGGGGCTGAAGGACGCCTTCGGCCATTCGCAATTGGGCGGCGCCGGCGAAATCATCGCCAAGCTCGTCAAGGATCGCCTCGGCTACAAGTACCACTGGGCGCTTGCCGATTACCTGCAGCGCGCGGCCCGGCACATCGCCTCGAAGGTGGACGTGGAGCAGTCCTACAAGCTTGGCGCGGCGGCGGTGAAACTCGCGATCGCGGGCAGGAATGCCGTGATGCCGATCATCGAGCGTGTTTCGTCCAAGCCCTATCGGTGGCGCATCGGTGTCGCCAATCTCGCCGACGTCGCCAACAAGGAAAAGATGATGCCGCGCGATTTCATCACTGAAGACGGGTTCCACATCACCGCGAAGTGCCGTGCATATCTTTCGCCCTTGATCCAGGGCGAAGCGCCGCCGCCCTTCAGGAACGGGCTGCCCGACTACGTGAAGCTGAAAAACGCGCCGGTCCCCAAGAAACTCCCCGCCTTCAAGGTCTAGAGCCGGGTTTCTTGCTGTTATAATCTCGCGCCTTTCGTCGACGCTTTTCACAGGCCGCATTTCGTAGACTCGAAGCCCGGGACAAGGGCCTACATCGGAGGAAAAATCTATGCTCGGAGGTCTCTGGTTCGCCATCGCTTGCGCCCTCGTCGCGATCATCTACGGCCTTCTGCAATCGAGGTGGATCGTGTCGCTCCCCGCGGGCAACGCGCGCATGCAGGAGATTTCGGCGGCAGTGCGCGAAGGCGCCATCGCCTACCTCAAGCGCCAGTACACGACCATCGCCATCGTGGGTGTGGTGCTGTTCCTCGTCATCGGCTTCATCCCGAAGCTCGGCTGGGCCACCGCCTGGGGCTTCGCGATCGGTGCGCTGTTCTCGGGGCTGTCGGGCATCATCGGCATGCACATCTCTGTGCGCGCCAACGTGCGCACCGCGGAAGCCGCGCGCACCGGCCTGCAGCAGGCCCTCAACGTCGCCTTCAAGGGCGGAGCCATCACCGGTTTGCTCGTCGTCGGGCTGGGACTGCTCGGCGTGGCGGGTTATTTCGCGTTCCTGTATTCCAATGCGCCGGACAAGGGCGCGCTCGATCACATCCTCAAGCCCCTCATCGGCCTGGGGTTCGGCGGGTCGCTGATTTCGATCTTCGCGCGGCTCGGCGGAGGCATTTTCACCAAGGGCGCGGACGTGGGCGCTGACCTCGTGGGCAAGGTCGAGGCGGGTATCCCTGAGGACGATCCACGCAATCCCGCGGTGATCGCCGACAACGTCGGTGACAACGTCGGCGACTGCGCCGGCATGGCCGCGGACCTGTTCGAGACCTATGCGGTGACCATCATCGCCACGATGATTCTTTCCGCGCTGGTGGTGAAGACGGAGAGCCCCGCGGCGGTGATCTATCCGCTGGTGATCGGCGGCTTCGCCATCATCGCCTCGATCATCGGCAGTCTGGTTCGTCAAGACGCAAGGCGGGCGACAAGAACGTCATGGCGGCGCTGTACCGGGGCGCTCATCTGGGCCGGGGGCCTCGCGCTGATCGCCTTCTATCCGATCACCCAGATCATGATGGGGGATATTCTCAAGGTCGTCCCCTTCGACGTCGCCGGCGGCAGCAAACTGATCACGGTCTGGCACCTGTACGGCGCCGCGGTGGTCGGTCTCGCGCTCACCGGGTTCCTGGTGTGGATCACCGAGTACTACACCGGTACGCAGTACAACCCGGTGCGGCACATCGCGGAGGCCTCGACCACCGGGCACGGCACCAACATCATCGCCGGCCTGGGCGTGTCGATGCGCGCCACGGCCTGGCCGGTGCTGTCGGTGTGCGTCGCGATCTTTCTGTCGTATGCGCTCGCCGGCCTCTACGGCATCGCCATCGCCGCGACCTCGATGCTTTCGATGGCAGGCATCATCGTCGCGCTCGACGCCTACGGGCCGATCACCGACAACGCCGGCGGGATCGCCGAGATGGCCGACCTGCCCGACTCGGTGCGCGCCATCACCGATCCGCTGGACGCGGTGGGGAACACCACCAAGGCGGTGACCAAGGGCTACGCCATCGGCTCGGCGGGACTTGCGGCGCTGGTGCTCTTCGCCGACTACACGCACGCCCTCGAAGGCGCGGGCAAGGTCGTTTCCTTCGATCTGTCCAACCACATGGTGATCATCGGCCTCTTCATCGGCGGCATGGTGCCGTATCTTTTCGGCGCGATGGCGATGGAGGCGGTGGGGCGCGCCGCCGGTTCGGTGGTGATCGAGGTGCGGCGCCAATTCAAGGAGATTGCCGGCATCATGGAAGGGAAGGCGAAGCCCGAATACGGCGTCGCGGTGGACATGCTCACGCGCGCCGCGATCAAGGAGATGATGATCCCGTCGCTGCTGCCGGTGCTGGTCCCGATCGTGGTCGGCCTCGCGCTCGGGCCGCAGGCGCTGGGCGGCGTGCTGATGGGCACCATCGTCACCGGGCTCTTCGTCGCGATCTCGATGACCACGGGCGGCGGCGCCTGGGACAACGCCAAGAAGTACATCGAGGATGGCCATCACGGCGGCAAGGGCTCGGAAGCGCACAAGGCCGCGGTCACCGGGGACACGGTGGGCGATCCCTACAAGGACACGGCGGGCCCGGCGGTCAATCCGCTCATCAAGATCATCAACATCGTGGCGCTCTTGATCGTGCCGCTGATGGTGTAATGGGAATTCTCTCCGAGGTCTTACGTTCATGGCACAACAACTCGACTTGCTGAAAATCGCCCAGGAAGAGCAGAAGGGCGATCTCTTCAAGCTGCTCGACAGCATCTACAAGCGCTCCGCCGTCAAGCCGGCCGGGTATCCCGACGCGATCATCTGGGAAGGCGGGTAACCCCGCCGGGGGCGTCAAGCCCGTGGCCCACGCCTTTACCGACATGTTCGCCCTGAACGGCACGCTCATGGCGCTCGACGTGCTGGGGCTTCCGTTCCTCGGCGTGCCGATGATGGCGCAGTTCCGCCACGACACGAAGCTGGTTTCCCTCGAGTGGTTCGGCAAGCTCGACACCACCGCGCTCAAGTGGTCCACCGCGGGCGACTTCATGGTGAACGAGGGCGGCAAGAAAGTCGTCGTGAACGGCAAGTCGGCCAATGCGCCGCTGCGCACGGCCGCGGGCGTCTACTGCAACGTGCGCCCGTACGGCGGCATCACCAGCGTCCGCTTCATGCCCGGCCTGCCGTACTCGCAGGACAAGAAGAAGTTCAGCGTCGATCCCAAGACCGGCGTCATCCACTCCGAGATGAACACCCCGGGCGTGCGCATGGCCTACGCCGCGCGACTCTTTCTCAAGATGGTGCACGAGACCGGGCAGATCGGCCGCGTCGCGACCAAGCCCACCCAGGCGCAGGAAGACGCGGTCAATGCCGGCATCTTTCGCTGGCTTCTGCAGGGCACGAAGTTCAAGTTGAAGCGCCAGTACACGGTGGACGCCTACGAGGAGCACCGCGCGAACGTGGACGCGATCGTGGCGCTCCTGCCCGAGGACTTCAAGGCCGGCATGGAGAGCTGGGGCGGGGACGTCTACGAGCACATCTCCGACACCAACTTCGGCCTGCTCCTGCACGACATGATCCGTCAGCGCCCCTGCATCCTGTATGCCACGGATCTGGACGGCGACCGGCTCACCGACCTGATGGCCGACGCGCCCGACGTGCTGCGCGACTGGGGCCAGATCGTGCTCGACAGTGCCGGCGCCAAGGTCGACATGAAGACGCTCTGGAAGGAGATGGGTTTTACGATGACCAACGGCAAGGACATGACGAGCGTCATGTACCGTGTCCACGGCGCGCCGATCTACGAACAGACGCTCGGCTCGGCCGATGCGATGCTGCTGCGCCTGCTCAAGGGCGACGAGACCGTGGGCGGCGAGAAACAGCCCTACGACCCGCGCATCCACTTCGTGCTGATCAACGAAGCCTACAAGGCGGCCAACCCCGGGCAACAAGCAGCTCGCGCAATGGCTCGACGCGCAGCTCGCCACCTTCGACAAGATCTACGGCGCCAAGCGTCCGCGCTACATCGAAGGCTACAAGAAGCTCAAGGAAGCCATCCGTCCCTGGGGCGCCTAGACAAGCTCCCGCTCGACGAACGCTGTCATCACAGGAATCAGGCCCGGGACAAGGCTGTCGAAGGTTTTTGCGGGGGTCGCGCGCAGCCAGGTGAGCTGGCGTTTCGCGAGCTGGCGCGTCGCAAATATCCCGCGGTTGCGCAGTTCGTCCCGATTGATTTCTCCCTCGAGAAACTGCCAGGCCTGCCGATAGCCGACGCAGCGCATCGAAGGCAATCCCGCGCGCAGCGCGTAGCGCTTTCGCAGCGATCGCAGCTCCTCGACCAGCCCGTCCTTCAGCATTGCGTCGAAGCGTGCCTCGATACGCTGGTGCAGCTCGCTGCGATCGACTGGCGAGAGTCCGATCTCGATCAGGCGAAAAGGTGGCCTCTCCTGTTTCTTGCGTGAGAGCAGGGCCGACATCGGCTTGCCGCTGAGTCGAAATACTTCGAGGGCGCGCTGGATGCGTTGCGAGTCGGTAGGCTTGAGTCTCGCCGCGGTTTTAGCATCGATCTTCGCGAGCTCCGCATGCAGTGCCGGCCAGCCGCGCTCGGCGGCTTCGGCGTCGATTTGCGCGCGCACGGATGCGTCGGATTGCGGTAGTTCCGAGAGTCCTTCTCGCAGCGCCTTGAAGTAGAGCATGGTGCCGCCGACCAGGAGCGGCGTGCGGCCTCGCGCGGTGATTTCCTGCATCAGCCCGACGGCATCGCTGCGGAACCGCGCGGCGGAATAGGTCTCGGTCGGGTCGATGATGTCGATGAGATGGTGCGGAACTGCCGCGCGCTCGGCGGCGCTCGGCTTGGCCGTGCCGATGTTCATTCCGCGGTAGACCTGCGCCGAATCGACGCTGATGATCTCGACGGGGAAACGATTCGCAAGCGCCATCGCCAGCGCGCTCTTGCCGCTGGCCGTCGGGCCGATGAGCAGGATCGCGGCGGGATCAGCGGCCACGCAGGAACAGCTTGTCGAGGTCCTGAAGGCTCATCTGGTACCAGGTCGGGCGACCATGGTTGCACTGGCCGGAACGCTCGGTTTCCTCCATCTCGCGGAGCAATGCATTCATCTCGTGAATCGTCAGCGCGCGGTTGGCGCGCACCGCGCCGTGGCAGGCCATGGTTCCGAGCAGCTCGTCGCGGCGCTCGGTGAACACCCGGCTCGCTCCGTACTGGCGCAAATCGCGCAGGATCCCCCGCACGAGTTCCGCCGCATCGGCGTCGGCGAGCATCGACGGGACTGCCCGCACGGCCAGCGCGAACGGCGATATCGCCGCTACGTCGAATCCAAGCAGGTTCAATGCTGGGCCGTGCTCCTCGACCGTGGCGATGTCCAGCCGGTCGGCATGAAAAGTCGAGGGGATGAGAAGCTTCTGCGTGTTCATCGCGCGCGAGTCGAGCGCTGCCTTGAGCTTTTCGTAGAGGATGCGCTCGTGGGCGGCGTGCATGTCGACGAGGATCAGACCGTCCCGGTTCTGCGCGAGAATATAGATGCCGTGCAGTTGCGCGAGGGCGAAACCGAGGGGCGGCGCTTCGCCCGGCTCTGTCTCCTTCGCCGCTACCTCTGCTGGAGCTGACTCGGAGCCTGTGCCCCGGTCGGCGAACATCGCCGAATAGCTCGCGACAGGCTGCGCGAGACCGAGCGTGGCCTGCCCCGCTCTGGGCCGGATCGAATAGCCGACGGCAACCGGAGCCGCGACGGCAGGCGGAGCCTCGGCGGCCGTGCCTGAGAGGCTCTTCGCTACGGCGTGAAACACGAACTGATGCACCGCCCGCGCCTCGCGAAAGCGGATCTCGGTCTTCGCAGGATGAACGTTCATGTCCACGCTGCGCGGATCGATCTCGAGGAAGAGGACGTAGGCGGGGTGGCGCTCGCCGTGCAGCACATCCCGGTAGGCGTTGCGCAGCGCGTGTGCAAGCACTCTGTCTCGCACGAATCGGCCGTTCACGTACACGAACTGCGCGTCGCGTGTGGCCCGGGTGTACGCCGGCGATCCGGCGAAACCGGCAAGCGTCAAGGCGCTGCCGTTTGCCTCAATCGGCCGCATCGACCCGGAGAAGTCCGTACCGAGAGCAGCCGCTATCCTCTGCGCCGGAGTGGCAGACGCAAGGCGCGCGACAACGCGGCCGTTGTGCCTCAGGGTAAAGGTGATTTCGGGGTGCGACAGCGCCATGCGAATGAAGACATCCTCGCAATGCGCGAATTCGGTAGCGTCGCTCTTCAGGAACTTGCGGCGCGCGGGAGTGTTGTAATAGAGATCGTCGACCTCGACCGTCGTTCCGAAGGGGTGCGCGACTGGCTGAACGGGGCCCATGCTACCGCCTTCGGCGCTGACGCCGAAGGCGCGCGCCGCGCCGGCGGCCCGGCTGCGCACGGCGACGCGCGCGACCGAGGCGATGCTCGCCAGCGCCTCGCCGCGGAACCCCAGCGTGCGGACCTGTTCCAGATCCTCGAGCGAGGCGATCTTGCTGGTCGCGTGCCGCGCGAACGCCATTGTCAGATCGTCGTGCTCGATGCCCGAGCCGTTGTCCGCGACGCGGATCTGCTTGATACCCCCGTTCGCCAGCGAAACGTCGATGTCGCTTGCCCCGGCGTCGAGGCTGTTCTCGAGCAGTTCCTTCAGGACGGACGCGGGTCGATCGACCACTTCGCCCGCCGCGATCTGACTGATCAGGGTCTCGGGCAGCGGGCGGATTGAAGGCATGGGTGCTGGACTGTCAATCCCGGAATGACCGGCGCGCTTCTGCGTCCGGTCGATTCCTGGAAGGGGCAAATTATATGACGCGGTAGAATGCGGCGGTGGACATCCTCCTGTTCGCCTGGGACCTGCTCGTCCATCTCGACCGGCACCTTGCTAACCTGCTCCAGCAATACGGAGCCTGGATCTATCTCCTCCTTTTCACGATCATTTTTTGCGAGACCGGCCTCGTCGTCACCCCGTTTCTTCCCGGTGACTCGCTGCTTTTCGTCGCCGGGGCGCTCGCCGCAGCCGGCGGGATGGACGTGCACCTGCTGGCCATGATGTTGATCGCCGCCGCGGTGCTCGGCAACACGGTGAACTACTCGGTCGGGCATTTCCTCGGGCCGAAAGTCTTCCACTGGGAGCAGTCCCGGTTTTTCAACCGCAAGGCACTTGACCGCGCCCACACCTTCTACGAGAAGCACGGCGGCAAGACCATCGTCATCACCCGGTTCGTGCCGATATTGAGGACTTTCGCCCCGTTCGTTGCCGGAATCGCGCGCATGACCTACCTGCGTTTCACCGCGTACAACGTGGCAGGCGCGCTCGCCTGGGTGCTGTCGCTCGTCTATGCGGGCTATTGGTTCGGCAACGTGCCTTGGGTCAAGCAGAACCTGAGCTGGGTCATCCTCGGCATCATCGTCCTATCGCTCATGCCGCTCGCGTTCGAGTACGCGAGGCATCGCCTGAACAATGCGGGAGCCTGACGATGGACGAGGTCAGGGGAGGGCGGCGAGCGTCGAGCGGGAAACTGGGGGATTCTTCGCGATATAGCTCTTGATGCCGCGCAGAATCGCCCGTGCGACCTTCTCCTGGTAGGCGGCATCGTTCAGCCGCCGCTCTTCGTCCGGATTGCTGATAAAGGCGGTTTCGACGAGGATCGAGGGGATGTCGGGCGCCTTTAACACGGCGAATCCGGCTTGCTCGACGTCTTGCTTGTGCAGCGGGTTCACTCCCCCGAGCTCGCCCAGCACGGCCCTGCCGAGCTTGAGGCTGTCGCTGATTTGCGTGGTCAGGCTCAGGTCGGCAAGGGTCATCTTGAGGTGGCGATCCTTACCCTCGAGACTGACGCCGCCGATCATGTCAGCGGTGTTCTCGCGATCCGCCACCAACTGCGCCGTCCGGCTGGTCGCGCGCTCAGAAAGCGCGAACACCGACGATCCCCGAACATTGGCCTTCCTCACGGCATCGGCGTGGATCGACACGAACAGATCCGCCTGCACTCGGCGCGCCTTTTCCACGCGATCGTCCAGCTTGACAAAAAAATCGCCGTCCCGGGTGAGCAGCGCGCGCATGTCGGGCTCAGCGTCGATCAGAGCCTTGAGTTTCCGCGATATGATCAGGGTGACTTTCTTCTCGTAGGTGCCGCGACGCCCGCGTGCGCCCGGATCCTCCCCGCCGTGCCCGGGATCGATGACGATGGTGACGAAGCGCCTTGGGGTGCTCGAAGCTTCGCGGGAGCGCTTCGGCGCCTTCCTGTTCGGTTCGGTTCCAGGCGTCTCGGGCGACGCTTCGGTCTGAGATTTCCCGTGGGACTGCGCCGCCTGCTGTTCGCGCAGCAGCGCGAGGATCGGGTCCGGCGGTTCGGTCGGGTAGATATCCAGGACGAGACGGTGCCCGTAGTAGCCGATCGGCGGGAGCGTGAATATCTGCGGCTTGGCTTCGGTCTTCAGGTCGAGTACGACGCGCACGACGCCGGGCCTGAATTGCCCCACGCGCAAGCCCGCGATATGCGGATCGGCCGGAACGATCTTTCCGTCGAGTCCCTGCTGCACGCTGGCGAGGTCGACGTCGGTGAGGTCGAGGGCGAGCCGGTCGGGATTCTTCAACACCAGCAGGCTGTGCTTGAGGGGTTCGGTCGACTCGAGCGTTACGCGCGTGTAGTCCTGGGCCGGCCACACGCGGGCTGCCCGCACGGATTCGGCGCCCGTGACGGGCCCGGACAAGGCGAGGGCGGCCAGCGCAAGGAACGCCGGCTGCAGCAAGGCCCGCGAGCGCGCGCTCAGCCGCCGGGGATTCCCTTTAGGCACCGCGCCCCCGCTTGGCTGTGGGCGGTAAGGTGAACCTCGCGTCCCTCGGCGGCATGAGACAAGCGGATGTCCAAGTCCGGCCGGGGGAGCACCGCTCCCGTCCGCTCCGGCCATTCGACCAGGCAGACTCCTTCACCGTCAAAGTACTCGGCGAACCCCGCATCGGCGAATTCATTTGAATCAATGAACCGATAAAAATCAAAGTGGTACAAGTGTAATCTAGAAACTACGTAAAGTTCAACCAGGGTGTAGCTCGGGCTCTTCACGTTCTCCCTGACCCCCAGGGCGCGAAGCAAGCCGCGAACCAGGGTCGTTTTTCCGCTGCCGAGTTCCCCCCGCAGGTAGATTCGCAGGCCGGGAACGATGCAGGCGGCCAGCTGCCCCCCGAGGAGGGCGGTCGCGGCCTCGTCGGGGAGCGACGCGGTGTGGTGCACCGGCGGCTGCAGCTGGATATGATCGGAAAGATGAGTCACGTGAACGCGATTCGTCGGGTGGGATCGGCACCGCTCACCGACACGGTGATGCTCGCAGCGGCGATCAAAGCCTGGGGCCGGGAACTCGGTTTCCAGTCGGTCGGAATCGCCGACACCGACCTCGCGGCGGCGGAGCTGCGCCTGGAAGAATGGCTCGCAAGCGGCTTCGCGGGCGAACTCGATTATATGCGAAAGCATGGCGCCAAAAGGACGCGCCCGGAGTCGCTCGTTCCCGGGACGCTGCGCGTGATCTCTGCGCGCATGGACTATCGCCCCCGCGCGGCCGAGAGCGGTGGCGTTCTCGCCGACGGCAGCAGGGCGTTCGTCGCCCGCTATGCGCTCGGTCGCGACTATCACAAGGTCCTGCGCGGCCGCCTCGGGCGGCTTGCCCAAAAGATTGCGGCGGAGATCGGAGAGTTCGGCTACCGCGTGTTCACGGATTCGGCGCCGGTGATGGAAGTGGAGCTGGCGCGCAAGGCGGGGCTCGGCTGGCGGGGCAAGCACACGCTGCTGATCGCGCGCGAGGCGGGATCGTTTTTCTTTCTGGGAGAGATCTACACGGATCTTCCGCTTCCCGTGGATGCGCCAGCGGCCGAGCACTGCGGGAGCTGCGCCAAATGCCTCGACGTCTGCCCGACTCGCGCGATCGTCGCTCCCTATGTCCTGGATGCCAGGCGCTGCATTTCCTACCTCACCATCGAATTGAAGGGCAGCATTCCGGTCGAGCTGAGGCCGCTCATCGGCAATCGCGTCTTCGGCTGCGACGACTGCCAGCTCGTCTGCCCATGGAACCGCTACGCGCAGTTCACGCCGGAAGCGGATTTTCGCGTGCGTAACGGCCTGGATTGCGCCGAGCTCGTGGAGCTTTTCGCGTGGACGGAAAGCGAGTTCTGCAAGCGCATGTCCGGGAGCGCGATCCTGAGGATCGGCTACGAGCGCTGGCTGCGCAATCTCGCCGTGGGACTCGGCAACGCTCCCAAAGACGAGCGCGTCGTCGCGGCGCTGCGTTCGCGCGCGCGAGACCGCTCGGCGCTGGTGCGCGAGCATGTCGCGTGGGCGCTCGCGCGTCACGGGGTGCTATAATGCGCGCCGATTGTCATCCGTCCTGTCCAGCTCGTATTCCTCCACTGACTGAAGCATCTTCAGCCCGAGCCACGAGTTTTGCCGAACTGGGGCTGTTGCCGGAACTGCTGAAGGCGGTCGCGGAGCAGGGCTACACCGAGCCCACGCCGATTCAGGCGCAGGCGATTCCGCTGGTGCTCGAGGGGCGCGACGTCATGGGCGCCGCCCAGACCGGCACCGGCAAGACCGCCGGATTCACGCTGCCGCTCCTGCACGGCTCGCGCGGCACGCCAATACAAGCGCTTCGCCTGCCCGGCATCCGGTTCGCGCGCTGATCCTGACGCCCACGCGCGAGCTTGCGGCGCAGATCGAGGAAAGCGTTCGCACCTACGGCAAGTACGTCGCCTTGCGCAGCACCGTCGTGTTCGGGGGAGTCGACATGAAGCCGCAGACCGCGGCGCTGCGCCAGGGCGTCGAGTTTCTGGTGGCGACGCCCGGGCGGCTGCTCGACCACGTCCAGCAGAAGACCGTGAACCTGCAGCAAGTCGAGGCCTTCGTGCTCGACGAGGCCGACCGCATGCTCGACATGGGCTTCATCCCGGACGTGCGCCGGATCATGTCCCTTCTGCCGAAGCGGCGCCAGAACCTGCTGTTTTCGGCGACCCTGACCGGGGAGATCCGCACCCTGGCCGATTCGTTCCTTCACGATCCGGTGCTGGTGCAAGTCGCGCGGAACAACGCCGCCGCGGATTCAGTGACCCACGTCGTGCATCCGGTTCGGCGCGAGCGCAAGCGCGAACTGCTCGGCTACCTGATCCAATCGCGCGCGCTCAGCCAGGTCCTGGTTTTCACCTCGACCCGCATCGGCGCCAATCGCCTCGCTTATCAGCTCAACCGCGATGGTATCCACGCGGCCGCCATTCACGGCGACAAGAGCCAGCCCGAGCGGCTTCAGGCGCTCGACGATTTCAAGTCGGGAAGGGTCGGAGTGCTGGTGGCCACCGACGTCGCGGCGCGCGGCCTCGACATCGAGGATTTGCCTTACGTGGTCAATTTCGAGTTGCCCGGCACGCCTGAGGACTACGTGCATCGCATCGGCCGCACCGGCCGCGCGGGAGCGAGTGGCGAGGCGATATCACTCGTCTGCTCCGAGGAACACGAGCGGCTCGAAGCCATCGAGAAACTGGCTCGGCTCAACATTCCCAGAAAAATCGTTCCCGGGTTCGAGCCCGACGTCCGCGTGGCTTCTTCGATCATTGGGACGGCATCGAATCGCCGGGGTGGGGGACCGCGAGAGCGGAGGCCACGGCACGGGGAGCAGGACCGCCTGACCCACGCAAGGCAGGAAGCGAAGAACGCCGACCCGATCTTCAGCGCTCCCTACATGCCAGCCGAGGCACCGGCCGCGCCTCGTCAGGCGCCGCCGCAACGGGCCCCGCGCCAGGTTGCTGCGCTCCTTGGCGGTTTAGTGAAGAACAAGTAGAGCGCACGCTTCTACGTGCGCCGAAACGGGCTGTGCTCGTTCAGCTCGTCCACGTAGCGTTCGATCCCCCGAGTCTCCTGCGCAAGAAACCGCTCCACGGCGTCCGAGAATTCCGGATGCTGCAGCCAGTGGGCAGACCAGGTCTGGGTCGGCATGAATCCGCGGGCGAGCTTGTGCTCGCCCTGCGCGCCTCCCTCGAAGATCTTGATACCGCTCTCGATGCAGAACTCGATCGCCTGGTAGTAGCAGACCTCGAAATGCAGCATCGGGACCTGCGCGACCGCTCCCCAATACCGTCCGTACAGCGTCGTCGGTGAAAAGATGTTGAGGGCGCTCGCGATCGGCGCGCCGTCGCGCTCGGCCAGCACCAGGAGCACGGACTCCGGAAGGACTTGGCCGAGTCGCCGAAAGAAGGCGAGGTTGAGGTAGGGCGTCGAGTGGTGTGCGAGGTAGGTGCCGTTGTAGCAGCGAACGAAGAATCTCCAGTGCTCTTCGCGGATATCTGTGCCCGTCAGGCGGCGCAGGCGTGATCCCCGCTTCGTGCACCCGGCGGCGCTCCTGGCGGATCTTCTTGCGCTTCGCAGAAGCCAGATGCGAGAGGAATTCGTCGAAACTCCCGTAACCGGGGTTTTCCCAGTGAAACTGGACCGAGCGGCGAAGCATCATCCCCGCCGCCTCCATTTCCCGCGCTTCGGGCTCCGTCGGGAACAGCACGTGCAGCGAAGAGACCTCGCCCGCGGCCTGCAGCGCGGTGCGAAGGAGAAGCGCGCGGGTGGGCCCGTCGCGCGCGAGCAGGCGCGGCCCCGTGACCGGCGAAAACGGGATCGCGCCGAGCAGCTTGGGATAGTAGGAAAGCCCGTGGCGGTGATAGGCGTCGGCCCATGCCCAGTCGAATACGTATTCTCCGTAGGAATGCGACTTGAAATAGAGCGGCATTGCCCCGACGAGCGACGTTCCCTGCCACAGGGTGAGGTACCGTGGCTTCCATCCCGTGCGTACACACGCGCACCCGGTCTCGTGAAGAGCATGGAGAAACTCGTGACGCAGGCAGGGATGCTCCCCGACGAGCGCGTTCCACGCCTGCGGCTCGACGTCCGCGAGCGTTTCGACGAGTTTGATCGTGGGGGTGTCTTCCTTCATGCGATAGGGAAGGCCAAGACGCCGATCCGCTCGGGCGAGTGAACACGGTCGTGACCGACACGATGGTAGACTTGCCGCATGGCGAGCATCGTCAAGATTGCCATTGCCCAGATCAATTGTACTGTGGGCGACCTCTCCGGCAACGTGGCCAAGATCCTCGACTACTGCGCGCGGGCGCGCGCCGCCGGGGCAAGCTTGATGCTTACTCCGGAGCTCGCATTGTGCGGATATCCCCCGGAAGATCTGCTGCTGCGCGACGGCTTTTACCGCGACTGCAGTACCGCCCTGGAAGACCTGGCGCGCAAAGTGGAAGGTATCACGCTCGTCGTCGGGCACCCGCATCAGTCCGAGGGGAAACGCCACAACTCGGCGTCGGTCATAAGCGACGGGCGAATCCTCGCGACATACCACAAGTACGCGCTGCCGAACTACACCGTGTTCGACGAGGAGCGCTACTTCGAGCCCGGGGATTCTCCCTGCGTATTCAATGTCAGGGAGACACGCTTCGGTGTGAACATCTGCGAGGATACCTGGGGATCCCAGGGGCCGCTCACGATCCGGCCGCGCGACAAGGTCAGCGTCGGCATCAACATCTGCGCCGATGCCTGGGACGCCGAAGCGCCGCGGGCCGCGCGGGAGGCGGGCGCACAGGTTCTGCTGGTGCTCAACGCGTCGCCCTATCACATGCGCAAACAGCAGTCCCGTCACGACGTGATGCGCGAGCGGGTGCTGGAGACGGGCATGGCGCTGGTCTACGTCAACATGGTGGGCGGCCAGGACGAGCTCGTTTTCGACGGTGCTTCGTTCGCGCTCGACCGGGGCGGGAAAGTCGCCTGCCAGCTGCCGACCTTCGAGGAGTCGCTGGGGTTCGTGACGGTCACTGACGGCGAGCCGCAGCGGGGAGACGTGGCGACCGAAGAATCGCTCGAGGCCGAAGTGTATAAGGCTCTGTGCCTCGGAGTGCGCGACTATGTCGGGAAGAACGGATTCCCAGGGGCGCTCATCGGCCTCTCCGGCGGCGTCGATTCGGCCCTGACCCTGTGCATCGCCTGCGACGCGCTGGGGCCGGAGCGTGTGCGCGCGGTGATGATGCCTTCGCAATTTACCTCGGACGCCAGCCTGGAAGACTCGCGCGCGCTCGTGCGCAATCTCGGTGTGCGCTACGACGAGATCTCCATCCGGCCCGTGTTCGAGGCGTTCCTGTCGTCGCTCGCCGGGGAATTCGCCGGCCTTCCTCCGGACGCCACCGAGGAGAATCTCCAGGCCCGGATTCGCGGCACTCTGCTGATGGCCTTGTCGAACAAGTTCGGCGCGATCGTTCTGACCACCGGCAACAAGTCGGAGATGGCCGTCGGCTACGCCACGCTCTACGGGGACATGGCCGGGGGATTCGCGGTGATCAAGGACATCCTGAAGACCCTGGTTTACCGGCTGTGCAGGTATCGCAACGGCCGCAAGCCGGTCATCCCGGAGCGCATATTGACCCGGCCTCCCTCCGCCGAGCTGAGACCCAATCAGACCGACCAGGACACGCTGCCTCCCTACGAGGTCCTGGACCCCATTATCTCGGAGTACATGGAGAACGACATGAGTCCTTCGGAGATCGTGGCGCAGGGATTCAGCTCGGCCGACGTGAAGCGCGTGGTCGAGATGATCCACCGCAGCGAGTACAAGCGGCGACAGGCTCCGATCGGCATCCGCATCACGCACCGGGGCTTCGGCAAGGATTGGCGCTATCCGATCACGTCGCGTTATCGGGAGCCCTACGAATAGCCCGCCGGGCGGGCTTTGTTATACTGGCGCCGAAGTCAACGCGGGAGAATGGAAATGAAGAAAATTGAAGCTGTCGTGAAGCCCTTCAAGCTGGACGAAGTGCGCGAGGCTCTCGCCGAGGTCGGAGTGACGGGACTTACGGTCACCGAGGTCAAGGGCTTCGGCCGGCAGAAGGGGCACACAGAGCTCTACCGCGGCGCCGAGTATGTCGTCGACTTCCTGCCCAAGGTGAAGATCGAGGTCGTCGTGACCGAAAAAATGCTCGAGGGAGCCATCGAGGCCATCGTCAAGGCCGCGCGCACGGGCAAGATTGGCGACGGCAAGATCTTCGTCACTTCGGTCGAGCAGGTGGTGCGGATCAGGACCGGCGAGACCAACGAAGCCGCGGTCTAGAGCTCCGTCCCCGGCTGCTGCCGGGAATTTCGACCTCCTAACCCCTCGTTCCGGCGCCCAGCAATACCAGAAGCGCGCCGCTTCCGCCCATTGATGCGGGCGCCTGGCAGAAGGCGAGCACCTCGTCCCGCTGAACGAGCCACTGCCGCACCTTTCCCTTGAGCACCGGCTCGCGCTTCGGGGAGCGCAGGCCCTTTCCGTGGATCACGCGCACGCAGCGCAGTCCGCGCTTGAGGCAGACACCGAGAAATTCGGCAAGCTGCGAGCGGGCCTGCTCCCGGTTCAGGCCGTGCAAGTCGACGGCGTCCTGCACCACCCAGTGCCCGCGTCTCAGCTTGCGCAGCACGTCGCGTCCCAAGCCATCGCGAAGGAAGAGGAGTTCCTCGCCGGTCTCGACGACCTGGTCCAGTGAGACAGGTCCGTTCAGGCTCTCGGCGAGAGCGGCGTGCGCGTCGAGCAGCGACTGAACGGGGATCGGCGGCGGCAAGTTCGGTCCAGGTGGTTTCCGGGGCGGCGATTCGAGCGGGGTCGCGCCCCGGACTGCCTCGCGAAACAGTGCTGCATCGTCCTCGGGAAGGCCCTTCTTCACCGACAGCCTAGCGCAGGTTGTCGAGGTACTTCTCTGCGTCGAGCGCCGCGATGCAGCCGCTTCCGGCGCTGGTCACCGCCTGGCGGTAGACATGGTCCTGAACGTCCCCCGCAGCGAACACGCCCGGGACGCTGGTCGCGCTGGCATTGCCATCGCTGCCGCCCCGGGTGACGATGTATCCGCCCTTCATCTCGAGCTCGCCTTCGAAGATGGCGGTATTCGGAGTATGGCCCACGGCGATGAACAATCCCTGAACGGCGAGTTCCTGCACCGCGTTCGTGCGGACATCCTTGATGCGAATGCCGTTCACCCCCTTGGAATCGCCAAGCACTTCGTCAAGCACGTGGTTCCAGCGCAGGGTGACGTTGCCTCTCTCGAGCAGCTTGTTCTGGAGGATCTTCTCTGCACGGAATTTGTCCCGGCGATGGATCACGGTCACATTTTGCGCTATGTTCGACAGGTAGAGCGCCTCTTCCACCGCGGTGTTCCCTCCACCGACGACGGCGACGTCCTGACCCTTGTAAAAGAACCCGTCGCAGGTGGCGCATGCAGAGACCCCTTTCCCCATGAACTTCGTCTCCGATTCGAGGCCTAGGTACCGGGCGGAGGCTCCGGTAGCGATGATGAGCGCGTCGCAGGTGTAGTCCGCCGCGTCGCCCTCGAGCCGGATCGGCCGTTCCCGCAGGTGCGCGACCTGGATGTGATCGAAGACGATCTCGGTCTCGAAGCGCTCGGCGTGCTTCTGGAACCGCTCCATCAGTTCGGGGCCCTGCACACCCTTGCTGTCCGCGGGCCAGTTGTCGACGTCGGTCGTAGTCATCAGTTGGCCGCCCGGAGCAAGTCCGGTGATGACGAGAGGTCTAAGATTCGCTCGCGCAGCATAGACCGCGGCCGTGTATCCGGCCGGGCCTGATCCGAGTATCAGAAGGCGAGAGTGCCGGGTTTTCTTTGACATATCGGCTTTGTTGGGACGAGAATGCGCCAAATCAATGCGGTGTCCCAATCAATTATAGCGCGGGGAGGTTGCCGTCCCGCCGGTCGCCCTCGGGAAGGGGGGCGCGAGTCTGCTAAGATAGTCGCGAAATGTACGGCCCCTGCTAGGAGAAAAGATGGCGGCCCCGGCAAACGTGTCGATGCTGTTGCTGCGTAACGTCCCGCTTTTTGCGGTGTTGCCCGAGAGTCAGCTGGCTGTGCTCACCAGCGCGGTCAGCCGCAAGCGAATTTCCCGCGGCACCGCCATCATTGCCGCGGGCGATGTGACCGATTCGCTCTACGTCATCATCGCGGGCCGGCTCAAGGTGATGATCAGCGATGACGAGGGGCGCGAGGTCATTCTTGCGATCCTTGGCCCGAACGAGTTCTTCGGCGAGATGGGCCTCATCGACGATCATCCGCGCTCGGCGAGCGTTGTCTCGATCGAGCCTTGCGAACTGCTTGCGCTTTCCAAGCGCGACTTCAAGAAATGCCTTCAGGACAACTTCGAGATGGCCATGACCGTCATGCGCGGGCTGGTCAAGCGCCTGCGCGAGGCGGACCAGAAGATCGGCAGCCTCGCGCTGATGGACGTCTACGGCCGGGTCGCGCGCCTGCTGCTCGAAATGTCGGAGGTCGTGGACGGCCAGAAGGTCGTGACCAAGAAGCTCGCGAAACAGGACATCGCCAAGATGATCGGCGCCTCGCGCGAGATGGTCAGCCGCGTCATGAAGGACCTTCAGGCTGCGGGCTCGATCGAAGTGCGCGGCGGTTCGATCTTCCTCAAGGACAACATCCTGGCGATCGACTGAGAACCGGTTACGAATGAGGGTCGTTCCCCTCATGTTCCCTTAAGTTGAAACAGGATCAGGCACCCCTTCCCGGCAAGGTCGCCGCGCTCTTGCGCGAGTCGAGGTTGTTCGTCCTGGTCGGGAGCGGCGTTCTATCTCTCCCTCGTCCTGACGACCTTCAACCGGGCGGACCCGGGCTGGTCTCACAGCGTTGCAGGGCGGGAAATTCGCAACCTCGGCGGGAAGGTAGGAGCCTGGACGGCGGATGCCCTGCTTTCTTGGTTCGGCGTCTCGGCCTGGTGGTGGGTCGTGCTCCTTGTGATGGCTGCCATATGGACCTTCCGGGGTTTGGACCGCGGCTTGATCGGCGATCGGAGGTCGCTCGCCGTCGCAATGATCGGGTTTGGCGTGCTGCTGCTCGCATCGAGCGGGATCGAAGCTCTGCGACTGTACTCGCTCAGGGTCTCGCTTCCGGATACCGCCGGGGCTGGAGGGCTGGTCGGGGTCGAGGTGGCCAAGGTGCTTCAGGCGGCGTTCGGCTTCACTGGCGCGACACTGATCCTATTCACGCTCTGCCTGATCGCGCTGTCCTTGTTCACCGGGATTTCGTGGCTCACCGTCATGGAGAAGGCAGGAGCGGTGCTGGAATGGTCCTACCTTAGGGCAGTTGAGATGTTGCAGAACTGGCAGGACCGCAAGGCCGGGGCGATCGCCGCGGGAAAGCGCGACGCCGTGGTGGGGGAAAAACGCGAGTTCCTCATCGATGAGCGCGGGCCGATCCGGATCGAAGCCCCGGTGGTCGAGATCCAGAAGTCGGCCAGAGTGCAGAAAGAGAGACAGGAGCCGCTTTTCCGGGAACTGCCCGACACGCCTCTGCCCCCGATCAAGCTCCTCGATGAGGCCTCGGGCGACGTCGAGATCCTGTCGCCCGAAACTCTCGAATACACGTCGCGGTTGATCGAAAAGAAACTCGGCGACTTCGGTGTTCAGGTGAGGGTGCTCGCGGCCTACCCGGGGCCGGTGATCACGCGCTACGAGGTCGAGCCGGCCGTAGGCGTGAAGGGCAGCCAGGTGGTCAACCTCGTGAGGGATCTCGCGCGCGCGTTGTCCGTGTACAGCATCCGCGTGGTGGAAACCATCCCGGGGAAATCGTGCATGGGACTGGAGATCCCCAACCCACATCGCCAGATCGTGCGCCTTTCGGAGATCGTCAGCTCGCGCGCTTACCACGAGATGCACGCACCCCTTACGCTCGCGCTCGGCAAGGATATCGCGGGAAACCCGGTGGTCGTCGACCTGGCCAAGATGCCGCACCTGCTGGTCGCGGGCACCACCGGTTCGGGAAAGTCGGTCGCCTTGAACGCGATGATCCTGTCGATCCTCTACAAGTCCGAACCGCGCGACGTGCGGCTCATCCTGGTCGATCCCAAGATGCTGGAGCTCTCCGCCTACCAGGACATTCCGCACTTGCTCGCGCCGGTCGTCACCGACATGCGGCATGCGGCAAACGCCCTAACCTGGTGCATGGGCGAGGTGGAGCGGCGCTACCGGCTCATGAGCTGGATCGGCGTGCGCAATCTCTCCGGCTACAACCACAAGGTGGCCGACGCCGAAAAGGCGGGCACTGCATTGATGGACCCGGATACGCTCGACTCGGGCGATCCGCAGCCTCTTGAAAAGCTCCCGTGCATCGTTGTGGTCATCGACGAGCTTGCCGATCTGATGATGGTGTCGGGCAGGAAGGTCGAGGAGCTGATCGCGCGCCTCGCCCAGAAAGCGCGCGCCGCAGGGGTGCACCTGATCCTCGCGACTCAGCGCCCGTCAGTGGACGTGATCACGGGGCTGATCAAGGCGAACATTCCGACGCGCATCGCATTCCAGGTTTCGAGCAAGGTGGACTCACGCACGATCCTCGACCAGCAAGGCGCCGAGTCGCTGATCGGCCAGGGCGACATGCTCTATCTGCCCCCCGGTAGCGGAATGTCGCAGCGCGTGCACGGCGCTTACGTCGCCGACCAGGAAGTGCACAAGGTCGTCGACTATCTGAAATCGCTGGGCCGGCCCGAATACGTCGAAGGGCTGCTCGAAGGCGGGGAAGCCGAGGGAAGCGAGCCGGCGTTGGGCGAGCCGAGCGGCGAAAACGACCCGCTATACGATCAAGCCGTCGAGATCGTGTTGCGGACCCGGCGCCCGTCGATTTCCCTGGTTCAACGGCACCTGCGCATCGGCTACAACCGCGCGGCGCGCCTCATCGAGCAGATGGAGCAGGCGGGGCTCGTGTCTTCAATGCAGTCGAACGGTAATCGCGAAGTGCTGGTACCCGCGAAGGCCGAGTAAGGTTCTGATGGTCTCCCGCTTGCACATCGCGGCCCTCGGAGCGTTTCTTGCGCTGCCGATTCCAGCCTTATCGGGGAGTCTCGAGCGCTTCTCTGAATTCATCGACCAGACGCTCACGGCGAGAGGCGCATTCGAACAGAAGATCTACGATCGCAACCGCAAGCTGCTGCAGGAGTCGCGCGGCGTGCTCGCATTCTCGCGGCCGGGAAAGTTCCGATGGACCTACGTCAAGCCCTACGCCCAGCTCATCGTGGGCGATGGATCCAGGGTGTGGATCTATGACGAGGATCTGAAGCAGGTTACGGTCAAGAAACTCGACCAGGCGCTCGGCTCCACGCCTGCGGCCCTGCTTGCCGGAAACAACGAAGCGATGCGCGCGTTCCACCTCTCCGACCAGGGAGCAAAAGGCGGCCTTGAATGGCTCGAAGCTACGCCTCGCGACAAGGAAGGCGGTTTCGAGAGGATTCGCATGGGCTTTGGGGCGTCCGGCCTGGAAGTCATGGAGCTGCTCGACGGTTTCGGGCAGACGACGGTGCTCAGATTCGGATCTTTGCAGCGAAACCCGAGGCTGGATCCCGCGCTGTTTCGCTTCGTACCTCCCAAGGGAGCTGATGTGATCGGCGACGTGAAGTAGCGTTGCCTCGCCCGGCACGCGGATGAGCGATCTGTTTCCAGGTTCTGCGCCCGTGCCGCCGCTCGCCGAGGCCCTGCGCCCCAGGTCCCTGGCTGAATTCGTGGGACAGCAGCACCTGGTCGGGCCGGGCAAGCCGCTGCGCCTGGCGTTCGAATCGCGCAAGCCTCACTCGATGATTCTGTGGGGGCCGCCCGGGGTCGGCAAGACGACTCTGGCTCGTTTGATGGCGCACGCGTTCGACGCGCAGTTCATTGCGCTTTCGGCGGTTCTTTCCGGCGTGAAGGACATCAAGGAGGCGGTGCGGCGAGCCGAGGAAGCGCTGGCGACATCCGGAAAGCGCACCATTCTTTTCGTCGATGAAGTTCACCGCTTCAACAAGGCGCAGCAGGACGCCTTTCTGCCCTTCGTCGAGCAGGGATTGCTCACTTTCATAGGCGCGACGACCGAGAATCCGTCCTTCGAGGTGATCGGCGCGCTGCTGTCGCGGGCATCCGTCTATGTACTGGAGAGCCTTTCGGAGGCGGAGCTCGGAGAGTTGTTCGACCGCGCGGCGCGGCAGGCGCTTCCGGGTCTCGAGTTCGACGCGAATGCGCGTGAGCGCCTGATCGGTATGGCCGATGGCGACGCGCGCCGCCTTCTCAACTTGCTCGAATTGATCCAGACGGCCGCGGCGCAGGCTGGGACGAAGAGGATAGACGGCGACTGGGTGCAGAACACGGTCGCGCGCAATCTTCGCCGCTTCGACAAGGGCGGCGATGCCTTTTACGACCAGATCTCGGCGCTCCACAAGTCGGTGCGCGGCTCGAACCCCGACGCGTCCCTGTATTGGCTGGTGCGCATGCTAGACGGCGGCGCAGACCCGCTCTACGTCGGGCGGCGCCTCGTGAGGATGGCCGTCGAGGACATTGGACTTGCCGATCCCCGCGCGCTCCGCGTGGCGCTCGATGCCTGCGAGACCTTCGAGCGCCTGGGGAGTCCCGAGGGCGAGCTCGCGCTTGCCGAGGCGGCGATCTATCTCGCCTGTGCAGCGAAGTCGAACGCCGTGTATGACGCGTATAATCGCGCGCACGGTTTCGTGGCGCAGGACGCATCAAGGCCGGTGCCCGTGCATCTGCGCAATGCGCCTACCAAGCTCTTGAAAGAACTCGGTTTTGGCCGCGACTACCGCTATGCTCACGACGAGGCCGGCGCTTACGCTGCGGGGGAGAATTACTTCCCCGAGGACATGCCCGAGGTGAAGTGGTACGAGCCGACCGACCGCGGGCTGGAGGCGAAGATCGCCGAAAAGCTCGCCCACCTGCGCAGCCTGGACCAGGCGGAAAAAAGCAAGAAATAGGGACACCCATGCTCGATCCTCAGATGCTTCGCGCCGACGCCGAAGCGCTCGCGAAGCGCCTGGAATCGCGAGGCATCCAACTCGATGTCAAGCGCTTCCGGGAACTCGAAGCTGCCCGAAGGGAAGTGCAGTCACTCGTCGAAGGGGCGCAGGCCCGGCGCAATCAGCTGGCCAGGGAAATAGGCCAGGCGAAGGCCAAGGGGCAGGACGTCGGGGCGCTGCTGGATGCCAGCAATCAAACCAACGCGACTCTCGGCGAGAGCGAGCGGCGGCTGGAGAAGATCCGGCTAGAACTCCAAGACTACCTCGATGGAATCCCGAACCTCCCTCATGGGTCGGTGCCAGTGGGAAAATCGGCCGCGGACAATGTGGAAGTCCGGCGCGACGGCGCGCCGCGACAATTCACCTTCACGCCCAGGGACCACGTCGATATCGGCGCGGCACTGAAGCAGCTCGACTTCGAGACTGCCAGCAAGATCGCGGGCGCGCGCTTCGCGTTGATGACGGGGCAGCTTGCGCGACTGCATCGCGCCATCGCCCAATTCATGCTCGACGTGCACACCCGGGAGCACGGTTACACCGAAGTCTATGCGCCGTATCTCGTCAACGCCGACAGTATGCGCGGCACGGGCCAACTGCCGAAGCTCGAGGCGGACCTTTTCTCCGTGTCGCGCGGGGACGAGGGCAAGTTTTACCTCATCCCCACCGCCGAGGTTCCGGTGACCAACATCGTGCGCGGCGAAATCCTCGCGCGTGAATCGCTGCCGCTCAAGTTCGTCTGTCACTCGCCGTGCTTCCGCAGCGAAGCCGGCTCCTATGGCAAGGACACGCGCGGCATGATCCGCAACCACCAGTTCGACAAGGTGGAGCTGGTACAGATCGTCCATCCGGAAAAGTCGTACGAAGCGCTGGAGATCCTCACCGGGCACGCCGAACAGATACTCAAGCGTCTGAAACTGCCCTACCGCGTCGTGACGCTGTGCACGGGGGACATGGGTTTCGCCGCCGCAAAGACCTACGATATCGAAGTCTGGTTGCCGGGACAGAACGCGTATCGGGAGATCTCTTCTTGCAGCAATTTCGAGGCGTTCCAGGCGCGGCGCATGCAGGCGCGCTTCCGCAACGACAAGGGCAAGCCCGAGCTCGTGCATACGCTGAACGGCTCAGGACTCGCAGTCGGGCGCACGCTGATCGCCGTCATGGAGAACTACCAGCGAAGCGACGGCGGCGTGGACATTCCGACGGCGCTCGAGCCCTACATGGGCGACATCAGGGTGATCGAACCGCCGCGCTGATCGCGGGCGCTGGTAAAATCCGCCCGACCGGAGAGGTGACGGAGCGGTTGAACGTGCCGGTCTCGAAAACCGGAATACGCGCAAGCGTATCGTGGGTTCGAATCCCACCCTCTCCGCCACGAGCCTGTTGGTATTCCCACTCAACGCCGAAAAAGCGACAAAAAATCCGCTGCGGGAAAGGAAATTCCCGCCCGGAACGCTAAGGCGGGCAAAACGCATCAAACCCGGGCGTCCGAATCTCTGTTCGAGCTCCTGGGAGATTGCTGCAATAGCTTGAATCCAAAACATAATCCTTCTCATGGTGCGGAAGTCGATGATGGGGGCTGCGCAAATTGGAATTGGCACAATCCATGCTGCTGGCATCACTGTTATTTGCCCTTGTTGTTTGGCCAACCATGAACCTGCCGGTGCCTGTCGATCTGAAGCAAATTCCCCGGCGCATTCGCCCGAATCCAGGAGGCCTCCCGACCGTGGACGTCACCGCAATCACGGCCGCTGCGGGCCCGCGAACCGAACTAGGCCTGCGGCAACCGACGAACGTGAGTGGCCACAACGCGTATTCAACCGCGAGTCCGCCCAAGGAGCTATTGCGAAAGCAGCCTGTCGCGCCTAGCATCGATCGGGGGCTAGCGAAAGAAAAGCCAGGCCGGATTCTCGGGCGAAGGCTCGCTAAAAAAATGCGCGGGCGCAGGGAGCAGAGTGTGAAGGGGCAGCGTGAGGTAGGGAGGGTGTCGTGAGCGTTCGCCTTTTTGGACACTACGTCTCGGTTCCCCTCATCTTCCTGATGCTCGCCGAGGCTGCGATTCATGTTGGCGCGGTGTACCTCGCGGGTACCCTGCGTTTCCTTGATCTCAACTTGACCTCCTCCTTGGCGAGCGGCTCGTCGCAGGGATTGTTCCCGCTGTTCCCGCGCGCTCTCTTGTACGCGTTTGTGATGCTGGCGGTGATGACTGCGTTTGGGCTCTACGGTTCGGCCCTGAACAGGAACGACAGAGAATACCACGTGCGTTTCCTGGCGAGCTTTCCGGCCGGGGCTCTGGCGATCGTCATCATCTTCTACGTCATCCCCGGAAGTTTCCTGGGTCGAGGCATCCTGATCTTGACCTTTCTGTTCTCCCTCGTTCTCACGGCTCTGGCGCGCGTGGTTTTCTTCCGGATCATGGGGCACAAGGCGCTCAAGCGCCGCATCCTCGTGCTCGGGAGCGGGTCCCGGGCGGCCGGGGTCGATGCGCTGCAAAGCAAGCTCGGCCCGAGTGCAGGTTTCGACCTGGTGGGTTTCGTACTGTGCGGGGATGAACATCCTGGGCGGGACAAGTCGAAGTTGCTCGGCGACTGCACCGCCCTGCGTGAACTCGTCGAGCAGCACAGAATCGACGAGATCGTCGTGGGTGTGAGAGACCGGCGCAACGGGCATTTGCCGATGTCGAAACTCCTCGAGTGCAAGCTCCAGGGGATCAGCATCGTGGACTTGCCGACCTTCTTTGAAAGGGAGACCGGTTACGTTCAAATCAATTCATTGAGCGCGAGCTGGATGATCTTTTCTGAAGGGTTTTCCAGGACTGGTTTTCGGAAGCTCCTGAAGCGTGCGTTCGATATCTGTGTGAGCTGCGCCATGCTCATCGCCACCTTGCCGCTCATGCTGCTTGCGGCACTCGCGATATGGCGTGAGAGCGGCCGGCCGATTCTGTATCGCCAGACGCGAGTAGGCGAGTCGGGCAGGGTGTTCGAGATACTGAAGTTTCGCAGTATGCGCATCGACGCGGAGAAGGACGGCGTTGCGCGGTGGGCGGAAAAGAACGACGACCGCATTACGCGGGTAGGCAAATTCCTCAGGCTGACGAGGATCGACGAACTGCCTCAGCTCATCAACGTCCTTCGTGGCGACATGAGTTTCGTCGGCCCTCGTCCCGAGCGACCGCCGTTCGTCCAGGATCTCAGCCGGAAAGTGCCCTTTTATGGAAGCCGCCACTCGGTGAGGCCGGGGATCACCGGGTGGGCGCAGGTTCGGTATCCGTACGGAGCGTCTCTTGACGATGCCGTGCAGAAGCTTCAATTCGATCTCTACTACGTGAAGAATCACTCCCTGTTTCTCGATTTGGTCATTCTTCTGCAAACTGCGCAGGTCGTCCTGTTCGGCAAGGGTGCTCGTTAGGGCTATCTCAAGGTCTCATAGTCAAACATGGCTCGGTGTGCTTGAACGCGTGGAATAACATGAGCAACCCAATTATTATTGCAGTCTTCCGAGTAGGGCTCGGCGCCGCCGGGTCGACTCGGAAAGAGCCCGATTGAAAGATAAGGGCATGGCGAGGAACAGATGAATCGAGTGCAGTGGATTGTTATTCCTGTGTTGGCGCTGAATTTGGTCGCTTGCGCAGGTCTGGAAGATCCCGCGGAAACCACCGGCGCAAGTCTGGTACCCGAAGTCGAGGGTGACTACCGCATTGGAGTGGACGATCGGGTACAGGTGACCGTATGGCGCAATCCAGAGTTGACCGTGACCGCGCCGGTGCGGCCAGACGGAAAAATCTCGGTGCCGATCATCGGCGACGTCCAAGCCGGGGGGCAAACCCCGAGCGAGGTTGCCGAAACCATCAGAAAACGGCTCTCCGAGTATATTCGCGAACCCAATGTGGCCGTGATCATTACGGAACTACGATCACACGAATTCCTAACGCGTGTGCGTGTGACCGGCGCAGTACGTACCCCGCGTTCGATACCTCATCGTCAGGGAATGACGGTTCTCGATGCGGTACTCGAAGCCGGTGGCCTGACTGACTTCGCGTCGCCCAATCGGTCGCGGCTGTTTCGCAAGACCAAGAGCAAGACCGAAGTGTTCCCGATCGAACTGGGCGACATACTCCGCAAGGGCAAGCTTGAAACCAATTTGTTGCTCGCGCCGGGAGATGTAATAGCGGTTCCCGAGAGACTGTTCTAGTCGGGGGATTGCAGATGCAGATACATCCGGAACAGATTGTAAGGACGCTCGTCAGGGAGGCATTCATTTCACGGCGCGTGTTCGTGGGAATCTTCGTTCTCGTGAACGCCGTGCTCCTCACGCTGGGACTGACGTGGCCGAAATTCTATTCGGCATCGACGAATATTCTCGTGGAAGACAGGAACATCATCCAGCCTCTGATGCAGGGCGCGGCCGTGGCGACGGATGTCAGCGACTTGACCAGGAACGCGCGCGAGCTCATTTACGGACGCAGGATCATGGACCGCATTCTGGAACATGGGGGGTGGTCGGACAGAAACCCGAGCGCGGTGGAGCAGGAGTTCCTGATCGAAGAGATCAAAAGGCGCACGACCGTCTCCAACGTCGGGAGGAACCTCGTCAAGATCGAATACCGCGATACCGATCCGGACCGGGCGTTTCGCGTGACGCAGAGATTCGCCGAGCTTTTCATTCAGGAAGGAGTTGCCGCCAGGGCGGCCGAGACCCGAGCCGCATACGAGTTCATCGACAGGCAAGCCCGGGAATACGAGGCGAAGCTTGCCCAGAGCGAACAGGAAATCAGGCAGGTGCGCGGATCGAACGTGGACGCGCGCCCGGTCAACGAGGTCGAGCTGAGCGCACGTCTGGCCGCGCTGAACGCGCGCATTGAAACTACCACCATGGAACTGAGGGAAGCGGAGATCAGGCGCGCCTCTCTCGAGCGGCAGGTGTCCGGCGAAGCGGACGTTACCGCGGGGATTACGCGCGAGGGCCAGATGCGGGCTCGCATCGGAGACTTGCAGGCGAAGCTCGATACGATGCGGCTGAGCTACCTCGACACTCATCCGGACATCATTCAGATCAAGATGCAGATTCAGGACTTGACGAAAGCACTTGAATCCGAGCGCCAACGGCCCAGCCAGGGAGAACGTGCCGGCCGCGGGGAAATGAGCGAATCGGCGATGAATAGTCCGATCTATCAGCAATTGCGCCGCGAACTGTCGGCATCCCAAGTGACGGTTGAATCGCTCAAGGCGCGTATCGCGGAGTCGCAGCGCTTGCTCCGGGATGAGGCCCAGCGCGGCAAGGGCGTGCGCAGCGGGGATGCGCGACTGGCCGATCTGGCACGCGACAATCAGATCAACCGCGAGATCTATCAGGATCTTCTGCGCCGTCGTGAAAGGGCGCGCGTTTCGATGAGTCTGGACGACGATCGCCAGGGATTGACGTTCAGCATTCAGGAACCGGCGACTCGACCGCAAGCCCCCAAAGGGCCGCGATTCTGGCACTTTCTGGTCGGCGGGTTTGCGCTCGGGCTGCTGGTTCCTTTCGGACTGCTCTATATACGGATGCAACTCGACCCGCGAGTCCGCGTGGGAGACATCATTCCGAAAACGCACAATGTTCCGGTCCTGGCGACCATCCCTCATCTTTGGACGCCGGACGAACTGAAGCAGCTGAGGGGAGAACTCCCGGTGCTGAAGCTGGTACTGGTGGCGACGCTGGCCGTGTGCGCGATCCTTTCCATGCTGCGAATGGCCCAGGTACTGTGAAATGAGCAAGATCGAGAAGGCCCTCAACAAGGCGCGCGGGGAACGGCACAAGCAACCGGATGCGGGGTCCGGTCCCGCCGAGGACTGGGCCCCCATACCCGGGACGGCCCTGATACCGGAACGGAGAGGTGAGATCGTCCGGCTCGAGGACATTTCCCGGATGAACCAGAACGAAGGGCCTCTTCTGGACGCGGAGGATCTCTCTCGGCATGGAATCATCCGGCCGGAACTCGTCGACGATCCGGCGGTTCAGGCGTTTCGCGACCTGCGTACCAAGATCATCCTGCAGGGAGAGGGACTAAACGGGGTGATTCTGGTGAGCGCCATGAGCAAGGGAAGCGGCAGCAGCTTCGTCGCGCAAAATCTCGCCGCGGCATTTGCCTTCGACGCGGGAAACACGGCGCTGGTGGTCGACTGCAATCTCCGCAATCCCACCCTTCACCGACTGCTGGACGATCCATCGACCCCGGGACTGACTGACTACCTGGAGAATCCGGACCTCGACCTGTCCACAATCATCCGCCCCGTCGGCATCTCGCGGTTCCGAGTGATTGCGGCGGGCAGAAAACGCGAGATTCCGGCTGAGTACTTTACCTCGCTCAAGATGCGGCGCCTGATCGAATCGGTCCGCCGGCGTTATCCGGAGCGCTTCATCATTCTTGACGGTCCCTCCATGTCGGATATCGCGGACATACGGATGCTTTCCGAGCTGTGCGACTATGTGGTCCTCGTCGGACGCTACGGGCGCGTCACGGGCACGCAGATCGAGAACTGTGTCAAGGAAATCGGCGGAAAGAAGCTGCTTGGTGTCGTCTTCAACGACGAACCGCGCATTCCGCAGATCGACTGGCGCGAAATCTTGCTCAGGCATTGGCGCGTGCGATTCCCGTGGGCCGGCGGTTGAGCAAAGCGGGTCGCACAAACGCCTTCCGGTTCTGGACGTCCTGCGCCGCGCTGATGTGCTGCGGCGGCCCCGGCAGTGGGCCGGTCTTCGCGGCGCAGATCGATTTTGGCGCGGGATACGCCGTGTCTCACGACAGCAATATCACGCGAAGCGAGACGGACCCGCGCTCCGAATACACGGAACAACTTTTCGGCGGACTCGTGTACAACGAACGCAGCGCCGAGTTGACCGCGCGGCTGGTGGCGCAAGTGGAAAAACGACGCTTCGTTCACAACGTCTATCCTGACGATAACGGGTTCTTCCTCGATGGCTTAGGGGTATGGACGATATCGCCCAGCTTCTTCACCTGGACTTTCCAGGATGTTTACCGGGAGTTGAACACGAGCGTCAGGGACCCGGCTACGCCTGCGACTATGCAGAAGACCAATTCCTTCAGCACGGGTCCGGAATTCAGCTTTCGCTGGGATGCCGCCAACACGCCGGTGATCGGGGCTCGATACGGCCAATTCCGTGTCCACGGAGGCGGGGAAGGAGACAGCGACCGTTACACGGCCTACGGCCAATGGCTGCGCCAGATCTCGACGCCGAGCGTCTTGTCGCTCAACTTCCAGGCGACCCGCATCCACTTCGACCCCCCCGCCCTCTACACCGACATTTCCCGGTGGGATGGGTTTTTCCGTTTTGACTTCTCCGAGCCCACCGTCCGGCAGACGGTAGACGTCGGCAGCACGGTCCTCCAGCAATACGGGGGAGAGCGATTTAGGGGCCGGCTCTTCCGGTACTTCGGCCAGTGGGCGCGCACGTCGGAAACCGCGCTCCGCATTCTCCTTGCCGACCAGATCTCCGACACGTACAGCGATACGATTCAAGATTTTTCGATTCCGACGCTGCCCTCGATTCGAGGCGAGGTGGCCGCGGTGCCCCTGAGCACGGGCAACTTTTTTCAGCCCGACATCTATCACAGCCGCCGCGCCGACTTGACCTACGAGAGCCAAGGCGGGTTCCTCGGTTACCTCGTGCAGGGGTACCTGCGGAGCGTCGATTTCGCGACTCTGCCCCAGGACTACAGCGAGAAAGGCGGGAGAATTTCCGGGTCTTTGCAGTTTTCCATTGAAGCCCAGGCCTATGCTTTCACGCGGTACTCAAAGCGCGTCTTCTCGAGCAACCATGAGGAGGATACAGATCGCGAAACGGCCGCGGGTCTGCTCTACCAGCTGGGGCGGAGCACCAGCCTGAGGGTGGAGGGCGGACGGCTGGAGCGCCAGAGCAATGTGCCGCTGCAGAGCTACGTGGATCGGCGCGGCACGCTGGTTCTAGGCTATAGTACGGGAGCCCCGTATACGCCTCAATCCAGAAGATAGACGGACATGTATCTCGAGCATTTCAACCTGACCGCGCAGCCGTTCCGGCTCACGCCGGACATCGACTTCCTGTTCATGAGCGAGGCCCACACGCGCGCCAAGACCTACATGGATTACACCGTGTGGAACCAGGAAGGCTTCGTGGTTATCACCGGAGAAATCGGCTCCGGCAAGACAACCCTGATCCAGAAGCTGCTGTCGGAACTGAACGAAGATGTCCTCGTTGCCAAGGTTTTCCAGACGCAGCTCGATGAAGTCGAATTCCTTCAGGCCCTACTGGTTGAGTTCGGCGTGGATCCGTTTGACGCCAAGAAAGTCGAGCTGCTCGACATGCTGAACAATTTCCTCGTCAAGCAGTCCCAGCAGCGCAAGCAGATCGTGCTGATCGTTGACGATGCGCACAATCTGAGCATGAAGGTGCTGGAGGAGATCCGCATGCTCGCGGGGCTGGAAACCAAGAAAGAAAAGATGCTCCACGTGATTCTTGTCGGGCAGCCGCAGCTGAACGAGCTTCTCGATCATCCAGGAATGGATCAGCTGAGGCAGCGTGTAAAGCTGCGTTACTACATTCCCGCCCTGAACGATCAAGAAATCGGCGCTTACATACGCCACCGGCTCGGCATCGCAGGGGCCAAGAACACGGCGTTGTTCCGGCCCGAGACGCTGTCTTTCATCTACAACTACACGGGAGGCATCCCGCGCCTGGTCAACACTCTTTGCGATGTGGCACTGACTTGCGCTTACGCCGACAACCTGCACGAAGTCACTCAGGAAGTGATGGAGGCGGCCAATAGGGAGCTGCAGTGGCCGTCTTACGCCGAGCGCATAGAAAAGCACCGCCTCAAGACGCCTTCCGTTCCGGCCGAGAAAGCAATGCTTGAAATCCTGCGAGAGCAATCCGGAGCCTTGGCGACGATCGCCGGCCAAGCCGGAAAAATAGAGCACCTCGCGCCGGCGCTGGACTTGATCGGCAAGAGTCTTGCGGCAATCGAGGTTCATCTGCGGAATCTCGCCCAAAAAAAAGGCACCGGTCTGCGGCTGGAATCCACTGTCGACATGCCCACCGTCGACATGCGCAAAAAGAACCGGTGAAACAGGACTGGTCGTAAGCGAGACGGTCCAAGTTGCCGGATCGCGTTGCCATCTCATCTCGCAATCTCGATGCGATCATGACATTCAATGCAACTCTCGCACGAGTATTCGATGCCATTCGACTCATTCCCCGGTACGCACTCGTTTTCATTTGGACGGCAAGTCTCGCCTCGGCTCAGACGATTACCGTAGGTACGGTCGCTCAACTGGAGCGCGCCGTCGCCACCGCCAATAGCTCCGGCGGCAACAGTACGATCCTGGTGCTCGATGGAGTCTATGCCTTAATTAATACCTTAAACATCACCGCGCCTAACGTCACAATCGCGGGCCAATCAGGCGTTCGTGAAAAGGTCGTAATCCAGGGCGACGCCATGAGCAATACCGCGCGTATCGGTAACCTCGTCAGAGTTGCGGCGCGAAATTTCAGACTCAGCGATGTCACGCTGCAGAAAAGCGGGTTCCATCTCATCCAAATCGCCGGCGAGAGTGACGCCGACGCGCCGGTGATTCGAAACTGCATCTTGAGAGACGCCTACCAGCAGATGATCAAAGTGAGCAATGACCCGGCTGCTCGTGGCGTTTCCTCGGACGACGGGCTGGTTGAAAACTGCCTTTTTGAATATACCGCCGGCATCGGCCCGCAGTTCTACATCGGCGGCATCGACGCTCATGGATCAAAGAACTGGATAATCCGTAACAATACGTTCCGCAATATTGTCAGTCCCAGCAGATCCGTTGCCGAGTTTGCGGTGCACTTTTGGGACGGCTCGGCCAACAACACCGTGGAGAAAAACCTGATCGTCAACTGCGACCGCGGAATCGGATTCGGGCTTGACGGGAAAGGTAACACGGGCGGAATCATCCGGAACAACATGATCTACCACGCCGCCGACGCCGGCCGCTTTGCGGATACCGGAATTGCCTTGATGGAGAGTCCGGGCACGCAGGTCTACAACAACACAATCCTGATGGACAACAGTTTTCCCTGGGCCATCGAGTATCGATTCGCCTCGACGACGGGTGTCTTGATCGTGAACAACTTGACGAACAGGCCAATCGTGAGCCGAAATGGGGCGTCTGGTGTGGTTTCCAATAATGTGGCGAATGCGGTTCGAAGCTGGTTCGTCAACCCGGCCAGCGGCGACCTGCACTTGGCTTCTGCCATCAGTTCGGTCGTCGCTGCCGGGCGGGCCGTTCCCGGTCTGAGCGATGATTTTGACGGGCATCCTCGGCCGGCCGGAGCGAAGATTGATGTCGGCGCGGATCAGTTTGCGGCAAGATCCACGCTTCGCTGATTTGATATCAGAGTGTATGGAACGCAGCCAGGTTCATGAAGGCTCGGGATGCGATTGGCGACGCATTCGAGGGAAGGTGAGGCACGCGCTGGCAGCTCTGAGCTTGATCGTCCTCAATGCACCCCTCGGTGCTGCCCCGACGGCTTTCCCGCTTGTCCAGAAGGACAATCTCGCGTATCAGGGCGCCTTTCGGGTTCCGCAAGGCACGAGCGACGCTACCACCTTCAGCTATGGCGGGACTGCCCTCGGCTACAACCCCGGGAACAACTCCTTGTACATTACCGGGCACGACCACGTGCAGTTCTCCGCGGAAATAGGCATTCCCGCTGCTAGTAAACAGCGCGAAGCTCGATGAGCTCAGGACCGCAACCGTTTTGCAGCCGCTTAGGGACGCGACGGAAGGCAGGCTGGGCCGAATCAATCCCTCGGATTCGAATCCCAAGAAGATCGGCGGTCACCTGGTCCACAACGGCAGGCTGATCGTTACGGGATTCTCCTATTACGATGGGGGCGGTACTCAAAGCGCCTCCCATTTTTCCAGGCCCCTGTCGTTGTCGACAACCGGGCAAGTCATAGGACCCTATTCGGTCGGTTCCGACCCTCACTTTGTCGGTGGCTACATGACTTTGGTGCCCCCAGAATGGCAGGGATTACTGGGTGGACCCGCACTTACTGGGATGTGCTGTCTCTCGATCGCCAGCGTTCAATCTTGCGGCCCTTCGATCTCCGTGTTTGATCCTAGCCTGACGGACCGTTCGGCTACCCGTTTACTCGGCTATCCTCTCTCCAACCCGCTGCGGCCGGTGAGTTCAACCAATCCCGTGTACAACCTGACGTCCAGCATCTCTGGCGTCGTATTCCCGAGGGGAACCCGCAGCCTGCTTTTTTTTGGCAGGCACGGAGTGGGTCGCTATTGCTACGGCGAAGGGGCTGATTGCGGCGACCCGGCCGACCCCTACAAGGGAGTCCACGGGTACCCGTATGTCTACCAAGTCTGGGCCTACGACGCCAACGATCTCCTCGCAGTAAAAAAGGGAACCAAGCGGCAATATCAGCCCCAGCCGTATGCCGTTTGGACTTTCAATCTTCCGTTCGAAGACGCCCGCAGCACGCACTTCCTGGGTGGAGCTGCCTACGACCCCCAAACCCAACGGATCTACTTGTCGCAGCGTGGCGCGGACGCCGCCGGACCCGTGATTCATGTGTTTAGGGTGACCGGAACGTCAGTGCCGTCGATTGAGCCGGTAAGTCACTGACTAAGTACGAACAGTCGAGATTTCGCCACGCGTGTGTGAAATCCGTCACATTTTTCGGGCCGTAGGCGGACGGTGTTGTGATAGTGTTCCTTTCAGGCAGATCCAGATAACCAAAAAGTAGACGCCGATTCGAAAGCGGGACTGTCTTGGTTTCATAGGCTGAGGTTGTTTAAGACGGGTGGCGCTGGGCGTCCAACCCGACCATCGCGGGGACTTCAAGCGATGGCATCTTCAGCGGCATGTTGCTTGCTTGTGTTTCGTCATGGGTAGTTAGGCTTTGTGACCCTGGGAGGGGTCGTGCGCATAGGAACTCCGGCGGCGACGGGAATTTCCAGTTCTGGTTTTTGCGGGCTTGCGCTCGCGCTGCTTCTCGCGTCATGCGGCGGCGGGGGAGGTGGCGAAAGCGCTCCTCCTCCGACCTACACCGTCAGTGGCACGGTCTCGGGTCTATCCGGCACCGGCCTCGTGCTGCAGGACAACGGCGGCGACAATCTCCCAATCCCGGCAAACGGCGCGTTCACCTTCAGCACGCGCATCACGAGCGGCAACGCTTACAGCGTCACCGTACTCACTCAACCGACCAACCTCAGCCAGACCTGCACGGTCACGAATGGCGCGGGCACGGTCAGCGCAGACGTCAGCAACGTCAGCGTTTCCTGCACCACGGATAGCTTCACGATCGGGGGCGCCGTATCCGGCTACAACGCCTCCGGCCTCACTCTCAGACTGAATGTCAACGGAACGCTCTATCAGGCTTCGATAGTCGCGAACGGGGCTTTTTCGTTCGGCACGCCGATTCTCGACGGCTTGCCCTACTTTGTCACGGTGCTCACGCCGCCGATTCAGCAGGTCTGCACGGTTGCGAACGGCAGCGGCACGCTCGCCGGGGCGAACGTTGCCAACGTCGCGATTACCTGCACGACCAATACGTACTCCGTCGGGGGCACGGTCAACGGGCTCGCGGGCACGGGTCTGGTGCTGCGGAACAACGGCGGCGACGATCTCGCGGTGACCCTAAATGGCGGCTTCGTCTTCAGCACGCCGATTGCGTACGGCTCGACCTACAGCGTCGCGGTCGTCGCGCAGCCCACGAACCCCACACAGACCTGCGCGGTCGCCAACAGCTCGGGCACCGTGACCGGCAATGTCACCAACGTCGCGATCACATGCGCGACCAACAGCTCCACCATCGGGGGCACGGTCTTCGGGCTCACGGGGATAGGGCTGGTGCTGCAAAACAACGGCGGCGACAGCCTCGCCGTCACGTCCGCCGGCCCGTTCACCTTCGGGACGCCTGTGGCGATCGGTTCGCCGTACAGCGTGACCGTCCTCACGCAGCCGACCAATCCCAGCCAGACCTGCACGGTCACCAGCGGCTCGGGCACAACGCCGATCACCAATGTCACTAACGTCTCGGTCACCTGCGTCACCAACAGCTTCGCCGTAGGGGGCACCGTCAGCGGGCTCGCCGGCACGGGTCTGGTCCTGAACAATAACAACACGACCAACCTGGTGGTTTCGAGCAACGGCCCCTTCACCTTCAGCACACCGGTTGCAAGCGGCCTGGCCTACAACGTGACCGTCCTCACGCAGCCGACCAATCCCAGCCAGACCTGCACGGTCGCGGCCGGCTCGGGCACCGTGGGGAGCGGCCCCGTCACCACTGTTGCGGTCACCTGCGTCACCAACACCTACACGATCGGGGGCACGATCACCGGGCTCACCGGCACGGGCTTGGTGCTGCGGAACAACGGCGGCAACGATCTCACGGTCCCGGCGAACGCCACCACCTTTGCCTTCAGCACGAAGATTGCGAGCGGCGCGACCTATGCGGTGACGGTGCAAACGAAGCCCACCACTCCGACCCAAACCTGCACGGTCACCGCCAACGGCTCGGGCACCGTGGGAGGAGGGGACATCTCCAACGTCAGCATCGCCTGCACGACCAACAACTACTCGATCGGCGGCACGGTCACCGGACTCGCGGGTGCGGGCCTGATGCTGCGGAACAACAACATCCCGCCGATGAGATCACGATCCCGAAGACCGGCCCCTTCGGCTTCACCTTCAGCCACGCCGATCGCGAGCGGCCAGACCTATGCCGTGACGGTGCAAACGCAGCCCGGCAACCTCAGCCAGACCTGCACGGTCACGAACGGCTCGGGTACGGTGGGCGGCGCCCACGTCACCAACGTCGCCGTCAATTGCGTGACCAACACCTTCACGGTCGGGGGAACGGTGAGCGGCATCAACACCGGCAGCGGCGGCCTGACCCTCAGACTGAATGGGACTACCAACCTCCCGGTGGCTGCGAACGGAGGTTTCACATTCCCTGCCATCCTTGACGGCTCGAGCTACGTCGTCACGGTGTTCGTGCCGCCGATCCAGGAAAACTGCTCGGTGACCAACGGCAGCGGAACGCTCGCCGGTGCGAGCGTGGCCAACATCGGGGTTAGTTGCCAGACCAACACCTACGCGGTCGGGGGCACCATCACCGGGCTGACCGGTACGGGCCTGAAGCTGCGGAACACCTATGATTCCGGCATCAACACCGAGGATCTCACGGTCTCGGCCGCCGCCACCAGCTTCACCTTCGTCAACCACGTTGCGTACGGCTCGGACTACAGCGTCACCGTCTTCACCCAGCCCAGCAACCCCACGCAGACCTGCACGGTCACGGCGAATGGCGCGGGGCCGATCACAGGGCCTGTCACGAATATCAGCATCTCCTGCACGACCAATACCTACTTTATCGGAGTCACGGTCAGCGGGCTCTCGACTGCGGGCACGACAACGGGAGTGGTGCTGCAGAACAATGGCACCGACAACAAGACGGTCACGACGAACGGCTCGTCCAACTTCACCACGAAGATCGCGAGCGGTGCGGCCTACAACGTGACCGTTCTCACGCAGCCGACACTTCCGAGCCAGACCTGTACGGTCAGTGCTCCGACAGGCACCGTAGGAGCGGCGGACGTCAATGTCAATGTTTCCTGCGCGACCAACACTTATACGATCGGGGGCACGATCAGTGGGCTCACGGGCACGGGTCTGGTGCTGCGGAACAACGGCGGAAACGATCTCACGGTCCTAGCCAACGCCACCACCTTTGCCTTCACGACGAAGATTGCGAGCGGGCAGACCTATGCGGTGACGGTGCAAACGCAGCCGAGCACGCCCACCCAGACCTGCGTGTTCAACCCGCCGGCCAGCGCCTCGGGCACGGTGACGAATGCCGATATCGCCAGCGTCAACATCGTCTGCACGACCAACACCTACACGATCGGGGGCACGATCAGCGGGCTCACGGGGACGGGCCTGGTGCTGCGGAACAACGGCGGAAACGATCTCACGGTCCTGGCCAACGCCACCACCTTTGCCTTCACTACGAAGATTGCGAGCGGGCAGACCTACACGGTGACGGTGCAGACGCCGCCGAGCACCCCGACCCAGACCTGCGCGTTTACCCCGCCCGCCAGCGCCACGGGCACGGTGACGAATGCCGATATCGCCAGCGTCAACATCGTCTGCACGACCAACACCTACACGATCGGCGGCAACGTCACCGGGCTCGCCGGCACGGGCCTGGTGCTGCGGAACAACGGCGGCGACAACAAGACGATCTTGGCCGACGGCGCGTTCACCTTCACCACGCCCGTCTTGAGCGGATCGACCTACGCCGTGACGGTCTTCACGCAGCCCACGGTTCTGAGCCAGACCTGCACGGTCACGAACGGTGGCTCGGGTACGGTCGGGCCGTGACGAGTGGCAATATCACCAGCGTCACGTCACCTGCGTCACGCCGTCGCCGCGCTTTGCCTACGTGGCGAATTTCAACGACGCCAGCGTGTCCATCTACACGGTGAACGCGACGAGCGGGCAGTTGCGCTTCAACGGCTACATCGGCGCGGGGACCAAGCCGATCTCGGTCGCGGTCGATCCCTTGGGCAAGTTCGTCTACGTGGCCAACAACGGCGACAGCATCTAACCCGAGCACGGTCTCGGCCTATACGATCAACGCGAGCACCGGCGCGCTCACGGAAGTCAGCGGCTCGCCGTTTGGCGCCGGGTTCAATCCGTATTCGGTCACCGTCGATCCGACCGGCAAGTTCGCCTACGTGGCGAATGACGGCAGCAACAGCGTCTCGGCGTATACGATCAACTCCGGCAGCGGCGCGCTCAATCAGATTGTCTGCAGTACCGGCTGCCTTGGCGCAAACTTCGCGGCGGGGGCCAATCCCCGCTCCGTGACCATCGACCCGTCAGGAAAGTTCGCCTACGTCGCGAATAACAGCTCCCACACGGTCTCGGCCTACGCGATCAACTCCAGCAGCGGCGTGCTCACGCAAGTTTCCGGCTCGCCATATACGACGGGGGGCACTGGTGCCCGCTCCGTCACCGTCGACCCGTCCGGGCAAGTTCGCCTACGTGGCGAACGACGGCTCCGACAGCATCTCGGCCTTCAGCGATCACGCTGACCGGTCCGAGCGCCGGCGCGCTCACCGCCGTGCGGCTTGCCGATTGCGTCACGGCGGGACCATCCCGCTCTGGGTCACCGTCGACCCGTCAGGCAAGTTCGTTTACGTGGCGAATGAATCCGGCTTCAGCGTCTCGGCCTACAAGATCACACCCGGGACCGGCGCCCTGACTGCTGTCGATACAGTGCCGGCGGGGATCAGTCCCGTCTCCGTCGCCATCGACTCGACCGGCAAGTTCGCCTACGTGGCGAATGCTGGCTCCAACAACGTCTCGGCGTACAGCATCGACCGGAACGACCGGAGCCTTGAACCGCCTTGTCCACGTTCGCCGGCCGCGCCAGCAACTGAAGGTATGGCCATGACCAAGGGCGTGCCGCTCGTGTACACGCCGAAGTTCGCCTACGTGACGAATGTCGGCTCCAACAATGTGTCGGCGTATACGATCAATCCCGGCAGCGGTTGCTCGCGCACATCAATTGCAGCGGTCGGCTGCAATGCGCGACTGTGCGACAGGGACCAATCCCGGCCTCGGTCAGCGTGGATCCCACCGGTCGCTTCGCCTATGTCGCGAACGGCGGCGGCAACGTCTCAGCCTATACGATCAACTCCGGCACGGCAACGCTTACGAGTGTCGGTGCTGCTGTCGCCGCAGGGACCAAGTCCCCAGTCGGTCGCGTGGATGGCACCGGTCGGTTCGTATATGTCGCGAACGCCGGATCCGCCACCGTCTCGGCCTACACGATCGACTCCGACTCGGCGGCACTGGCGCGCTTACTCAGATCAACTGTGGCGGTGGAGCGACCTGCAGTGGCGCGGACTTCCTGGCGGGTACCAATCCGATATCGGTCAGCCGTCGATTCCGGCCGGGCGGTTCGCCTACGTCACGAACGCCGGCCGGCCACGTCTCGGCCTACACGATCACCGCGAGCACCGGCGCGCTCACGCCGTTCGACTGCCGACCGTTCGCCGCGGGTATCGGTTTCCAGTCGGTAGACGTCGAATCCCTCCGGGCGCTTCGCCTATGTCGCGAACGCCGGCGGCAACGTCTCGGCCTACACGATCGACTCCCGGGACCCCGTCCTGAACCCTGTGCCATCCCCGGCTCGCTCACTCCGGCCTCCCTCTCGCCGTTCACTGCCGGGACCAATCCCGTCTCCGTCACCGTCGACGCCTCCGGCAGGTTCGTCTACGTGGCGAACAGCGGCAGTGGCAACGTCGTTTCGAGATACACTCTGGACTCGAACGGCAACCTGACCGCGGGTGCCAGCACGACGGCGGGGACCACGCCGTCTCCGTCACCGTCGATCCCGTCCGGCAAGTTCGCCTACGTGGCGAACAGCGGCTCCGGCAACGTCTCGGGCTTCAGCATCAACGCCTCGAACGGGGCCTTGACGAGCATCGGCACGGCGGCAGGGGCGGGAACCACTCCGAGCTCCGTCACCACGACCGGCACTACCCAGTAATCGCCGGCGACTCAGCTGTTGATCCAGCAGGAGGCGGGGGTAATCCCTCGCCTTGCCTTTACCCTGCCGGTAGTGTCGATGACGCAGTATGGCTCGCGAATTTGGCCCGCGATCAGTCCCTCGACCTCGCCGCCGAATTGGTGCGCAGCCTTCCGTGAGGCGCGCGGGGCTGCTACTTCATCGGATCGCGGAGAATCCAGCCGCGGTAGATCCGCTTCAGCATGCCGAACACGCCCAATCGCGCCGCCCAGTCGCGGATCGCCGGCACTAGGACGAAATTACTCCATCGCTCCAGGCGCCAGCGCAGGAAGCCCACCGGATTGCGACGGAGATAGCGCCACAGGAACGCCAAATGCTGGCGGCGATCGAACACCTTGGCATTGCCGCCGAGCTTAGCGATCACCGGGCTCACATATGGATACAGGCTGGCCCGGCCGTGCAACCGGGTGCGCATGAAGTTCCCGATCAGCAGGTCGTCGAAATAGCCATAGGCGACGGTGTCGAGGAGCGACCGGCGTGGCACGTAGAAGGTGACGCCGTCGCCGCCATCCGCGCGCGCCGACCGCCCCGGACGTGTGGGCACGCGCCGTACCTCTCCGCCGACCGCGACCTCGACGAAGGCGATGTGCCGGCCGAGCAATTCGAAGCGCCGGAAGAACGCCTCGACCTTGTCCCATTCTTCGGCCGACAAGCGCTCGTTCCAGTCGTCGTCCCCGGTCCGGTCGGTGACTTGGCTAAAGTCGGTCTGCCCGTTCGGATGATTCTCGACGAAGCGGCCGGTGGCGACGTCCATGGTGACGAAGGGCGGGATCAGCGCCACCTTCGGCCGGTTCCAATGCCGCCGCAGGTCTTCGATCGTGATGCGATAGGGGTTCGCCCACACCGTGTCGGCGCGCACATACACGTGCTGGGAGGAGGAGCAGCAGTAAAACCGGGCGCCCAGTTGCTCGACCCGCCGGGCCAGCGCCCAGATCGCGCCGGGCTTGCGCACCTCCGGTCCCTCCACCACCCGACGGCCTTCGGCATCGACGAAATTCAGCATGTCGGCATCGATCGAGCACAGCGCCAACGCGAACACCTGGTCGTTCGGATGCGCCTTGACTAGACCGGCGATGAATCCCTCCTCGCCGAACGAGGGGGAATCGTTGAGATTGATCACCAGCGCGTCGCCGAACCGGGTGATCAGGATGGCGTCCTGGTTCTCGTTGTCGATGCACAACACCTCGAGCCCGGGGTGCAGGCGGCGCCATTTCCGGTACGCCAGGATCTCGACCTTAAAGCCCTCAGCGGCGAGGAAGTCCGCGATGTCGCGGTCGTAGTGATCGGGCACCATGATGGTCTTGCCCTTGGGCAAGCGGGCGAGCGACTCGTGATGTAGGTGGTCGGGATGCCCGTGCGAGATCCAAATGTACTCGGAGTCCAGGATGCGGCCGATCTCCGCCTCGGTCAGCGCATGGTCGAGCGCCCAGCTGCCGAAATAGCAGGTGCCGGCGAGCCAGGGATCGGTGCTGAGGATCGGCTTGCCGTCGACCGCGAACTGTACCGTCGCGTTGCCCAAGGTCTCAAAGGTGAATGCCATGATGCTCTCATTGCTCCGCTGCAGCCTACCCGCCGAAGGGTATCACGCCATTGATACGCCTCGGCACTGGCATGCGTGTCCCCGAAAGTGTAGAAACCGCGCCGATTTCTGGCCGTCCCGGGCCGGACCCAGGGGGTGCCCCAGCGTCGAACGCAAAACCAAGGAAACCCAGGTGTCGGCGAGTGTCGATCCAGACGGCACGGGCATCTACGACTGTCCAGCCCGGCATCGGCTTCCTCGACCACATGCTGTAGCAATTGTCCTGCCACAGGCTCTAATCGACCTCACCGTGCGGGCCACAGGGCGACCTGCCCATCGATTCTTTCACTTTCCCGGCAGGCTCGGTCCGCGAGTGGAATCAGTTGACGGGACGATTGATCTTCTTATCGTTGAGCAAACGCGTCGCCAGGAAGTCTGGTCTTGGTGGACGCGGTGCGGATCGCGCAGTGTGGCTCGCGAGGCCCGCGATCAGTCCAGCACCTTGCGCTTCACTTCGCCGATTTTCCTGACCGAAAGCCAACCACGGAGCAGGTAGCCGCTGTTCTTGAGGTTGTCGTCGGTTGGGGCCGAGCTGGCCTTCACGCCGTTCTCGCCGCCGGTCTGGGCGGTGGGATGCAGGTCGTTTTCGTTCAGCAGGGTGCCATTCCAGTCGTTCGGGCGTCGGGTGAGGATCTCCCGCTCGTAGTCGATCAGCGGGAGCTCGTGTTGGCGGGCGACTTCACGGAGGGCGACATTGTACGATTTGGCCAGTTCCTGCTGGTCGATATGCGGCGGGATCGTCGAGACGATCGGGATTGCGTGGGCGGCCAAGATCGTCTTCACCGCGGTTTCCACATCGCGGCGGTAATCCCTGACCGTGCGAGTCTGCGAAGCATCGTTGCTGCCTAGCATCAGCACCACCATTTGCGGCCGGTAGGTCCTGACAAGTTCGGCCAGCGCGGGCATGCCGCCGCGTCCGCCGGCGAGCATTTCGTCAAGGCGAATTCCCCCTGCCGCGGTATAGCTGCGGCCTTCGGCCGGATGGTCGAAGCGGGCCAGATACCAGCCGTCGGTGTCGTCGTTGCTTCCTGTGTGCATCCAGGCGAGGAGGGCTTTGTCGTCCTCGCCCTTTCCCTGGCCAGCGGTGGCCCATTGGCCATAGGGACTGGCATAGGTGATCGAATCGCCAACATGAATCACGACGCCTTGCCTGCCGGTGAATTTTGCCGCGACTTTCTTCATGGCGGCGGCATAGTCCCAGGCCTGTGGCAGAGGTTCGGCGGCCGGCACGGCCGTGGCAAAGAGTTGCAGCAGGGCGACACCACAGATGATCGAGCGCATGGTTGATGTTGCGGTGATGTGGAGTGAGCAGCAGCCCTTAGTATAAGTTGGCAGAAGATCTCGAGCATCGCGGCGAGATTTCCCATCCTCGCGGCATTTTCCGGGTGTCGCCGATCGGAGACGTGACCCATCGCAGATGCGTCGCCAATCGCCGACAGTTTTCATTCGCGGCAAATAATTTTCAAGCAGCTTGAGAAGTATTGCCGCGAAGCGATGCGTCCGCCGCTTTGTCGTTTGCCACTCCTCGTAGATCATCCGAATCCGAATTGCCGCGGAAAGTCGCTGTGTCGTTCAACGAGATCGGGATCGCTATCTTGCGAATGCACACGTCACTGCGAACGCTTACATCGCAGCTCGCTCCCCTTATCACCTTGGCGATTGCCGCCTGCGGCGGCGGGGGATCGGTCCCCACGACGTGGGCAGATTACGCACTTCCGCCACCATCGCCGATCGTGTTCCTTGCTGTGAACCCGGGGTCGGTCGCAAGCGGCGGGTCTTCCAGTCTCGCCTGGTCCTCGACGAACGCAAACTCTTGTTCGGCCTCTGGCGCATGGTCCGGCAGCAAGGGGATTTCCGGCAGTCAGTCAACCGGCACGCTCACTGTGAGCAGCAGTTTCTCTCTAACCTGTACCGGTCCCGGAGGCAGTTCAAGCACCTCGGCGACCGTCATGGTGTCGGGCACGCCGCCGCCGCCCCCGGTTCCCACGGTGTCGCTGACAGCGAACCCGACCTCTGTCTGCGAGCGGTGCATCTTCCACGCTCACCTGGTCGTCGACCAACGCCACCTCCTGCAGCGCTTCGGGCGCATGGTCGGGCAGCAAGGCCACTTCCGGCAGCCAGTCGAGCGGCGCATTGACGAGTTCCGGCACGTTCTCCCTCACCTGCACCGGATCGGGCGGCAGTGCCAGCGCCTCTGCGACCGTCACCGTGTTTCCGCGTCCCACGGTGTCGCTGACGGCGAACCCGACCTCGGTCGCGAGCGGCGCGATCCTCCACGCTCACCTGGTCGTCGACCAACGCCACCTCCTGCATCGCTTCAGGCGCATGGTCGGGCAGCAAGGCCACTTCCGGCAGCCAGTCGAGCGGCGCACTCACGGAGCCGCAGCTATCTCCCTCACCTGCACCGGATCGGGCGGCAGTGCCAGCGCCTCGACGACCGTCACCGTGTCGGGTACGCCGCCGCCACCTCCCCCGCCGCCGGTGGTGCTGCCGGAGAACATTCCGGATTTTTCGTCAGACAGTGTGCACGCGATCATCCAATCTGCGGGAAGCGGGAGCTGGGCGAGCGGCGCGACCTGGGTCGGAGGCCTGGTTCCTGGCGCCAACAACGTTGCCAAGATTGCCCAAGGGCACAGCGTCACCCTCGATGACACCAGCGCGATCGCCTACACGGTCTCGGTCAACGGCAAGCTGGCGTTCGCGACCGGGGTCGATACCAGCCTGAAGGTCACCAACCTGCAGGTGATGAGCACCGGGGTGCTGGAAGTGGGCACCAGCGCCGCCCCGATCGACACCAATGTGACGGCCGAGATCGTCATCGCCAATTCGCCCTTCGGTAACGGCGTTTCCGACCCGGATCAGTTCGGCACGGGGATCATTGTGTTCGGGAAACTGACGATGCACGGCAGCGTGAAGACGCCGACCTTCGTGCGCTTGGCGGCCGAGCCGCATATGGGGAATACGACCTTGAGCTTGTCTGAGGCGGTGTCCGGATGGAACGTCGGTGACCGGCTCGTCCTGCCCGACACCCGTCACATCAAGGAAAGCGAAGTCACCGGGGGCGGTTGGATCAACGCCGTCAACCAATGGGAAGAACGCACCGTGCTGGCCATCAACGGCACGACCCTCACGCTCAACAGCGCCCTGACCTACGACCACCTGGGCGCGCACGCCGTGTTGGAGAACGCTACGCCGGAACTGCTCCTGCCGCACGTGGGCAACCTGACGCGGAATGTCGTGGTCCGCTCGGAGAATCCCGCGGGCACCCGCGGGCACATGCTGGGCACACGCGTGGCCGACGTCGACATGCGCTACGTCCTGTTCAGGGACATGGGGCGCACGACCTATCTGCCCCTGGATAACACGACCAATCACATCGGGCGCTATCCGGTCCACATCCACCGCTTGAGCGGCCCGCTTCCCAGCCCGGCTAACGGCTATCAGTTCACCTTGCTGGGCAATGCCATCGATGGCGGCTCGGCCGAGACGAAATTCAAATGGGGCATCGCCGTCCACGGCAGCCACTACGGATTGATCCAGGACAACGTCGTCTACAACTACAACGGTTCGGCGATCGCGACCGAAGACGGGTCGGAGAGCTTCAATGTGTTCGACCACAACTTTGCGCTGCGCGGTATCGGCGAGCCCGACGAGCCCGGCGCCGCCGAGCCCCAGGACCAAGCGAGAATGGCCATGGGCACCGAGGGCGTGGGCTTCTGGTTCAGGGGCCCCAACAACTACGTGAGGAACAACGTCGCGGCCAATTTCCAGAATCCCACGACGGAAGCCTCCATGGGGTTCGCCCTGCAGTTCCGCAAGCTGGGCAGCATCGCGGTGCCCAACTTCAAGGGGGCCGATACGACTCAGGCCGGCCAATTCACGGCCCGGGACGGCAACAACCTGCCGCTGCTGCAATTCGAGAACAACGAAGCCTACGGGGCCATGCAAGGCGGCATGACCTACTGGTGGATCAACTCCCTCGATCCGAGCGCTCCTTATACCGAGCTGGAGAGCGTGGTGAAGAATTTCACCGCCTGGCACATCTACAACAAGGCGGTCTACATCTATCCGGGCGCGAAAGTGACCTTCGACGGGCTGAAGATCCGCGGCAATTACGTGTCGGGGGTCAGCCGCTGCTGCGGCGACGGTGTGTTCTTCGCCGATTACATGGCGAAGGCCATCGTCATCAAGAATGCCGACATCCAGGGGATGCAGGAGGGCATCATCGCCCCGGAAGCCGGGCACGGTAGCCCGGTACCCAATCTGACCATAGAGAATTCGTTCCTGCGCAACCTCCAAAACGTCAACGTCCCGATCGTCGGATCGGTCAACGGCTGCTGGATGGAGGACAAATTGGTGGTGATCAACAACACCCGGTTCGCTGCGCCGCCCGGACAGCCTCTCAGGACCATCGCCATGGTCGGGGACGTCGCAAACGTATCCTTCCAGTGCCCAAGCAAATTGAATGAGGTCCGCGTCTACAATTACAACGGCGTCGCCGGCGACAATTTCCAGGTCTACAACCCTTCGTGGGCGCCGAGCGCACCCTGCTCGAGCACCCGGCCCGAAATAAGCGGTATCGTGTGCGGCCCAATCCCCCCTCTGGCATCCCTGAGCGCACCAACGAGGTTTGCCCAAGCAGGATTCCTGCTCGCCCAATCGGGCTTGGGCCGCATGCAAGACACAATGCGCAGGCTCTTCAGCACCTCCAGCGAAAGCCTTCCGTCGGCGCAGGTGTGTCGAGCGGTTCCGGCTTCATGATGGACGCGCCCTTGTGGGCTGGCGTGGATCTTGGGTGACCCTTTCGAGACCCCCTGTCGAATACGCAGGAGAAGTCGAATGCGCCGGCGGAGATACCGCCTGCGTGACAACTATTACCGTGAAACCAGCCGCCGGGCACCCTATTATGTAGTGTTTTTCGTTGCATTATGGGAATCGAGGCTCTCGCGCAAAGTCGCTGGGTCGCTCAAGGAATGGGAATCCCTATCTTGCGAATAAGTAGCCTACTGCTCGTTTCCCTGCTTGCCTTGGCAATCGCCGCCTGCAGCGGTGCGGGTGAGCCAGTGGCGTTCACCGGCTCGGGGGGCGGCACACCACCAGCGCCGACCGTGTCGCTGACGGCGAACCCGACGTCGGTCGCGAGCGGGGATTCTTCGATGCTCACCTGGTCCTCGACGAACGCGACCTCTTGTTCCGCCTCGGGGGCGTGGTCGGGCGCCATGATGCCGTCCGGCAACCAATCCATCGGCCCGCTGACCGCGAGCAGCACCTACTCCCTGACCTGTACCGGCCCGGGAGGTACTGCAAATGCCTCGGCGGGAGTCACCGTGTTGGGCATGCCACCGCCGCCCCCAGCTCCTACGGTGTCGCTCGCGGCAAACCCGACGACGATCGCGAGCGGCGGATCTTCCACGCTCACCTGGGCGTCAACCAATGCCACCGGTTCCTGCCTTGCTTCCGGCGCATGGTCTGGCAGCAAGCCGCTTTCCAACAGCACGGGGCAGTCCACCGGTCCGCTGACCGTTACCAGCACGTTCACTCTTTCCTGCACCGGGACGGGTGGGACAGCCAGCGCATCCGCAACGGTGACGGTAGCGCCCGCCCCCACGGTGTCGCTGGCGGCAAATCCAACATCGGTCGCGAGCGGCGGGTCTTCCACGCTCACATGGTCGTCGACCAATGCCACCTCGTGCCTTGCTACCGGCGCATGGTCTGGCAGCAAGCCGCTTTCCAACAGCACCGGTCAATCCACCGGTGCGCTGACCGTGACCAGCACATTCACTCTTTCCTGCGCCGGGACGGGCGGGACCGCCAGCGCATCCGTGACGGTAACCGTCACTGCGGCGGGCACGATCTTTGGGTTGGACTTCCCTGGTTCGGTAACCGCTTCGCCGACGGCCGACTGCCCCGGGGCGCGAGCGACGACGCGGTTCCAGTTCCTGGACCCTCAGCTCGCGAATCCTCCGCTCAAGATCTATCCGGCGACCTACATCTGGCGAGCCTATCCGAGGCAGCAGCCGGGCTATTACGTTACTTTCTTCTGGGGAACCGGCGGAGATGAGTTCTGGTGGGATGGGACGCAGCCGAACAGCTTTTACGGCGCCCATCCCTTTCCTCAGAATCCACCGACCGGGAACACGCACTATTGGGAAATTGCCACAGACCGTGGTGCCGATTTATTCGGAGATCCGCCGGTTCCGGTAGTTTACAAGCGCTGGTACACGCAGGCGCTGGTCGCCTGGGACACGGGCAGCGGGAAACGGACGATCTTCTACTACGATCTGCCGGACACCTCGAAGTTCATCGACCACACCACCAGCGAATCCTCATACGGAAACATAAACCCGCCGATGCCGGCCCTGACCTGGGGCGATGCGCCGTGGATCGTTCCCCCCAATCCGAATGCCGGGCGGGGCCACGAGATTTACTGTGGGGTCCTGCGAGGGATCCAGGTCTATTCGACCAACCTGTCGGTCGCGGACATCCTGAGCGAAGCGAACTCGCCGCTTTCGACCAATGCCGGTGCCGCAAACATCTGGTACCTGAATCTCGACCCCACACCCAGCGACATCTCGGATAAGTCAGGCCGCGGACACAACCCGGCGTGGGTCGGCAGTGAGCGGCCGAGCCTGTGGAGTCAGTAGACGCACTCACCGACTTCGAGTCAATCTCAAATGAGGCATGAGCCTGGGCGAGAGAATTATTCAGGTTCTTTCCGGTGATTTGTCAGACGCGTGGCGTCGTCGTCGCTGATGCTTTTTTGACCGCCGCGCTGCTGTCTGGCAACGCCTTCAACTGCGCCAGTGTCTTAAGCCACAACGTTCATGTCGTGATCCGACGTGATCAACCATGTCTGGAATGATCGACGACCCACCAGAGCGGCTTTGGGCTCATTCCGCGTTGAAAATGCGCCTCCCTGAGGCCCAAGCTGGAAAGACTGACGCTGACTTTGGTCCCTGCTAGTATGACAACGGCATTCGAGCCTTGCCTGGGGACTGAAACCCGTGACTGGTGTGGAAGGGGGCTTGAAACGGCACGTTCGTGGCGCGGGGCGGAGGTTCCTCCTCCTGTGCGGGACTTTGATTGTCCTGTGGCTCTCTGGTCTTGCCGGAATCAGCGCCCGGGCGCAGACGTTCGCGGACCCGGGATTCTCCTCGGAACTTGTCACCATCCTGCCTCCCTTTACACCGGTCGGTCTCGCGTTCGCGCCCGATGGGCGAATGTTTATTTGGCAGCGCGATGGTGTCGTTCGAATTTTCAAGAATGGCGTGCTGCTTCCCACCCCATTTATCAGCATCGGCAGCCAGGTCAATCAGTTTTCGGACCGAGGCATGCTTGGGCTCGCTCTCCATCCCAATTTCGCCGGAAACGGATATGTATACCTTCTGTTCACTCGTGAGGAGGGAGGGAACCCGAGCAGTCCCGATGCCAAAGTCTCGCGCCTGATTCGCGTCACGGCTGATCCGGCGAATCCGGACGTAGCGCTTCCCGGGAGTGAAATCACTATCCTGGGTAGCGTCGGCACACCTCCTTGTAGCGCCCAGCCGCCGGGAGCGGACTGCATACCGTCAGACTCCATTACCGACTCAATCGGAACGCTGCGATTTGCGCCGGACGGGAAACTCTTTGTCGGTAGCGGCGACGGAGCAAGTTCGGCAGCAGTGGATCCGCTGGCATTTCGTTCTCAGGATCTCAGCTCTCCCTCTGGGAAGATTCTCCGCATCAACGAGGACGGGACCGCCCCCGGAAACAACCCTTTTGACGATGGAACGAATTCGTGGCAATCCAAGGTGTGGGTATACGGGTTGCGGAATCCCTATCGATTTGCGTTACACCCCGCCACGGGCGACCTGTTTATTGGAGATATAGGGTGGAAAACGTGGGAGGAAATCAACAAGGGAACACGGGGAGAAAACTTCGGCTGGCCGTGCTTTGAGGGGAATCTCCCCCAGCCAGAGTACCAAGCGCAGCTGCCCGCGTGCGCTTCACTTCCGCCGTCAGCGGTCACGCCACCGCTCGTTTCCTGGGCGCACGACGGTGCTTCGCCTTCGCTTCCCGGATACGATCCCAATTTCCTCGGCGCCGCCGCGGTGGGCGGAACCTTCTACACCGGAAATGCATATCCTCAGACCTACTCGGGCAGCTTCTTCTACGCCGACACCTTCGGCGGCTGGATCCGTCGCTTGGTCCTGGATGCGGTGGGGAACCTCACGGGCAACCTGGTTTTCGCCACCGGAGCGGCCGGGATTGTTTCAATCGAACAAGGCCCGGATGGTTTCTTGTATTACGTTGTCTTTGCAACCGGAGAAATTCGAAGAATCAGGTTCAACGCGCCGGACACCACGCCGCCCACCCCTCCCGCCGGCCTCGCCGCCACGGCGGTCAGCGCCACCCAGATCAATCTGATTTGGAGCGCCTCGACCGACAATGTGGGGGTGACGGGGTATCGGCTCGAGCGCTGCCAGGGCGCCGGGTGCAGCAGCTTTGCCGAGATCGCGTCACCGGCCGGGACGAGCTTCGGCGACACAGGCCTCGCCGCGGGAACGAGCTACAGCTATCGCGTGAGGGCGACGGACGCCGCCGGAAACTTGAGCGGCTACTCCGGCGTGGCCAGCGCCACCACGCCGACTCCTGACATCACGCCGCCCACCGCCCCCGTCGGGCCTGGCCGCCACGGCGGTCAGCCCGACCCAGATCAATCTGACCTGGAATGCTTCCACCGACAACGTGGGAGTCACCGGCTATCAGGTCTATCGATGCACCGGCTCGAGCTGCACGACATTCGCGCAGATCGCCACCTCGGCCGCCACGTCGTACAGCAACACGGGCCTGACTCCATCCACAACCTACCGATATCGAGTTCGGGCCGTGGACGCAGCCGGCAACCTCAGCGCCGACTCGAATACGATTTCCATAGCCACACCCGCCGATACGACGGCACCCACGGTTCCCACCGGCCTGGCGGCCGCGTCGGTCAGCCCGACCCAGATCAATCTGACCTGGAATGCCTCCACCGACAACGTGGGAGTGACCGGCTACCGGGTCTATCGATGCACCGGCTCGACCTGCACGCCATCCACGCAGATCGCCACCTCGACCACCACGTCTTACAGCGACACTGGCCGGACCGCCTCCACGACCTACCGGTACCGTGTCCGAGCGGTGGACGCAGCCAACAATCTCAGCGCCAACTCGGGCATCGCCACCGCCACCACGCCAGCGGTCCCCGACACCACCCCGCCCACCGTCCCAACTGGCCTGGCCGCTACGGCCGTTAGCGCCACCCAGATCAATCTGACTTGGAACGCCTCCACCGACAACGTGGGAGTGAGCGGTTATCAACTGGAGCGCTGCCAGGATGCGGGCTGCACGGCTTTCGCCCTGATTGCTGCAGTGGCCGGCGTGAGCTTCAATGACGCGGGCCGTACTGCGAATACCACGTACAGCTACCGGGTGCGGGCGACCGACGCTGCCGGCAATTTGAGCGGCTACTCCAACGTGGCCAGCGCCACCACGCCGACCCCTGACACCACGCCGCCTACCGCCCCCACTGGCCTGGCCGCCACGGCGGTCGAGCGCGACCCAGATCAATCTGAGCTGGACGGCTGCCACCGACAACGTCGCGGTCAGCGGCTACCAGCTGGAGCGTTGCCAGGGTGCCGGCTGCACTGCTTTCGCCCTGATTGCTACAGTCACCGGCATCAGCTTCAATGACACCGGCCGCACCGCGAGTACAAGTTACAGCTACCGGGTGCGCGCGACCGATGCGACGGGAAATCTCTCCGCCTACTCGAACGTGGCAAGTGCCGCGACCGGCTCGGGGCTCGTAGCCGCCTACGGCTTCGACGAGGGCTCGGGGACGACGCTGGCCGATGCTTCGGGCAACGGCTACACGGGCACGCTGACGAACGGCCCTGCCTGGACGACCGGCAAGTTTGGTTCGGCGCTGCAGTTCAGCGCGTCGGACGACGGCAACGACACCAACGATCCGCGCGTCGTCCTGGGGAGAACCATCAATATTCCCAATCTTCCTCTTACCATTTCTGTCTGGGTCAATCCCACAGACTATGCTGACTATCGCGCGATCCTCAGCAAAAGAGATTCCCCGATCGCCTCCAACATGCGAATCGATTTTGGCCTTTCACGGGGTGGCGGTGGTGTCTATGTCTTTACCGGCAGCTCCAACTCCTTCTCATACGCGCCGCCTCTGAACAGCTGGACGCATCTAGCCCTAGCTGCCGATTCCTCCGGTACGCGCCTTTACGTCAACGGCGTGCTGCAGCAAACGATCGGCGTGATCACGCTGGGAACGAACACTTCGGCGAATACGGTCATCGGCGGAACGGGAGAGGGAGCCGCAGGAGACAACGACCCCTTTAAGGGGAAGATCGACGACCTTCGCATCTACAGCCGCGCGCTCTCGCAGGCGGAAATCCAGGCCGACATGAACACGCCGGTGGGCACGCCGCCCGCGGCCGACACAAGCCCGCCGACCGCCCCAGTCGGCTTGGCCGCCGCGACGGTCAGCGCCACCCAGATCAATCTGACTTGGAGTGCTTCCACCGATAACGTAGGGGTGACGGGGTATCGGCTCGAACGCTGCCAGGGCACCGGGTGCAGCAGTTTCGCCGAGATCGCATTACCGGCCGGGACGAGCTTCGGCGACTCGGGTCTCGCTGCCTCGACGAGCTACAGCTACCGCGTGAGAGCGACCGATGCTGCCGGCAATTTGAGCGGCTACTCCAACGTGGCCAGCGCCACCACGCAAACGGCTCCGGACACCACGCCGCCCACGGCCCCCGCGGTGTTGAGCGCATCGGTTGGAAGCGCCAGCCAAATCGATCTGAGCTGGACGCCTTCCACCGACAATGTCGGAGTGACCGGATATCAGATAGACCGCTGCGAAGGGAGCGGTTGCACTGCCTTCGCGCAGATTGCGACCTCGAGCGTTGCCAGTTTCAGCGACACCGGCCTGGCGGCGTCCACCACCTATCGCTATCGGGTACGCGCTACCGACGCGGCGGGGAACGTCAGCGCGAACTCGAGTATCGTCACCGCCACCACGCAAGCGGTTCCGGACACCACGCCGCCCACCGCTCCCGCCGGCCTGGCGGCCACGGCGGTCAGTGCGACACAGATCAATCTGACCTGGAATGCATCCACCGACAATGTGGGCGTGAGCGGCTACCGAGTTTTTCGATGCACCGGCGCAAGCTGCACGACATTCGCGCAGATCGCCACCTCGGCCGCCGCGTCGTACAGCGACACCGGCCTGATTCCATCCACAACCTACCAATATCGTGTTCAGGCGGTGGACGCAGCCGGCAATCTCAGCGCTGACTCGAATACGGTTTCTATGGCCACACTCTCTGATACGACGCCACCCACCGCCCCGGCCGGCCTGGCTGCCACGGCGGTCAGCACGACACAGATCAATCTGACCTGGAATGCCTCCACCGACAATGTGGGAGTGACCGGGTATCGGCTCGAGCGCTGCCAGGGCGCCGGGTGCAGCAGCTTCGCCGAGATCGCGTCACCGACCGGGACGAGCTTCGGCGACACGGGTCTCTCTGCCTCGACGAGCTACAGCTATCGCGTGAGAGCAACCGATGCTGCCGGAAATCTGAGCGGCTACTCCAATGTGCCCAGCGCCACCACGCAAGCGGTTCCGGACACCACGCCGCCGACCGCCCCAGTCGGCTTGGCCGCCGCGACGGTCAGCGCCACCCAGATCAATCTGACTTGGAGTGCTTCCACCGATAACGTAGGGGTGACGGGGTATCGGCTCGAACGCTGCCAGGGCACCGGGTGCAGCAGTTTCGCCGAGATCGCATTACCGGCCGGGACCAGCTTCGGCGACTCGGGTCTCGCTGCCTCGACGAGCTACAGCTACCGCGTGAGAGCGACCGATGCTGCCGGCAATTTGAGCGGCTACTCCAACGTGGCCAGCGCCACCACGCAAACGGCTCCGGACACCACGCCGCCCACGGCCCCCGCGGTGTTGAGCGCATCGGTTGGAAGCGCCAGCCAAATCGATCTGAGCTGGACGCCTTCCACCGACAATGTCGGAGTGACCGGATATCAGATCGACCGCTGCCAAGGGACCGGTTGCACCACCTTCGCGCAAATCGCGACCTCGACCGTCACCAGTTTCAGCGATACCGGCCTGGCGGCGTCCACCACCTATCGCTATCGGGTACGCGCCACCGACGCGGCGGGGAACGTCAGCGCCAACTCGAGTATCGTCACCGCCACCACGCAAGCGGTTCCGGACACCACGCCGCCCACCGCTCCCGCCGGCCTGGTCGGCCACGGCGGTCAGCGCGACCCAGATCAATCTGACCTGGACGGCTGCCACCGACAATGTCGGGGTCAGCGGCTATCAACTGGAGCGCTGCCAGGGCGCGGGCTGCACGGCCTTTGCCCTGATTACGACCGTGGCCGGCGCGAGCTTCAACGACACCGGTCGCACCGCGAATACAAGCTACAGCTACCGCGTGCGGGCGACCGATGCTGCGGGCAATTTGAGCGGCTACTCCGGCGTGGCCAGCGCCACCACGCAAGCGGTTCCAGACACCACGCCGCCGACCGCCCCCACTGGCTTGGCCGCCACGGCGGTCAGCCCGATCCAGATCAATCTGACTTGGAATGCCTCCACCGACAATGTGGGAGTGACCGGCTATCAAGTCTTTCGATGCACGGGCGCAAGCTGCACGACATTCACGCAGATCGCCACCTCGACCACCACGTCGTACAGCGACATCGGTCTAACTGTCTCCACGACCTACCGATATCGTGTCCGAGCGGCGGACGCAACCGGCAATCTCAGCGCCAACTCGAATACGGTTTCGAGAGCCACACCCTCTGATACGACGCCGCCCACCGCTCCCACTGGCTTGGCCGCCACGGCGGTCAGCGCCACCCAGATCAATCTGGCCTGGAATGCCTCCACCGACAATGTCGGGGTCAGCAACTATCAGCTGGAGCGTTGCCAGGGCGCGGGCTGCGCGGCTTTCGCCCTGATTGCGACCGTGGCCGGCACCACCACCTTCTACGACACCGGTCGTACCGCGAATACAAGTTACAGCTACCGCGTGCGGGCGACCGACGCTGTCGGCAATTTGAGCGGCTACTCCAACGTGGCCAGCACCACATCGACGCCGCCCCCGGTTCCCACGGTATCGCTGGCTGCGAACCCCGCTTCTGTCTGGAGCAGCGGCTCTTCGATGCTCACTTGGTCGTCAACCGATGCCACTTCTTGCGTTGCTTCCGGCGCATGGTCGGGCAGCAAGACGCTTTCCAGCAATCAGTCTACCGGCGCGCTCACGGCGAGCAGCAGCTACTCTCTGATCTGTACCGGCCCCGGAGGCAGTGCGAGCGCCTCGACCACCGTCACCGTGCTCCTGATTCCCACGGTATCGCTGTCGGCGAATCCGACTTCGGTCGCGAGCGGCGAGTCTTCCACGCTCAGTTGGTCGTCAACCGATGCCGCCTCCTGCGTCGCCTCCGGCGCATGGTCGGGCAGCAAGGCGATTTCCGGCAGCGAGTCGAGCGGCGCATTGACGAACTCCGGTGCATTCTCCCTTACCTGTACCGGCCCGGGAGGTGGTGCAAGCGCCTCGGCGACCGTCACCGTGCCGGACACGCTACCGCCACCCCCGGCTCCCACGGTACTGCTGTCGGCGAGCCCGACGTCGGTCGCGAGTGGCGCGTCTTCCACGCTCACTTGGTCGTCGACCGATGCCACCTCCTGCGTGGCTTCCGGCGCGTGGACCGGCAGCATGGCGATTTCAGGCAGTCAGTCGACCGGCGCGCTCTCCGCGAGCAGCGGCTACTCTCTGACCTGCACCGGTTCGGGAGGTAGCGCAAGCGCCTCCGCGACCGTCACCGTGTTCCCGGTTCCAACGATCTCCCTGTCGGCGAACCCGACTTTGGTCGCGAGCGGTAGGTCATCCACGCTCACCTGGTCGTCAACCGATGCAGGCTCCTGCGTCGCTTCCGGCGCGTGGTCCGGCACCAAGGCGACTTCCGGCAGCGAATCGAGCGGCGCACTGACCACCCCGGGCGCATTTTCTTTAGCCTGCACCGGACCGGGCGGGACCGCCAGCGCCAGCGCGACGATTACGATTGCCCAGTTTGGCTTGGACTTCCCCGGCTCGATCACGACTTCGCCGACGGCCGACTGCCCCGGGGCGCAGGCGACGACGCGGTTCCAGTTCCTGAACCCTCAGCTCGCGAATCCTCCGCTCAAGATCTATCCGGCGACCTACATCTGGCGAGCCTATCCGAGGCAGCAGCCGGGCTATTACGTTACCTTCTTTTGGGGAACCAGCGGGACGCAGTTCTGGTGGGACAGCACGCAGCCGAACAGCTATTACGGCGCACATCCCTATCCGCAGGATCCCCGACTAACACGCACTACTGGGAAATTGCGACCTCGTTTGGTGGAGACTTATCACAAACAATAATACGGTACTCTTCAACCGGTGGTACACCCAGGCGCTGGTCGCCTGGGACACGGGCAGCGGAAAACGGACGATCTTCTATTACGATCTGCCGGATACCTCGAAGACAATCGACTACACCACCGACGCCTCATTCGGAAACATAAACCCGCCGATGCCGGCCCTGACCTGGGGCGATGCGCCGTGGATCGTCGTGGAAAATCCGAACGCCGGGCGAGGCCACGAGATTTACTGTGGAATCCTGCGAGGGATCCAGGTCTATTCGACCAACCTGTCGCTCGCGAACATCCTGAGTGAAGCGAGTTCGCCGCTCTCGACCGCTGCTGGCGCCGCCAACATCTGGTATCTGAATCTCGATCCCACACCCAGCGACATCTCGGACCAATCCGGCCGCGGACACAACCCGGAGTGGGTGGGTGCCGAGCGGCCGAGACTGTGGAGTCAGTAGCCGGGCCGCCGAACGCGGCCTAGGATGTCGCCGATTCGGGCCTTCGCACGAGGCCGAAAACCCTGTCGCGCAACTCGCGTGGCTTGAAAAGCCGGTGCAGCGCTTCGGACAAGCAATCCAAGCCCGATCACGCACGCAACCGCGTAGAGCACGCTGCGGAGAAGGCGGCTGTCCATCAATGGGGTCAGCGCAGGTTCCATCACGTAATACAGCGGCATGTGAGCCAGAAAAATGATGAGGGAGTTGCGCGCCACGAAACGCACCGGCGCCGGAGCGGAAAGCGTGAGCACGGCCTGAAAGGTCAACCAGGTTACGCCCACGTACAGAGCGGATGTGATCGCCGACACCAAGAGCGACCCGACCAGCGCATTGCCCACGGCGAGCTTCATGAACGGAAACTCGTACACGAAGGGCAGGTGCTCCGCGACGGCGGCCCACAGGGCGAGCCCGCCCGTCAGGGCGAGCGCCGCAGGCCATCCCCCGATCGAAGGCTTGGGACCCGACTGACCTGAACGCTGGCCGTACCAGGCCCCGAGCAGCAGCGGCGTCAACCAGTTGCTCAGGAGCATATAGGCGACAAAGCGGCCGGCTGTGTCGAAGAGCACTGCCCGGGACACAATCTCGATGAGCAGCGCGGCAACCAGCACAGGCGTCGTCACCCGAAGCCGATGAGCGAACACCGCCCAAAGCAGGATGATGTGCAGATACGTACCCAAGTACCAAGTCGTCGGGTTCGCCGGAAAGAAATCGAAAACGACGTTTGCGCCCCCCAGCAGCGGCGCGTAGTTGCTGATCTGCAGGCGCCCGATCGTGAGATACGTCCTCACGCTGAGGATCAGCGCGAGCGACAGCCCGAACAGATATATTTCGAACAACCGGTTGAACGCCACTCGCCAGGGGCTCCGCGTTTCCCGGACGAGGGCGTAGCCTATGGTGAACATGAACAGCGCGACGCCGAACTGCTTGGACATGATCGGCGGCAAGGTCGCAAGCGGCGCCCATCCGGCGACGTGGCCGTACACGATGATCAGCATCCCGAGGCATTTGAGCCAGTCGATGAAGGGGACGTATTCGCGCGTGGGGTGATCCGGACTCATGATGCGACCCTCCGAGGCTTGTTAGTTTCCAATGAGCGGACGAAACGCGCGGGATTTCCGGCTACGGCGACAGCGGGCGGAACCGCCGCCGAGACGACCGCACCGGCCGAGACGACCGAGCCGGCGCCTACATCGGCCATGACGACGGCCGCTTCTCCGATCCAGGCGTGCTCGCCGATCTCGATCTCGACGAACCGGGAACGGTCCGCGGCCGCCCAGCCGCCGTCGCTCCGCATTTCGTGCTGCGCCGAGCCGCTCAGCAGATTCGCGCGCGTGCCGATGAGACAGCCTTTCCGCAGGCGGGCGCATCCGATGACGGCGTACGGGCCGATGTAGACCCCGTCCTCGACCAGGACCTGGCGATGGAAGAACAAGGCGCCAAACCCCATCGAGAACTCGATCGTGCAGCGCTTGAGCGTAAGTCGGTAGAAGGCGCGGCGGAGAAACGTGCCCGGAGTGCCCGGCAGGATTGCGAGGATGTGTGTCCAGAACCCGAACACACCTTCGCCGTGCCGACTGAGCCGCTCTTCAATCCAGCAGGTGAGAGCTGCAGGGAAGACGAGGGCGAGGGCGACAGCGTTGATCCCCGCCTTGACAGCGGCCACGACTTGATTCTTCCCCTCGCTCATCAGGCGCGCTCAGGTTGATTCGTGAATCGACGCCGCGTCGCTCTTGCGCACTCGCTTGAACCGCGCCGAATAAACAGGCTTTTCCGTAATCTGGACGCGCGCTGGAACTTTGTAGGACGCAAGGCGGTCAGCGCAGAACTGGCGCATGCGCAGCTTGAACTGCTCGGCGGTCTCGGTCGTGTTCAGCTGGACGGTCGCCAGGACGATCTGGCCAGTCAGCGGATTCGGCTGGCCGCGCACCACCACGTCGGCTACCCCCTCCATTTGCAGCAGCGTGCTCTCGACCTCGGCGGGGTGCACCTTGTTCCCGCCGACGTTGATGACATCGCTCTTGCGGCCAAGAAAGCGGATCCATTCGCCGTCGACCTCAACTAGATCGCCGGTATCCAGGTAGCCCTCGGCATCGAACGGGCTCGGGGCGTTCAAGTAGCCGAGCATCGCCGATTTCGCGCGAATCCACAGGCGCCCTTCGACTACTTTCCACTCGAAATCTTCCCCGCCGATGCGCACCCACAGCGAGTTCGAATCGCGTGACTGAGAGCGCAGGATGCCCACCTCGGTGAGACCGTAGGTCTGGAGGAACCGAGCGTTCGGCAGCGACTTGCACGCCAGCTCCAGAGTGCTGGCCGGCATTGGCTCCGTGCCGTACGTGATCAAACGCAGGGAGCTGAGGTCGCGCCTCGACACCTCGCCCGAGAGCAGCAGCAAATTGAGAAACGTCGGCGACGTCGGCAACAGCTCGACCCGGTGCTTCCCAATGGCGTCGCACACGGCAGCCGGTGACCGATCCGCCGAGAGCACCACCGCTCCGCCGTTCGACAGCGTGTAGAAGAGCGTGTTGACGCCCCCGATGTGATCGAGCAGCAGGAATACAAGCGTGCGGAACCGCTGCCGCGGCACACGGTACTTCGCGAGCAGGCGCGCAAGGTTGTGCAGCGCCGCCTTCGGCGTGCCCGTCGAGCCCGAAGAAAAAAGCAGCAGGCCCGGGTCCCCGTCGCGGCGCAGCGAATCGTACAGCGGATGGCTGGCGGTGCGACCGGTCGCTTCAAGTGCACCGTCGGATGCTTCAGCGGGCCGAATCCGGTATTCGACCGAGCCCACCTCGAGACAGGTGTCGTGGTGAGCGCGGGAATCGGGCGAGAGCGGCACGATGATATGGCGCGTCCATGTCGCCGCCAGGAAGACCGCAATCGACTCGGGGCCGTAGTCGCCCTCCAGGCTGACGACCCGGCCGGGCGGCAGCGCGGCGAGGCGCTTCTGCCAGTCGCGTGTCCGCGTCAGCAGTTCGCCATACGAGCACAAACCAGACGGCATGGCGAGCGCGGTCTCGCCGGGGTGTGCTTCCATTTTCTCGATCAGGAACTCGATCATCAGCCCACGCCTCCCAAATAGATGATTTGCCCGGTGATCATCGCGCTCTCGGGTTTGAGAAAGAAGTCGACCACGTTGGCGACATCGCTCGACTCGGCCCAGCGGGGAATCGCCTGACGCGCCAGCACCTTGTCAATCTTCTCGGCGCCCACATTTCCCGTCAGCTGCGTCTTGATGGGACTCGGCCCCACGGCGTTGCAAGTGATCCCGAAGGGCGCGACCTCGCGAGCCACGATCCGCGTAAACGTTTCGATGGCGCTTTTCGAGGCGGCGTAAATGGCTTCACCCTCGAGCCGCATGGGCACGGCCACCGTGGTGAAGTTGACAATGCGCCCGCCTTGCGAGGAACGGAGCAAGCGCAAGGCCGCATGGGTCAATGCGAAGGTGCCCAGGAAGTTGGTGGCCATGATCTGGCGCGCAGTGTCGAACGGCGTCAGCGCGACCGGATTCATGCTCGCGATCCCGGCGTTGTTGATGAGCGCGTCCAGGCGGCCGATGCGTTGTCGGATCTCGAAGAAGCGTGCGCGCACGGCCGCCTCGTCCGTCACGTCGACCTGGAGGTGCGTGTAGCGTTCGTGCGTTACGACGGACGGCCCGCGCGCACAGCCGGTGACGAGGTCGCCCTGCCCGAGGTAGTGTTCGACCAAGTGTGCGCCGATGCCCCGACTGGCCCCGGTGATCAGAACATGCCGCGAAGTCGTCACTGGGGTGCGCGGAGGTTTTCCTGGATGTAGCTCACCAGAGCGTCGACGCTCCGGAACGGGCTCCGGGCCTGCGACATGGCCCGCGCGTCGCTGAGCGTGACGTTGTGGCCGCGATCCTGAAGCGCCTCCTCTATGTCGATGAGCAGCGATACCAGCCCCAGCGAGTCGAGAGGACTTCCGCCACCGAAGAGTCGCGCAGTCGGCGACGCCTCGAGCTGCGCCTCCGGCTTCCGCGCCATGTTGATGTTCCGGATTGCGCGAAGCACGAGCTCTTGGATCTCATTCGGGTTCACAGAAATGCTCCTGTTGACAGCCAGAAGTAGCAAGAATTGTGCCGAACTGTGTCACTTTCAGGGCGACTTCATGATAGGGTAATTTGCTGTCATGCGACGGTGAGGGCGCAACGTGACTGATTGCACAGATTCCACCGTTGGTGCGTTGACCTAGTATGCCCGGAACCGGACTATCTGATGTACGCCCATTAGGGCGCCCGGAAAGCGCGTTTCGGGTGCCCGAACGCGTGCTAGCGGACCGATCGGGCGGCAGGGAGCGGCGATCCGGCGTCACTTGCAGGGCGCGTTGAAAAGGGCTGCCCGGCTTCTCCTCTCAGACGGGACCGACGATGGACAAGACGACGCGGAACTTGTGGTGGATCGTACCGGCTATTGCCGCGGCGATCCTCACGTCCGCTTGCGGAGGAGGCGAAGCGGGGGGATGGAGCACCCCGGCGCCTGTCAGTGGCACGCCGCCCGCCCCGCCGCCTCCCGGCCCCCCGCCTCCAGTTCCGCCTCCGCCGGTGGTGCTGCCGGAGAACATTCCGGATTTTTCATCAGACAGTGTGCACGCGATCATCCAATCTGCGGGAAGCGGGAGCTGGGCGAGCGGCGCGACCTGGGTCGGAGGCCTGGTTCCTGGCGCCAACAACGTTGCCAAGATTGCCCAGGGGCACAGCGTCACCCTCGATGACACCAGCGCGATCGCCTACACGGTCTCGGTCAACGGCAAGCTGGCGTTCGCGACCGGGGTCGATACCAGCCTGAAGGTCACCAACCTGCAGGTGATGAGCACCGGGGTGCTGGAAGTGGGCACCAGCGCCGCCCCGATCGACACCAATGTGACGGCCGAGATCGTCATCGCCAATTCGCCCTTCGGTAACGGCGTTTCCGACCCGGATCAGTTCGGCACGGGGATCATTGTGTTCGGGAAACTGACGATGCACGGCAGCGTGAAGACGCCGACCTTCGTGCGCCTCGCAACCGAACCGCACGCGGGAAACACCACCTTGACGCTGTCGGCGCCGGTCCCCGGGTGGCAGGTCGGCGACCGGCTCGTCCTGCCCGACACGCGTCACATCAAGGAAAGCGAAGTCACCGGGGGCGGTTGGATCAACGCCGTCAACCAATGGGAAGAACGCACCGTGCTGGCCATCAACGGCACGACCCTCACGCTCAACAGCGCCCTGACCTACGACCACCTGGGCGCGCACGCCGTGTTGGAGAACGCTACGCCGGAACTGCTCCTGCCGCACGTGGGCAACCTGACGCGGAATGTCGTGGTCCGCTCGGAGAATCCCGCGGGCACTCGCGGGCACATGCTGGGCACACGCGTGGCCGACGTCGACATGCGCTACGTCCTGTTCAGGGACATGGGGCGCACGACCTATCTGCCCCTGGATAACACGACCAATCACATCGGGCGCTATCCGGTCCACATCCACCGCTTGAGCGGCCCGCTTCCCAGCCCGGCCAACGGCTACCAGTTCACCTTGCTGGGCAATGCCATCGATGGCGGCTCGGCCGAGACGAAATTCAAATGGGGCATCGCCGTCCACGGCAGCCACTACGGATTGATCCAGGACAACGTCGTCTACAACTACAACGGTTCGGCGATCGCGACCGAAGACGGGTCGGAGAGCTTCAATGTGTTCGACCACAACTTTGCGCTGCGCGGTATCGGCGAGCCCGACGAGCCCGGCGCCGCCGAGCCCCAGGACCAGGCGCGAATGGCGATGGGCACCGAGGGCGTGGGCTTCTGGTTCAGGGGTCCCAATAACTACGTGAGGAACAACGTCGCGGCCAATTTCCAGAATCCCACGACGGAAGCCTCCATGGGGTTCGCCCTGCAGTTCCGCAAGCTGGGCAGCATCGCGGTGCCCAACTTCAAGGGGGCCGATACGACTCAGGCCGGCCAATTCACGGCCCGGGACGGCAACAACCTGCCGCTGCTGCAATTCGAGAACAACGAAGCCTACGGGGCCATGCAAGGCGGCATGACCTACTGGTGGATCAACTCCCTCGATCCGAGCGCTCCTTATACCGAGCTGGAGAGCGTGGTGAAGAATTTCACCGCCTGGCACATCTACAACAAGGCGGTCTACATCTATCCGGGCGCGAAAGTGACCTTCGACGGGCTGAAGATCCGCGGCAATTACGTGTCGGGGGTCAGCCGCTGCTGCGGCGACGGTGTGTTCTTCGCCGATTACATGGCGAAGGCCATCGTCATCAAGAATGCCGACATCCAGGGGATGCAGGAGGGCATCATCGCCCCGGAAGCCGGGCACGGTAGCCCGGTACCCAATCTGACCATAGAGAATTCGTTCCTGCGCAACCTCCAAAACGTCAACGTCCCGATCGTCGGATCGGTCAACGGCTGCTGGATGGAGGACAAATTGGTGGTGATCAACAACACCCGGTTCGCTGCGCCGCCCGGACAGCCTCTCAGGACCATCGCCATGGTCGGGGACGTCGCAAACGTATCCTTCCAGTGCCCAAGCAAATTGAATGAGGTCCGCGTCTACAATTACAACGGCGTCGCCGGCGACAATTTCCAGGTCTACAACCCTTCGTGGGCGCCGAGCGCACCCTGCTCGAGCACCCGGCCCGAAATAAGCGGTATCGTGTGCGGCCCAATCCCCCCTCTGGCATCCCTGAGCGCACCAACGAGGTTTGCCCAAGCAGGATTCCTGCTCGCCCAATCGGGCTTGGGCCGCATGCAAGACACAATGCGCAGGCTCTTCAGCACATCCAGCGAAAGCCTTCCGTCGGCGCAGGTGTGTCGAGCGGTTCCGGCTTCATGATGGTCGCGCTGTAGTTCATCCTTCGCACCCTTGAGCACCTGAAGGGCTAGCCCCGCAGGTTGGCGAACGCAGTCGAGAACGAGTCCCGATTCCTCGGCGGCGGCACACAGCCTGCCGCTCACCTAGCATCCGATTCCCCGTGTTGCCTTCGCGTGGCGAGCGCCCCCGCTTGACTCGCTGCGCTTGGGACCTGCATGATCTGCCGCGACACCCATCGGGAAGGCTCCCTGGAGGCCGGTCCAAATCTACACACAACAAGGCTTCAAAGGACAGCGATGAAATTGAAGGCCATGATTGGTTCCCTCCTGCGCCACGCATGCTATTTCGTGATGCCCGCTCTTGTATTTGGGGCCATCTGGTTCTCCCTGCTCAGCCATTACTACATTCAGAATCCGACTATCACAGACGAGATGCTTGAACAGGGTCGGCATACTCCCGATGACGCATTGCTGGAGGAATTAAGTGGCTTCTATTTCTTTGGAGCGGAGAGCCGTGGCCGGACCGTCGAGGCGGCTGAACAGATACTGCGGGGCGAGTTTGCTCTGCCTGGAGATATTTCACGAACAATTCACCTTCCATTTGATTCCCGAGATATTGACAAAGGGCCACCTGGCTGGCAGTTGTTTCAAGCTCGACTGGTCGCACCCCGCATGTTGTTGGCAGCTTATCGCATCACGGGACGAGAAGAATTCTTCATCATGGCCCGGGATGTCATTCTGGGCTGGGCGTTGTTTGAGCGTCGTGCTTTTCTTCCGAAAGGCCTCCTGTGGAATGATCATGCTATCGCTGAGCGAGTCTTGGCGCTCGCTGAGTTTTGGACGCTCTATCGACATCATCAGACCTACGACGCTAAGACGGCGAGAAGTATCTTCATCACGGTCGCGCGCGCCGGTCAGTTGCTGGCAGATCCCACTCATTTCACCGTATCGACGAATCACGGCGTCATGCAAAACTTGGCGCTATGGCATCTCAGCCTCGCGTTTCCCTCTCTTCCGGAGGCGGCTCGGTATTCGCAGCTGGCGTTTGAGCGGCTGAGCGAGCAGTTGCCCTTTTATATCAATACTGAAGGATTTGTTCTGGAACACTCGGCTGACTACCATAAGGCGGGTGTGCAATTCGTGAGTATGGCATTCAGATACATGTCATTGCAGGGGATTCAGGTCCCGAGCGAGTGGCGAAAGAAGTACGAAAAGGCTCAGGAGATCTATGCGGAACTCAGACGCCCAGACGGCTCGTTGCCGATGTTCGGCGACACGGGAAGAAGCGCTTTTCGTGAGGGCCCTTTGGTAACCGTATCAAGTAATGATGGTCGATACGGTTTGTTAAGCCAAAAGAGTGACTGGTCTCCAGGTCGGGCGCGTAGCTTGTATCCGGTTGCCGGATACTCAGTCTGGTGGGACGGCTTGAAAAGCTGGCCTGTTCTTAAGGATCTAACCCAGACGGTTATTGCATGGTCGTACTTCCCGGGGCAGGCCCACAAGCACGCTGACGACATGAGCGTATTGCTTTGGGCTAAAGGCCAATCCTGGTGGACCAATGTTGGGTATTGGCCGTATGGAGAGTTGGGGCGAGCAGAAGCCGAATCATGGAATGGTTCAAACGCACCGCACATGGTCGGGGAGAGCGCGTTCAGCGACCGTAAGACAAAGATGTTGGGCCAGGGCTGGGTCGATGGGTTAAACGTTGTTGATCTGGAGAGGAGGGGGCCGCGAGGGTATGTGGCGCGCCGACAGGTGTTGCACATCACCAACACGCTGTGGGTCGTGATCGATCACACCTCCGGCGCCGCAGCTGATCGAACTGAGACTCTCTGGACCACGGCCCACGAAGTTCAAGTGAAAGAAGGAATGCTCTCAGGGTCTTACGATCTCACGAGTAAGACGAGCGATTCGGTCTTGACGAAGTTTATTTTCACCTCACACGGGGCGAGTATCAAGAGTTTCAGGGGAAGCGATACACCGTTCGCTGGTTGGGAAGTCTTTGATCAGTCCGGAAAACCTGCTTCTTCGTTCATGATCGAACAGCCGGCAAATGATGCCTGGTCCGTTGTGGTTTGGTCGTTGAACGACGGCAGGACTGGGGCGGGGCAGATGTTGGCGTCTCCTTCGATGCGTTCCTGGGAGGGACCAGAAAATTGGGCCATTGACCTGCCGGTGAAGTCAGGCATGATTGAGGTGTTGCGCAAATCTGAAAGCGTGTTCCTTAGGGATGGTAATGCACATGACTCGACTCGTCTCATCTTGACAAGGCCTGCAGGAATCGATCAGCAGGTTGCTGTGATTCAGCGCGCCCATGAACAGGCTTCGCAGAAATACCCAAGATTTGTCGACAACTTTGAGTATCGTGCGAAGGCGACCTACCTCACAATCATCCTTCTTGTCTTGCAAGAGGTGTTCTTTGCTCTACTTTCAAGGAAGAGGATTGGACGCAATTACCACGTTTTCATGCGTGGAGCGAGCACAATCGCTTGGGTCATGCTGGGCTTGTGGCTTACTGTTATACGAGAGAGTCTGATCTGAGAATGATGATCCGCGGCTCGCTGGTTCGCGCCATTGCGATTTTGGCCGGTATTGGGTTCGCTCTAGCCCTCGCGGAGCTCGCTCTCCGCATGAGCGAGCGCTCCGGAGGCTCTTTCTTGCCGGTCCATGCGCCGCTGGCAGCGCACGAGTCGGTTCCAGAAGATGACCAGGTTAGGGTGGACGTGCCACCGCGAGCGACAGTCCTAGGGCTGGCGGCCAATGTCACGGTGAGGATCGGACCGGACGTTGTTCTCTCCGGATCTGTCGGAGAGGAGGCGACGAGAAATGTTGCGCCAGCGACAAGGAGGCTGGATCTGAATAACCTTGCGTAAGCGAAAGGGTTCGAAGCCTTCTTCATCGCAGATAGCTCACGCGGTGCTTAGGTGCGGTGCGATCACGGTACCTGCGTGGGTCAGGAAAATGCAGTTCAAATCGGAGGCGAGACTTGTGCGGCCCCCTGCCTTGCAGCCAGTTCCCGATTGACCAATGGCTGCAACATCGCTCCATAGAAAATGGCATACCACGGAAACTCAATGTAAAGTGTGTTTATGAAGGCTGAGCCAAAGATAAACCCGATATAGCCGCAAGTCAGCCAAAACGCCATGTCGCGGACCCAGGCCAAATCAGGATTGCTGTCGACCACGGGAATCATGGCACGCCAAGTCTTGTAAAGCGCGCCTAGTCCCGTCCACACAAACAAGAGATATAAGCCAAGCCCAACGAAACCAAACTCCCCCATCACCTGAAAGTAAACGCTGTGGGCGACTCTAAGCTCAACGTAGGGTCGGAGGGCTCGATTGTACGCCATGTGATTTTCTGGACCGACCCCGAAAATAGGATTTTCCAGCGCCGTTTGCCATGCCAGGTCCCAGTTTTCGAACCGACCTGTCATTGATTCGTCCAACGACAGGTTTCCTACTGTGGACAAGCGCTCAAAGTACTGCGAAGGAATCGCTAGGTATGCTCCTGCAGCAAGAATGACCAAGAGAAGCACATTGCGGATGGGTCGACCGCTGAAAATGCTGCCTGACAATAGAATGATCCCCACCGAAGCAAATGCACCTCGAGACCTTGTATAGACGATGCAAAGCAGAACAAGTGCGATTGCCCCGAAAAAGAGGCTTTGTACCCACCATCTCTTTGGCAAGGTCGCGCGCAAACCCATGAGCACCGCCACGACCAAGCAAAGCACCAGCCCGAAGTAGTTGTTGTCCCCGACAAAACCGGAGATCTGATCCCTCAAGTACGCTCCCCCTTGGGCCGTAAGGACAGCGCTCGTCTTGGCGGCAGTAAGAGCGAGGCTCCCCGCCGCCACCCACAGGGTCCACCGCAAGAGTCGCAAGTCGTGAATCGTGGCAAAGAGCACGATTGGCGCGAGCCACATTGAAGGGAGAAACCTTCGATAAGCGACCCACGCTTGATCCTCGTCAAAGGCGTAAACGGCGCAGAGGGTGATCCAGAACAATAACGCCAGATACACCACGAGAAGAGGAGGAAATCGAGGGCGAAACTGCCCGCGCGCCACGTTGGAAACGATCGCGATGCCGAGTGCCATGGTAAACAGGGGCAGCGTACTCAACGTCTCGAAGGAAAAATCTCCGGGACGCTGAAACCAGATCCAGTTCAGAACGAGGATGGAACCCGGCGCTGAGAACAGGCCCAGAGCCAGCGCCGCAGCTACGGCAATGTTCAGGACAAGTTCGCGCATGTCTTCTACCGGTCAGGCCTGCGCCCCGTGGCCGCGACGGTCCCGGAGCGTGGCCCCGTCACCCCCGGTCAGTTCCACATAGAGTTCCGTGTACTTTTCCGCCATTGTTTCGGCCGAATACTCCCTCCTGACGAGACGATGCCCGGCATCTGCCATGGAGTCCCTCAGTCCGCCGTTTTCAAGCAGATGGCGAAGCTTCGTCGCCAGACCGATGTGATCGTCGACCGGAAACAGCATGCCCGTGACGTTGTCTTCAACCAACACACGACAGCCTGGAATATCGGTCGCGACGACCGGCACTCGCGCCGCCATGGCCTCGAGAACGCAACGTGGGATTCCTTCCAGCCTCGAGGGCAGCGCGAATACGTCGAAGCACTTCATCAGGGCAATCCTGTCGTCACGAAACCCGAAAAAGCTCACCCGCTCCTTCTCGCCAATCTGGTCCGCGAGCCGTTCGAGTTCGAGCCGCTGAGGTCCTTCGCCGACAATACACAGGCGCTTGCGGGGAATATCCAGGTGACTGAATGCACGCAGCAGGGTGTCCAGGCCCTTGCGCGGAATGAGCTGGCCGATATAACCCACAATTAGGCAGCCCTGGGACCTCCAAGCCTGAAGTTCCGGCGATTTTTGGGTTACCGAGTCGACCTCGGACAAGTCCACACCGTTCCGGATGAGGCGCAACTTCCGTCTGAGACCCGGGATGCGTAGCAAGCCTTCGTAGAGGTCGGAGGAGAGCGGAACCACAGCGTCAAAGAATCGAAATACCAGGCGATCCAGTGCTTCGTATATCTGCACCTTGATGCCAGCGTTGGCGCTCCACCCATGCGGGGTTGACACGATCTTGCATTTTGTCCCCCGCATGGCAAGAAATCCGATGACGTCGGTCTTGTAGCCATGCGTGTGCAGAATGTCTATTTCGTGGTCGCGCACAAAACGCCTCAATTGCCCTATCGCCTTAAGACTCAGCCTCCCGTGAGCCTCGAACACGTGTGTGCTGAGTCCCAAACGCGAGGCCTCCACGCAGAGCGCGGGCACGTCCCCTGGGCTGTCTTTGATGACGCCGATTACCGACTCGATCCGGCCCTGACTGAGATACTTTCCCAAGGCCAGGATCCAACGCTCCGCTCCGTACAGTCCGGTTGCACTTCCTAGCTGCAGTACCCGAATTCTCTTCGACATATCCGGTTATGATCTCTCTTGAACGGGGGCGATGCCCAGTCGCGGCGATGTCCGCGTGAAGCTCGTTGTTTCCCACAGCCCCAGCATCATCAGGCCCCAGAGAAACACGCTGTGGTCTCTGGCTTCACTCAGGTGCTCCCGCCACATGTGACGGATCTTCCGCTCGTTCAGGATATTGGAGAAGAAGCGGTTGCGGTCGAAAATGAGGCTTTCAGCCAGTGGCCGCAGCTCGTCGCGCAGCCAGCGCGCCGCCGGAATGGAGAATCCTCGCTTCGGCCGATTGAGGATCTCGGCAGGCAAGCGCCGCGCGGCCATTGCACGCAGCAGCCGCTTTCCGCCCCTCGCCTGGACCTTCAGCCCGGTCGGCAGCTTGGCGGCAAACTCGATGATGCGGTGGTCGAGCAGCGGGCAGCGGACCTCCAGCGAATGGGCCATGCTCATCCGGTCGACTTTCACCAGCACATCGTCGGTCATGTAGAAGTGGATGTCGGTGTACTGGCTGCGGCTCAACGCGTCCTTGCCGTCGCTTTGCGAATAGTAGGGTTGGACCGTCTCCATGGGCGTGAAACCCCGCAGCTCCGCGATGAAATCGGGCGAGTAGAGCGCGGCTCGCGCGTCGTTGCGAAGAAACGCCAGATCGCAATAGAACGCCTCGGCATCGCCTTTGGAAAGGTTCTCGAAAATCGTCTTCAGTCTCAGCGGCTTCGGCAGCCTTGCGGATCCCGGCCAGAGAGTTCCCAGTGTTCCAAATAAGACCTGACGGACCGACACCGGGATAGCAGCCCTGATTCTCGACTCCATCATGTGCGGGAGGTAACGAAATGTATACCCACCGAAGCTCTCGTCGCCGCCGTCACCGGACAACGCCACCGTAACCGTACGCCTCGCCATCTCGCACACGTACCAGGTTGGTACTGCACTCGAATCTGCCACCGGCTCATCGAAGTGCCGCGCGATCCTCTCGATCACGTCGAGCGCCTTGGGTTTGACGACATACTCGTGGTGGTTGGTTCTGAGATGCGCAGCAACCGCGCCAGCCACCGGCAGCTCGTTGAACTGATCCTCTTCGAAGCCGATCGAATTGGTGATCACGGGCCGTTCGAGCAAACGGGCCATCGACGACACCACGAGTGACGAATCGATCCCACCCGACAGAAAGGCGCCCAGGGGCACCTCGCTCATCAAGCGGCACTTGACGGCATCATCGAACAAGGGTTCGAACTCTTCTGTTGCATCTTCCAGTGACCTCGCAACCGGTTCGGCAAAGCTCAACTGCCAGTATTGCCGTTCGCTTTCGGTAGTGCTGGAAATCGAGAGACATCGTGCTGCGCGAAGCTTTCTGACGCCCTTGTAGATCGTTCTCGGCGCCGGTATGTAACCCAGCGAGAAATAGCAATCGAGGGCCTCCGGATCCACGGCTTCCTGACAAAGTTCTCCAGCGCGCAGCGCCTTGAGCTCCGAAGCAAACGCGACCAGCGATCCCTTGCGATAGTAGTAGAGCGGTTTCTTGCCCACGCGGTCCCGGGCGAGCACCAAGCGCCTGAACCGTGCATCCCAGAGAGCAAAAGCGAACATGCCGTTGAGCCGTTCGGCACAGTGCTCGCCCCATTCGAGGTACGCGACGAGAATGACCTCGGTATCGCTTTGGGTCCTGAAGCGGTGCCCTCTGGCTTGCAGCGCGGCGCGCAACTCGACGAAATTGTAGATTTCGCCGTTGAATACGATGGTCACTTTCCCGTCGAGGACGCCCATCGGCTGCTGCCCGCTGCTCAAATCGATGATCGAAAGCCTGCGATGGCCGAGCGCGGCGTAGTCGTCGACATGAATCCCCTCTTCGTCGGGTCCCCGATGGATTATCGAATCGGTCATGCGTCTGACTCGAGCATGCGCCTCGTCCTTCGCGTGCCCGCCAAAATCGACAAATCCCGCAATCCCGCACATGGTCTAGTTCACTTGCAAGTCATGTGCCAGCGCTCAACGCCCTCACTACGGTAGCGGGATTGCCGGCGAGAAGGCTTGCTCCAGGCATTTCGTTGACTATTACCGCACCTGCGGAAACGATGCAGTGCTCGCCGACGTTCGCCATGATGATCGCGCCTTCTCCGATCCAGCTTCCCTTGCCCACCGCCACGCTCTCGAATCTCGGCTCAGACGACAAGTTCCCGGATTCGTCGATGTGCTGCTTCCTGCCGCTGGGTATGCTGATCCGGCTCGCCATCATAACGTGGTCCCCGATGCGGGCGTGGCCGATGACACAATACGCACCCATCGACACATGCGGTCCTACCGATGCGCCCCGAAACGTAAATACGGAGCCGAATCCAATATGGACCTGCCACGAACAGTCCTCGAGCGTGCCGTAGTAATACGCCCCCCTCAGGTAGGTCCCGACGAGCCCCGGAATCAGTGCAAGGAGCTGGGAGAGGAAAACGAATACGGCCTCGCCGCTTGTCACCCTCTCTTCGATCCATGCCGCCAAAATCATGGGCGAAACCACGACAAGGGAGATACCAAACACCAGTCTCTTGAGAAACCGCGTCGCGGACATTTTGATTGCTACCCCACCGGCAGTCATGGGGTCATCGGTAGCAGCGTTCGATACTGCTTCCTGTAGTTCTCGATCATGCGGTCGAACGCAAACTGGTTTTCGAAACGACGCCTGCCTGCTGCGGCAATCCGTTGGCGCTTGTGTGCATCGCGTGCGGACTCTACAATCGCTGCAGTCAGCGCAGCGACTGAATTCGACGGGACGACCCAGCCCGATTCTCCGTCAACCACGATCTCTGGATTGCCCCCGACTCTGGTTACCGCAACCGGGACTCCCGCCATCATGGCCTCGAGCAGTGCCATCGACGTTCCCTCGCTGAAACTGGATAGAACGAACAAATCCATGCATCCAATCAGTTTCCGGGCATCGCTTCGAAACCCGGTTAGCCGGACACGATCGTGCAGTCCGGTCTTCTCGACCAGCGAACGGACCTCGGGGAACACCGGTCCATCGCCGACGAGGAGTCCGCGCAAGGCGTCGACCTCCTTGCCGGCGCGCACTAGGCTCTCGACCAGCATGGGAAGATTCTTGATCGGGTCGAAACGTCCAACCGTACCGACGACGAAAGATCCGGGTATGAATCCCAATTCACTGCGCAGCACTTCTCTTTCGCGGGTCCCGAGCAGAGGCTCGGCTCTTACACCGTTGTAGATGATCTCGATTCTGTCAGCGTCGAGTCCCTCGTACTCCCGAAGACGTTCGCGTATATCCTGGGAGACCGCAACAAAGCGATGGGTCAACTTCCTGACCAGCAGTCGATTCACCAGGATTCTCTTCGGATTCCTTACTTCAGGAAAAAATCTCCCGTGTTCCTCGAACAGCAGTCTCGGCTCCGAATACAGCAGGCGCGAGAGCGCAGCGTAGAACCATGGAGTGGTTTGATGAGCGTGGACAATCTGCGTGCTAAAGCGACGAAAGTAGTTCGCCAGCCGAACCGATACGGCGAAATCGAGTCCAGGCTGTCGCCACAGACAATGGACCGAGATTCCCCTGGAGCGAAGATCATCAGCCCATAACCCGGGTTCGTCCAGGCACAGCACCAGGACTTCAAATTCAGAACAGAAAGCCAAGCTCATCTCGACGACAAGTTTCTCCGTGCCCCCGGGATTGAGGCTGTTGACTACATAGGCGAGCGCCGGACGAGCTGATGAGCCCGACGTATCAGGCGAATCGGTCACACGACCTCTCCCGGTGCAACGCATCCGAGAATTCAACGGCGCGACGTCGAAGGTCATCGGGATGACTTGGTCCGGTCCCTGACACTCAGCCATTTTGCTCTTAGCATCCGCCGGACTTCGGCTGATGCTACATGCCACTTTCGTTTGAGCTCGATCCTAAGGCGATCCCGCTGCGAACGGAAAACTCGCGGCTCGCCGAACTCGTACCCGTGAGCGGCGCCGAAAACGGGCGGATCTGCTTGCTTCTGGAAAAAGGAATGAACGTACCCATACACGCTCAGGATGACCAGAGGCCTCGTGAGGTAGGCGGTGTCGAAACTGATGAGGTCCCGAATGCATCGCTCGAAGAAGTACGCGGCGCGCTGCTTCAGTGTGGAGCGCATTGCGGGATCCGCGTACTTCGAGGCAAGGTACAGCACGTGGCACTTCCGGATGTCCTGCGCGGGCCACGTCTCGGTAGGAATCTCGACCTTGTGCAGGACGTCCTTGTATGGGACTTCGTTATCCAGCATCCAGCTCGCATAGCGCAGCAGGCTCGAGCGGGCATAGTGATAGCAGTAGTCATCTTCTCCCAATTCCAGTTTCAGTTCGAGATACTTGCCGAGAGCCTGCAGGAACACCAGGTAGGACCAGCGGTATTCCGGTTCGTCCAGCCTGAGCGCCTGAATGTTGTCGGCAGGATGGATGCACCGCTGAATCAGTTCCTCCGCCTTCACCACGAACCTTCGATCATTGCACAGCTTGTACGCATCCAGCAGCGCGTTGATCGAATTGCCGGCTCCCCTTCCCGGGCCGTGGTGGTCGGTACTGACGGTCT
>CAVOUJ010000020.1:0-251827 GCA_963699535.1 uncultured beta proteobacterium | reverse complement strand
TTAGTTAAAATTACCGATGTGGTCGTGCTCGCGCCTGTTGTCCAGCTCCGGATCCGGCGCCGGATCTCCACCGTCGCCGCCCAGGATGACGATCAGCTGGTCCCTGTTCAGTTCGTTCATGGTGATTCTCCTCGTGAATAATGCTTATGAATTCCCTGGAATCCTGGAAGGATCGTTTCTCCAGTCCCAGGCATCGCCGCCCTTCAGATTCAGCAGTTCGTTCCTGTTCAGTTCCTTCATGGCCGTCTCGCTTTCTATTTCTGTATTATGTTGGGTAGCAATCGCCCATGCTGCCCTGCAGCACGGTCGTCAGGAAGCAGTCGCCGATCCCGCCCTGGGCCACACCGTCACCGCCGGCGATGTTGCGCAGCTCGTCCCTGTTGAGTTCCTTCATGATGTTGCTCCTCATTATCGTTACTTGTTTTTTACCTTAATAACATAGTATAGATGCAATATACGAGCCAAATGTACCGCCATCGTTTGTGTATTATTGTAATTCATTATATGTCAAACTATTATGGTTTTGGTTTTTTTTTCATGATCGTAGCTATCCGCTCAACGCATGAGATCATACAACTTCTGTCTGCGAAGAACAAATGGCAGTGGCCGCATATATCACTAACATATTGTGATTTTATTAGTTACTACTCCAACTAAAGTTGTGTTAATTTTATGCATTTTTATATATTAATCATATAATGTATTGTTTTTCAAGTAGTTATACTAGCAACTTTAGTTGTTAGTCATGGCAAAATACGCACTTGGTGTTCGACCGGTACGTGATCTGTTCGTTAAGCTCGATTCATAACCGTACTGGGGACGCATTCATCCGATCTTAAATTTCCATGTATTACTGCGGAGGCCTAAAATGAGCAAGCGGCCGGAGCTGATAGCTCCGGCCGCTTGCCGCAGGACGGGTGTCCGGTTACTGCTTCTTCATCGGCTGGCCGCAGCATTCCTTGGGCACCGCCGAGGTCTTGTTGCACTTCTCGCACTTGTAGGTGGCCTTGCTTCCGCACCCGCAGCTTCCGCACATGATCGTTCTCCTCTGTTGAATTGATTGCTACGTCGATATTATTACACCGATTGTCCGCCCGTTTGTCAAGGGGGCGGCGGAACGCCCTCACGGCAAGTGGATCGGCCCGCCCCAGCGCGGCCAGCGCGGCCTCGATGATCGACTCGTGCAGGGTGGGGTGCGCGTGGATCGCGTGCGCGATGTCCTCCAGCTCGAGTCCCTTGCGCAACGGCCAGGCGTCAGCTCGGCGATCAGCTCGGTGGCGCCGCGGGCCCACGATCACCGCGCCCCGCACCGCGTGTGTCCCCTTGTCCGCGACGAGCTTGACGAAGCCCTCCAGCTCGCCCAGGCAGCTGGCCTTGCCGCTGGCCGAGAACGGGAACGAGCCGGTGAGGACGGCGTCCCCGCCGATCGCCGTCCAGCGTCGCCCACCGAGGCGATCTCGGGATGGGTGTAGACGCAGCGCGGCACGGCCGTGTAGTCCATCGCCGCCTCGTGGCCCAGCATCCGCTCGACCGCGACCTCGGCCTGGCGCGAGGCCACGTGCGCCAGCAGCCAGCCGCCGCCCCCGGTGCAGTCGCCGGCGGCGTAGACTCCCGGGCCCGCTGGTCGCGCAGTGTCGGTCGACCTTGATGAACCCGTTCTCGACCGCCACGCCCGCCGCGTCCAGCCCCAGGCCGGCCAGGCTGGCCTTGCGGCCGGCCGCGACCAGGACCGTGTCCACCGCGATCCGCACGCTCCGCCATGTCCTTGCCCTGGACGCAGACCTCGGTGTCCTGCCGCTTCTCCACGATGGCGGTCACCCTGCTTTCCAGCAGGACCTCCACGCCGCGCTTGGCCAGCGCCCCGTGCAGCGCCTTGACCGCCTCGTGGTCCTCGCCCGGGATCAGCTGCGGCATCACCTCCACGATGGTGACCTGCGAGCCGAACGACGAGTAGATGTCCGCCATCTCGCAGCCGATCACTCCGCCGCCGATGACCGCGAACCGCCGCGGCGCATCGGCCAGCGCCAGAGCGCCGGTGCTGTCGATCACCCGCGGGTGGTCGGCCCCGGGGATCGGCAGGTTTCACCGGTTCGGACCCGGCGCAGATCAGGATGGCGTCGGCGGTGATCTCGGTCGTGTCGCCGTCCTTTCCCCCGCACGGCCACCGCGCGGGGGGAAGACCAGCGCGGCCGTGCCGGTGACCACGGTGACGCCGCGCTTCTTCAGGAGCATGGCCACGCCGGCGGTGGCCTGCTTGACCACGCGCTCCTTGCGCTGCTGCACCGCCGCCCAGTCGAAGCCGGTCTCGCCGGTCGTCAAGCCGAACTGCGATCGGCGCGCTTGAACTGCTGCAGCAGCGGCGGCCGAGGCCAGCAGCGCCTTGGTGGGGATGCAGCCCACGTTGAGGCACGTGCCGCCTAGCGCCTGCGATTTTTCGACCAGGGTCACCTGCGCGCCCAGCTGCGCCGCCCGGATGGCGCCGACGTAGCCGGCCGGCCCGCCGCCGATGATGATGATGTGCTTGGGCATGGTCGCTCAGCTCGTATGCGCGTAACTGGGCGGTGTCGACGTGGTTACTTGTTCGCCAAGAAATAGCTCAGCGCCTCGAGGTCGGCCTCCAGGTTGACGCGGCGCAGCGCGACGTCCCGCGGCACCCGCACCTGGCCGTTGGGGAAGCCGAGGATGGCCTTGACCCCGGCCGCGACCAGGGCGTCGACCACGGGCTGGGCGGCCTCGGGCGGCACGGCCACGATCCCGATCTGGACGCCGCTATCCACGACCGTCGCCTCCGATCTGCTCGATCGGCTGGACGGTGACGCCGTGGTCCAGCGTGGTCCCGATCTTGCGCGGGTCGGCGTCGAACACCGCCACGATCTCGAAGCCCTGCCGCCGGTACTCGCCGTACGCGGAAGACCGCCATGCCGATGTTGCCCGCCCCCACCAGCGCGATCGGCCATCTGTTGTCCAGCCCCAATATGCGCTCGAGCCGCTGCCCTGCAGCTGGCGGCACCGGGTAGCCCCGCCCGCGCCGGCCGAACGAGCCGAAGTACGACAGGTCCTTGCGCACCTGGAACGGCTCCAGTCCGTAGACCTGCGCGATCTCCCGCGACGAGATGGTCGCCACGCCCAGGGCCGTGAGGTTGGCCAGGTGGCGGTGGTAGAACGACAGCCGCCGGATGGCCGACTCGGGGATCTTGACCTGCTTGGCCTTCATCCCGGTCCCTCCCCTCGGTCATCGCCGCGCCTCCCTGCCGCGGCGTGCATGCGATCACAGGAGTACCTCTCCCCGGGTTCAGGATGCCGTCGGGGTCGAGCGCCGCCTTGATCCTCCTCATCATCGCCAGCGCCGCCGGGTCCACCGCCAGCGGCAGGAACTTCTTCTTGACGTAGCCGATGCCGTGCTCGCCCGAGATGGTGCCGCCCAGCGCCACCACGTCGCGGAACAGCCCGTCCAGCAGGGCGGGCAGCATCCGCTCCCACTCGCCCGGCGCGCCATCGCCTGCTTCATCACGTTGACGTGGACGTTGCCGTCGCCGATGTGGCCGTAGGAGATGATCTCCACGCCGTGCCTCTCCGACAGCCCCTGCAGCCGCCGGAACAGCTCCGGAATGGCCGCCCGCGGCACCACCACGTCCTCGCGCTCGCGCACCGGGCTATCGGGCGTCAGCGCGTCCGACATGCAGCGCCGCATCTCCCAGATCCGGTCGCGCGAAGGCCGGTCCTCGGCCACCAGCACGTCCAGCGCGTCGAGGTCCGAGACGATCCCCCCGATTCTTTCGTACTCCGCCGTCAGCGACGCCTTGCGTCGCCATCCAGTTGGACCAGCAGGTGGGCCTCGGCCTCGCGGAACGGCGCCTTCTTCTCCAGGAAGGCCTCGGTGCTCGGACCGGATGAAATCGCGGTAGCCGATCTTTTCCAGGGCTTGGTCCAAAAGGACTTCGTAATTACCGCTGTCGTAAACCAGGGGTGCGAAGTCCTGATAAATGATCTGGTTATCATACGGGAATTGATGCGGTTGGATAAAATTCCGTCGGCGAATCTCAGCGCGATCAATCTTCAATTCCCTGGCGGCAATATCCAGCAGGCGTTCGATGACAAACACACCGTGCTGGCGGCCAGCGCCGCGGTAAGGGGTGACGATCGTTTTGTTCGTGAAGACAGCCGTAAATTCGCTGTGATAATTTTTTATATCGTAAGGTCCAAGCAGTGTGCACTGGCTGTTCAGCGGAACGGTCAATCCATAGGGAGCGTACGCGCCCGTGTCGTGCAGGAATACATCCTGAACACCCAGGATGAGCCCTTCTTTGGTCAGTGCGATTTCGGCCTCATGCACCTGGCCGCGTTCGTGTGTGGTCGCGACGAAGTTTTCGGCGCGGTCTTCGATCCATTTGACAGGCCGACCCAGTTTCATTGCCGCCCAGGGGACCAGGACCTCCTCCTGATAGAACATCATGATCTTGGGTCCGAAGCCGCCGCCGATGAACGGCGCAATGACGCGCACCTGGCGCTCGCGATAGACCGAGCATGGATGCCAGTCCGTTGCGGATCACAACCGGAGCCTGGGTGGTATCCCACACGGTCAAACGCCCGCTCCGCGGGTCCCATTCAGCGACGATGCCGCGGTTCTCGATGGCTGCCGCGGTCCCATGTTCGTAAAGAAATTTTCGTTTGATCAGGATGTTAGCCTGTTTACGCGCGGATGGATAATCGCCCTTGGTTTGAACTACATGGGCGGCGACGTTAGAGCCCAGTTCATCATGTACGAGCGGAGCGCCTGGCTTCAATGCCGCTTCCAAATCCACAACGACATCCACGGGTTCGTAGTCCACCTGGATCGCGGCTAAAGCATCCTCAGCCAGGTAGCGGTCTTCCGCGAGCACCATGACGATCGGTTCGCCCGCAAAGCGGACCTTATCCTTTGCAAGCGGGACCTGAGTGCGTTCATTGAACACAATACCTTTGACAGGAGGAGGGGAAACCAGTAATGGACCGGGCTTCCAATAATCACCCAGGTCAGCCGCGGTGATCACTGCGACCACCCCTTAATTTCCTTCGCGCCGGAAACATCCACGCTTCGTATGCGTGCGTGAGCGTAAGGGCTGCGCAAGAAGGCAGCCTGGAGCATGTGCGGCAGGTCGACATCGTCCACATACAGTCCCTGGCCGGTAAGCAGCCGGGGATCTTCGTTGCGTTTGATTCGTTCGCCCAGATAACGTGTGGTCATCTAAGGTTTATGCCCAGGCAACAGCCCGGCAAAAGGCTGCTTCGCCACCTTTGAATTTCCAGGGGAACACACCCAGGGTGATGCGCTTGTTGTGCAGCTCCTTCAGTCCGATATCGCCCCCGAGGTTTTCCACGTGGATGCAGTCCTTCGGAAAGAGGGCGTTATGAGTCAACTGATAAGCCAAGTCAGGGAAGAGCTCATCCATCTTGTCCGCTCCAAAGCGGGCTTCCGTTTTAGCTCGAACTTTCTGCCAATGTTCAAGCCCGCCTTTTCCGAGGAAGCGGCCTATCGGGAGGTTCATCGGGTGATCGGTAGAGATCATATCCACACCCCAGATATGGATTTTCTTTTCCAGCAGCCAATCACAAATACTGAAGTGCGGCCCGGGATGGCGCTGGATGTATTTCTCCTCGTCCGCATCCTCACTGAAGAAGGAATATCTGTGCCATCCGGTATGGATGAACAAAATGTCGCCGGGGCGGACGTCGGCGCGTTTTTCGATATCGGCGGGTGAGAACAATCCCAACTCATCCAGCATGTCACTCAGGTCGACGATGACACCCGGACCGTAACACCACTCGATCGGGATCTGGTCGATGGTCTTTCCCTTGGTGACAAAGTGACGCGGTGCATCCAGGTGTGTGCCCATATGGTTGGAGCTCATAATATACTGGGCGTTCACACCATGTTCCGCCTTGCGCTTGATATATTTCACCTCGAAGGGCGGGTAGAACGGCCAGAACGAACAATCCTGGTTTAGATCCTGCGACAAGTCGTAGATTTTCATTCTTCTCTCCAGTCTCCCTGAAATCTAGATCTTTTGTTTTTCCGCGATCGCAACAAGCGCGTCCACGAATATTTTCATCGGCGGCCTGACCAGTCCCGCCCCAACCTGACCCACGCCCGCGTTCTTATGGGCGATACCTGTATTGATCCTGGGCGTGATGCCCAGTTCGACTACCTTGCGAAGGTCGATACCGGTGGGCGAACCTCTGAAATCCAGGGCAGGTAGGCTGAAATAGCGGTTCTCTGCTGCGGTGATCTCATACATTTCAAGCGTGGCGTTGAGGGCATCTTTCGGGGTTCCGCCGACGAAGGTTACGATGGCGGGCGCGGAAGCCATGGCAAAACCACCGATACCAGCCGTCTCCGTTATGGCGCTGTCACCGATATCCGGATTGGCATCCGTCTGGGTGAATCCGGAAAAGAACAACCCGACCGGTATCTCGGCAGGTGCAGTGAACCATTGATCCTCGGTCAGTCCGCTGACCCGGATCCCAAAATCCGTGCCATTGCGAGCCATGGTGGTGACGATGGTGCTTCCCGCCACACCATGGGCTGCATCTGCCATGGCTTTGCATGCAGCCATGACCGGGTTGAGAACACTGAGTGCATTGTCGCCGATAAATTGCAGGACTTCGGTCGCTTGAACGCTGTCCCTGGCTGCCTTGGAAATTGCTGGAGCCAGCAATTTCAGAAAGAGAAGCGATCCGGCTTTATTGCGGTTGTGACCTTCATCGCCCATATGCAGCGCTTCGGCGATCAAAGCCCGCAGATCGATGGGATTGCTTTGAGAAATAGCATCGCCGACAAGTGGTCCAAGCACGTCATTCATCCAGCGCAGGCGCTTGAGGACCTCGTCACTGTAAGCGCCGTAGCGCAGTACCTTCCCGTAGCCCTCGTTGAGGTTGGAGAAAGGATCGATTGCCGTGCTCTTTGTTCTCAATAATATAGACCTTCATGGAAGGAGAAATGACACCCGCCATGGGTCCGACCGCGCCGTGGTGGTGGCAGGGTTCGAAGCTGACTTCACCCTTTTCCGCCATGGCGGTCGCATCTTTTTCTGATTTTGCCAACTCCTTCGAAGATCAGGGCGCCGATCACAGCCCCGCGCAGCGGACCGGACATGCGCGGCCAATCGATGGGAGGCCCGGCATGCAGCAGAAGATTATCTTTCATCCCTGGGATGACGCGGCGGGCCTCCTCCACACCCGTCAGCATGGGTCGCGCCTCTCATCATTCGTTTTACCGCTTCGGCATTGGCTGCATCGATGCTCATGCGTGATCCTTATGAAGTGTGTTTCTCTACAATTAAGTTACCGAACCCAACGTATACGGGACCCATCTTCCTAATTCTTCATCCTGGCAAGCAGGTCAGCCAACCGCTCATCTCCACCTGCCGGTGGACGCCAATCGACCTGCACAGTCTGGACTTCCTGGCCGATCAGGCTGGTGTAAAAAGACTTCCAAACCCACGTTGATCGCCGCCGACATCGTTTTGAATTGGTTCAGGTCAACAGGCATCCCTTCGAGTGACTTTGGCCTGGGCAGTTCTCCCTGGAGGTAGGTTAACATCTGCGAGAGAGTCTGGAAAACGATGGCGCCAGCGAGTTTCGAGTTTTTCGCGGTCGGGATTGCATGTTCTGGGGATCGCTTTCCGTTCCCACGAGTGTGACCAGGACATTGAGATCCCTGCCTGTTTTGATCTCGTGGATGACCGGTGCCAGCTCGCTGGCGGGATCGGGATGCGAGCCTTCGCCCAGGACGACATCAAGCAGGATCCATCCCGTTTGTGGATCGGCGGCTTCCTGGCGCAAGCGGCGGATACGCAGGTCATTATCGATCATCGGGTGAAGCCGACCGACCATGAAATATTCATCCCCCAGGTCCAGAATGGTATTTGCCTGGCTGTGGAGTGGGTCGTTGAGGATTTGATTTTTGTTGATCGGTGCGTTCGAGAAGAGGGGTGTGAAGAATGGTTGCAATCCAAGCATGGTTTCATAGGCGAGCGTACCGCCTGAAAACAAGCCGCGGGATATATCTTCGTTCACGTAAGTGTCGTTAGCCTGCTTAGGGAGGCACCTGTGCGCCCTTCGTCCCGGTTGAGGAGAGCTGATCCACAGCGAGGTCGCGCGGCTTCATCGAGGCTCGTTGCAAAAACAGGTTACCCATTCTGCGACCGGGCGGCGGGTAGCCGATAAAATCCACGATCACCGGTTTACCCATCCCATTTGCGGTCGCCAGCACGCGGGCTGCGACTTCCGCCGAGGGAGGTTTGGATACCAGCACGATCACTTGAGTTTCGGGATCACGCCTCATCAGATCAAGCGCCTGAAGGGTGGTGATGGCGCCAATTTTTTCATTGAGATCACGGCTGCCTGTACCGATGGCTTGTGAGATGCCGGCACCCTGGGCATCGATATGTGAGCTGATCGCCTGCATGCCGGTACCCGATGCGCCCACGATGCCGATGTTTCCCCTGCGCAGCCGGTTTGCGAATCCGAGTTCAATTCCGTTAAGGATCGCGGTGCCGCAATCCGGGCCCATCACGAGCAGCCCGTTATCACGAGCCTTTTCCTTCAGGCTGAGCTCATCCTCGATGGACACATTGTCGCTATAAAGGAAAACGTGTAATTTGGAATCGAGAGCCTGGTGTGCGACCGGTGCAGCGTAACGACCGGGGATGGAGATCAGGGCTATGCTTGCATCGGGGAGCAGGTTGACAGCCGAAGCGAGGCTGTGCGGGCGATAATCCTGTCCGTCGACATGCCGCCGCTGTGCCAGGAGCGAATCTACCTGACCCAATGCGGAGTTGGCTGCCTTGCCAGAGTTCGCCTTCACGACGATAAGAAGATCGTCTGCGCTGCAGACAATTCCACCTGGCAGCAGATTATTTGCAGCGAGCAAGTCACGATTGGCAGGTGTGGCCATTACCACACCGGCATCCAGTACATCCGGCAGGGTGAGCAAACCTCTTTGCAGCTGCATGAGCACAACTGAATCGAGATAAGTGCCGGAGCGGATGGCGTGCCTGGTATCGGTCATCCTTTAGAAACCACTTTCCCGATCGCCTCAGCCCAATAAAGAATGGCTTCGTCTTCAAACCAATTACCAATGAGCTGCAAGCCCATCGGCAAACCGGCGGAGTTGGTTCCAGCTGGCAGGTTGAGCGCGGGGAGTCCCGCCTGCGTCCAGGGCAGGTTCATGATCGGGTCACCGGTACTTTCCAAACCTTTCGGTGCTGCACCGGGAGCGGATGGAGCGATCCATAGGTCAATCCCATTTTTTTCCATCGCTCCCCTCAGGTTGTTTTTCAATTGGGCGCAGCTCCGACGCGCGTCGTGCAAATCCTCCTCACGGATTTTTTCGCCGCGTTCGATCAGTTCGGCTGTTTTTCGCGTGTACAAATTTTTATATTTTCCATACCAGGCTGCATGCACGTGGGCAGCTTCGGCGGCAAGCACCACATCATTTTGGTGGCGGATCGCCGCGTAATCTTCCATCACCAGTACCTGGCGCAATTCGTAACCCGACTTGGAAAGCAGTTCCTTCATTTTTTCGAAATGGGCGCGGCCCTCCAGCTGAGGCAGATGCCAGGTAAGGACCGCTGGGGATACCCAAAATGGGAAGGCGATCCATATTTTGGAAATTCCAATCTGAAAGCAGCACTTCCGCGCATTGAATAGCCAGTCTGACGTCTATGCTGAAAAAGCCGACATGGTCAAGGGAGGGAGAGAGCGGGATCACCCCCTCGGAAGAACTCCGGCCATAGCTGGGCTTGAAACCGATAACGCCGCAGAATGCCGCCGGGCGGATGATCGAGCCGATGGTCTGGGTGCCCAGGGCCAGGTCGCAGAAACCTGCGGCCACAGCCGCGGCCGATCCGCTGCTGGAACCGCCTGGTGTGTGATCTGGATTACGCGGGTTGCGGGTGGGACCGGGTTGGAAATAAGCGAACTCGGTTGTAACGGTTTTTCCCAGGAGTAGAGCTCCTGCCTCTTTCAATTTATGGACGCTGAGCGCTTCCGGACCGGTCATTGCTTCAGGCGGAAGCCGGCTGCCGGCGACGGGTATCGAAACCCTCGACATGAAAGATATCCTTAACCCCGAATACCTTCCCATACAACGGTGGCTTGGTGTTCTCTTTTGAATACCGGGTTGATAGTCCCTGCCATTCTTGTTTGATTCGAGAAAACCGCTCGGGTTCAGGCAGGCAGGCTTGGAGTAGGTTCTCACGCTCGTTGAAGCGCCTCTCGATTTCGGAAAGGTGATCGGCAATTTCCGTCTCAAGAGTATTCATATCCCGCGGTGGATTGAAGGGAGGCGCTCATGTCACCTTTCGCCGTTGATCGCCTTCATCTTCTGAGCTGCCAGGCCGACCGCATCCACGATATGCTGATATCCGGTGCAGCGACACAGGTTGCCGGAAAGGGCCTTGCGGATCTCCAACTCGGATGGATCCGGATTTTGTTCGAGGAAGGGGATCATTGTCATCAAGATCCCCGGTGTGCAGTATCCGCACTGCAGACCGTGCGCTTCCCAGAATGCCTCTTGAATCGGGTGCAGATGGTCACGATCAGTTGTGAGGCCTTCTACCGTCGTAATGGAATGACCATCGGCCTGTACGGCAAATAATAAACAAGAGCGTACCGGTTCGCCATCCAATTGGATCGTGCAGGCGCCGCAGACGCCATGTTCACATCCCACATGGGTGCCGGTCAAGCCAAGCTCATGCCGCAGGAAATCGCTCAAGAGCAGGCGCGCTTCAACCTGGCGTTCGTGTACCTGCCCGTTGACCGAAACCGAGATCGATTTCGTCGACGTCATTGGAGGCGATCCTTACCCGCGCGCGTGCAAGTGAATGCTTGAGCGTACGAATGGTCAGCTCGCGTGCGAGGTGTCTCTGGAAATCCGGGAAGGCGTGCAAGTTTCCAAAGGGTTGAATCTCATCCTGGCTGGCTGTCCTGGCAGCAGATTCAATAACCGCATCATCGAAGACAGTCCCCAAAAGTGACTTGGAAGCCAGCTTTCGCTTCGAGGGGACCTCACCGGCATTGAGATAAACCAGCCGAGCAAGTTGACATCTGCCTTCCTCATCAAGTTGGATGACGGCGGCAACCCCCATCAAAGCGTAGTCACCCGCCCGCGGGGCAACTTCGATGAAAGACCAGCCTGTCCCGGTTCCCATAAAAGGTAATTCGATTTCAACCAGGATTTCATCTGGAGCGAGGTCCGTGGTGAACAACCCCTTGAAAAAATCCGAAGCCGCGATCCAACGCTCAGCCACACCGTTGCGAGCTTTCATTCTGGCGCCAACGGTAAGCATGATCACCGGCAGTTCAGCAGCTGGATCCGCATGAGCCAGGCTGCCGCCCAATGTGCCCCGGTTCCGGATCTGCGGATGGGCGACATTTGGCATGGTTTCGGTGAGCAACGGCAGATAGCGGGCGATCAACGGATCGAATTCGAGGCGACGCTCACGGGTCATGGCGCCTATAGATAGTGATCTGCTGTTTTGGTGGACAAAATCCATCTCCCGTAGGTTATTCAGATCGATCAATACAGCGGGTTGCACCACGCGAAAGTTCATGGCCGGCACCAGGCTCTGCCCACCCGCAAGCAGCTTGGCTTCCTCCCCATATTTATTGAGCAGTTCCAGGGCTTCTTCCAGTGAATCTGGCCTGTAGTAATCAAAGCTCGCCGGCTTCATGCTTCTCTTTTCCTGGATTGTCGATCTGATCAGACGGGTTGTTTGAGCTTGGTTACATCTGGCAAGCCAGGAGAAGCCGGCAGGCGAACGGTAAGCCTGGACGATCTCTGCCATGATCGATATGGCGATCTCTGCAGGGTTACTGGCTCCGATTGCCAATCCGATCGGTGCATGCAGTCGGGACAGAGCTGCCTCGGATAACCCGCTCGTTCGCAAGCGGCCCATCCGATTTGCCTGGGTCGACCGACTGCCCAACGCGCCGATGTAGAACGCGGGGCTTGCCAGGGCGATCTGGAGCGCAGGGTCATCCAATTTGGGATCATGGCTCAGGCTGACAACCGCGGTTTGCGAATCTATCTGCAGGTCGAACAGACCATCCTGGGGCCAGGTCGGGGATGATTTGGTCAACATTCGGAAAGCGGTCAAGGTTGTTCCAGGCACTCCGGGGATCCAGGAGTACGGTCCGAAAACCGAGGGTTTTGGCGAGCGATACGAGCGCTTGGGCGATGTGTACTCCTCCGATAACGATCAGGCGGGGCGGTGGTTGAAGCACTTGAACAAAAACCTCATGGTCATCGTCCAGGAATTGCCTGGTTGTGGAGCCAGAGCGTGAGGTTTCGGAAGCCAGGGCTTCCAATTGGGGTTGGTAACGCGGATCAATGCTCCCAAACACAGATCCGTCATCGAAGCTGAGCATTTGTTTGCCCAGCGATGTTTGTGAGCCACGGACACAGGTGATCCAGGTTGCTTTGCGCAATTCCTGGATGACTTGGAAAACTTTTCCGATCATCTTTGGATCAAAAACGGTGACGAAAATCTCAAGGCTGCCACCGCACGACAACCCGACCTCCCAGGCTTGTTCATCAATCACTTTATATGAAAGGAGCTGAGCCTGACCCGTTTTTAACACCTTCAACCCCGTCTCGATGACTGCGTTTTCCACGCAGCCTCCGCTGACCGATCCTCGGAACTCCCCGGTTGAGGTAAATGCCATGCACGCACCGGCAGGGCGAGGCACGGATCCCCAGGTCTGGAGAACCATGGCCAGTCCCACCTGCTCATTTTTCGAATGCCAACGGATCAAGTCGGGGATCAATTCATGCATCAGGACCCTCCAGGGGACTCTGTTTCGATCCTGCGGCGAACTTCGTCGTAGAACAGATCCGATAGTTTTTTTGAAACCGGCATCATCAAACGCGAAGCCAGGCTTGCAAGCTGACCGGATACATTGATATCCGCGGTCCAATGCACCAGGGTACTGCCCTCCGGACCGTCGCTGAGCTGCATTTCGCTGATCGCGTCGGCTGCACTGCCGGAAGCAGTGCCATGCGCTTTTCAATTTCGCTCGGTTGGGTTCTTCGAGTTCAAGGATTTCTATTTCCCCTGTGAAACGTGCTTTGACCGCGCCCAGACCAATGGAGGCAACCCCGCGGTAGCGTTTGTTGGGCTCCAGGGTCTCTATTTTTTCCACACCCGGCGCGCAGGTAGCGATTTGATTCGGGTCGGTCAGGAAATCCCAGACCTTTTTGCCGCGGCGCTCGAATGGTGACATCACCGGTGAGTTGCATGGAATAGTTTTCTGCGTTAGTTCAAGATTGCACGAGAAAAAGAAGTATAGTCACCATTTGGATAAATAAGGTCAGATTATAACCCAGCTTAAAAATGGTTGACCTGGAAAGGATTGGTGCGGCCGAGGGATAGTATTATCCAATGGAGTCGGTCAATCCAAATCTCGATCTTCGGCATGGCTATAATAAGTAAGGAGTGGATACCATCCATCCTTTAAGCTAACGAATTAATCTTTCCTTTTGGAGTTGAGGTCAAGATGCGTCATCGGGAACGGGTGCTCATGGCCCTGCATCATGAAGAGCCGGATCGCTGCCCAATGCAGGTCAGTTTTACGCCGGAGTTCGCGGAACGCCTGCAGGCTGACCTGGAGCTCAAAGGTACACCGGCTCATAACCCACACGGTGGTGGAAATACCTATGAGCTCGAACGGGCTTTAGATGAAGACCTGATCCTGACCTCGATAGGATGGGCAAATTCCTATTACCAACAGGAGGGTGATTATGTAGATGAATGGGGGATTGGTTGGAAATCCGTCGAATACAAGACGCCTTACGGCATCGGCCGATACACCGAAGCTGTTACACACCCGTTGGAACGGGTTGAAAATGTTGCAACCTACAAGGCGCCGGATCCCAATCGACCCGAGCTTTATCAGGAAGCTGCGCGGGCGATAGAAAAATTTCGGGATGAGTATTGGATCGTCGGCGTTACCGTGACAACCATCCTGGAGACAGCCGTCGCGCTACGGGGATTTACTCAACTTCTCAAAGATATCAAAATCCAGCCGGACTTATTCGAGAAGCTGCTGGAGATCCCTTATCACTATCACCTGACGGCTGCCAGGACGTTGGTGGAAATGGGCGTGGATATGATCTGGTTGGGAGACGATGTCGGCGGACAGACCGGAATGTTATTCTCGCCGGTACATTGGCGGAAATTTCTGAAGCCGCGCATGGCTGATGTGATCTCCACCCTGAAAACGATCAATCCGGAAGTGAAAATTGCCTATCACTCCGATGGAGCTATCGAACCCATCATACCGGACCTGATCGAGATCGGTCTGGATGTGCTCAATCCCGTCCAACCGGCTTGCATGGATCCGGCTGAATTAAGAAAAAGTATGGTCGAAACCTGTGTTTCTGGGGCTCGATTGATGAACAGCATACCCTGCCGTTCGGAACGCCGGCTCAAGTCGAGGCCGAGGTGCGGCTGCGGTTGAGTACCCTGGGCAGGCAAGGCGGCTTGATCATCGGTCCAACCCATCACGTGCAGTTGGATACCCCGCTGGAGAATTTCTGGGCGATGATCAATACCATCACCGGGACAAGCTATGCTGACTTGGAAAAATAGATTTTAATTTTCAGCCAAGTCGTCACATGGCTGTTCTCGTTTTATTCCAAAACGAGCGTTATAAAATTCCCGGGAAAGTTAATCACCGAATTTAATACCCTGGGCGAGTGGCAGTTCCTTGGACCAGTTGAGCGTATTCGTCTGCCGGCGCATGTAGGTTTTCCAGGCATCCGACCCGGATTCGCGCCCACCGCCGGTCTCCTTCTCGCCTCCGAACGCACCGCCGATCTCCGCGCCCGAAGTGCCGATGTTGATATTGGCAATGCCGCAATCCGATCCTGCAGCGGAGAGGAAGGCCTCGGCTTCGCGGACGGAATCCGTGAACATGGCGCTGGAGAGACCCTGAGGCACGTCGTTGTGGAGATGGATCGCTTCTTCGAGCGTTCCATACTTGAGCAAATAGAGTATGGGAGCAAAGGTTTCGGTTTTTACAATCTCCGTCTGGGCTGGCATTTTGATAATGGTCGGCTCGACGAAGTTAGGACCAAGGTCCGGGAGCATCCTTCCACCAGAAATGATTTCGCCACCATCCGAGACGGCCTGTTTGATCGCCTCCATCATCTCTTCGACGGATGTATTCACCACCAGCGGACCCATGAGAGTATCAGGTTTGAGAGGATCGCCAATGCGGATCTGTTTATACGCATTGACCAGCCGGTTGGATAGATCATTCGCGATGGATTTTTGCATGATGATCCGCCGGGTGGAAGTGCATCGTTGTCCTGCCGTGCCCACCGCGCCGAATAGGATAGCCCGTGTTGCCATGGCAAGGTCTGCTTTTTCAGATACGATGATGGCGTTATTGCCGCCTAATTCGAGAATCGTATGGCCAAAACGGCTGGCGACCGCCTCGGAAACCTGAGTTCCGATCTTTGTTGATCCGGTAAACGATACAAGTTTGACCCGCTTGTCATTGAGCAGGAGCTCGCCCACGTCCCGGCCTGAGCCAATGACAAGATTGAAAATTCCATTTAGATTGTGGTCTGCCATTACCTTGTTGGTTATGTGAGTCACAGCGATCGCCGTAAGAGGTGTATACGAAGACGGCTTCCAAATGATCGTATCGCCGCATACAGCCGCAAGGGCCGCGTTCCAGGACCAGACCGCGACGGGAAAATTAAAAGCCGTCACAAGCCCGAGGATGCCGAGGGGATGCCACTGTTCATACATGCGGTGGGCAGGCCGTTCCGAATGCATGCTCAGGCCGTATAACATGCGGGATTGCCCGACCGCGAAATCGCATATATCGATCATCTCCTGGACTTCGCCGTGACCCTCGGCGCGGATCTTGCCCATCTCCATGGTGACCAGGTCGCCGAGCGGCTCCTTGAACTCGCGCAAGGCATCCCCGAGATCACGAACGACCGCGCCGCGCTTGGGTGCGGGCACTTCACGCCACTTGAGAAAAACCTCCTGGGCGGTTGAAGCCACTTTCTCGTAAGTTTCCGGTGTCGCCTGAATGACCTTTGCGAGCGGTTCACCTGTGGCTGGGTTATATGAAACCAGTTCCTTGCCTTTGGAGTCCATCAGCCAGCCATCCTGACCTGTGCAGGCTCCGGCATTTACGGGTTGAAGATTCAATTTTTCGAGAAGGTTCTTCATTGTTATCTTCCTTGTCGTTGCATATTGAAATTTATCCGGTTTAGGAATTTGGATTTATTTTTTTCAAATTGTAATCCAAGCGAGATACCTCTACATAGATAGCGATCTGATCCAACAGTTTCTCGGTGAGCCGTTTTTTATACTAAATCACCATGGCGGATGCAACGTCTCTAGTGTCCAAGATCGCTTTAGACGATCTTGGAACTTGAAAAAGGCTTTGGATTTTGCTAAAATGACAATGGTTGTGGGAGATATTTCATATGAATCGATGGATGTTACTCTCGCTTCTTCTTATTTCTGCTTGTGCACCATCTACCGGATCAGTGCAAACCGCCATCGCCCAAACCCAAACAGCAAATCCTACTTCAACACTAACTCCATCGAAGACTTATACCACCACGCCTCGTTCAACACCAACGAAATCCCATACTCCAACACCTCGTTCGACACCAACACAAACCCTCACCCCCACTCCCCGCGTACCTCTCCAAGTAGCCCGCAAAGACTTTGTTATCTATCCTGAGAAATATACAGGACAATATGTTGTCGTCACCGGTATCGTTTTCAATATCATCAATAATACATAGCTTCAAATTTATTTTGGCGGTGAATATAACAGTCCAGTATATGTTGAAGCTTCAATACCATTTGACGATATCTATGAAGACGACGACGTTGTTGTCTACGGTATAGCAAGTGGTAGTCAATGCGGAACAAATGTTTTTGGGGGCAATGTCTGTTCGGCAATGATTGCTGATGCCTGCATTACACATACCGTATACAAACAAGGGAATGTGAAGAAGGACAAAAAAACCGGCGTACGTCCAACTCCCGATTTTTCACTGGGTGAGTGTAATTAATCTCTCTGACTGGTTCGCTATTTCCCACCCATCCCTCTTTCACCGAACAGACGTCGGATACATATGGGTCGCTCTCTTTCTGGATGACGATCTTATTTGCGTCCATGCTCAATAACAATCCAAAATTTCGCAATATTAGAATGGGTTATCTAGGTAGAGGTGAGGTAAGCACTCCACTTTCCCTCGCTGACCTGTCACATTTGATACTTGATGAATTGAAGAATGCAGGATATATCATTCTGATGCATGCAACGAGTAATTGATTTAGTTCGAAAGGTTATTGGTTTGCCTTTATGAGATCAAATTCGGGTAGAAATAGACTTGAAAAACTCATCTCACAATTGAATCGCTTATGGAAAGATGAGCAAGATCATATCCAGCTTTCGAACACAATTCGCGCCTTGGATGCTCGTTATGACTTGAACCGGAAAATGGAAAAAGACTTCTGGCGTCGAAGAAATCATCATGCAAATGTTTGGAAGGCTGGCAAATTCTTTCGATCGATTATCAAGTATTCAAAACAAAAAGATTTTGGACATTGCCTGCGGCTCCAACACAAGCAAAGCGCCCGCATCGCTTTATATCAACACGCCTTTCGGCAAAAAGATATTTGGAAGCTCACGTAAAGGGTATACAGCCCAATTTGAGCCGTGGTTCTGCCGAATCCTGTTTGAGTTGGGCGCAAATCCTGTCGGAGTCGACTTTGGCGATTTGGAGTCTGAGATCTTCGTGCATTATCGAGTCGATCTTGGGAAAATAGGCGCTTTGGATTTTTTACCCGATCATTCATTTGATGCTGTTCAGGATAGCAGGCTATTTGGATCGCCCGAATTCACCGCTCAATTTCCGAATCAAGCTGACCGTTTGACGATCGCACAGGAGATCAAGCGACAGGAACAAAGATTGCTAAAGGAAAATGGAATTGTCATTCATTCGGATGCAAATGCACTTTTAAGACACACGTAAAGATAGGCAATCCGATGCACTTTTTGTGCGCCGAAAATTAGATGGGACTACAACGACCAAAGCCGGAATCGAAATCGGGGTTTATCGCTTGCGTTTCATCCCAACATCTGTTTCGGCCTGTACTGCAGCGCCTCTGCCAGGTGTTGGGATTGGATGGAATCACAACCCGCCAGGTCGGCGATGGTGCGTGCAAGTTTGAGCACTCGGTGATAACCGCGGGCGGATAACTGCAGCTGGGTCATGGCTGAGCGCATCAGGTTTTGACCCACTTCGTCCAGCTTGCAAAATTTCCGGATTTCACTCACATGCATGTCCGCGTTATTGGTGAGGGTTGATTCCCTGCCGTTCTGTTTCGCTGTATCTTCCTTAAATCGGGAGCGCTGCCGGTCGCGTGCAGCCTCCACGCGGCCGCGGATCAACTCCGAGGCTTCACCCATGCGGTCCGTGCTCAATTTCTCGTAATCCACACGAGGTACCTCGACGTGGATATCGATCCGATCCAACAGCGGCCCGGAGATCCGTTTTTGATACTTGGTCACCATCGCGGACGCGCATGTGCAGGCTTTGAGCTGATCGCCGTAATAGCCGCATGGGCATGGATTCATCGCACCGATCAACATGAAATTCGCCGGGAACGTGAGTGTACCCTGGGCACGGCTGATCGTCACTAGCTTGTCTTCGATGGGCTGGCGCAGCACTTCCAGCACACGCATACCAAACTCAGGAAGTTCATCTAAAAATAGCACGCCGCGATGCGCCAATGAGATCTCGCCCGGATGCGGCCAGTTCCCACCACCGACCAGTCCGGCGTGGCTAATGGTGTGATGCGGAGAACGGAACGGTCGGGTGCGGATCATGGGTGTTTCTGGAGGCAGCGCATCGGCGACCGAATAAATGCGGGTCACATCCAGCGCCTCGTCGATGCTCATCCTGGGAAGGATGCCTGGTAGAGCCCGCGCCAGCAAGGTCTTGCCCGCGCCAGGCGGGCCGATCATCAACGCATTGTGTCCGCCTGCAGCCGCCACCTCCATGGCTCTCTTGACATGCTCCTGGCCTCTTGATCTCACGGAAATCTGTTGCTGAATATCCGACAATCGATTCGCTTTCGTGATAAGGCTCGAGCTGGAATAGTTTTTCTTCAATCAGGTGGAAAAAAAGATCTGTAAGTGTGGAGACAGGGTAAACCTCGATCTCCGGGATGAGAGCTGCCTCAAATGCATCTGAGGCAGGTACGAAGATTCGCTTGAACCCCTGTTCCCGCGCAGTCGCAGTGATCGGCAGGACGCCGCGGGCATGACGGACGGTGCCATCCAATGACAATTCCCCGACCACCAACGCACCCTGGATAGCTTCATGCGGAATTGCGCCATTCATGACCAACACACCGAGCGCAATGGGTAGATCGTAAAACGGACCTTCCTTACGTACGGAGGCGGGTGCCAGGTTGACGATGACTCTTTTGCGGGGGAAGGATTGACCGGCGTTGCGAACTGCTGAATAAACCCGCTCACGACTTTCCTGTACAGCTGCATCCGGGAGGCCAACGATCGTCATTCCACCCTGACCCCCGGTCACATCCACCTCCACTTCAACGATGACACCTTCCAAACCGATCACGGCGCAGGAAAAGACACGGGCTAACATAATTGAAGTGTAGACGAGGTGGTAGGGAAACGTCAATCAAAAGCCTATAAAACCGCCCAAAATAGTCATCCTCCGGTCTTGATAATTTCTTGACCTGGAATTTGAGGTTCTTGCCTTTTTTTTGACCGCCTACAGAATAAACTCATGCGGTCTGGAGGACCCATGAACGATTTGATTTATGTCGGATTAACCGTAGTGTTTTTCTTCCTCACCTTTGGACTGATCGTAGTCTGTGAGCGGCTGATGGAGGACAAATCATGAACGTACTGTATGTCATCACAGGCGTCATTACGCTGATCCTGTTTGTCTATCTTGTTCTTGCGCTACTTAAACCGGAGTGGTTCGGATGAATATCTATAGCTGGTTTCAACTTATTTTCTATATTGTGGTTTTGCTGGCACTGGCAAAACCGCTTGGTTCGTTTATGGCGAAAGTCTATCAGGGCGAGCACACCTTCCTGGATCCGTGTGCTGGGTCCCGTGGAACGGTTCATTTATCGCCTCTCAGGTGTCAAACCCGGAGAGGATATGAACTGGAAGACCTATGCCATCGCCGTGATGCTGTTCAATGTGCTTGGCTTGCTCGTGGTGTATGCCTTGCAGAGGCTTGCAAGGCTTTCTTGCCGCTTAACCCGCAGGGACTGGGCGCGGTCACACCTGATTCCTCGTGGAACACTGCCATCAGTTTTGCGACCAACACCAACTGGCAGGGCTACGGCGGCGAGGTGACGATGAGTTATCTCTCCCAGATGCTCGGCCTGACGGTGCAGAACTTCGTCTCTGCCGCAACAGGCATGGCTGTTTTGATCGCGTTGATCCGCGGCATTGTGCGGCACACCGCCAAAGGCATTGGCAACTTCTGGGTGGATCTGACCCGCTCCACGCTCTACATTCTGCTGCCGCTTTCAATTGTGGTAGCCCTCGCGCTCGTTTCGCAGGGCGTTGTGCAAACATTCAGCCCGTACAAGACGGTGACGTTGCTTCAGCCCACAACCGATGCAAATGGAAACGCCGTGACCGAACAAGTACTGGCGGTTGGTCCTGCCGCTTCGCAGATTGCCATCAAGCAGTTGGGCACGAACGGCGGCGGATTCTTCAACGTCAACTCTGCGCATCCGTTTGAAAACGCAACACCGTTCTCGAATTTCGTCGAGATGTTGTCCATCCTCGTGATCTCCGGCGCGCTTGTGTTACACCTTCGGCGAGATGGTGGGCGACACACGCCAGGGCTGGGCAATCCTGGCCGCGATGACGATCATCATGGTGGCGTTCCTGGCGTCTGGCGGTCTGGGCGGAACAGGGCGGCAACCCGGCCTTCACTGCGATGGGTGTGGATCAAACCCAGACCAGATATCAACCCGGGCGGAAACATGGAAGGCAAGGAAACCCGCTTTGGCATTGCCAACTCCGCGCTGTGGGCAACGGTCACAACTGCCGCCTCGAACGGCTCGGTCAACTCGATGCATGATTCGTTCATGCCGCTCGGTGGACTGGTGCCGCTGTTCATGATGCAGTTGGGCGAGATCATCTTTGGCGGTGTCGGTTCGGGTTTGTATGGAATGCTGGCCTTTGTCATCGTGGCGGTGTTCGTCGCCGGCTTGATGGTCGGACGCACGCCGGAATATCTGGGCAAGAAGATCGAAGCCTATGAAATGAAGATGGCTTCGCTCATGCTGTTGATCCCGATCCTGCTGGTGAAGGTTGGTACAGCGATTGCAGTGGTGGCTCCGGCAGGTCTTGCCACGATTTGGAACACGGGCGGTCCGCATGGCTTCAGCGAAGTGCTGTATGCCTTTTCCTCGGCAGCCAACAACAACGGTTCAGCATTTGCCGGTCTGGGCGCAAACACACCGTTCTACAACACTGCGCTTGGCATCTGCATGTTCTTTGCCCGTTACTGGCTGATCGTCCCTGCGCTGGCAATTGCAGGCTCGCTCGTGCAAAAGAAAAAAGTTCCTGCCAGCAGTGGAACTCTGCCCACGCATACGCCATTGTTCGTCGCCTGGCTGATCGGTGTCATCATGATCGTCGGCGCGCTGAGCTTCATCCCCGCGCTGGCGTTGGGACCGATCGTCGAGCACTTGATGGTCTTTGCTCATATAGAATGGATTTTAGAATGACTATTCAAACAAAAAAACAAACCACATATCGCCGCGAGATTTATCAGCGCGCCATTGTGGATTCCTTTATCAAACTCAACCCACGCTGGATGGTGCGCAACCCCGTCATGTTCGTGGTGGAAGTTGGGAGCGTATTGACCACTGCATTGTGGATCCAGGCTCTCGCTGGGTCAGGGCGAAGCGCCCACGGATTTATCGGAGCGATCGCACTCTGGCTGTGGTTCACCGTCCTGTTCGCGAACTTCTCCGAAGCCGTTGCCGAAGGACGCGGCAAGGCGCAGGCTGAGTCGCTCCGCAAGGCGCGGCAGGATACGCCCGCCAAGAAATTGCGCGGGCAGGCCAAGATGTGCAAAGCGCGCTCTCGAAAACCGAAGTTGTTTCATCCACCGCGCTGCGCAAGAATGATCTCTATCTCGTCGAAGCAGGAGATATTCTGCCTGCGGATGGTGAGATCGTGGTCGGCATCGCCTCGGTGGATGAAAGCGCAGTTACAGGCGAATCGGCTCCCGTGGTGCGTGAGGCGGGCGGTGATCGTTCCGCGGTCACAGGCGGAACGCGTCTGCTTTCCGACTGGCTCATCGTCCGCGTCAGCGCGGACCCGGGTGAGGGTTTCCTTGACCGCATGATCAGCATGGTCGAAGGCGCAAAACGACAGAAGACACCGAATGAGATCGCGCTCAATATTTTGCTGGCTGGTTTCACGATCATCTTTTTGGTCGTGTGCGCCACGCTTCTGTCCTATTCGCTCTACAGCGTGAACGCGGCCGGGCAAGGCACACCGATCACCATCACCGTGCTGGTTGCGCTGCTGGTGTGTCTGATCCCGACCACGATCGGCGGTTTGCTCTCCGCCATCGGCATTGCAGGCATGGATCGCATGATCCAGCGCAATGTGATCGCCATGTCGGGCCGCGCGGTGGAAGCCGCTGGGGATGTGGATGTGCTCCTGCTCGACAAGACCGGCACGATCACGCTCGGCAATCGTCAGGCTGTGGAATTCATCCCTGTGAAGCGGAGTCGAGATGCGAGAGCTGGCGGAAGCCGCGCAACTCGCCTCTCTGGCGGATGAAACTCCTGAAGGTCGTTCCATCGTTGTGCTCGCCAAGGAAAAGTTTGGGTTGCGCGGGCGGACCATGGGGTCCAGCGATGAAGCGCCCGAAGGGATGCACTTCATCCCGTTCACCGCGCAGACCCGCATGAGCGGAGTCGACTTCGATGGCACATCCATCCGCAAAGGCGCGCCCGATACGATGATGGCACTGATTCAATCCAATGGCAATCATGTGCCATCTGATCTGAAACCCGCAGTGGATAACATCGCCCGCATGGGCGGCACACCGCTGGTGGTGGCGCGCAACAACAAGGCGCTGGGCGTCATTCATCTGAAGGATATTGTCAAAGGCGGCATCAAGGAACGCTTCGCGCAACTGCGCAAGATGGGCATCAAGACCGTGATGATCACCGGCGACAACCCGCTGACCGCGACCGCCATTGCGGCCGAAGCCGGCGTGGATGATTTCCTCGCGCAAGCCACGCCTGAAGCCAAATTGAAATTGATCCGCGAATATCAGACGGGCGGCAAGCTGGTGGCGATGACAGGCGACGGCACGAACGATGCGCCCGCGCTCGCCCAAGCCGATGTGGCGGTTGCCATGAACACCGGCACACAGCCCGCGCGTGAAGCCGCCAACATGATCGACCTGGACAGCAACCCAACCAAGTTGATCGAGATCGTTGAGATCGGCAAGCAACTCCTGATGACGCGTGGCGCGCTGACCACGTTCAGCATCGCCAACGATGTGGCGAAATACTTTGCCATCATCCCGGCCGCGTTCGCTTCCACCTATCCGGTTCTGACATGCTTGAACTTCATGCGGCTTGCCACACCTGAGAGCGCGATCCTTTCCGCGGTGATTTTCAATGCGCTGATCATCATTGCACTGATCCCGCTGGCGCTGCGCGGTGTGCCCTATCGCCCCGTCGGCGCGGCGCAACTGCTGCGCGACAACCTGCTGATCTACGGTGTGGGCGGATTGATCGCTCCGTTCATCGGCATCAAGTTGATCGACATGCTGTTGGTTGCCTTCATTTGGCATGAAGGAGGTAAATATGCAAACCCAAAATGATCGTCCAAAATGGTGGCAGTTGTATCTCACCTTTCCGCTTGCTGATCGGCTTGTTCGTACTGGACAACCGATTCAATATTTCCACCGGCGGCCATGAGATCGTTCAAATTGGAAGCCTGCTGCTGATCCTTTTCTTTGGATATATCTGGATCAAGGCAAATTCGGATTCGCTTTCGAGGCTGGATCAAAGGCGAACCCGCGGTCGGATCACGGGTGTGCTCTACCTGCCTGAGAATAGGCTCCCACTCGAAAAAAATGCCTATGCCGGGTTCAAGTTAAGAAATTCCTACGTTGGAAACCGATCGAACATCCGGACATCATGGAATCCGGGGATACCAGTACTCCTTGGCTGATGAAAATGAACAACTAAGGGAAAAAAAATGAACATAATTTCCCAATTACGCCCTGCCTTTTTGATCCTTGTGATCCTAACCCTGATCACAGGTGTGATCTATCCCCTGGCTGTAACCGGCATTGCACAGGTCGTCTTTCCGCACCAGGCGAATGGAAGCTTGATCGTGCTCGATGGCAAAGATCACGGCTCAGAATTGATCGGTCAGCAGTTCGATGACCCCAAGTATTTCTGGGGCCGTCTGTCCGCCACCGGCGCTTTTCCATACAATGCGTTCAATGCCGAAACCCTGACCGGTTCCTCGGGTTCGAACTATGGTCCGTTGAATCCTGCCCTGCTCGAGATGGTCCAGGCGCGGGTCGATGCGCTCAAAGCGGCAGATCCGGAGAACACAGCGCCGATCCCGGTGGACCTGGTCACTGCTTCCGGCAGCGGGCTGGATCCGCACATCAGCATGGCCGCTGCCCTGTACCAGGTTCAGCGGGTGGCACGGGCTCGCGGTCTGGACGAAGCCGCGATCCAAACCTTGGTGGATCAATACACTGAAGGACGTCAGTTTGGGTTTTTCGGTGAACCGACTGTCAATGTCCTGCGATTGAATTTGGCATTGGACGGCATCGAGCAGCCGTGATCCCGGACCCTGAAGGTCAGCAACCTTCAGGGTCTTTTATTTACAATGCGATACAATAAATTTCATGGAACAACGTCCAGATCCTGATGAATTATTAAAAACATCCAGGCGGAGAACCCAACCGCGGAAAACTCAAAATCTTCCTGGGCTATGCCGCCGGTGTAGGCAAGACCTATGCCATGCTCGAAGCCGCGCACCAACGCAAGGAACAGGGGGTGGATGTGGTGGTCGGTTATGTCGAAACCCACGGGCGGGTCGAAACCGAAGACTTGTTGCCGGATTGGAAATCCTGCCCCGCAAGCAGGTGGAATATCACAATATCACCCTGTCCGAACTGGATGTGGATGCGGTCCTCAAACGCCATCCGCAGCTGGTCCTGGTGGATGAATTCGCCCACACCAACGCGCCTGGTTCGCGTCATCCCAAGCGTTACCTGGATGTGGAGGAAATCCTGGATGCGGGCATCGACGTGTACACCACGCTCAATATCCAGCACCTCGAAAGCCTGAACGACATCGTTGCACAGGTGACCGGCGTGATCGTGCGCGAGACCGTCCCCGACCGTGCTGATCGATGAAGCCTCCGAGATCGAAGTCATTGACCTGCCGCCCGATGAACTGCTCACCCGCCTGCAGGAAGGCAAAGTCTACATTCCGGAACAGGCAGCCCGCGCCATCCAGAAATTCTTCCGCAAGGGGAATCTCACCGCCTTGCGCGAGATGTCGCTGCGCCGCGCCGCCGAACGCGTGGATGATCAGATGCGTGCCTACATGCAGACGCGCGCCATCCCCGGTCCCTGGCCGGCGGGGGAACGACTGCTGGTCTGCATCAGTCCCAGCCCGCTGGCTGAAAAACTTATCCGCACCACGCGCCGCCTGGCGGATGAACTCAACGCGGAGTGGTTCGCTGTCTACGTGGAGGTTGCCTCCAAGCCGGAGAATAATCCTGCCAACCGGGAACGCATCGGGCAGCACCCTTCAACTGGCCGAGGAACTGGGTGCGCAAATCCTGCACCCTGGCGGGACGTCTCCATCCACGAAGCCGTGCTGGAATTTGCGCGCAAAAACAACATCACCAAGATCGTGATCGGCAAACCGCTCAAACCGCGCTGGCAGGAATGGTTCACCGGTTCCATCGTGGACCAACTGATGTATGCCAGCGGAGACATCGATGTGTATGTCATCAGCGCTCAACCTGAGGTCAGAAAGGTCAGCCTGCCAGGGAATGGCAGCCGCATCGTCCGCTGGGACGTTATCTGCTCAGCCTTGGACTGGTCGCCGTGTCCACGTCTGATCGGCGTTTCGGTCCGCGGTAATCCTCGAACCGGCCAACCTGGTCATGCTTTACCTGGCTGGCTGTGTCATCTCGGCCATCTTCCTCGGCCGCGGTCCATCCCTGCTCGCAGCCATCCGGTGTGCTGGCATTCGACTATTTTCTTGATCCACCCGTACCTGACGTTTGCCGTCAGCGATACACAATACATCGTCACCTTTATCGGGTTGTTCATCGTCAGCCTGGTGGTGAGCTCGCTGACCGTGCGCGTCCGTGAACAAGCAGATGCGGCTGTCCAACGGAGACCCAATCGTCCGCCCTCTATGACCTCGGACGTGATCTGACCTCAGCAGCCAGACCTGAAGGATATTGCGGGCATCATCATCTCACATATTGGCCGCGTATTCGGGCGTGAGGTAGCCATCTTCATCTCAAAAACGGCAGTCTGGAAACCTTTGCCAGTTCACCGGATTATCATCCGGATTCGAACGAACTGGCAGTGGCGACCTGGGCATTCGAACACAGCCAGCCTGCCGGGCGTGGCACGGATACACTGCCGGCCGCGATCCCTGCGATGTCCTGCCGTTAAAGAACATCGCGAGGCCTGGTTGGCGTGCTGGGTGTTCGGCCTGCCGAGGACCCGGCCTGATGATCGCCCCAGCAGAGTCAAACCCTGGCTGCGTTTACCAACCAGGCGGCGCTTGCCATCGAACGCGCCAGCCTGGTCGAACAGGCGCGCAGGCTGAACTTTTGCAGGCGACGGAAAAACTGCAAACCGCCCTGCTCAATTCGATTTCACACGACCTGCGCACTCCGCTGGTTGCCATCACGGGTGCCCTCACCAGCCTTGACGAGCAGTCCGATACCCTGAAAGAGGAATACCGCACGAGCCTGATCACCACGGCAAGGGAAGAGGCTGAGCGATTGAACCGCCTGGTCGGCAACCTGCTCTCCATGACCAGGCATCGAGAGCGGGGCGATCAAGCTGGATCTCCAGCCTGGGGATATCCAGGATGTGATCGGCACCGCTCTTGAACAGCTCGGTCCAAGGATCTCCAAACATGATATCCAGGTCAACGTGCCGGCGGATTTTCCGCTCGTACCCATGGATTTCACGTTGATCGTGCAGGTGCTGGTCAACGTGCTGGAAAACGCCGTCAAGTATTCACCGGATAATACTCCGATCGAGGTTGCCGTTCAAATCGTCGACAGCGAAGCACGCATCCATGATCGCTGACCGCGGGGTGGGCATCCCCTCCGATGACCTGGAACGGGTCTTCGACAAATTCTACCGGGTCCAGCGCCCTGAAAGTATCACCGGGACAGGGTTGGGACTTAACCATCAGCAAAGGGATCGTCGAAGCCACAATGGTCACATCTCAGCCATGCCTCGCCCCGGGAGGCGGCGTCGATCATCACCGTCCATCTGCCGCTCGAGCGAACAGGCACCTAGTCCATGGGTGAACTCGGTCAGCGCGTGCTGGTGGTGGATGACGAAACTGCCATTCGCCGGTACCTGCGAACCGCTCTGACCGCCCAGGGTTTTATGACATTTGAAGCCGCCAACGGACAGGAAGCCATCAACGCGGTCCTGAGCAGCCGGCCCGATATCATCATCCTCGACCTAGGTCTGCCCGATATCGACGGCATCGAAGTCACGCGCCGCCTGCGTGAATGGTCGCAAACCCCGATCATTATCCTTTCGGTCCGCGAGGCAGAGAGCGACAAGATCGCCGCCCTCGATGCAGGCGCGGACGATTACCTGACCAAACCCTTCGGCACCGGCGAACTCATGGCGCGCATGCGCGTCGCCTTGCGGCGGCTGACCGATAAATCCGATGAACCCAGCTCTGCAGGTGGACGACCTGCAAATGGACCTGTCCCGCCGCGTTGGTCACTGTGCGGTGATCAAGAGATCTCGCTTACCCCCACTGAGTACGACATCCTGACGCCTGCTCATGCAAAACGCCGGCAAGGTCATCACCCATCGTCAATTGCTCAGGCAGGTTTGGGGGACAGCCTACGAGAGCGAAATGCACATCCTGCGCGTTAATATCAGCAACCTGCGCCGGAAGATCGAACCTGATCCCGCCCGGCCGCATTATCTCCTCACGGAACCTGGTGTGGGCTACCGGTTAAGGTTTTGAAAGTTTGCTCATGGCGGAACCCCTCTATCGAATTTTGCGGGCTGCGTTTCAACACCTGATCTGGGGCGGGGAGCTCGAGGGCGGCGAGAAACTGCCTGCGCGCGCGGCCCGGCTGTGTTAGTAGGAAATCATATGGGATCCCTCGGTCCGATCGCGGCCGCAGCCAGCCTGCCGGTGAGGCTGTACCCGTGGATCGTCTCGGCGATGCTCGATCCGGTGGAGGCTCCGGATTACCTCCGGCAGGACTTCGTTGAGAAGGAATTTCATCTGCACCCACCGGTCAGCCTGTGGGTATCCAAAGTCGTGTGTAAAATCAGCGTTCCTCTTCTTAATTCAATAGGCTGCGTTTCGGTATACCCAAATCCGGATGGATTACGGATCACTATTCAGCGCAGCTTGGAATTATTGCTCGAAGGTCAGTTCCTGATCGTGTTCCCAGAGGATCCGACAATGCCCATCGATCCCAGGCTTGGAATGGCCCCCTTCAAGAAGGGATTCACATGGCTGGGTGAACTTTATTATCAAAGAACAGGCAGGAGCCTCAATTTTTATCCGCTTGCAGTCAATGCAAGACAGCGAGTTGTCAAGGTCGGGGATCCGATCGGGTATCATGCGATTTCATCGCCTGTCGAAGAACGCTCGCGGATCCTAAAGGTGCTTGAGGGCATGATCCACGATTTGGTTCTCGGTATGGAAGCGGGAGATTACCCGGGCGTTCCCCAAACGAGATAGGGATTCCTTATCATGAACCGTTCCAGTTTCTGGGCGGGAGTTCGAGCCGAATTCCCGCTGCTCGTGGGTGTATTCCCGTTCGGATTGATCTATGGCGTGCTGGCCATCGATGCAGGCTTGAGCATTTCGCAAGCTCAGTCCATGTCCTGGATAGTCTTCGCCGGGTCATCCCAATTCCTGGCCTCACAGTTGGTGCATGCGGCTGTTCCGGGTATGGTCATTGTGCTCACCATTGCCATCGTGAATCTGCGCCACCTGCTGTACAGCGCATCCCTGGCGCCTTACCTCAGAAAGTTATCGTCCGGATGGAAACTCCTGTTAGCCTATTTGCTGACCGATGAACCGGGCTATCCGAATTTTTCCACCACCTGGATCGAAATGGTCGGCACCGAGGGCGCTCTGCTCGTCGACGACAGCCATCGCGACGTCGTGCTGAACACCATGGACAAGGGCATGCAGCTGCCCATGTCCACCATGCCGGGGGAGCGCGTCGAGCACACCTATGCCGGGCCGATGGCGGCGGAAACGATTCACTTCCTCGAAGCGGTGGCGCTCGACCGGCCCGTGATGGTGACGCCGGAACACGCGCGCATGGTCATGGAGGTGTACATCGCCGCGGACATCTCGGCGGAGAAGAACGAGCCGGTGTCGCTCCCGCTGAAGCCGGCGAAGTCGGTCCGCGCAGCGGCGTAGTCGCAAGAGTTACGAAAACCAGACCCTTGAAAGACTCATCACCCAGCCCGGCCCCGAATGAATCGCGATCGCACCGGGTGATGAGTCTTTCAAGGGTCCATTATTGAAATGCCGAAGAAGAACCCCAAGCGCATCGGCCTCGCGATCATCGGCGGGGGCCGCGTCGGCTTGTTCCGCGGAGAAGTCGCGGCGCGCCACCCGCAGGTCGATTTCATCGGCCTCGCGGAGATCAAGCCTGACCGGGCAAAGCTCGTCGGGGAGAAGATCCGCGCGGACTTCGTGACTTCCGATTTCCGGGAACTGCTGGCGCGCCCCGAGGTGACAGCGGCCATCATCGCAACCGACGAACATCTCCATGTCGATCCGATCCTTTCGGCGGTTGAAAGGAAACTCCCGCTCCTCATCGAGAAGCCGCTCGCGACATCGCTCGCCGACTCGGAGCGCGTGCTCGCGGCCATCAAGAGATCCGGGGTGGATGCCGTGGTCGGCTATACGCAGCGCTTCCGCCGCCGCTGGCTGGCGGCCAAGGAAAAGGTGCGCACCGGGCAGCTCGGCGACGTGACCCTGGTGACCTCGCGGGCCTTCATGAACCGGCTGGTCGCGCTGGACAACTACAAGCGGACCGACGATCCCTCCGGGATCTCGCCGATGGTGATCTCCGGGACTCACGCGCTGGACGTCGTCATGTGGATGATGGAGTCCAAACGCCCGGCGGAGATCTATGCCCGGTCGGTGGACAAGGCCCTGGGCCCCTTGTGCGGCGGCACCGACGCGACGGCGGGCATGATCACATTCGAGGACGGGAGCCTCTATCACGCTTCTATCTCCTGGGCGCTGCCCACGGTCTGGCCGGGCGCCGTCTACAGCCTCGAGGTCGGGCATCGTCGGCACCGAGGGCGTGCTCACCATCGACGACACGCACCGCGACATCGTGCTCGCGACCACGGCAGCGCAAGGCGAAGGCTATGCGCCCGACGCGGCGCGGCGGGTCGATTTTCTCGGCAGCTATCCGCCGGGGGACATGGCGCTCGGTGAGCTGCGCGGCCCGATGCGCGACGAAACCGAGCAGTGGCTGAACCGCCTGGCGGTGGGCGTCCCGACGCAGCACGCGACCGCCGCAGAGGCGCACAACCGCCTGATGCTGACCAAGGCGTTCGACCTCTCGGCGAGGCTCAAGCGCGCGCTGCCGCTGCCGATTTCGGCGGAGGATGAAAAGCCGCGCGGATTGCGGATCGGCAGGTTGACCCAGAACGGAGGACGTATGGCGAAATTCGGATTGAAGGCGGTGGTTCGCGCTGTGCTTGGCCCTGTTTCCGGTGCTTTCGCGCCGCGCAGAGCGCCTATCCGAACCGGCCGGTGAAGATGATCATCCCGTTCGCGCCGGGCGGCGCGTCGGATTTCGTCGGCCGCATCTTCCAGCCGCAGCTCGGCGAGCTGCTCGGCCAGCAGATCGTCATCGAGAACCGGGGCGGCGCCTCGGGCAACATCGGCATGGAGGCGGCCGCGCAGCTCGGCCCCGGACGGCTACACGATCTACCTCGGCAACATCGGCACGGTCGCCATCAACCCCGGCGTTTTCCCGAAGCTCGCCGTGAACCCGCTCAAGGATTTCATCGCCGTGACGCAGATCGTGGACGTACCGGGCGTGCTGGTCGCGCACCCGTCGTTCCCGCCCAACACGCGTGAAGGAGCATGATCGCCTACGCCAAGGCCAACCCGGGCAAGCTCAACTACGGCTCGCCGGGCAGCGGCAGCCAGAACCGCCTGGAGATGGAGCTGATCAGGAAGGCCGAAGGGCTGGACATGGTGCACGTGCCCTACAAGGGCGGTGCAGGCCCTGCAGTCACCGGCCTGATCGCCGGCGAAACGCACATGATGTTCACCACGGTGTCATCGGCGCTCGGCCATATCCAGGGCGGGCGGCTGAAGGCCCTGGTCGTGGTCAGCGCGAAGCGGCTCGATCAGCTGCCGAACGTCCCGACGATGATCGAGTCCGGTTATGCCGAGAGCAAATCGGGGTCCTGGCAGGGCATCTTCGTTCCCGCGGGCACGTCCAAGCGAAGTCGTCGAATCGCCTGTACGCGGTGTTGCTGCAGACGATGAAAACCCCCGATGTCGTCGAGCGGCTGACGAAGGGCGGCGTCGATGTCGTCACCAGCCCGTCGCCCGCAGCGTTCGCCGCCTACGTCGCCGCCGACACGCAGCGCTGGGCGCAAGGTCGCGAAAGAGTCCGGCGCAACGGTGGACTAGAGCGTCCGAACCCAGCAACTTTTACTCAACATTCGAGACGGAGACAGGAATGGCAAACGCGGGAATGGTGGGACTGGACTGGCAGCAGCGCATCAACTGGGACCGGCTGCGCAAGTACCGCCTCGAGCGGGCGCGCGAGCGCATGAAGGCGCACGGGCTGGGCGCGATGCTGCTCATGTACGACGAGAACTGCCGCTACGTCACCAGCACGCTCACTCCCGGCTGGAACCGGCTGAAGCCCGGGCTGCGCTACGCGCTGCTTTGCGGCGACGACGCGCCGGTGCTGTTCGAGCAGGGCGACATCGGCATGCAGATCGAGCGCCACTCGCCGTGGATCCCGAAGGACCACGTGCGCTGGTCCTACGCCTGGATCAAGGGCGCGGCCGGTCCCGCCTCGCTCTCGCAGGTGAGGAAGTTCACCAACGCCATCAAGCAGGAGATGAAGAAAGCGGGCGTCGCTGGGCAGAAGCTCGGCGTCGACTTCATCGACATCAACATGATCCAGATCTTCGAGCGACGAGAAGATCGAGTGGACCGACGGCATGACGCCGATGATGGAGGCGCGCGCGGTCAAGAACGAGGACGAGCAGGAGGCGCTGCGCATGGTCGGCGCGATCGGCGACGCGGCGCACTGGGAGTTCATGAAGTTCCTCAAGCCCGGCCGCACCGAGAACCAGCTCACCGCGCACATCATGGAGTTCCTCTACAACATCCCCGGGCATGGAGGACGTCGAGGACGTGATCGTGTCCTCCGGCCCGAACACCTGGCCGAACTGGCGCAATTTCTCCGACCGCATCGTCAAGCCCGGCGACATCGTCTTCATGGACCTGGCCGCGCTCACCTGGAACGGCTACAAGTCCTGCTACTACCGCACCTACTGCGCCGGGCAAGGAGCCGACCAGGAGCAGAAGGACATCTACGCGACGGCGCTCAAGTGGCTGTACGACTCGATCAAGGCGGTGAAGGTCGGCACCACCACGCGCGAGATCGCCTCGAAGTGGCCATCGGCGAAGGAAGCCTGGGGCTACGAGGAAGAGGACCAGGCCGCAGCCAACCTCTGGGGCCACGGCCTCGGCCTCGCGCAGTACGACCAGCCGGTGATCTCGCGCATCTGGTCGCTCGACCACCCGGTCGATATCAAGGAAGGCATGGTGTTCGCGCTGGAAACCCAGCACGGCAAGAAGTTCGAGTGGGGCGTGCGCATCGAGGAGATGCTGATCGTGCACAAGGACAAGGTCGAGCTCATCTCCAACTTCCCGGTCGAGCAGATCACGGTGGTCGATCCGATGCCGGGCTACTCGACCCTGTTCCCGCGCTGAAGGCACCGCAACGAAGGACGAATGAGCAGCAACGGAAGTCGGACCGCAGTCCTTCAGGCGCCCCGCAAGCTCGAGATCGTCGACCGGAAGAAGCCCGAGGCGGGCCCCGGGGAGGTCGTCGTTCGAACCGCGGCTACCGCGGTCTGCCATACCGATCTTTCGATCTACACCGGCGAGCATCCCGGAATCCGCTTCCCGGTCGTGATGGGCCATGAATCGACCGGGATCATCGACTCCATCGGCGACGATGTCTCGGGGCTTACGACCGGTCAGCACGTCCTCATCAATCCCATCATCACCTGCGGGAAGTGCGACCAGTGCGTCCGCGGGGCCGGCAATCTGTGCCGCAACGCCGGCTTGTTCGGCCGCGAGGTCGAGGGCTCGCTCAGCCAGTACGTGGCGCTGCTCTCGCGCTACATCCACGTGCTACCGCCTGAGCTGCCGCTCGATGCTGCCACGATCATCGAGACGCTCGCCACCGTGCGCCACGCCCAGCACCGCGTGGGGGTAGCGACGGCGGAATCGGTGGTCGTCCTCGGGCAGGGCACGGCGGGTCTGCTGCACACACGGCTCGCCGTGCTGACCGGTGCGACCCCCGTAATCGCCGTGTCGCGCACCAAGTGGAAGCTCGACATGGCGGTGCGCATGGGCGCGCACCACGTCATCGCGGCGTCCGTGGACAAGGCGGTCGACGAAGTGAAGCGCCTCACCGGGGGCAAAGGAGCCGACGTCGTGATCGACGCCGCCGGAGGCGCCGAAACCCTTCGGGCGGCGATGGACATGCTGCGGCCGGGCGGGCGCTTCTCCGCCTTTGCCGTGAGCCACGAAGCGGTCCGCGGTTTCAGCAGCTTCCCGCTCTATTTCGGGGAGATCAGCATCATCGGCTCGCGCGCGCTGACTCCCCAGGACATGAACCCGAGCATCCAGCTCGTCGCCTCCGGTGCGGTGGACGTGAACGGGTTCATCACCGCCAAATACCCGCTCACCGACGCCGCGGCGGCGTTCGAGGAGTACGAGCGCAATCCGAGCCGGATCCTGCGCATCGTGATCGACTCGCAAGCCTAGCCATGGCGCCCATTGTCGTTCCCTTGAGCTCGCCCGAGGCGACCGACGCCGCGCGCTTCGGTTCCAAGGCGGCAAGCCTCGCCGCGCTCGGTCAGGCGGGAATGCCGACGCCGGGCGGTTACGCGGTGGACGCGCAGGCGTATCGAGGGCAGCTCGCCGCGCTGGGTCTCGACGCGACCGCGCGCGCGGTATTCGCCGTGAAAGATCGCCCGCAGGCGCGGCGCCATGCGCTCGGCATGAAGCTCGGTTTGATGGAACGCCCGATCGCCCCGGCGCTGTGCGAGCCCATGCTTGCCGCGTGGAGGGCGATCGCTGCATCGGGGTCGCACGGCGTGGTGCGCTCCTCCGCGCTGGTCGAGGATCGTTCCGACTCGAGCTTTGCCGGCCAGTTCGAGAGCTTCCTGGAGCTGCACGGCGAAGAGGAGTTCCTTACCGCGGTGAGAGCCTGCTGGGCCGCGCTCTGGTCCACGCGTGCGCTTCGCTACATGGCGACGCACGCGCTCGACCCCGCCGATACGGCGATGGCGCTCATCGTTCAGCCGTTGGTCGCCGCCCGCGTCTCGGGAGGAGGCCTTTCACGCACCGCCGAGGGCGACATGCTCGTCAATGCAACATGGGGCCTGGGCTCGGCGATCGCGCAGGGAGAGGTTGCGCCGGACCGCTACGTGCTCGATCGCGATGGGGAGTTGAAGGAGTCTGCGCTGGGCATGAAGTATCACGGCGTCGGCTGCATTCACGGCAGGAAGACGCTTTCGCGCACGCTTTTCGGCGCGCGCTGCCTCGACGGCGAGCAGCTCGCCGAGCTGGGCCTCTTCATGCGCCGCGCAGAGGAGATCGTCGGCGGACCGGTGGAGATCGAATGGGCGCTCGACGACTCGGGGATCAAGGTTCTTCAGGCGCGGCCTTTGCACGTCGCCGAGGCTCAGGTTCCCGATGAGATCTGGCTGCAGCATCCGCGTCTCAACGGCCATCCGTCGGGTATCGGCTGGGGGACGGGCCGCGCCCGTATCGTCAACTGCGAGTGCGAGCTGGAGCGTGTGGCGCGGGGGGACGTCGTCGTGACCACGGTGGCCGGGCCGGCGCTCGGCCAGACGCTCGGCTACGTCGCGGGCGTGGTGGCGGAACTGGGCGGGAGCACCTCGCATCTGGCGTCGCTTGCACGCGAGCGCGGGGTTCCGGCGGTGCTGGGAGTTCCGGATGCGACCCGGCGCATTCCCGACGGCGCTCTGGTCGCGGTGGACGGCGTCGCCGGCGTCGTTCGCTGGGTATCCTAGGAGGAGCAATGGCAACGCGCGCCAAAGTCGTCATTACCGACTACGTCTGGGAGTCGCTGGACGTAGAGAAGAAAACGCTCGGCGAGCTCGCCGACCTCGTCGCGCTCAAGACCAAGAAACCGGAGGAATTCCTCGCCGAGGCGGCCGATTGCGATGCGCTGCTGAATACCTACGCGGGACCCATCACCGCCGAGACCATGGCCAAGATGCCCAAGTGCAGGATCATCGCCCGCTACGGAATCGGCGTGGACACGATCGATCTGGAAGCCGCCACCGCGGCTGGGATCATCGTCACCAACAATCCGACCTATTGCATCGAGGAAGTGGCGGAACAGACGATGGCGCTGCTCCTTTCCGCGGCGCGCAAGACCCCGTTCTACGACCGCATGGTCCGGAACGGCCGCTGGGAAGTGCCTCCGGGCAAGCCGATATACCGGTTAGTGGGGCGGACGCTGGGTCTCGTCGGCTTCGGCAACATCGCGCGCCAAGTCGCGGTGCGGGCGGCGGCCTTCGGGCTGAACGTGCTCTATAGCGATCCTTTCGTGAAAGAGGGGCAGTTCCAGGTTCCGGGAAAAGCGGTCGATCTCGATACGCTCCTGCGCGATTCCGATTTCGTGTCGCTGCACCCCCCGCTCACGCCGCAGACGCGAAAGATGATCGGCGAGGACGCATTCAGGAAAATGAAGAACACGGCCGTCCTCATCAACTGTGCCCGCGGACCGATCGTCGATACCGACGCTCTGGTGCGCGCCCTGGATGGGAAGAAAATTGCGGGCGCCGCGCTCGACACGGTGGATCCGGAGCCGCTCCCCGATCCCCATCCTCTTCGTGGGCGCGACAACGTCATCCTCAATCCGCATGTCGCCTGGTACAGCGAGCAGGCGATGGCGGGGCTTCAGGCCGGTGCGCCGGGAGAAGTGCGGCGGGTGCTGACCGGCGAATGGCCGGTGAACGTGGTCAATCGCGCCGTCAAGGGGAAAAGCCGGGCGGGCCTGTAGGAGCGCCCAGGGTCAGCGCGAAGCGGCGAATGCACGCTCGATGCGCTTCGCCGTGGGAGGGTGGGTCGAGAGGTAGTCCTTCGATTCTTCACCGGATCGCGACCCGCGGCCCTTTTCCAGGAGCAGCATCATCTCGGCGAAGGCTTTCGGCGACAGTCCGATCTCCTTGAGGCGCCCGAACGCGTAGTCGTCGGCCTCGGTTTCGAAGCCGCGCGAGTACCCGGTTTGCAGGAGCACGGTCGGAATCGTGGTGGCGAGGTTCGTGATCGACAGCGCGTCGCCGAAGAGCGCCGCCGCGAGCGCGGCAATCCCGGCGGCCTGCAACGCCATGCGCAATCCGTGACGGTAGTGTACGTGGCCGATCTCGTGGGCCAGCACCGCGGAAACCTGGTCGTCGCTCTGCGCGAGCTTCACCAGCGCGTCGGTGACCACGACGGTGCCGCCGGGCAGGGCGAAGGCATTCGGCCCGATTGTGCGGCAGTCCCGCGGCAGCAGGCGGTAGGTATATCCGTCGCCGAGTCCCGAGGTGAGCATCGCGAAGCGCCGCTGGAGCGCCTCCTGGCGGACTGCATCGAGCGAGCTCTCCTTGCACAGCTTGCTCTCGAAGAAACTCAGGGTCTGCTCGCCGAGCTTTGCTTCCACGGCTGGCGGCACGAAACTGGCTGCGAGCTTCGCCGCGCGTGGCAGGCCATCGACCACGCTCCACCAGGCGAAAGCCGCGATCACCGCGACTGCCGCGAGCGCATAGGGCCAGCGCCGCTCCAGGGCGTGGACCCAGCCTTCGAGACCATGACCGTGCGGGAACAGCGCTTCGACCGCGGCGTGATCCTCGGTCTGGAGCTGCGCGCCGCCCGGCAGATGCAGCGCCATGCGGGTGCCGCCGATAGGCGGATCGATGCGCACGTCCTTCGAGCGGGACTTCCAGGCGCAGCCCTTCCGCGACGATCTGGATGGCTGCCGTATATCCGCGCACTCGCACGTCCCTGCGCGCGGAAGTCCTGCCGTCGAAATAGACAGCGTCGAACTCGATCACAGGGCGATGTCGATGTCGAACAGCTCCGCCGCTTCCTCTCCGGCGACGCTGACCTGCTGCGCCTCGGCCTGCGCGAAGCCTTCGAGGCTGCCGGAAACGATCGCCGCCGTCATCGAGGCGCGGTAGCGCGTGGCCCGCACCACGGCCCAGGGCGTCGCGAGGCCGAGGGTGAACGCGATCGCGACGAGGTTGCTGAAGTAGATCCAGATCAAGGCGCTCGCGGAGAGCGTCGATTCGAAGCGCAAGGGGCCGATGCGCACGGCGTTCCAGAGCGCGTTCGTGGTTCGCGCGCGAACGTATACGAAGAGCAGGAAAAACCCAGCATAGAAGAGCACGAAGCCGGTTACGAGAACGAGTGCAGACCTGCTCCAGATCGTCAGTCCGACGATGGCCGCCACCAGCAGAAGGCCGAGGCTGAAGGCATTTACGTACGCGCTGAGGAACGACTTCTTGAAGTCCGCGGCTTCGAAACGCGTGGTTCCGTACCAGTGGTTCTCCGCGACGAAACGGAGCAGGCGGTGCTTGAAGTACGGATAGAGAATGCCGGTGAGCACCAGCCAGCCATAGGTCAGGACAACCTTCATGCAGCCGCGGTAGGTTCCGCGAAAGCCCAGGCGGACGTTGCGGTGCGTAGTGTTGTAGGCATTGAAGGCGAGCGAGCGCACCAGCAGCCAGGGGGCGACGATCGCGAAGGGGATCCACAGGATCCATTGATACAGCGGCCAGAAGTGCCCGACGCCGTAGAACACGGCGAGCCCGGCGACGGCGATGATCCGCCCCTTCAGTATCGCGGTCGGGTTCGCCCGGTATTCGAAGGCTTCGCCGGCAATACGCGTATGGCCATAGAAATAGCGGCGCTTGCGCACCTTCGCCCACGCCGAGTAGATGCCCAGCGTGACGATGGTCAGCGCGAGGTTGACGATCCAGATGCGGAAGTACTCGCCGGCGCTCGCCGTGAATTCGACCGGGTGGCGCTGCTCGGCGGAATCGTTTGGGCGGGCGAAGTCCTGCATGAAGCCTACTTTTCAGGAATGACCGGCAGGAGCAGATGCGAGGCGTGGCTCCCGCCCGTGTGGATCACGTTGGTCCCGGTGTTGTAGTCGGCGCAGTAGTGCGTGTACGGGGAACTGCCGACGCCGTCGCGTGGCTGGACATCCAGCCGGATCCGGTGGCCCTTCTTGAAGACCATGCAGGTGGGCCAGATCTCGACGTCGATCCGGACGACTTCGTCGGGCTTCAGCCACTGGCGTTCCTGGTGCCGATGGTAGGGCCGGTGGGGCAGCGCGAGCGACGGGTCGAGCGCGCGGTGCGACGCGCGCAGCCAGCCCTTGGCGACGGGCACCGGCTGGCTCTGCTGGCCCAGCTCGAACACGTCTTCGTCGCTCGGCGCGATGTTGCGAAGCGTAGCGAAAACGTCCATGTCTTCGGTCGTGCTCGACACCCAGAGGACGAGCGTGACGGGACCGGTCACTTCGGTGTCCGCAGGCAAAGGCGCCGTTTCGAACGACACTCCCATCTTGGGCAGGCTTCCGGCGAGCGCGGTCGAAGTCCATGAGGCGGAAGCGACGCCCGCCTTGGTCATCGCGCTCGCCGCGTAGGAGAGCGACGAGGACTGGCGCGGCTCCTGCTCGACGAGGGATCCTTCGACGTCCCGTTTGCCGGCTTTCGGATCGAGATAAAGCCTCGTCCACCGGGTGCGGCCGATCGGCCACTCGTTCTCGTCGCGCCAATGGTAGTTTCCGTGGCCGCCCTTGCGGATGAGGAGCTTCACCGGCGGCTCGCGCACGACGCCCGTATCGATCCCCTTGAGCCAGTGATCGAAGAAGCGCAGCTGGTCGGCGCGGCCTTCTTCCGAGTAGAAGGAATGGTAGTGGGTGCCGGCATGGATGCGGAGCTTCTTCTGCTTCGAAGCCGCGCGAACGTAGCCCTCGGTGTTGCCGCGCAGGTGCAGGCCCATGCCGCTCCAGTTGCCGGCGCTGTAGAGCGGCACGTCGATGTTCTCCCACTGCGCCTGCCGGCCGCGCCACCACTCTCCATCGAGGTTGTTGCGCATGTAGTCCCACAACCAGGGCGTGGAAAACGCGTCGGTCGCCGAGCCCTGCGGCCTGCCGAGCAGGTGGTGGGCCATGTGGTTGTTCCACCAGTTGGTCGCGAATCCGAAGCGAGAAGATCCCGCCGTGATAGCCGAAATCGCGGTACATGTCGGCCGCGCCTTCCCAGGGCATCATCGCCTTCAGCGACGGCGGCTTGAGTCCCGCGACCAGCCACTGCGTCATCGCGTAGTAGGAGATGCCGCTCGTTCCGACGCGGCCGTTGCTCCAGGATTGCTTTCCCGCCCACTCGATCGCGTCGTAAAAGTCTCTCGCCTCGGAGGACGACCAGGGATCGGTCCTGCCGGGGGATTTTCCCGAGCCGCGGCCGTCCACCCGCAGAGCGGCATAGCCGCGCGGCACCCACCAGAGCGGGTTGACCGTTTCCCAGTTCATGTACGGATTCGGCGCCTCCTCCAGATCGGGAGGCGGAATCCACAGCTTGTCCTTCTGGTAGGAGCCGAGATTGATGAGGACCGGGAAGCGCTCCGTCGACTTCGGGCGGAACAGGTCGGCCTTCAGCCTCGCCCCGTCGCGCATCGGGATCTCGAGATCCTTCTCGACGACCAGCTCGAAGCGCGGCTGCGAGACGGGTGGTGCGGAACTCTCGGGCAAAGGCGACTCCTCGCGCTCGACGCGATGTCCCGTGGGAGGCGGCCTATTCGATCTTGATCTGCGCGTCGCGCAGGAAATCGCCCCAGGCGCGCGTTTCCCTTTCCACGAGCTGCTGGAACTCCGCCGGCGAGGGGGAGAGCGCGACGTCGAGCATCTGCTTGGACAGGCGCTCCTTCATCTCCGAATTCGTCAGGACGGCGGCGACCGACTTGTAGAGCTTGTCGATCACCGGCTTGGGCGTGGCCGACGGAGCGAACATCCCCTGCCACGCGTTGGTGCCTATGCCCGGGAATCCCTGCTCGGCCATGGTCGCCACGTTCGGGATCTCGGCGAGGCGGGCAGGCGCGGTCGTGGCGAGCGCCTTCATTCTTCCCGAGCGTATGTGCGGCAGGGCCGAAGAGAGATTCAGGAATGCGACGGGTGCTTCTCCGGAGATGATCGCGGGAATCATCTGGCCGGCTCCGCCCTTGTACGGGATGTGGGTCAGCCGGATTCCCGCGGCCTTCTGCAGTCTTTCCATGTCGAGATGCGGATAGCGCCCCGAGGCCGGCGGAAGCATAGTTGATCTTGCCGGGCTCCTTTTTCGCCAGGGCGATCAACTCGGCGACGGAATTCGCGGGGAAGCTGGCCGTCGCGGCAATAATGTGCGGAATCTCGACGAGCTTCGCGATGCCGACCAGATCGCGCGTCGGCTTGATCTGCAGCTGGTGCGCGAACGTGTTCTCGTTGATCGTGTTGGTCGAGACGTTGCCGATCAAGAGGGTGTAGCCGTCGGCGGGCGCCTTGGCAACGGCCTCGAGCGCGAGGTTGCCCGACGCTCCGGGCTTGTTCTCCACGACCACGCTTTGTCCGAATGACGCGCCCAAGGGGGCGGCGACGTTGCGGGCGATGATGTCGGTCGCCCCGCCGGGAGCGTAGGGAACGATGAACTTCACCGGCCGGGAGGGAAACGAGTCGGCCGGCTGTCCCGCGGCCGGGAGAGGCAAAACGGCGATGGCCAGGCACAGGATGCCCCCGGCGGACCCGGGTAGCGCGCGGAAGACTGCAGCGGGGAAGTACGCGAGCATCGTTTCTCCTTTGTACGTCTGATGGACCGGTGAAATCGGCGCGGCCCACCATCATAGCGCGATAGCCAAGCGTCGAAAACGGGCCGAAAACGATAGAATGCATTCCGATTCGAGAATACCGGAAAGGGAACCGATGAAACCGCGAGGCCAGCGCTTGGCCTGTTCTTTGAAGACTGTGGATGGATGCATCGGCTCCTACGACGTACTTCCCGGAGAAGCCCCGAAGTCGATTTCCAAGGTCGGGCCGGTGAAATGGGACCGTCCTCCGCAGAAGGAAGTCCTGGAGGCGAGCTTCACGCTGATAGGCGAGATGGGGATGACCGGGACCATGATCAGGGCGAACCAGAACCAGTGGCGCGCGCTCACCAAGGTCAAGCTGCACGAGCAGTTCTATGCATCCTTTCTCTGGGGAGGGAGTCCGCTCAAGATCCTGGAAGACGCGTTGGTACTCGAGAAGCGAGCCCCTTGAAGGGTTCGATCCACAAGACTATTGCGTTGCATCACCACTAACGAATACGGCGGGCCTCCCCGCATTGCGGCATGGTGAAACTGGTCAGGTCCGGAAGGAAGCAGCCATAGCCAAGCGCCGCAAGTGCCGGGGGTAAGGCTCGCCACCCCTACCTATCGGGACTAGGGCTTGGGCGCGGAGGACCGGCCGATTCCCTGCAGGTCGCCGGTCTGCGCGCGCTCGCGATCCTTCGTTTCGGGATAGGCGCGGTCGACGATGTGCTGGAGCATCGCCAGTTCCTCGCGCAGCGGCGCGACCCTCGGCTCGGGCAGGGCGCTGGCGAGATGCTCGAGCATCGCGCGCAGCCGCCGCGCCACCTGGATGCTGTTCGCGCCGAAGAGGCGGATCTCGCTGACCGCGAGGGCGACGAAGTCCTCCCATTGCGGAGTCGGGTAGGCGAGCCGCAGCTTGCCTTGCTCGTCCGTGACCCTGCCGCTGGCGAGCTGTTTCAATCCGAGGTGCAGCAAGTCCTGGTGGAGCTGGTCGAGAGCGAGCACCGCCGTGGTGGGATCGTTGATCGCAGGCGAGAGCGCCTTCGATGCGATGTCCACGATGATGCGGAAGGCAAACGCGGGGTCCTGCTCCAGGGTCCGTTCCGGCCCGAAGGCGACCGTCTCCGAGAGCGACACCGCGTCGAGGTCCCGGTCCGCCGGGTAGATCCGGAACAGGGGATCGCCGTGAGCCACGAAGTCTCCGACTTGGGGAATCAAGGCGATCACGCAATCGGCTCTCTGCGCCGCCTTGACGAGCTCCGCCACGCCGAAGGCGAGGAAGGTTCCTGAGGTCCCGCCGTGCACGATCACCCGCGAGGGTCCAGCGAGCGCTTCGGCCGCCTGCGGTGCGCGCTCGGAAGCCGACGCCTTCCATGGGAGCGGATAGATTTCGTCGATGACCCGCTGTCCGGCTCGGGACAGGGCCAAGAGGACCGCCACCGGCCGCAGGCTCGTCGCCACGCGGTACACGAACCAGAAGAAGACGACGATGGCCAAGAGGTTGCTGAGAATCGCGACGAACACCATGAGCTGCGGGACGTGGCCGTTCTCGATTCGTGCGGCGGCCCCCAAGGCGAAGACGTACGAGAACACGAACACGCCGACGCTGACTTGCGGAGTGCGCGAAGCGAACGTGATGGCGATGATGCGCGGTGAGAGCGCGCTGCTCGCGAGCTGCAGCACGAGAAGCAGTGCCGATACGGCGAACACCATGAAAGTCAGCATCGAGGACGACAGCCCGTTCAGGACCTGCCGTGCGCCTTCGTCCGTGTAGTTAAAAAATCGCCAGCTCGTCTGCGCGTCCAGCCAGCGTACCGCCGGCAGCGCGAGCACCGCCGCGAGCATCCAGACGACGGGCACGAGCCAGAATGAGAACCGCAGGAGATGGCGAAGGCGATAGCGCTGAAGCCAGGTCACGACAAGTGTCTCCGCTGAAGACCAGGTGGCCGGGTGTTGCTGGAATTGGTCATGCTCGCTTCATGCGCTGGCGCACCAGCGAGATGTGCATCATCAGCTGGTACAACAGGGGCCTGAAGGGCGGAGGCACGCGTACGCGATGGACCCGCTCGTCCAGCCGCTCCAGCCGCGCGACCAGCTCCTCCATGCGGGCCGATGCACCCGGCGCAGACAGCTCTTCTTCCAGGAGCTTCAGTTCGCCGTAGAGCTTCATCACCCGGCCTCGCATCACCCAGACGTACAGCCCCGGCGCGACTTTCAGCAAGGGATACAAGAGGCCGAGCACCGGGACCAGAAGCACCAGCAGCTGCTGGATCAGGATCGCCAGCCAGAAGGGCAGATGGCGCTGGAGGAAGGGCGGCCCTGTCTTGTAGAACTGGCGCGCCTGGTCGCTGAGCGGCAGGTCGCCGGCTTCGGGAGCCGGAAATTCGCCCGCCTTCTGGAACACTCCCGGTCCGGAGTGGATTCGGGCCGCCGCATCGAGAAGCAGGTATTGAATGGCAGGGTGCAGATCTTCGCGCACGACCAGGTTCGCCTTGGGCGCAAGCAGCGTCACGTTGGCCGGCGGAAGATCGCGCGCCATATCGGCGACTCCGGCGGGCAGCACCACCTTGCTCAGATAGGGATACAGGGCGACCCAGGAGTCCGCACGAGGGGCGTTCACCAGATGGACGTCCTTGGCGGCGAGCAGCCGCTGCACCGAGGGAGATTCCCAGGAATCCAGGATGATTGCGGCGTCGATCTCCCCGCGGACCAGCTTGTCGCCCGCCTCTTGAGGCGCGAGCGCAAGGAAGCTCGCATTGCGCCCGTCGACGATCCCCAGGCGCGCCAGGAATTCGACGGCAAACGCCCGGGAGCCGCTGCCTTCGCCGCCAACCGAAACGCGCAGATTTCGCGAGCTGCGGAGGTCTTTGGCGAGAGCCTGCCCGTGGGAGAAGATCCAGAGAGGCAGGTAGCCCAGGGTGCCCAGCGAAACGAGCTCGGGCGAATTCGGGTGCGTGGTGATGCCACCGGGAATGATGGCGACGCTGACCCCGGACTTCGGGTCGCGCAGGCGGGCGACGTTTTCAACTGCGCCCGCCGAAGGACTCAGGCGAAGGTCGATCCCGTCGCGCGCCAGAATCTCGCGATAGCGGCTCCCGATCTCGGCGCCGGTGCCCCCCTCCGGGCCGGTGGCCATGGTGACGACGCGCGGAGGAGTGGGCTTCAGGAACGCGAAGGCCAACCACACCGCGGCAGCGACTAGAGCTGTGACCGCGATCACGGACCACGCGATGTACTTCCGCTGAAGAGGCGCGTGATCCGGAGCGGGCATCGCTTGGTGTGTCGGTTCTTTCAGGATCCGTTCATTGTTTCTGCGGCGCGCCGATGAGGCGCCACTTGCCGTCGATCTGGCAGGCGTCGACCACGCTGGTCGCCTTGCGGCCGTCGGCTTCGGTATGAACGCGAACCTGCTTGCAGTTGCGTCCGTCCTTCTTGAACGTCTTCAAAATCGTGAAGTCGCCGCGATGCTTGGTGTCGGGGTTTTCCCAGCTCACCGTCTGGAAGTCCGGCGCCTCGTTGACCGTCTTGCGGGCGGTCGTGATGAACATCTGAAGGTCTTCGTCGTCGAAGCGCTCGGCGGGAGAATTCTTCAGCACCGGCACCCAGTTCAGCGCCATCGCCCCCGGGCTGGCTGCGGCGAGGGCGACGAGGAGAGGAAGGAAAAATCTGCGCATCGGCGCGTCGGTCCGTGATGAGGGCGCAGCACAGTGCTGCGCCGGGCCTTTTCAGGCTAGGACTCTACCATGCGACTGGCGCCGCGCCTTCTCTCAGAACTTGAACTGGCCGGTGAACTGAACGCGCGTGTCGATGGCCGACGCCCCGTCGAGCTGCTCCTTCTGGCCCCACATGAATTCGGCCCCCCACATCACGTTCTTCGCCGGGGAGTAGAGGATGTTGGTCGACGCGTAGCTGCCCTGCTTGAAGGCGGTGTTCGCCTGCCCCCCGGTGTTGTCCTGGCGATGCATGCTGGCGCCGATGGAGCTCGCCCACGCGCTGCTCCAGTAGTGATCGTAGTAGAGCATTACGCCGATCGATTGCACGAGCTCCGCTCCCTGCCCGATCCCGCCCGCGGGCGCGAGATCGACGCCGCCGTCGTTCATGTAGCTCGCGATACCCTTGCCGTAGGTGAGCTGCGTCGTGATGCGGTCCTTGCTGAACAGGTTGATGGACGCGTCGGCGGTGACGCCGTAGCCGGTTTTCGCGCCCGAAGGCTCGCCGTCGGCCGACGTCGTGCTCTTGTAGCCCACCGAGCGCACGATCCCGCCGACATCGAAGAAGCCCCAGCCGCCGTTCATGCTGAACTTGCCGACCACATCCGGATACTTCGTCCAGCTGGTCAAGCCGAGGCCCTCCACGGGAAGCTTGCCCGTGTCGACCGCCGCGTACGGCGATTCGAGCGAGAACGCGAGCTTCATCCCTTCGGTCCTGATCGGGGTGTAGCGAACCTGCGGGTTGCGCACGAAGATCATCCCGCTCGGCCCCCAGTAGTCGAGGGTATTGGGGAAGAGATCGAGATTCATGAACAGCGTATCGTATTGCCCGGCGCCGAAGGCGCCGACTTCTCCCCAGGCGCGCAGCAGCCGGAACCCGGTGTTGGCGCCGCCGACGTTGAACAGGTCGAGGGAGAGATCCGTCTTCAGCTGGCCTGCCTGGGTCGGCACGAAACCCTTGAAGGAGATCGCGGTCTGGCGCGGGCTGACGATCGTTTCCCCGTCCTTCCCGCAGCCCGGATCGTTCGTGCCCGGGGAGCCCGGGCAGTTGATCGGAATCTTCGAGGGACGCAGCGTGGTGTTCCACGCCGGGTCGACCTTCTTGAAGTCGTAGATCAGGTCGAGCTGCACCTTGCCGCTCACTTCGATCCGCGCGGCGTCGTCCTTCGGCGCAGCGGCGTCGCCGCTCGCCTGCGGGCCGATCACGGGCGCGGGCGGCGGTTCGCCAGCGAAGGCCGCGGGCAGCCACGCGGCGCCGAGCAGCAGAACGACAATCGGGCTGGTTCTCATGTTCGTCTCCTTTTCATTCACTCCGGTTGCGCCACCGAGCGGAAGAAAGCCGCGGCGCGCTCGTCGGGCTGGCCGAACCACTTCGTGTACTCCGCGCGGAACTCGGGCGAACCGTACAAGCGGCTAAGGACCCGGTCCACGACGAGGCGGAAGTCCTCGTCGCCGCGCTTCAGCGCGAGCGCGATCTGCTCGTCCGTGAAGCGGCGATCGATGACCACCAGCTCGCCTCGACCCTTCGCGGCTTCGAGCAGGATCGGGCGGTCGCCGAAGAAGACGCTAGCCTTGCGCTCGAACACCGCCTGCACGCCGGCGGCGTAGTCCTTCACCGGGACGACCTTCGCCTTCAGCTGGAACTTGCCGATCCGGTCGGCGAGCGTCTTCTCGCTCGTGGTGCCCGACACCACGGTGAACGTCTGCTCGAGCAGCAGCTGCTCGGTCGGGGTGCCGCGCCACAGCGGCCCCGACGGTGCCGGCCGCTCCGAGAGCGCCTTGGTCAGGCCGGAAGGGGCATCCGAGCGCAGCAGCGCGCCGACGCCGCCCAAGTAGATGGGGATCGAGAACGAGACGTCCTTCCGCCGCGAGAGCGTCACCGAGTCGGCTCCGCAAAGCAGATCGACCTTGCCGCCGGCGAGAGTGCGGAATCGGTCTTCCGCCGTGACGGGAACCCAGTTCACGGCGAGCGCGGAAAGCTTGAGCTCGGACTTCAACTGCTCGGCGATCTTTCCGCACAGCGCAACGGAGTAGCCGGCGGGGTTGCCCGACTGGTCCCTGTAGGAGAAGGGCCGGGCGTCGGTCCGGTAGCCGAGCGTGAGCTTGCCCGACTTGCTGACCCCGTCGAGCGTCCCGGCCGCGTATGCGGACGCCGAAGAGCAGCAGGGCGCACGCGAATGCTGCGAAGGTGCTGGAGCGGTTCATGGGTTTCTCTCCTTTAGGCGGCGGCCTTCGCCGTGGTGAAGCGCGGCGCGAGCAAGCCGTAGACGATGTAGGTGAGGGCGAGCACGATCATGCCTCCGAGCACCGCGTCCTTACCCGAGGCGTAGATCGCATAGGTCGAATAGAGCACCGCGACGAGCATGATGGTGAGGTCGCGCTTGTACTGCCCCTCGGCGACGCCCGCTTTACGCATCATCACGACGAGCGCGGAGAGCGAGATGATGTAGGGCACGACGTTGGTGACGACGGCGAGATTCACCAGCGCGCTGAACTGCTCGCTCAAGCGTGGGCGAGATGGTCGAGAGCGCCATCAGCGGTCTGCACGACTCCCATGACGATCATGCCGGCCACCGGCGCGCCCAGGCTGTTCTCCTTCGAGAACGAGCGCCGGGAACATGCGGTCGTCGGCGGCGGACTTCGCGGTCTGCGCGATCGTGAACTGCCAGCCGAGCAGCGAGCCGAGGCAGGCGAGGATCGCGAGCGCCATGATGATCGAGCCGATGGTCGGGTTGAACATCTTGGCGTAGGCGAGGCCGAACGGGCCGGTCGAATTCGCGAGCTCGGCGTTGGGCACGATGCCCTGGATCACCGTGGTCGAGAGGACGTAGACCACGGCAGCGCCCAGCGTGCCGAACATGCAGGCGAGAGGCACGTCGCGCTTGGGATTCTCGACCGCGTCGGAGTTCTGCGCCGCCGACTCCATGCCGAGGAAGGCCCACAGGGTGAGCGCGATGCTCGAGCCCATGCCTTCCATGAGGCTCATGCCCTTCGGGTTCCAGGCCTGGCCGAAGGTGCTCGCCGCTGAACCAGAACCAGCCGATCACCGAGAGCCCGGCGACCGGGATGATCACCCCCCACACCGTCACCGAGCCGATCTTGCCCGTGATGCTCGGGCCGCCGAAGTTGGCCACCGTCGTCAGCCAGATCAGCACGATCACGCTGAGGCAGGTGGCGATGGGCGTCGCCGACATGCCGGGGAAGAAGGTCGCGAGGTAGCCGACCGCCGAGATGGCGATGGCGACGTTGCCGATCGCGAGCGAAAAGAAGTACAGCAGGAACACGACGAAGAAGCCGGATTTTCCGTAGGCGTCCTCGGCGTAGGCCGACATGCCGCCCTTGCGCTGGTTGAAGATGCCCGCCTGCGCGAAGCCCCAGGCGATCGCCATCGAGCCGAGCGCGGTGACTATCCAGGAGAGCAGCGAGATCGCGCCGACCTTCGCCATGTTGGTCGGCAGCATGATGATCCCGGAGCCCATCATGTTGACGGCGACGACCACCGTCAGCTGCATCATGCTCATCTTCTTCACGTTTGCATTAGCCATGGCACTCCTCTATTGCTCGGTTTGTCCTTCGACTACAGCGCTGCGCTTGCCGCCGCGGGCTGTCAGAACCAGCATGATGCAACCCTCACTTCTTGGCCGCCGCCTTCTTGGGTCCAGGCTCGACGGAAATCGCGATTGCCTCGGTGTAGTTGACCAGAACCTCGTCGCCTACTTTCACGACCTTGAAGTGATCCTTATTCTGCACGTCGAGGGTCACGACGTTGCCCCGCGGTCCTTTCAGCGTGATGGTGCTCGCCTTGGGGTCCACGGCCGTCACCTGGGCAATCGCCGTGACTTCGTGTCCTGCGGCGGCCGCGGGACGCGCCCCAAGCTTCGCTTTTGCCACCGTGGTCTGCTCGGAAATCCCGCTCGCACCCGATTTCACCTTCTGCAGCTCGAGGCTCAGAGCCTGCACGGCGCGCACGACGACGAGATCACCCACCTTGATCTGGGCGAAGTTCTTGACTTCGTCGCCCACGACGACATCGACGACGTTCCCCTCGGGGCCCTTGAGGGCGAGGGTGCGCGACCCCTTGTTGATGGAAACCACCTGAGCCGAGATCTCGATGGCGCGCACCGCGGTGGCCTTGCCGGGCTCGCTGGCGACGACCGTGCCGCCCTTGATATCCGGCTTCTGCGCCGCGGCAGGCAGAGCCGCCGAGAAGGTCAGTACCGCTAGAAGAACCAGGATCTTGCGCATGCGTTGCTCCTTTGGTGGTTGAGTGAACCGCTCGCAAGAGCGGCAATTGTAATCACGGCAATCTTCCTGCGCGAGCCTCAGCTTCTATCGCACGCACAGCACGTGGTACACGCCGTCGATCATCTCCGCGCCCTCGATGACCCCGGCGAATCCCGGGAACTGCTTCTCGCGGTTCTGCATGCTCTTCAGGTACTCGATCTGCGGCGAATCCGCCGCGCCGAAATTCTCCCCCGACATCAGCATCGGGATGCCTGGCGGGTAAGGCATCACGGCGTTCGCCGCGGTGCGCTGGGCGAGCTTGTCGGAGGGCACCAGCTCGACCTCGCCCGCCACCAGGCGCTGGTAGGCTTCGCGCGGGGTCATGTCGGCCGCGGGCAGCGTTTCGTAGGCGGCGTTGAGCACCTCGCCCGGGCGGTTTTCGCGCAGGTACTCGAACAGCTCGTCGCCGAGGTCGTGCATCCCGACCTTTCCGTAGCGTTCCGGATGCTGCGCGGCGATCTCCGGCAGCGAGTCGACGAGCGGCCGGTTCGAGTCGTAGGCGCGCTTGAAGGCGAGCAGGTTGGTGAGCAGCGTGCCCCACTTGCCCCGGGTGACGCCGATGGAGAAGAGGAACATCACCTGGAAATCGGTGACGCGCGTCGGCACGATGCCGAAGCGGTTGAACCAGGCGTTGACCAGCGCCGCGGGGACGCCGCCCTTCTCGAGCTTGCCGTCCTCGCCCATGCCTGGCGAGAGTATGCTGACCTTGATCGGATCGAGCATGCACCAGTCGTCGGCGATGTCGTCGAAGCCGTGCCATGCGTCGCCGGGACGCATGATCCACGGCTCCTGGCTTTCGGTGAGCAGCTCCGCCGGCGCATCCTCGAACGGCAGCTTCTTGCCGCCGGGGCCCTTCACCGTCTCGATGTTCCACGGCTTGAAGAACCAGTCGTTCTTCTTCCCGAACTCGCGCCGCACACGGCCCACCGCCTGGCGGAAATCGACTGCCTCGTTGATCACTTCCTGCGTGAGCGAGAGGCCGCCGCTGCCGTCCATCATCGCCGAGGTGATATCGTTCGACGCGACGATGGCGTACAGCGGCGAGGTGCTGGTGTGCATCATGTACGCCTGGTTGAAGCGATGGTGGTCGATCGCCCCCTTGCCGTCGCGAACGTGGATGTAGGAGGCTTGCGAGAACGCCGCGAGCAGCTTGTGCGTGGAATGCGTGGCGAAGACCGTCGGCCCCTTGTGCGCCGCCGGGTCGCCGCGCATCGCGAAGTGGTTCTGGTACATCGGGTTGAAGCGCGCGTAGCCGTACCACGCCTCGTCCATGTGGATCCGGTCGCTGGATTTCGCGAGCAGCGCCTCGACGCGCGCCGAGTTGTAGCACAGGCCGTCGTAGGTGCTGTTGGTGACCACCGCGTACACCGGCTTCTGGTCGGCGACCTTCTTCGTCAGCGGGCCTGCCTTGGCCTTTGCCTGGATCGTCTTGGGATCCATCTCCGATCGGGCGAGATCGGGCCGATGATGCCGTAGCGGTTGCGCGTCGGCACCATGTACACCGGGCGCGCGCCGGTCAGCATCAGGCCCTGCTCGATCGACTTGTGGCAGTTGCGGTCGCAGACGACGAGGTCGTCCTCCCTCATGCAGGCCTGCATGATGCTGCGGTTCGAGCCCGAGGTGCCGACCACGCCCGAGTAGCTGCGGTGCGCGCCGAAGACGCGCGCCGCGTACTTCTCGCTCTCGGCCACCGGACCGGTGTGGTCGAGCAGCGAGCCCAGGGCGCCGCGCTCGATGCCCATGTCGATGCGGAACAGGTTCTCGCCCAGGAAGTCGAAGAACGCGCGTCCTGCGGGCAGCTTGGTGAAGGCGATGCCGCCCTGGTGCCCGGGCGCCGACCACGAGTGCTCGCGCAGTTGCGAGTACAGCGCCAGCGCCCGCGCGTACGGCGGCAGGAGCTGCGCCCGGTAGCGCTCGATCGCCGCCATCACGCGGCCGGCGACGAAGTCCGCGGTGTCCTCGAGCAGCCAGACGAACTCGTCGACCATCTCGGCCACCTCGATGGTGATGCTGCCGCGCACCAGCTTGCGGTCCGCGGTCATGAACACCGGCACGTTCGTGTGGCGCTCGCGCAGCTTGTGCAGCAGCGCCGGGACCTGCGTCTGCGCCGTCTTGCCTTCCGTACCGAGGTGCCAGTTGAACAGCACGGCGCGCAGCGACGCGTCGGAGCCGACGATCGCCTCGCCGTCCTCGAACGACAGCGCGCGGACGACGTCGCAGTTGCGCGCCTCGAGGCGCGGCCGCGATGCTCTCCGCCGCGCGGCCGATCGCCGTATTGAGCCGGGCGAGCGCGTCGTCGACCACAGCACGCGCGGCCGGATGGGGCCTGGGGCGGGAGTCAGCATCGCGTCACTCCTTCACGCAGTCGACCAGCCACTTCTTCTGTGCCGCCGGAGTATTCGAAGCGCGGCCCGTGGATATCGCTCTCGAAGCCCGGGAAATGCTCGTCGGCGTCGCGCGCGTACTTGAGGTAGTCGATGATCGAGTCGGTCTTGAAGCGCTCGCCGGGCATGATGAGCGGGATGCCGGGCGGGTAGGGCACGATCATCACCGCCGTGACGCGGGACTTGAGCTTCTCGATCGGGACCGGCTCCACCCGCCCATGGACGAGATGGTCGTAGGCATCGGCGGGCTTCATCGCCGGCTCGGGAAGCTCTGTATACATAGCGTTCATCGCGTGCGCGGTATCGTTCTTGCGATAGCTCTCGTGCAGCGCCTGGCACAGGTCCCGCAGGCCCCATCCGGCGTAGGCGCGGCCGCCCGCGGCGGCGATGCTCGGCAGGACCTTCGACAAGGGCGTGTTGCGGTCGTACTCGGTCTTGAAATCGACCAGCGCATCGACCATGGTGGTCCACTTGCCGCGCGTGATCCCGAGGGAAAACAGGATCAGGAAGCTGTAGAGGCCGGTTTTCTCCACCACCAGCCCGCGCTGCCAGAGATACTTGGTGACCACGGCCGCCGGGATGCCGGTCTTGGCGAGCTTCGCGCCTTTTTCGAGGCCTGGCGTGAGCAGCGTGACCTTGATCGGGTCGAGCAGGATGTAGTCGTTGGCGACATTCCCGAACCCGTGCCACGAGGCCTTCGGATCGAGCACCCAGTCCGCGGTTTTCGGGGCCCGGGTCGAGGTCGAGCCCGTCCGGCTGCCAGACCTTGAACCACCACTCGGTTTGCTTGAGGTTCTTGCCGACCGAGGCGAGCGCGTGCCGGAACCGCATCGCCTCGTCGTGCGTCTCCGCGACGATCGAGCGTCCGCTCGCGCCGTCCATCATCGCCGAGCTGACGTCGAGCGAGGCGATGATCCCGTAGTGCGGCGAGGTCGACCCGTGCATCATGAAGGCGTCGTTGAAGCGCGTCTTGTCGATCTTCTGGGATTCCGACTCCTGGATGTGGATCATCGACGCCTGCGAGAAGGCGGCGAGCAGCTTGTGGGTGGAGTGCGTCGCGAACACGAGCGGGTGCTTGGAGCGCGGGAAGCCGCGCGGGACGCCCATCCCGTGCCGCCCCGCGTAGAACTCGTGGAACGCGGCGTAGGCGTACCAGGCCTCGTCGAAGTGCAGCGCGTCGACGCCGTTGCCGACCGTGGACTTGACGAGCTCGGCGTTGTAGCACAGGCCGTCGTAGGTCGAGTTCGTGACCACCGCGATCCGCACCTTGCCCTTGGCTTCGCGCGCGATCGGGCTCGCCGCGACCTTCTTCCTGATCGAGTCGGCGGTGAACTGGTCGAGACTGATCGGTCCGATGGTGCCGTAGTCGTTGCGCGAGGGCAGGAAGTAGATCGGCGTCGCGCCCGTCATGATCAGGAGTGCAGCAGCGACTTGTGGCAATTGCGGTCGACGATCACCAGATCGTCGCGCCCGGCCATCGAGTGCCAGACGATCTTGTTCGCCGTCGAGGTGCCGTTGGTGACGAAGTAGGTGTGGTCGGCGCCGAACACGCTGCGCCGCGTACTCCTCGGCGTCCTTCACCGGGCCGGTGTGGTCGAGGAGCGACCCCAGCTCGGGCACCGAGATCGACAGGTCGGAGCGCAGCGTGTTCTCGCCGAAGAACTCGTGCAGCGCGAAGCCCGCCGCCGACTTGGTGAAGCCCACCCCGCCGGCATGTCCGGGGGTATGCCAGGAGTACGCCGATCGCTCCGCGTGACGCACGAGAGCCTTGAAAAACGGCGGCAGCAGGTTATCGAGATAGTCCGACGCCGCGCGCATCACCTGGCGCGCAAGGAAGGGCACGGTGTCCTCGTAGAGATAGAGAATGCTGTGCAGCTCGCGCAGCGCCTCGACGAGGGCGGGCGAGGCCTCGGCGACCGTTCCGTGCGCGCCGATCGCGATGACCGGCAGGCCGGGAGCGCGCTCATGGACGGCTTTGAGCTGGGCGACGATGCTCTTGAGCTTCTCCGGATCGCGCCCGGCGGGCTCCGCGCTGAACAGGATGGCCGACAGACCGCGGTGCGCGCCGGCGATGATCTGCGCGTCGGCCGCGTTGTTGACGGCGATCGACTTCCACCCGTTCTGTTCGAGCTCCTGCTGGAGCTGCTTCAGGCGCGTCCCGGCCACGGAGGGCGCGCCGACTTCGCCGTGGGCGATGAGGATGGGAAACTTCTGGCTGAGAAACATGGGCGTCTCCGGACAAGTGGCGTTGCTGCAGCCTAGAGGACGGCCACCCAGCGCTATTTGACGTGGATCAAACGAGGTACCCGTCGCATCGTGTTGAATTATTGTAACGGCGCAGACCACAGCGCCCAAGCGAAATAACACTCAAGAGGAAACCCACACGGCCAGCCAGGGAATGGGTGACCGGGACCATGGCCATTCCTTCCGCAGCATGTGCCCTTTCCATTTAGAATCGGACTGTAATCGAGCACCGGGGAAAGCTCGAGGAGGCGCAGGGGGTGACCCAGTGACTCCCAAAGATCGGATGCCGAAATGAATCTGCTCCTCTCCGAGATACGGCGCAATCCGCTGCTGTGGCTGCTGGTGTTCGTGCCGGCGGTGTTCATCGTCGAACACCTGCGGTCGGATGCGCCGACGCTGCTCTTCGTGCTGTCCGTTCTCGCCATCGTGCCGCTCGCGGCGCTGCTCAGTCGCGCCACCGAGGCGGTTGCCGCCCGGACCGGCGACGCAGTCGGAGGACTGCTCAACGCAACGCTGGGGAACCTGACCGAGCTGGTCATCGCCCTCGCCGCGCTGCGGGCAGGGGAGTACATGCTGGTGAAGGCGTCCATTGCCGGGGCGATCGTCACCAATACGCTTTTCATGCTGGGCGGGTCGTTCCTGCTGGGCGGTCTTGAAGCACCACGTGCAGGAATTCAATAGCGCGGGCGCCCGGCTCCAGGCGGGCATGCTGTTCCTGGCGACGATCGCGCTGCTCCTGCCCTCTGCCGTGGGCGCTGCGGACTCCGTGCAGGCCGCGGCCTTCACGGAGAAGCTGAGCGTGGTGCTTGCGCTCTTGCTGATTGCGACCTATGGCCTCGGGCTGCTGTTCTCGCTCGGGACGCACCGCGAGTTCTTCGGCTCCGTGGAGCACCACGGGGAAGAAAGCGACGCACCGTGGCCGATCGGCCTCGCCCTGGGAACTCTGGGAGGGGTGACCGTGCTGGTCGCGCTGGTGAGCGAGGTCTTCGTCGCGTCGGTGCAGGGTGCGGCGCTCGCGCTGGGGATGAGCAAGGCTTTCGTCGGGTTCATCGTCGTGGCGCTCGTGGGCGGTGCGGCGGAAATGGCCGCGGCGTTTTCGGGGGCCCGCAAGAACCGGCTGGATCTGAGCGTGGGCATCGCGCTGGGAAGCGCGACGCAGATCGCCCTGTTCGTGGCGCCGGTGCTGGTGCTGGCGAGCTACTTTCTGGGACCGTCGCCGATGACGCTGCAGTTCTGGCCCGGCGCCGTGGCCATGATGTTCCTCGCCACACTCACGGCTGCTCTGGTTTCCGCCACCGGTCGCTCGGCATGGTTCAACGGGGTGCTGGTCCTTGCGGTCTATCTCACCTTCGCCATCACGCTCTACCTGCTTCCTCCGCAAGTCTCCTAGGAGGACTTCGCCAGTAGCGGGTCTCGAGCGGCACGGGGAAGGACCAGAAAGGAGCCTACATGACGGAACGGAAGGAAAAGCGCGCGCCGGTGCTGGATCCGGTCAGCCGGGTTTCCGAGGTCATCTTCGGATTACTCATGGCGCTGTCGTTCACCGGCACGCTCAGCGTCGCGACGGCCGGGCGCGAGGAAGTGCGAACGATGATGCTGACCGCGCTTGGCTGCAACCTTGCATGGGGGCTCGTCGATGCAGTCATGTACCTCGTGGGAACATTGACCGGACGGGCGCGCAACCTCGTGCTGTTGCGCCAAGCCCGCGGCACCACGGACCTGCCCGCGGCCCATGCGAGCATTGCCGAGGCTTTGCCCGGGCGCCTGGGTGAGGCAATCGGCGCCGAGGGCCTGGAGGACATACGCCGGCACCTCAACGCGCTGTCCGAGGTGCCGGCGCGAGCACGCCTCGGCTGGGACGATTTCGTCGGCGCCGCCGGCGTGTTCCTGCTGGTCGTCCTTGCGACCTTTCCGGTCGTGGTGCCGTTCATGGTGATCTCGGAGACGGCGCTGGCCATGCGTGTCTCGAACGCAGTGGCGCTGGTGATGCTGTTCGTGGCCGGCTATCGCCTCGGACGCCATGCCGGAGTCGCCGCCTGGGGGGCCGGGTTCGTCATGGCCGCCATCGGGGCGGTGCTGGTGTTAGCCATCGTGGCGCTCGGGGGATAAGCGCGCGGCCGGCGACGTGAGGCCTCTCGCTCGAGCCGGCTTGATCCGCGCCGCACGCTACGCCGCGTACGGCGCGCTCGCGCTGCTCGCTCTGCTGGTAACCGCGGCGCTCGTCATCCCCACGCTTCTCGATACGCAGGTGGTGGAAGAGGAGCTCCAGGGGAAGCTCTCGCAGATGCTGCGCGGGAACATCACCTGGGAGAAGCTCGAGATCCGGCTCCTGCCCACGCCGCGCGGCGCGCTCAGCCGAGTGCGGGCCGAGATTCCGGAGGCGGCGAGCGTGCGCGCGGAGGAAGTCGAGGTGCTCTTGCGGCTGCTGCCGCTCCTGCGCGGGCGCGCCGACATCGCTACGCTGAGCCTGTCGAAGCCGGTCATAGAGCTCGAGATCGCGCCGAAGCCGCCCGCGAAGGGCAAGCCGCGCGAGGAATCGCGGGCGGATCCCGTCGAAGCCTATCGCTCGATCGTCGAGGCGATCAGCAGGTTCGCGCCGGAAGCCGTACTCGACGTCGAGGACGGGGATCTGGACGTTCGCGTCGCCGGCTTGCCTTCGATCCGCGTGCGCAGGCTCGACGTGCGTGCACGCACCGGAAGCAAAGGTCTGGAGGTCGAGCTCACGGCGGAAAGCGAATACTGGAAGAGGTTGAGGCTGTCCGCGCAAGTCATCTTTTCCGATCTGTCGGGCAAGGGGAGCCTGCGGATCGACGAGCTGAGACCGCAGGTCTGGCTCGATCATTTCCTGGCGAAATCGCCGGTGAGCGTCGCGCTGCCGGCGGTGGCCGTCCGCGCGCAAGCGCGCGCCGACGGCAAGGACAATCTCGAATGCGACTTCAACGTCGGCGCCGCCTCAGTGGAAATCCGGCGCGCCGCGGAGCGGTTTCAGATTCCGGAGATCGCGCTGTCTGGGAGGGTGTCCGCGAGCAGGCATGAGGTTTTCGTTCACCTGAACAAGGCCCAGCTCGGCGCGAGCAGGCTTGCCGGCGGGTCCTTGCGCTATTCGCTCCAGGACAACTCCATCGGGGCACTTACCGACTTCGACCTCGATCTCGGCCGGGCGATGGACGGCACGCGCCGCCTCGTTCCCGATGAGGCGGGCAAGGCGCTCGAGGCGATCCAGTCAGTCGGCGGGCGCGCGCAGGGCCGCGCGATGTTCAACTCGGGGCGGTCCGGGTGGGGCGCCGCCGTGGAAATCCGGGAGTCGGATTCCTCGATCGGAGTGCGGGGCGCGCCGGGTCCGGTGAAGGTCGCGAGCGGCTCGGTGGAAGTGGGGCGCGACTCGGTGAAAATCGATCGCGCGGCCCTCGCCATACTCGACGCGCAGGTCGTGGCTTCGGCGACGCTCGGGTATGCGAAGGAGTTTCGGATCGAAGGTTCGGTTTCAGAAGGCAGCCTGGGTCAGAGTTTCCTCGCCTGGGTTTGGGAGACGGCGAGCCTGCCCCCGCATCTGGCCCTCAAGACTCCGGTTCGGGTTGCGGTGCAGCGGGCTGCGTGGGGCCCGAAGCGTCCGCTGGACGTGGAAGCAACGGCACAGTTCGAGGCGGGCCCGAGCATCGCGGTCGCGCTGGGCTGGATGCCCGATACGCTCGACATCCGCCGGGCCACGGTCAAGGATGCGAGGAGCGACGCTGAGGTCGCGCTTCGCGCCAAGGCGAACCAAGTCGAGGCCAAATTCTCGGGATCGCTGTACAGCGCGACCCTCGCCGCCGCGCTGAAGAGCGCGAAGCTGCCCTCCGGCGGCGCGAGCGGGGAGATGCGGCTCAGCCTCGACCGCCGTCATCCGGAGCTCTTTTCAGCCGACGGCAGGCTGAAGGGCGAGGCGATCGATCTCGAGTGGCTGCTAGGCCGCCCCGTGAAGATCGAAAGCCTCGATCTGCAGGCGGGGAGCGGGAGCCTGCGCATTGCGTCGGGGGCCGTGAACTGGGCCGAGCAGCGTTTCAGACTCCAGGGCGAAATCAAGCGCGGCCCAATTGGTCCGGTCATCGATGCCCAGCTCGACTCCCCCGGCATCGTCTTGGACGCGCTCCTTCCGACTTCAGGCAGGACCACCGAGGGAAAGTCCAAATCCGCAGAGGAAGTGCCTTGGGACGAGAACTCGAAGCTGTGGCCCCTGCCGGTCACGGGGCGCATCGCCCTGCGCTCAGATTTCGTCCAGTCCGGACGCCACAAGGTGGCGCCATTCGCGGCGACGCTCGCTCTCGAGGAAAGGAGGGCGCGCGTGGATCTGCAGAAGGCGCAACTGTGCGGAATCTCCCTGCCGGCGACAGCCGAGGCGACGCCCGAACGCATCGCAATGGTGGCGCGTATCGCAGCGCAGAAGCAGGGATTGGAGGAAACCGCCCGCTGCCTCACCGAGCGAGGCGTGCTGATCACCGGAGACTTCGATCTCAAGGCCGACCTGCGCGCCACGGGCAGACTCCGCGATCTCGCGCGCAATCTCGAGGGGACGATACGCGCAGAGTCCCGCGACGGCAAGGTGATGAAATTCGCCTTGCTCGGCAATATCCTGTCGCTGCAGAACGTCGCCGCGATGTTCAAGGACGGTGGCCCCCGGATCGACGACGCGGGATTTTCCTACCGCCGCATCTCCGCCTCCGGCCGTTTTTCGAAAGGCAGGTTTACCATCGAGGAGGGGGTGTTCACGAGCGCCGGCGTGGGGCTCGCAGCCACCGGCTGGATTTCGCTCACCGACTATCAAAGCAGGCTGACGGTGCTGGTCGCTCCCTTCGGGCGCTTGGATCGGATCGTGCGCGGGGTGCCGATTGTCGGCTACGTCATGGGCGGCGCCATCACCAGCGTGCCGGTGGGCGTGTCGGGAGACATCCGCGATCCTCTGGTTGTGCCGCTCGGTCCAGCCGCCATCACTTCCGAACTGCTCGGAATCTTCGAACGCACGCTGAAGCTTCCGGGCAAGCTCGTTCCCCTGCCGGGCGGCGAGGTGCCGGCGGAACCGCCTTCGCCGCCGTGACGCTCGATCAGGCGCTGAAGCTCGCCGCGCGGATCGCGTTTTCCGGGAGCTTGGCCGGAGCGGGATAGGCCTGGATGTACTTGATGTTCTCGAACGGGATGATCAGGAGAGCACCGTCCGCCTCGACGATGACGTGGCGGGCGGAGAGGGCTTCCTTCAGCTTGATCACCTGGGCGCCTTCGCTGGCCGCTTGCTGGGGAAAATCGAGCTTCATCTTGGAGCCATCCATATAATGGATGGTCATTTCGCGCTTGTTCGTCATGTTGTCTCCACCGGGATCGGGGTGAAGAGTCTATCCGCGGCCCGGGCCGCGGGCAACGCTTTCTGCCCGGGGAAAGGCCGGAATTACGGGATCTGTCTCAAGCCTGGAATGAGCTTCTGAAGAGCGAAGCCCGTTTTGAGCTATGTCAATCCGGCAAGGCGCGGTAGCATCATACTTTCGTTCTCGACCAAACAGCCAGGTGACAAGGAGGCAGGAATGAAATCTTCATTGCGCGTCGCACTCTTCACGCTGCTCGCGGTGTACGCATTGGGTGCCGCCGCGCAGAGTGGCTCGCGCCGCGGGGGCAAAGGGGAGTTCACCCTGCAGCCGCAATTCACGGACTCCCTCAAAGTGAGCAGCGGCAACGGCTCGCAGGGACAGATCGACGGAGCTCTCGGCTTCGGTTTCGGGCTCGCGTTCAACCTCAACAATTACGTGTCGCTGGGCGGGGATTTCTTCTGGAACCAGGCCGACTATAAGTCGACCATCGCGCAGGATGGATCCAGCAACACCTACTCCCTTTCGGGGACTCTGGAGACGAGCACCATCCGGTTCAACGCCACCTGGCATTTCTCGGCTTCGGACTTCACGCCGTTCGTCACCGGCGGGATTGGATCGACCTACGTCAACACCAATGTCCCCAACGGACCACCGAGCAACGTGTGTTGGTGGGACCCGTGGTGGGGTTACTATTGCGGCACCTACGTGCCCACGAAAACCTCGACTGATCTCAGCTATACGGCCGGCTTCGGCCTGCGCTGGGACGTGGACCGGAGTGTTTTCCTGCGGGCCGTCGCTGCCCGGATGTGGATCGACGTCGGCGGCGAGCTTGGAACTCCGAGCGTCGATCAGTACCGTATCGACCTGGGGTTCAAGTTCTAAGAGAACACGCTGCGGGAAACAAGTGATGACATCCCAATTCCGCTTCGTTGTCACTCCGGCTCTTGCGCTTGCGGTGCTCCTCGCTGCGGGTTGCTCCAAGGAGGAGCCTGCTGCGCAGCGCTCGGCGCCGGTGGTCACGGTGATGACCGTGACGCCGCAGGCTATCCCATACAGCGTCAGCTTCGTCGCGCAGACCGAAAGCTCCCGCCAGGTCGATATCGTCGCGCGGGTTTCGGGGTTCCTCGACCGGATCGCCTACAAGGAAGGCGAGCTCGTGCAGGAAGGTCAACTGCTCTTCCAGCTCGATCCGAAGCCTTTCCAGGCGCAGCTCGAAGCGGCGCGGGGCGAGCTGCTGGCGCAGCAGGCGCGCCATACGACGGCCGCGGCCAATCTGGGCCGGGTCAAGCCGCTCGCCCAGCAGAACGCCCTCTCGCAGGCCGATCTGGACAAGACCCAGGGGGAGTTCGATGCCTCCCGGGCCGCGGTGTTCTCCGCGCAGGCGAAAATGAAGGAAGCCGAGCTCAACCTCGGCTATACCACGATACGCTCGCCCGTGACCGGTTTCTCCGGCCGCGCCTTGCAGCGCCAGGGCGCGTACATCAATGCCGTAGGGGACAGCGCCAAGCTCTCGTTCGTGTCCGCGGTCGATCCGATTTGGGCGAACTTCAGCATGTCGCAAAACCAGCTGGCAACGATAAGAGAACTGGCGCAGAAGGGGCAGCTGGTCATGCCGAAGAACCAGAATTTCGAGGTCGAGCTGATCCTGTCCGACGGCAAGCCCTACGCCCACTCCGGCAAGATCAGTTTCGCCGATCCGACCTTCAGCCAGGATACCGGCTCGTTTCAGGTGCGCGCCGTGTTGCCGAACACGAAGCGGGAGCTCCGCCCCGGTATGTTCGTCACGGCCAACGTCAAGGGCGGGACGCGGCCGAACGCGATCGTCGTGCCGCAGCTCTCCGTGCAGCAGGCCTCCAAAGGCCATGTCGTCTATGTGATCAAGCAGGACGGCACCGCCGAGCTGCGGCCCGTGGTGGTCGGCGACTACTCCGGCGAGCACGGCATTCTGATCGCGAGCGGCCTCCAGGCCGGCGACCGCGTTGTGGTCGACGGCGCCCTGAAGGTCGTTCCCGGGCAGCCGGTCAAGATCGCCGAGCCCGGAGCGGCAAAGGCGGATGAGGGGGGCAAGGCGGCCAAGGGCGGCGAGGCGGCCAAGAAGTAACCGCGGTCCCGTGTTCACCCACTTCTTCATCGACCGGCCGATCCTTTCGTCGGTCATCTCGCTCCTCATCGTGCTCGCAGGCGCGGTGTCGATGTCGGTCTCGCCGATCGAGCAGTATCCCGACATGTCGCCGCCTCAGGTCACCATCGACGCGATCTATCCGGGGGCGACCGCGGATGTCATCGCCAACAACGTGGCCGCGCCGATCGAGGTGCAGCTGAACGGCATCGACAATCTTCTCTACTACTACTCGACCAGTTCCTCCAGCGGCAACGGACAGATCGTGGTGGTGTTCCGGCCCGGCAGCAACCCGGACATCAACCAAGTGAACGTGCAGAACAAGCTGAGCCAGGCGACGCCGGTCATACCCCAGCCGGTGGTCCAGCAGGGGATGATCGTGGACAAGAAATCGCCGAGCATCATGATGGTGGTTTCGGTCTACTCGCCGGACGAGCGCTACAGCGCTGCCTATATCGGCAACTACACCAACCTCTACGTGTTGGAGGAGCTGAAGCGCATCCCGGGCGCGAACCGCTCTTCGGTGTTCGGCTCGCCCGACATCGCGATGCGGGTGTGGCTGCGTCCGGACCGCATGGCCCAGCTCGGAATCAGCGTGCAGGAAGTCACCTCGGCGATCCAGAGCCAGAACCAGACCTTCGGCATCGGCCAGATCGGAGCGCGGCCGACGCCCCCCGGCACGGAGCAGCAGTTCGTGGTCACGGCGCAAGGCTTGCTCACGAAGCCGGAAGAGTTCGAGAACATCATCGTGCGCGCCGAGAAGGAGGGCGTGGCGAGCGTGCGCATCCGGGATATCGGCCGCGTCGAGCTCGACAAGCGCGACTACTCGCTGTCGAGCCGGATGAACGGCAAGACGGCCGAGACCATCGGCATCTACCAGCAGCCCGGGGCGAACGCGGTAGACACCGCCCGGGCGGTGCGCAAGAAGATGGAGGAGCTGAAGGCGAAGTTCCCGACGGGCCTCGACTACAAGATCGTCCTCGACACCAGCCAGTTCACCCTCTTTTCGATCGAGAAGGTGGTGCATACCTTCTTCGAAGCGGTGGTGCTCGTGGTGCTGGTCGTGTTCGTGTTCCTGCAGTCTTTCCGGGCGACCCTGATCCCGATCCTGGCGGTACCCGTGTCGATCGTCGGCACCTTCATGGGCATGCACCTCCTCGGCTTCTCGATCAACATGCTGACCATGTTCGGCATGATCCTCGCCATCGGCCTGGTGGTGGACGACGCCATCGTTGTGGTGGAAAACGTCGAGGTGAACATCACGCAGAAGGGGCTCGCGCCGCTCGAAGCGGCCAAGCAGGCCATGACCGAGATCGCGGGCGCCCTCATCTCGATCGTGCTGGTGCTGCTGGCCGTGTTCCTGCCGGTCGCGTTCCTAGGCGGCGTGACCGGAACTCTCTACAAGCAGTTCGCCATCACCATCGCCATCTCGATGGTGATCTCCGGGATCATGGCGCTCACGCTTTCGCCGGCGCTCGCCGCCCTCATCATCAGGGCTCATCACGGCGAGAAGAACCGCGCGTTCCGCGCCTTCGATAGCGGCTTCGAGCGCTTGCAGAAAGGTTTCCTCGGCGGAGTTGCGGCGACGATCAAGGCGTGGCCGATCGCGCTCGTCGTATACGGCGTGATGATCGCCGGGATCCTGCTCATGTTCCGCATCCTGCCCTCGAGCTTCGTGCCGGACGAGGATCAGGGCTATTTCTTCGTGGTGACGCAGGTGCAGGATGCGGCGAGTCTCGACGTAACGGCCCGATTCAGCTCGGAGCTGGAAAAGATCATCCTCGAGGACCCCGCGGTCCAGGACGTCGGCACGGTCAACGGCATGAGCTACATCGACGGCCAGCAGAACAACAGCGCCGCAATCATGTTCGGGCTGCTGAAGCCCTTCGACGAGCGCAAGGACCCGAAGCTCTCGTCCTTCGCCGTGCTGAAGCGCCTGAACGCCCAATTCGCCGGCCGCCGCGACGGCATGGCCTTCGCGCTGAACCCGCCCTCGATCCCGGGCCTGGGCACGACGGGCGGATTCGAGTTCTACGTCCAGAACCGCGGCGCCGGCGACGCGCGCGCGACCGACCAGGCCATCAGCGCCTTCCTTGCGAAGGCGCGGCAGCGGCCGGAGCTGCAGGGCGTCAGCACCACCTTCCGCGCATTCAGCCAGCAGTTGTTCGTCGATCTCGACCGCAACAAGGCCGAGGTGCTCGGCGTGAAAGTGGGCGACGCGTTCCAGGCGATGCAGACCTTGTTCGGCTCGCAGGTCGCCGGCCAGTTCTCCCAGTTCAGCCGCGTGTGGTTCGTCATCGTCCAGGCCGACGCCGACTACCGCGCGAATCCGGACGACTTCCGCAAGGTCTACGTGCGCTCGGCGAGCGGGGCGAACATCCCTCTCTCGGCGCTCATCACCACACGCTACGTCGCGTCTCCAAAGCTCGTAACACGGTTCAACGGATTCCCCGCAGTCAAGCTCACCGGGAACCCTGCGCCGGGTTTCAGCTCCGGCCAGGCGATCCGCGCGATGGAGGAGACCGCCGCCGAAACCCTCCCGGGCGACTTCGCCTATGCCTGGGCCGGACAGGCGCTGCAGGAGAAGGAGTCGGGAAGCACCTCGTCCTCGGCCTTCATTTTCGGCCTGATCGTGGTCTTCCTGCTGCTTGCCGCCCAGTTCGAAAAGTGGACGCTGCCGATCGCGGTCGTGCTGACGGTGCCGTTCGCCATCCTCGGCGCGCTGCTGCTCACCTGGGTACTCGGCCTGGAGAACGACGTCTACTTCCAGGTGGGCCTGGTGACCCTCGTCGGCCTGGCCGCGAAGAACGCGATCCTCATCTGCGAGTTCGCGATCGAACGGGTGCACCACGGGATGGCGCCGCGCGAGGCGGCGATCGAAGCGGCGGGCCTGCGGCTGCGCGCGATCGTCATGACCTCGTTTGCGTTCATTCTCGGCTGCGTACCGCTCGCGATCGCCAGCGGCCCGGGCGCGAACAGCCTGCGCGCCATCGGCACGGGGGTGATCGGCGGCATGCTCGCGTCGACGGTCATCGCCATCTTCTTCGTGCCGCTGTTCTTCTGGATGCTCGAGTCGGCGAGCGCGAGATTCGCCGGCGCGAAGCCCGCGAGCGGGGGTGCGGCGAGCGCGGCCGCGCGCTCGAAGCGGGAGGACGGGTGAAGTGAGGAGTCGGCTCGCCAGCCTGATCGCCTGCGGCCTGCTTTCCGCGTGCGCCGTCGGCCCGGATTACCAGCGGCCGGCAATCGAGGCGCCGGAAGAGTGGCGAATCGATTATCCCAAGGCCGCCGACGTCGCCAACACCAAGTGGTGGGAGCAGTTCGGCGATCCGGTGCTCAATGAAATCATCGAAACGGCTCTCCGCGAGAACCTGGACGTGCGGGCGGCGGCGGCGCGGGTCGATCAGTTCCTGGGTGCGCTCAGCACGACGAGATCGCAGTTCTTTCCGCAACTCGGCTACAACGCCAGCGCCAGCCGCAACCGGGCGAGCCAGGTCGGCCAGCCGCCGCTCGCGCCCGGCACGGATCCGAACTACTCCCTTTACCAGGGCGCCCTGAGCGCGTTCTGGCAGATCGACCTGTTCGGCCGCGTGCGGCGGCAGAGCGAATCGGTGCAGGCGCAGGTATTCGCGAGCGAGCAGGGGCGGCGCGGCGTGATCCTCTCGCTCGTCACGGGCGTCGCGACGAGCTACATAGGCCTGAGGGCGCTCGACCGGCAGCTCGAGATCGCCCGCGCCACGGCCCAGAACTATGGCGACACCTTGCAGCTTTTCCAGCTGCGGTTCAAGGGGGGCGTGGTCTCCCAGGTCGAGCTCTCGCAGATCGAGTCCCAGTACCAGCAGGCGCTCGCCGCGATCCCTTCGCTCGAGCTGCAGATCGCCGCACAGGAGAACCTGATATCAGTCCTGCTCGGCAGGAACTCCGGGGCAATCCCGCGCGGCAGACGCATCGACGAGCTCGCGCCGCCCGCCGTTCCCGCGGACCTGCCCTCCGGGCTGCTCGCGCGGCGCCCCGACATTCTGCAGGCCGAGCAGAACCTCGTCGCGGCCAACGCGAACATCGGCGTGGCGAAGTCGCTGTACTTCCCGGCAATCTCGATCACCGGGCTGTTCGGCTCGGTCAGCGCGGCGGCAAGTGACTTTCTCACCGGGCCGGCGAGAGCGTGGTCGGCAGCGGCCGACCTCACCGGACCGATTTTCACTTTCGGGGCGATCGGGGGCCAGGTGCAGACTGCCGAGGCTGCCAGGCTCGAGGCGGAGCTCTTCTACCGGCGGGCGATCCTCACCGCGTTTCGCGAAACCAACGATGCGCTCACCGGCTCGCAGAAGAGGCGCGAGGAGGCGGAGGCCCAGGCGAAGAGGGTGATCGCGCTCCGCGAATACGCACGCCTGTCGCGGCTGCGATTCGACAACGGGGTGGCGAGCTATATCGAAGTGCTCTATGCGGAGAACGAGCTGTTCAGCGCGGAGCTAGTCGCGGTGAGCACGCAGGCCGAGCGCTACGTTCAGCTCGTCGCCGTCTACCAGTCGATGGGGGGAGGCTGGGTAGACGCAGCCGATGCGATCGCCCTTCCCCGGAAAGAGGGGAAGTAGCCCGAACCGGCTGCTCGATCGGCTAGGCATCACCCAAACCAGCGCCTTCCGCGGCTGGTAAAATCGGCCCCATGTCCTACCAGGTCCTCGCGCGCAAGTGGCGCCCGCGCAACTTCGACTCATTGGTGGGGCAGGAGCACGTCGTGCGGGCGCTGCGCCACGCCCTCGACCAAGGGCGTCTCCATCACGCCTACCTCTTTTCGGGTACGCGCGGCGTCGGAAAGACAACGCTCGCCCGCATCCTCGCCAAGTGCCTGAACTGCGAAACCGGCATCAGCTCGCGTCCCTGCGGAAAATGCTCCACCTGCCTCGAGATCGACGCGGGCCGCTATGTCGATTTGATCGAAGTCGATGCCGCGACCAACACCAAAGTGGACGAGATGCGCCAGCTCCTGGAGAACGCGGTGTATGCGCCGACGCGCGGCCGGTTCAAGGTGTACGTGATAGACGAGGTCCACATGCTCTCCACGTCGGCGTTCAACGCGATGCTGAAGACTCTGGAGGAGCCGCCCGAGCACATCAAGTTTATTCTCGCGACGACCGATCCCCAGAAGATTCCGGTGACCGTGCTGTCGCGCTGCCTGCAGTTCAACCTCAAGCAAATGCCTTCGCCGGCGATCGCGGACCATCTCGGCAAGATCCTTGGAGAGGAAAAGGTCTCCGCGGAGCCAGGCGCGCTCAGGCTGCTCGCCGATTGCGCGCGCGGAAGCATGCGCGACGCCTTGTCCTTGCTCGATCAGGCGATCGCCTACGGCGGAGGGAGCGTCACCGAGCAGGCGGCGCGCGCCATGCTGGGTGCGATCGACGACAGTTTTCTCTATGCGATCCTCGAAGGCCTTGCGCGGGGCGATGCTGCTGCTGTGCTCGCCGCCGCGGAAGACATGCGGTCCCGCAGCGTTGCATTCGACGCTGCCCTCCAGGACCTCGGCTCGCTCCTGCACAAGGTCGCGCTCATGCAAGCGGCGCCGGATGCCGTAGAAACCGCGGGAAGTCTGCGCGAACGGCTTGCCGCCCTCTCCCGGGCGCTCGCGCCAGAGGATATCCAGCTCTATTATCAGATCGCGATTCATGGGCGGCAGGATCTTCCGTTTGCCCCCGACGAGTACGCCGGATTCACGATGGCGCTGCTGCGCATGCTTGCGTTCGCGCCTGCGGACACCCCGCGGCCGGAGGCTGCAAGGCGGGAAAGCAGACCCGGTCCGGCCGTGCGCGGGGCGTTTGACGGCGACTGGCCCAAGCTCGCAAACTCGCTGCAACTCGGGGGCATCGCGAAGCAACTCGCCCAGGCGAGCGAACTGAAGCGCTTCGACGGCGACACGATCGAGCTATGCGTGCCGCCAGCGGCGAGACAAATGGCGGAGAAAAGCTTTCAGGACAAGCTTCGTGGGGCCTTGCAGGCCCATTTTGGCAAGGCCATACGGCTCATCGTGACGATCAGCGAGACGACCGGTAATACGGCTCGAGATCGGGCGGCAACTGCGGTCAGCCAGGATGCGTTCGTGCGCGATCTGGTCGAGAACTTCGACGCCACCATCGTCGAATCCTCGATCAAGCCCGCTCAGTGACGGAGAGTTCGGATGAGAGCACAGCTGTCGGGGCTGATGAAGCAGGCCCAGCAAATGCAGGAAAACATGAAGAAGCTACAGGAGCAGCTTCGCACAACGGAAGTCGAGGGCCAGTCGGGTGCCGGCATGGTGAAGGTGATCATGACCTGCGGGCACGATGTCAAGAGAGTCACGATCGATCCGTCCCTGCTTGCCGACGACAAGGAGATGCTGGAAGACCTCGTGGCGGCCGCGATGAATGACGCCACGCGCAAGGTCGAGGCCACGGTGCAGGAGAAGATGGCCGCGCTGACGGGCGGCCTCGGTCTGCCCCCGGGGATGACCCTGCCGTTCTAAGGTTCTTCCTGAATGAAGTCACCCACTGCGCTCGAAGATCTGATCGAGGCCTTGCGCTGCCTTCCAGGCGTTGGACCGAAATCGGCGCAGCGTATCGCCTATCACCTTCTGCAATACGACAAGGCGGGCGCAGGGAGGCTCGCGGAGTCCCTGGCCGGTGCGCTCCGAAGCATTCGCCGGTGCGCCAAGTGCAACAGCTTTACCGAGCAGGAACTTTGCTCGCTGTGCGCCTCTTCCAAGCGCGATGCCTCCCAGCTCTGCGTGGTCGAGACCCCGGGGGATCTGCTCATGATGGAGCAGACCTTCGCGTACCGGGGCCTGTATTTCGTGCTCATGGGTCGGCTTTCACCGCTGGACGGAATCGGGCCCCGGGAGATCGGACTGGACGTGATGCAGCGGCGTCTCGCGGAAGGGGAGATCAAGGAAGTGATCGTCGCGACCAACTTCACGAACGAAGGCGAAGCCACTGCGCACTACATCAATGAAATGCTCAAGGGGCGCGAACTGCGCGTTACGCGGATCGCGCGCGGAGTTCCGGTCGGCGGCGAGCTGGAGTACGTGGACACCGGGACCCTCGCACAGGCCTTCGCCGAGCGCAGGCCGCTGTGACCAAGCCGCTCGAAGGGCTGAAGGTCGTCGAGCTGGGACAGCTGATCGCCGGACCTTTTGCGGGAAAGGTCTTTTCCGAATTCGGCGCCGAAGTGATCAAGATCGAGCCGCCCGGGGGCGATCCCCTGCGCAAGTGGCGGAAGTTGCACGATGGCACCTCCCTGTGGTGGTACGTGCAGAACCGGAACAAGAAGTCGGTGACAGTCGATCTGCGCCTGCCGGACGGGCAGGACGTGGTCCGAAGGATCGCGCGGAACGCCGATGTCGTCATCGAGAACTTTCGTCCCGGGACCCTGGAAAAATGGGGCCTCGGTTACGAGCGGCTCGCAGCGGACAACCCGGGCCTTGTCATGCTGCGGCTCTCGGGCTTCGGCCAGACCGGACCCTACCGCGACCAGGCGGGGTTCGGCACGGTGGGCGAGTCGATGGGTGGTCTGCGATACGTCACGGGTTTTCCGGACCGGCCGCCCGTGCGCCCCAACTTGTCGATCGGTGACGCGCTCGCGTCGCTGCACGGCGTGATCGGGGCCCTCATGGCTCTGCACCACCGAAATGTCAACGGCGGCAAGGGCCAGGTGGTGGATGTGGCTCTTTATGAAGCGGTGTTCAACATGATGGAAGGCGCTCTCCCCGAGTACGATCTGTTCGGGGAAATACGCGAGCGCACGGGGAGCAATCTCACCGGCATCGTTCCCTCGAACACCTACCTCACGCGCGATGGGCAGCACGTCGTGATCGGGGCGAACGCCGACAGCATCTTCAGGCGGCTGATGAAGGCGATCGGGCGGGAGGACCTCGCCGAGGACGAGTCGCTGGCCGACAACGCCGGGCGCGCGAAGCGGGCCGACGAGCTGGACCGGGCGATCGGCGCCTGGACGGCGAGGTTCGACGCAGACGATGTGGTGAGAACCCTGAACCAGATCCAGGTGCCGGCCGGCAAGATCTACAGCATGGCCGACATCGCGCGAGACGCTCAATATCTGGCTCGCAACATGATCCGGCAGGTCCGGCTCAAGGATGGAACGCCTCTGAAGGTCCCGGGGATCGTGCCGAAGCTCTCGGCGACGCCGGGGGACATCGATTGGAACGGCGCCGATCTGGGCGAGCACACCGAAGCGGTGCTCATCGCCCACGGTTACAGCGGCGAGCAGATCGCGAGACTGAGGGAGAGCAGGGCAATTTGAAACGGGCGGCCTGATCATGGACAGGACACCGATTACGATCAAAGGGCGCGGCGCTGCGAGCAACCCGCAAGGCCGGTTCGACAAATTCGCGCGGCAAAGCGAGGTCGATGAAGAGATCAAGCGCCGGCCCGAAACCGTGGTGACGCTGCAGCCGGCGCGCTCGATCATCTCCCGTAACGATTCTCCGGATCTTCCTTTCAATCAGTCGATCAATCCCTACCAGGGCTGCGAGCACGGCTGCATCTACTGCTACGCGCGGCCGAGCCACGCCTATCTCGGGCTTTCCCCGGGGCTGGAGTTCGAGACGCGCCTGTTCGCCAAGGAGAACGCCGCCGAGCTATTGCGCCGTGAGCTTTCGCGCCCGGGATACCGCTGCGAGCTGATTTCTCTTGGCGCGAACACCGACCCGTATCAGCCGGTCGAGCGCGAGCATCGGGTGACGCGCGGCATTCTGGAGGTTCTCTGGGAGTTTCGGCACCCGGTCGGGATCGTCACCAAGGGCTCGCTGATCGAACGCGATCTGGACCTGCTCGAGGCCATGGCGCGCGAAGGCCTGGTGCAAGTGTTCGTTTCGATCGGCTCGCTCGACGGAGACATCGCGCGCACGCTCGAGCCGCGTGCCGCGGCGCCTTACCGCCGTGTCGAAACGATCAGGCGTCTTGCCGCTCGCGGAATCCCGGTGGGAACATTCGTCGCTCCGATCATTCCATTTCTCAACGACAAGGACATGGAAGGAGTGCTCGATGCGGTGAGCGAAGCCGGGGCATGCATGGCTTCGTACACCCTGCTGCGGCTTCCCTGGGAAGTGAAGGGGCTTTTCAAGGACTGGCTGGAAAGGCACTATCCCTTGAAGGCGAAGCACGTCATGGCACGTATCCGCGACGTTCGAGGCGGCCGCGAAAACGATCCGGAATTCGGCAGCCGCATGAGAGGTGAGGGGGAATTTGCCGAGCTGCTGCGCCGCCGCTTCGAGCTCGCCTGTCGGCGGCACGGCCTGAATGCGGGTGGGCGTGGCGGCCTCGACTGCTCGAAATTCCGTCCTCCGGGTCCGCAACAGGGAGTGCTCATATAGGAATATGTACTTATATCAATAGCATGAAGGAGAAATCTCATGTTAGTTATTAGGATTACCGCGATCGCTCTAATCACCTTATGGCCGGTGCTCGCAAGCGCGCAGAGCGCCCTGGAAAGAAGGGAAGTGCACATCGCGGTGGGCGGGAAGTCGTCCCTCTATTACCTGCCGCTCACGATCGCCGAACAGCTCGGCTACTTCAAGGACGAAGGCCTGGCGCCGACGATCAGTGATTTCGCCGGAGGCTCGCAGGCGCTTCGCGCGGTGATCGGCGGAAGCGCCGACGTCGTCTCGGGGGCGTACGAGCACACACTGAACATGCAGGCCAAGGGTCAGTTCCTTCAGTGTTTCGTGCAGCAGGGCCGCGCGCCGCAGATCGCCATCGGAATCTCGGCCGCCAAGGCGAAGACGTACAAATCGCCCAAGGACTTCAAGGGGCTCAAGGTCGGGGTCTCGGCGCCGGGCTCGAGCACCCACATGATCGTCAACCACTTCATTTCCACGGCGGGGCTCAAGCCCTCTGATATTTCCGTCATTGGCGTCGGGCTTGGTGCGGCCGCCATCGCTGCGCTGAAGAGCGGTCAGATCGACGCCGTGTCCAACACCGATCCGGTCATGACCAAGCTCGAGCAGGACGGAGACGTCCAGATCGTCGCTGACACCCGTACTCTCAAGGGGACTGAACGAGTGCTGGGCGGGCCCATGCCTGCGGGCTGCTTGTACGCGCCGGTCGATTTCATCCGGAAGAACCCCAACACGATCCAGGCGCTCACCAACGCCATCGTGCGCGCCGATAAATGGATCCATAAGGCTTCAGCCCAGGACGTGCTGCGCACCGTGCCGGAAGCCTATCTGCTGGGAGACAGAGCCTTGTATCTGTTTTCGTTCAGCAAGGTCAGGGAAGCCATCTCGCCAGACGGCATGATTTCCGACGCTGGCACCAGGACCGCGCTCAAGGTCATACCGACTTTCAACCCGGAAGTGAAGGCGAAGGAAATCAAGCTCGAGCTCACCTACACAAACGAGTTCGTGAAGAAAGCGAACGTAAAATACAAATGACGGCGCGGATGCGCGGGAATGAGGGCACAACGACTCCCGCCGTTGCGCTTGAGAACATCGCTTGTACCTATGTTTCGCGGGACGACCCGTTTCAGCGCTACACCGCGGTCAGCGAAACGACACTCGTCGTGGGTGAAGGCGAGTTCGTTTCGGTGGTGGGCCCTACGGGCTGCGGCAAGACGACGCTCCTCAATGTTGCCGCGGGCCTGATCGCCCCTTCCGCGGGCAACGTGAAAGTGTTCGGCCGGCCCCTTGTGGGCATCAATTCGCGAGCCGGCTACATGTTTCAGACGGACGCGCTCATGCCTTGGCGCAACGCCATCGACAACATCGTGGCCGGGCTCGAGTTCCGGGGCGTGGAGCGAAGCGACGCGCTCGAGCGTGGCAACGAATGGTTGAAGCGCGTCGGGCTGAGCGGCTTCAGCCGACGCTATCCCCATCAGCTCTCGGGCGGCATGCGCAAGCGGGTTGCGCTCGCGCAAATGCTCATCCTGAATCCGCAGATTCTACTCATGGACGAGCCCTTTTCGGCGCTGGACGTGCAGACTCGCCAGCTGATGGAGAATGAACTGCTCGAGCTGTGGTCGGCAGACCGGAAGTCCGTCGTGTTCATTACCCACGACCTCGAGGAGGCGATCTCGCTCTCGGACCGAGTCGTCGTGCTCTCGGCCGGCCCGGCCTCACGCCCGATCGGCGATTACGCAATCGACTTGCCGCGCCCGCGCGACGTCTCGGAGATACGCCTTGCGCCGCGCTTCATCGAAATCCACGCGAAGATCTGGCACGCAATGAAGGAAGAGGTGCTGAAAGGCTATGCCCAGCAGCAAAAGCACTGAGCCAGCTCTCGTTGCGAAAGGCGCAAATGGGAAGATGCGGCTGCGGATCTATCAAGTCGTGGTGCTGGTCCTCTTCTTCGTGCTCTGGCACGTGCTCACGAGTCCCACGCTGCTGCCACCCGTCTATTTCTCGGAACCCGGCCACGCGGCGTTCTTCTTCGGCGAGCCGCTGCAGGTGCTCGGCCGCCTTTGGCGGTGGTTCGCCACGGGGGAGATCTACGAGCACCTGTGGATCACCCTCGTCGAAACGATGCTTGCCTTCTTCATCGGAACGGTGTTCGGTGTGGCAATCGGGCTATGGCTCGCGCTTTCGCCGATGGCTTCGGCGATACTCGACCCCTACATCAAGGCGATCAACGCCATGCCGCGTGTGATCCTCGCTCCGATTTTCTTCGTGTGGTTCGGCCTCGGTATCGCCTCCAAGGTCGCGCTGGGCGTGACCCTTGTGTTCTTCATAGTGTTCTTCAATGTGTACCAGGGAGTACGCGAGGTGAGCCCGGTCGTCCTGGCGAACGCGCGCATGCTTGGCGCGAGCCCGCGCCAACTGCTGCGCTACGTCTACGTGCCGAGCGCGATGAGCTGGGTGTTCGCCAGCTTGCACAACTCGGTGGGGTTGGCTTTTGTAGGCGCCGTCGTCGGCGAATATCTCGGTTCGGCGAAGGGCGTCGGTTATCTCATCCACCAGGCCGAGGGGTTCTTCGACATGAACACGGTGGTCGCCGGCATCCTCCTGTTGACCGTGTTCGCCCTGCTGCTCGACTGGATCGTGGGCGTGATCGAGAAGCGCCTCATGGTCTGGCAACCGAGCTCCGTTGAGACGGAGCGGACGTGAGAAACATGTCCGCGAAAGAAGGTTGCGCACGGTTCCGCAATTTGGTTGAATGTTCCCACCTATCTGGGTACATGGTCCCGCCGAAAATGAAAGCGAAGATCGTCCTCTCGTACGCGCTGGCAGCGCTGGGAGGATTTTTCGCGTGGACCGGCGCTGCCGCGGAGGATGCGCCGGCGTTCACGGAAAGCGAAATCCGCGCGATTCTGGCTCACGGCCCTTGGCCGGTTCCGGGCAAGAACGATCCGAGCAACCGGGTGTCGGGCAAGCGCCATGCGATTGAGCTCGGCGAGCGCCTTTTCTTCGATCGGCGCCTGTCAGAAAGCGGCAGGTTTTCGTGCGGGACCTGCCACGTGCCCGAGCGCTTCTGGACGGACAACCGGGCGCGGGGCGCTGCGGTGGCCGAAGTGGAGCGCAATACGCCGACGCTCATGAACGTAGGACTCGGGCGCTGGTTCGGTTGGGGAGGCGCTGCGGACAGTCTGTGGTCGCAGAGCATACGTCCGATTCTCGACCCTCGCGAGCTAGGGGCGAGCCCGCGCCACATCGCCGAGCTGATGCGCAACGACGAGCAGCTGGCGTGTCGCTATCGCAAGAGCTTCGGGTCTGCGCCGCCGGCAAGCGACGACGAGCTGGTGCTGGTGGATGTCGCCAAGGCCCTGGCTGCGTTTCAGGAAACGCTCGATGGTGCGCCCACGCCCTTCGATCACTTCCGCAACGCGCTCGCGCGCGGCGAGCGTATCGCGCCAGGGCGCTATTCCGAGGCCGCGCAACGCGGCCTGAAAATCTTCATCGGCAAGGGAGCCTGCGACACCTGCCACTCGGGGCCGAACTTCAGCAACGGTGAATTCCGCGACAACGGGTTTTCCGGCCTCTCAAAGCTTGCCGACTCCGGAAGAATGGAGGGCGTGAAGCGCCTGAGCGAGAGCCGCTTCAATTTGCTGGGACCGTACAACGACGACCCGGAACGGTCCACGGCGGACGGAACGCGCCGCGTCTTGCACGAGCCAGGCGATTCCGGCGCCTTCAAGGTGCCGACCCTGCGCAACTTGCTGGTCACCGCTCCGTATGGCCACCACGGTGAAATCGAGAGGCTCGCCGACGTGGTGCGGCACTACTCGGAGAACCCTGGACGGCCGCACGCCGGCGGACAAAGCGCGTTGAAGCCACTGCAGCTCACCGCGCAGGAGCAGTCTGACCTCGTTGTGTTTCTTGAGTCCTTGAGCACTTTCAGCAATCCCTGGCGCCCGGAGGACACGGGGCTCTGCTATTGAGGATGTAGTGGGGCGCGGCGAGCGCGCGCCTCGCGTTGTTGCAGCGCAAAATTGTTTGACAGTGTTTCGCGCAACCCGCTATACTCTCACGTCTGTACCGGGCGCGGGGTGGAGCAGTCTGGCAGCTCGTCGGGCTCATAACCCGAAGGTCATAGGTTCAAATCCTATCCCCGCAACCAACCCCTCCGGGGGCGTGCAGGATCCCCGCCCGGGGACATGCTCTTTAACAATTGAACAGCCGATAGGTGTGGGCGCTGGGTGAAGCCAGTGGCACTGGTATTTTGGGCGCGCGCAAGCGCGTTGGTGTCACACAAAGCTTAACCAAGCTCACACCAGGTCTAGCAAGGTTTTTTCTTATACCTTTGCAATGACTTTGAGTGAGTAGTGGGCTCTGCCGTAAAACGCAGGGTTCGCGCAATCGCAATCGCGATTGAACGGGATTGAATTGAAGAGTTTGATCCTGGCTCAGATTGAACGCTGGCGGCATGCCTTACACATGCAAGTCGAACGCGAAAGGGGGCAACCCCGAGTAGAGTGGCGAACGGGTGAGCAATACATCGGAACACGTCCTGTAGCGGGGGACAACCCCGAGAAATCGGGGCTAATACCGCATACGATCCAAGGATGAAAGTGGGGGACCGCAAGGCCCCACACTATAGGAGTGGCCGATGCCGGATTAGCTAGTTGGCGGGGTAATAGCCCACCAAGGCTACGATCCGTAGCTGGTTTGAGAGAACGACCAGCCACACTGGGACTGAGACACGGCCCAGACTCCTACGGGAGGCAGCAGTGGGGAATTTTGGACAATGGGCGAAAGCCTGATCCAGCCATGCCGCGTGAGTGAAGAAGGCCTTCGGGTTGTAAAGCTCTTTCGGCGGGGACGAAATGGCGCGGGGTAACATCCCGCGTCGATGACGGTACCCGAAGAAGAAGGACCGGCTAACTACGTGCCAGCAGCCGCGGTAATACGTAGGGTCCAAGCGTTAATCGGAATTACTGGGCGTAAAGCGTGCGTAGGCGGTCTCGCAAGTCCGATGTGAAATCCCCGGGCTTAACCTGGGAACTGCGTTGGAAACTATGAGGCTAGAGTGCGGCAGAGGGGGGTGGAATTCCAGGTGTAGCAGTGAAATGCGTAGAGATCTGGAGGAACACCGATGGCGAAGGCAGCCCCCTGGGTTAGCACTGACGCTCATACACGAAAGCGTGGGGAGCAAACAGGATTAGATACCCTGGTAGTCCACGCCCTAAACTATGGCAACTAGTTGTTGGAGGATGAACTCCTTTAGTAACGCAGCTAACGCGTGAAGTTGCCCGCCTGGGGAGTACGGTCGCAAGATTAAAACTCAAAGGAATTGACGGGGGCCCGCACAAGCGGTGGATGATGTGGTTCAATTCGATGCAACGCGAAAAACCTTACCTACCCTTGACATGCCAGGAAGCCCGATGAAAGTTGGGTGTGCCCGAAAGGGAACCTGGACACAGGTGCTGCATGGCTGTCGTCAGCTCGTGTCGTGAGATGTTGGGTTAAGTCCCGCAACGAGCGCAACCCTTGTCATTAGTTGCCACATTCAGTTGGGCACTCTAATGAGACTGCCGGTGACAAACCGGAGGAAGGTGGGGACGACGTCAAGTCCTCATGGCCCTTATGGGTAGGGCTACACACGTCATACAATGGCGCATACAGAGGGAAGCCAACCCGCGAGGGGGAGCAAATCCCAGAAAGTGCGTCGTAGTCCGGATTGAAGTCTGCAACTCGACTTCATGAAGTCGGAATCGCTAGTAATCGCGGATCAGCATGTCGCGGTGAATACGTTCCCGGGCCTTGTACACACCGCCCGTCACACCATGGGAGTGGGTTTCACCAGAAGCAGGTAGCCTAACCGCAAGGGGGGCGCCTACCACGGTGAGATTCATGACTGGGGTGAAGTCGTAACAAGGTAGCCGTATCGGAAGGTGCGGCTGGATCACCTCCTTTCTAGAGAAAGCTTCGCTTCAGCGTCCACAACCTATCGGTTGTTTAGAAGGCAGGATTGAGGAATGAGGATTGAGGATCTAGGGTAAGCGGTCTCTACCCTCAATCCTCCACCCTTGATCCTAGATCCTGAACTCAGGGTCTGTAGCTCAGCTGGTTAGAGCACCGTCTTGATAAGGCGGGGGTCGATGGTTCGAATCCATCCAGACCCACCAGTTTCTTATCGGGGGTGTAGCTCAGTTGGGAGAGCGCCTGCTTTGCAAGCAGGAGGTCATCGGTTCGATCCCGTTCACCTCCACCACTTTGAAAGGAAGAAGGCAGAAGGATGAAGAAGGAGACCGTCGCCTGATCCAGATTCCCGAGAGATCGCAAGTAAGCCCCGAGGCTTACTTCTGGTCTTTTGACCGGAGAGGCTGTTCGCTCTTTAACAATTCGGAAGAAGCAAGTGCATCGATCTCCCAAGATCGATGCATGGGTTGTGATTGTATTCGACCTGATTCCGTCCAGTCGGATGGAGTCAGGCACAAGCGTGAGAATTCCTGTAGCCAGGACTTCGGTCTGGATGGAAACGTCCGGTTCGAGGCTTCAAGGTTATAGGGTCAAGCGAACAAGTGCATATGGTGGATGCCTTGGCGATCACAGGCGACGAAGGACGTAGTAGCTTGCGATAAGCCCCGGGGAGCCGGCAAACAGGCTTTGATCCGGGGATTTCCGAATGGGGAAACCCGGCCCGCAAGGGTCATCCTGGACCGAATCCATAGGTCCAGAGAAGCGAACTGCCTGAACTGAAACATCTCAGTAGGGCAAGGAACAGAAATCAACCGAGATTCCGAGAGTAGTGGCGAGCGAAATCGGAATAGCCAGCAATCTTTAGCCATCGCGTTAGCAAAACGGTCTGGAAAGTCCGGCCACAGCGGGTGATAGCCCCGTATGCGAAAACGTGGTGGTGGAACTAAGTTTGCGACAAGTAGGGCGGGACACGTGAAATCCTGTCTGAAGATGGGGGGACCATCCTCCAAGGCTAAATACTCGTGATCGACCGATAGTGAACCAGTACCGTGAGGGAAAGGCGAAAAGAACCCCGGGAGGGGAGTGAAATAGATCCTGAAACCGTATGCATACAAAAAGTGGGAGCCCCGCAAGGGGTGACTGCGTACCTTTTGTATAATGGGTCAGCGACTTACATTCACTGGCGAGCCTAAGCGCATAGCGGAGGCGTAGCGAAAGCGAGTCCGAACAGGGCGATTCAGTCGGTGGGTGTAGACCCGAAAGCGGATGATCTACTCATGGCCAGGTTGAAGGTCGGGTAACACCGGCTGGAGGACCGAACCAACCACTGTTGAAAAAGTGGTGGATGAGCTGTGGGTAGGGGTGAAAGGCCAAACAAATCCGCAAATAGCTGGTTCTCTCCGAAAACTATTTAGGTAGTGCCTCGCGTATTACTCTCGGGGGTAGAGCACTGTTATGGCTAGGGGGGCATAGCGCCCTACCAAACCATGGCAAACTCCGAATACCGAGAAGTACAGCGCGGGAGACAGTGCACCGGGTGCTAACGTCCGGACACGAGAGGGAAACAACCCAGACCGCCAGCTAAGGTCCCCAAGTATGGTTAAGTGGTTAACGAGGTGGGAAGGCACAAACAGTCAGGAGGTTGGCTTAGAAGCAGCCATCCTTTAAAGAAAGCGTAATAGCTCACTGATCGAGTCGTCCCGCGCGGAAGATGTAACGGGGCTCAAACCATACACCGAAGCTGCGGATTCGTACGATCCACCCCAGTTCATTCAAGGCACGAGCTTGGACGAGGCATAACCTTCAGGTTATGCCGAGGCCAAAGCGCCTCTCGTCGATCGAGAGTGTGTGAGTGAATTGCGGGGATCGTACGTCTGGTAGGAGAGCGTTCCGTAAGCCTGCGAAGGTGTGCCATGAGGCACGCTGGAGGTATCGGAAGTGCGAATGCTGACATGAGTAGCGATAAACAGGGTGAAAGGCCCTGTCGCCGTAAGCCCAAGGTTTCCTGCGCAACGTTCATCGGCGCAGGGTGAGTCGGCCCCTAAGGCGAGGCAGAAATGCGTAGTCGATGGGAAACAGGTCAATATTCCTGTACCGATTCCAGATGCGATGTGGGGACGGAGAAGGTTAGGTGCGCCGGGTGTTGGTTGTCCCGGTTCAAACGTGTAGGCGTGCTGCGTAGGCAAATCCGCGCGGCTTAGCTGAGGCGTTACAACGAGTGGAGCTTGCTCCGCGAAGGCCCCGATACCCAGCTCCCAGGAAAAGCCACTAAGCTCCAGTCTGGAACGACCGTACCGTAATCCGACACAGGTGGGCGAGATGAAAATTCTCAGGCGCTTGAGAGAACTCGGTTGAAGGAACTCGGCAAATTGACACCGTAACTTCGGAAGAAGGTGTGCCGCTAGTAGGTGAAGGCGTACAGCTGGAGCCCAACGCGGTTGCAAAGAATAGGTGGCTGCGACTGTTTATTAAAAACACAGCACTCTGCAAACACGAAAGTGGACGTATAGGGTGTGACGCCTGCCCGGTGCCGGAAGGTTAAATGATGGGGTGCAAGCTCTTGATTGAAGCCCCGGTAAACGGCGGCCGTAACTATAACGGTCCTAAGGTAGCGAAATTCCTTGTCGGGTAAGTTCCGACCTGCACGAATGGCGTAACGATGGCCACGCTGTCTCCAACCGAGACTCAGCGAAGTTGAAATGTTTGTGATGATGCAATCTACCCGCGGCTAGACGGAAAGACCCCGTGCACCTTTACTGTAACTTTGCATGGGACTGTGAACCGATCTGTGTAGGATAGCTGGGAGACTTTGAAGCCGGGGCGCTAGCTCTGGTGGAGTCGTCGTTGAAATACCAGCCTGGTTTGTTTGCGGTTCTAACCTTGGCTCGTGAATCCGGGCCGGGGACAGTGCATGGTGGGCAGTTTGACTGGGGCGGTCTCCTCCAAAAGAGTAACGGAGGAGTGCGAAGGTACGCTAGGTACGGTCGGAAATCGTACTCATAGTGCAATGGCATAAGCGTGCTTGACTGCGAGACTGACAAGTCGAGCAGGTGCGAAAGCAGGTCATAGTGATCCGGTGGTTCTGTATGGAAGGGCCATCGCTCAACGGATAAAAGGTACGCCGGGGATAACAGGCTGATTCCTCCCAAGAGTTCATATCGACGGGGGAGTTTGGCACCTCGATGTCGGCTCATCACATCCTGGGGCTGTAGCCGGTCCCAAGGGTATGGCTGTTCGCCATTTAAAGTGGTACGTGAGCTGGGTTTAAAACGTCGTGAGACAGTTTGGTCCCTATCTGCCGTGGGCGTTGGACGTTTGAGGGGGGCTGCTCCTAGTACGAGAGGACCGGAGTGGACGAACCTCTGGTGTACCGGTTGTCACGCCAGTGGCATCGCCGGGTAGCTATGTTCGGAAGAGATAACCGCTGAAAGCATCTAAGCGGGAAACTCGCCTCAAGATGAGACGTCCCGGAGGGTTAACCTCCCTGAAGGGTCGTGGAAGACCACCACGTTGATAGGCCGGATGTGCAAGAGGAGTAATCCTTTCAGCTAACCGGTACTAATTGCCCGTGCGGCTTGATCCTATAACCTTGTTGATTGCGGCACGCAGTGCCGCAATAACTCCGCGCAATGGAACGGACCTAGCGGCCGTTCATTGCGCGGCCAGGGATTACACGCAGATTCACTCGCAACTCTTGCTTCTCCCGAATTGGTTTCGTTGCGTAAGCAACGAAACGACAAGCTATGTCTGGTGCCCACAGCGCCCTGGAACCACGCCTTCCCATTCCGAACAGGACCGTGAAACGGGGCAGCGCCGATGATAGTGCGAGGTATACCGCGCGAAAGTAGGTCAGTGCCAGACTCCCTTTGAAGAAAAAGCCCGGCCTCGCAAGAGGACCGGGCTTTTTTGTTGGCCGCGCCGACCCGCGCAGCCTCAGCGCAGGGCCGCAGCGCCGGCTGCAGCGCAGGCTTCGTCCTCCGCACTCGACCCGCCCGACACGCCGAGCGCGCCGATCAGCTTGCCATCGACGATGATCGGCAAGCCGCCTTCGACCGGAACGACGCCGACCAGGCCCAGCACGCGCAAGCCGTCGCCGCCGCGGTCGAGCCGATCCTGAAAGGTCTTCGTCGGGCGCTTGAAGATGGCGGCGGAGCGCGCCTTCGATTCGGCGATCGCGATGCTGCCGACCTGGGTCTCGTCCATCTTCTCGAGGTACACGAGGTGGCCGCCGGGATCGGCGATCGCGATGACGACGGTCCAGCCGTTCGCCCGCGCGGGCGCCAACGCCGCATCCGCGACCTTCTTCGCCTGCGCAATCGTGATCGTCGGGCCGACGGGCGGAAGCTTCGGGCCGGCGGCCGGCCGAGCGCTTGAATCCGGTGTGCTCACGTGTTGCTCCTCCTCAAGACAATTGGTCGTCAGCGGGACTGTCCGCCCAGGCGGCGATACACTTCGTGCGCGATGACGAAGTCGTTGCGGTCGAGGCCGAGGCCGCGGCATGCGTTCATCATTTCGTTTGCGGCGGCCGCGAGCGGCGCGGGGCTGCCGAGCTTGCGCGCCATTTCGAGCACGAGCAGCATGTCTTTCTGCTGCAGCGTCACATCGGCAAGCGGTACAGCCGGCATCTTGCCTTCGAGAATGAACGGTCCGCGGTAGCCGAGCACAGGTGCGGCGGTTACGCTCTTGAGTACCGCATCGAGCGCTATCTCGCGAGCGACGCCCCCCTTTTCGGCGAGCGCAACAGCCTCGCCGAATGCGATAACTTCGACCATGAGTAACAGATTGACGGCGAGCTTCATCGTGACGGCCTGGCCGCTCGCGCCGATGTAAGTGACCTTCGGGCCGATCGCGCGTAGCACCGGCTCGATGCGTTCGAACGCCGCCTTGTCGCCACCGATCATCAGCGACGCATTGCCTTGCGCCACCGTCACCGGGCTGCCCGACAGCGGTGCATCGAGCATCTTAAAGCCACGCTCGGCGAACGCGGCTGCGACCTCGCGCGTGATTTCAGGTGAGATCGTGCCCATGTCGACGTAGACGCCGCCAGGCTGGATGCCGGCGAGAACGCCGTTCTCGCCTAGCGCGACCGTTTTGACGGCGGCGCCGTCGGTAACGATGGAGAACGTGACATCGGATGCTGCGGCGACCGTAGCGGGGCTTTCGGCCAGACGCATGCCACGCCCGATCAGCGGCAACGCGCGCTCCCGCGACCGGTTCCAGCCCGTCACCGCGTATCCCGCCGCGAGCAAGCGGGGGACGATGACCTGCCCCATGGCACCGAGCCCCACAAAACCGATGTTCACCAGTCCCCCACGTCATACCACGCTACGTCAATCGGCCGGGGGATATTAGCACGGAGATTTTGCATGATTGTCTTCGTGATGCGGCGGAGTTTCGGACTGAATCCGGAGCTGAGGTTTCTCGAGCAACATTGGACAAGCCGGCGCTTCCAGTGCGAGCCACCGTTTGTCTTCTGGACCGCTGGATCGCTTTGGAGAAGCGCCGTCCGTCGTCGCCCGGCGACGCTTCGAAGCAGTGCGAAATCAAATTCTTAATCCACTCCGTGAAATGCTCACGTCGCTTCAAGACGACATTTCGGATACAGGTCCGGTCAAAGAACCTGCCGGAACTCCTTGAAGTCACACGACCTAACGGAGATTGCTTGCCGTGGCACGATCGTTGCGACTGGACGCATTGAATTTGCGCCAGAGAATAAGAAAAGCAGAGTTTCTAACCGTTGGATACCGGGATCGTTTTCCTTCTCTCGGATTCATGTTGCTGGCTGAAAGGAAAGCAGCGATGAAGAAATTGGCGAATCCACTGGTATTGACACTCGCGCTCGGCGGTTGGACGGTAGCGCTCGTTGGCTGCTCCGAATCCATCGGACAAGCGGGTGTCCCGGAAGCGCCGTATGTTGGCGCCTTGGACCCCGGCGTGCGCGCCGGAGCTGCGGGCGCCGGTGCGCCGCTTGCGGGATTGACCCAGAATGAACTTGCCTTTTTCCAGGCGGCCCTCGATGAGTTCCAAGACGAGGACGATGCCGAGGAGGGCTTAGGACCGACGATGAACTTGGATAGCTGCGGCGGCTGCCATTCGCAGCCGGCAATGGGCGGAACCAGCCCGGCGGTGAATCCTCAGTTCGCATTTGCCAACAAGGACGGCGGTACCGACTCCGTTCCGCCGTTCATCACGGCAAACGGGCCGGTGCGCGAGGCGCGGTTTGTAAAGAATCCTGACGGAACGCCGGACGGCGGTGTCCACGCGCTGTTCACCCTTACTGGCCGGCCAGGTGCCGATGGCTGCGTTCTCGCGCAGCCGGATTTCGCGGCGCAACAAGCGCACCACAACGTAATTTTCCGGATACCCACCCCGGTGTTTGGCGCAGGCCTGATCGAACAGATCCCGGACAAGGCGATCCTTTCGAACATGTCCAACTATGCGTCTTTAAAGCAGGCGCTGGGCATCAGAGGGCGGGCGAACATGGTTGTCCCTGGCAATACGATCTCCGGACAAGCAAACCGCAACGGTAATGACGGCACCATCGCGCGGTTTGGCTGGAAGGCCCAGAACAAATCGCTCCTGTTGTTCTCCGGCGAGGCGTACAACGTCGAGATGGGAGTCACCAACGAACTGTTTCAGACCGAGCGGGATGAAACACCGACCTGCCAGTTTGCGACCGTTCCCAACACCGTCATCAACATCAATGAAGACCAGGACCCGGTCGACACGCTTGCAGTGCGCACGCTCAGTGCGATCGAAAAGTTCGCCATCTTCATGCGTTTCCTGGCGCCGCCCACGCCTTCGCCCGACACGCCGGGAGGAGCCGATTCGATCGCAAGAGGCCGGCAGCAGTTCACCAATATCGGGTGCGCCCTCTGCCACACCCCCAGTTTCATGACGGGCAATTCCACGGTCGCTGCGTTGCGCTATAAGCCGGTGAATCTCTTCTCCGACCTCTTGATCCACGACATGGGTATCGGGTTGGCCGACGGGATCAGCCAGGGACAGGCAGGCCCCCGGGAATTTCGCACCGCCCCCCTCTGGGGGTTGGGACAGCGAATCTTCTTCCTGCATGACGGACGGACTTCGGATCTCGTGGAGGCGATCCTGGCGCATCTGAGCGACGGCTCGGAAGCAAGCGGCGTAGTCTCAAAGTACAAGGCGCTCCAGGAAAATGAGAAAGACGACGTCCTGAACTTTCTGCGTTCGCTATAACCCAAACCGAAACAAGAAACCCGCGTTGATGCAAATCAACGCGGGTTTTCTCTTGTAGACCAGTCCCGGCTCTTCCCTGGGCCCCTGGGCCCGACCCATTCGCAGGGTCTAGAAGCTTGATCCGCTACAACGCGTGGTGTTCATTCGGTTTCCCAACCTTTTGACGTGGATCAAAGCGACCGTTCCACAGACCCCACACGACTTGCCGCCAGAACGATCGCGGGCGGACCCGAGACGAAAGTGCGGGAAGCGCCAGTGCGCGCGTTCGGGTCTGTTCAGCAGCGGCGTAACCTGCGAAGATGCCGCGAACTGGGCACAGGAGCAGCTCAAGGGGCCCGCGCTGCTAAGATACGAACCATGAAGCTTTGGATCGGAAACATCGAGCCCGGGACTACCGACGACGAAATCCGCGATCTGGTGAAGAAGTACGCCCCGAGCCTGGAGTGCACGAAGATCCAGCGGGTGGAGGGCGACGGCTCACGCCCGGCTGCGGTACTGGAGTTCGTCGACACACCTTTCGGGTCGCTCGAGGCGGTTTCGATGTGTCTCCACGGGATGCATTGGAAGGGACGGGCCCTGTTTGTCCAGACCGTAACACGGTGAACGGGACCCAAGCCCATGCCGTGTGCCGGTGGCCTTTTCCCGTCGGATACTATCTATCCGGCTCGCGCGTCAAGCACATGAAGTGAGTGAGGGTGTCCGATGAAACAAACGAATGGAACGATGCTCCTCGTGTCGGCGATCGCCTGCAGTGTGCTGGCCGCAGGTTGCGCTTCAACGGCGCGGCCGGACCGAAACCTCGGGGAGCTTCTCGCCGCTCGCCAGGTCGAAGATGCGGGGCGCGAGAAAGCTGCCAGCGAGCTCTTGCCGGTGTTTTTGGAGCGCATCGAGGCGAAAGCAGCCGCCGCTTCGAAAAACCCTGGAGGGAAGCCTGCGACCATCGACTTGCTGGTCATTTCCGGGGGCGGGGACTGGGGCGCGTTCGGTGCGGGGGTGCTCAAAGGGTGGGGCCGCGTTACAGGCGAGCTGGCGAGGCCGCAATTCGATGTGGTCACCGGTGTCAGCACGGGAGCGATGATCGCGCCGTTCGCCTTCCTGGGCGACGACGAATCGATCGAGCGCATCGTCAAGCTGTACCGCAATCCCCAGAAGGACTGGACGGCATCGCGCGGGCTGCTGTTCTTCCTGCCGAACAACCCCTCGTTCTTCGCCTTGCCCGGTCTCGAGCGTGAAATGCGCGTAGTCCTGGATCGCGGGCTGCTGGAGCGAATCGTCGCGGAAGGGGCCACGGGCCGCAGCCTCATCGTCAACACCACGAACATAGACTTGGGCGACATGCGCGCCTGGGACATCGTCGCCGAGGCCAAGACAGCGCTCGCCGGTCAAAATGAGGAGCACGTGTACAGAATTCTGCTGGCGAGCGCGGGCATCCCCGCCATCTTTCCGGCGCGGAGCATCGGGGACTACCTCTATGTTGACGGCGCGATCACCGGCAACATTCTCTACCGCGCGCGCGTACGAGAAGACGAGAGCATTCCCGCGCAATGGGCCGCAAAGCATCCGAAGTTGCCGATGCCGCGATTGCGGTATTGGGTTATTTTCAACAACCAGTTCCGGTTCCCGCCGCAGGTGACGCGGGAGCGCTGGCCCGACATCATGAGCCGCGCCACGATCATGGCCACGCAGACCTCCACCGTCAACTCCATGCGTCATCTCTATGCGATGGCGGAGATCGCGCGTCTTAAGCACCGGCTGGACGTGGAGGTTCGCGTCATGGCCGTACCGGACTACTGGGTACCGCCCAAGCCCGGCACTTTCGAGGCGGAAGTGATGAATGAGTTGGCCGACCTGGGAGAGAAGATGGGAGCTGACCCGACCAGCTGGCGCACTGACCCGCCGTGAGAGGGGCTGGACGAACTCTGAGGAACGGGCTCGCTCCGTATGCCACAATGCTTCCCGGGCGGATACACATGACCCGCATCCTGACGCGTGCTTTCTCGGCATGGATCCTCGCAGCCTTGGCGACGCTGCCGTTGTCGCTGCGCGCGCAGGACCCGGTCCAGCCTGCGCCATTCAAGACCGAAGAGCTCGAGCAGCTGGTCGCGCCTGTCGCGCTCTATCCGGACGCGCTGGTCGCGCAAATCCTCATGGCTTCGACTTATCCGCTGGAAATCGTGCAGGCAGCGCGCTGGTCGAAGGCGAATCCCGACGTGAAGGAGAAGGCGCTCGAGGACGCGATGCAGAAGCAGCCCTGGGACCCGAGCGTGAAGTCCCTGACTGCCTTTCCGCAGGTCCTGACGATGCTGAACGAAAAGCTCGACATGACGCAAAGACTGGGCGACGCGTTCCTCGGCCAGCAGAAGGACGTGATGGCCGCCATCCAGCGGCTGCGCGCGAAGGCGCAGGCGGCGGGGAATCTCGCGTCGGGGAAGGAGCAGAAGGTCACGACCGAGCAGGAGGGCGGAACCACGGTCATCAAGATCGAGCCGGCGAACCCGCAGGTGGTCTACGTTCCCGTCTATAACCCGATGGTCGTGTACGGCCCGTGGCCCTACCCGGCGTATCCGCCCTATTACTACTATCCGCCAAGTTACCCGCCCGGAGGCGTCTTCTTTTCCTTCTCGGTGGGAATCATCGTCGGCTCGGCCTTGTGGGGCGGGTGTCATTGGGGCGGGGGAAACGTCTATATCAACCACAACAACTACAACAACTTCAACCGGACCGATATCAAGACCGGCGACTGGCAACACAGGCCCGAGCACCGCAAGGGCGTCGAGTACCGCGACCAGGCGAGCCGGCAGAAATTCGGAGAGGGCCAGCGGCCGGGCGTGGACTCGCGCGAATCCTACCGCGGCCGCGGGGACGCGGGCCGGCAGGACACCGCGCGCGGCGATGCCGACCGGCTCATGCGGAGAGGATCCGCGCGAGGCGGCCGGCGGGCGATCGCGGGCTCGACAGGTCCGGCGGCCGCCAGGCGGATGCGTTCGACGGCGTCGGCCGCGGCGGCCAGACGCGCGACTACAGCAGCCGCGGCGCCTCGAGCCGGGCGAGCGCAGCGGGCCAAGCCCGTGCGGGCGGCGGCGGTGGTCGTGCGGGCGGCGGCGGTGGCGGAAGGGGCAGATGAGATCAGATCGCTTTGCGGTTATCCATCGCGCTTTGTTCGCTGTGCTCCTCGTCATGGGGATGGCCGCAGCGGGCACGGCACAATCCGCGGAAGGAACGAGGCAGAAGACGTTTGCCTCGCCGGAGGACGCCGCGGGGGCGCTCGTTGCGGCGCTGGAGTCAGGAGACGCCAAGGCGATGCTGGATGTCCTCGGACCCGGATCCGGGAAGATCGTCCAGTCCGGTGATGCCGTCGCCGACAAAGCGAGCCGCGAGCGCTTTCTCCGGGCGTACAACGAGGCCAACAGGCTGGACAAATCCGGCGATGCGAAGGCGGTGCTCAGCGTCGGCAAGGACTCATGGCCGTTCCCCATTCCCATCGTGAAAGACGCTGCGGGCTGGCGATTCGACGCAAGACAAGGCCAGGAGGAGATTCTCAACCGGAGAATCGGCCGCAACGAGCTCTCGGCGGTGCAGGCGATGCTCGCATACGTGGACGCGCAGCGCGAGTACTACTTGCGCAATCCGCAAGGCGACAAGCTGCTGCACTACGCGCAGAAATTCGCCAGCGCGCCAGGCAAGCGCGACGGGCTCTACTTTCCGACCCAAGCCGGCGAGAAGCCGAGTCCGCTCGGGCCCTTGTTTGCCAGCGCGAAGGCTGAGGGCTACACGAAGGGCGACAGCAGTTTGCCGGTTCCGTACCACGGCTATCGCTACCGCATCCTCAGGGGGCAGGGGGCCGACGCTCCCGGCGGCGCCTACGAATACATCGCGCAGGGCAGGATGATCGGCGGGTTCGCACTGGTCGCATGGCCGGCTTCCTACGGCAACTCCGGCGTCATGACCTTCATCGTCAATCACGGCGGCGTCGTGTACGAGAAGGACCTCGGGCCGGACACCGCGGCCGCGGTGCAGAAGATCACGACGATTCAACCCGGACAAGAGCTGGAAGCGGCTCTAGTCCTGACGGAGCGACGATCGTGAAAGTGAAAGCCTTAGTTCTCGGGGCAGCGATCCTCGCGACTTTCGACTTTGTCTCGACAGCAGCGCGGGCGGCAGATGGGCCCGGCGGCGGCTGGACCTTCGAGTTCACACCCTATATCTGGGGTGCGGGGATGAGCGGCGAGGTCGGATCCGGTCCGCTGCCGGCGATAAACGTCAACATGAGCTTCTCGGACATCCTCAAGAACCTCGACGCCGGGCTGATGGGAGCGTTCGAGGCAAGGCAAGGTCGCTTCGGTCTGCTGTTCGACGCGATCTACATGAAGCTCTCCGATTCGGGGACGGCCAGCCGCACCGGGCCTGGTGACGGCTTCGGCGAGCGCGGAATTGGAGATGAGGCAGACCCTGTACGCGGCGGCGGTCGCGTACCGGGTTCGAGAAGGTCGCGCGCCGCTCGATGTGATCGGCGGGATGCGCTATTCGAAGATCGAAGCCAATGCCAGGATCGAGGGAAGTTTCTTTGCCCAGACGGGAACCGTGGAGCAGGGCGCAAGCAAGGACTGGGTGGACCCCTACGTCGGCGTGCGCATCCAGCACCCGATTGCCGAGCACTGGACGCTCGTCGGCTATGGGGACATCGGCGGTTTCGGCGTCGGCTCCGACTTCACGTGGCAGGCCGCCGTGGGCGTGAACTATCGAGTTTTCGAAGACGTTCTGCGGGTAAGTTCGGCTACCGCTATATCAGCGTAGACTACGACAAGGACGGGTTTCGCTACGACATGGCAAACAGCGGTCTCTACCTTGGGCTGGGAATCCGATTCTAAATTCTAAATTGTGACGTCAACATAAGGAGAAGTATCCATGAAACTCGTTCAAATCGTCCTGCTCGCTTTCGCCGCACTCATCGCGCTGCCCGCCGCCGCCCAGACGGCGTCCGACATGCAGATCCTCGCGGACAAGGTCAGGGCGGACAAGAAGCTCGTCGTCGCCGCCAACATGCAGTTGACCGATTCCGAAGCGAAGAACTTCTGGCCGGTGTACGACGCTTACCAGGCGGACCTGCAAAAGATCAACCAACAGCTCGGCGCGCTGATCAAGAATTACGCGACCGAGTACAACAAGGGCTCAGTCCCCAACGAAACGGCCAAGAAACTGGTAAGCGAGATGCTGGCGGTGGAGGATGCCGAGTTGAAACTCAAGCGTTCCTACGTGCCAAAGCTCGAGAAGGTTATCCCGGGTATCAAAGTCGCGCGCTACATGCAGGTCGAGAACAAGATCCGCGCGGTGATCAAGTACGAGCTCGCGGCGAATATTCCCCTGGTTCAATAAGGGGCGGGCCGGCGTCTCGCGCCAGAGGCGTGAAACGGTGAAGGAACAGAACCTCGGGAAGCTGCTGGACCGCGTCATCGCGTACTATCAGCCCATCGTGGATCTGGGCTCCGGCTCCGTGGTCGGGTTCGAGATGCTTGCCCGGATCGCGGAAGACGAAGGCCCGCCGCGTTCGATCGGGCCGATCATCGAGGGGATCGAGAGCGATCCGGCCCATCTCGATCGATTGATGCGACAGCTCATGGCCGCGATTCAACGCGACATGGAACCGTTGTTCGCGCGCTATCGCGACTTCTACGTGAGCATCAATGTCCCGCCGGTCATGCTCGGCAACGGAAAGATCTTCGAGATGATCAATGAGCTCGGTCTGACGGCATCCCTCAACCGGCTGGTGTGCGAGGTCACCGAGCGGCAGGCGCTCTCCGACGTGGGGCGCGCCGCGCTCGATGCCGCCCGCAAGCTCCACGTCAGGGTCGCGATGGACGACTTCGGCACCGGGCACAGCGGCCTCGCGCAACTGCTCGGGCAAACGTTCGACGTTCTCAAGATCGACCGCTCGCAGATCGAGCATCTGATGAAGGACCCGACCGCCGACCGCCTGGTTCGGGGGATCGTCGCGCTCGCCAACGTGTTGCGGGCGCGAACCGTGGCCGAAGGGGTGGAGACCGCCGCGCAGGCGTTCTTCCTTCACGCAGCCGGCGTCGACTACGGCCAGGGCTGGTTCTGGAGCAAGGCGCTGCCTCCTGCGGACCTGCCGCACGCCATCGAAAGCGGGTTCGGGGATCGTCAGCGCGAACTGCTCGCGCTGTTGCACGGCACGGGAGACCACTGAGCCGAGATGGTGGGCGGTACTGGGATCGAACCAGTGGCCCCTCCCGTGTGAGGGGAGTGCTCTACCGCTGAGCTAACCGCCCGAACGAGAGAATTCTAGCAAAGCCGTCGTGCCGGCGGCGGCGTCCCGCGCCGTCACGTAGAATGCGGCGATTTCCCGCCGCCATGATCCGAACCCGCTTCGCACCGAGCCCGACGGGCTACCTCCATATCGGGGGGGCGCGGACGGCGCTATTCTCCTGGGCGTACGCCCGGAGTCACGGCGGCCAGTTCATCCTGCGCATCGAGGACACCGATCTCGAGCGCTCGACCGAAGCGTCGGTGCAGGCGATCCTCGACGCCATGCGCTGGCTCGGGCTCGACTGGGACGAAGGTCCCTTTTTCCAGATGAAGCGTCTTTCCCGCTACAGAGAAGTCGCGGAGATGCTGATCTCGCAGGGGAAGGCCTACCGCTGCTGGGCGACCAGGGAAGAACTGGATGCGATGCGCGAGCGACAGCGAGCGCGCGGCGAGAAGCCGCGCTACGACGGCCGCTGGCGTCCCGAGCGCGCCAAGGCGGCAGGCCTCGTGCCGCCGGCAGGCCGGCCGCCCGTCGTGCGCTTCCGCAATCCCGACGATGGCGAAGTCTCGTTCAACGACCTCATCAAGGGGCCGATCACGATCGGCAATGCCGAGCTCGACGACCTCGTGCTGCTGCGTTCCGACGGCGTTCCCACCTACAACTTCGGCGTGGTCGTGGACGACCTGGACATGAACATCTCGCACGTGATTCGCGGCGACGACCACGTCAACAACACGCCGCGCCAGGTCAACATCTTCCGGGCGATGGGCGCAGAGCTGCCGAAATTCGCGCACGTGCCGATGATCCTCGGTCCGGACGGCGAGCGCCTCTCCAAGCGCCACGGCGCGGTGAGCGTCATGCAGTACCACGAGGACGGCTATCTTCCCGAGGCGCTCGTCAACTACCTCGCGCGGCTGGGCTGGTCGCACGGAGACGAGGAAATCTTCTCGAAGGATCGGTTCGTCGAGTGGTTCGACCTGGCGCACGTGAGCCGCTCGGCAGCGCAGTTCAATCCCGAGAAGCTTCGCTGGCTGAATCACCAGTATCTCAGGCAGCGTTCGGATGCGGATCTGGCGAATCTCGCCGCACCGCGCGTCGAGGACGATGGTGGAAAGTTGAGCTCCGGACCGGATCTCTCGGCGGTCGTCGCCTTGTTCAAGGAGCGTTCGGAGACGATCAACCAGCTTGCCGAGCAGGCGATGATGTTCTACAGCGAGGGCAGGCCCACGCGTGAGCAGCTGGACCAGAGCATTACCGATGAGGTCCGGCCCGCGCTCAAGGAGCTTGCGGCACAATTCTCCAAGATCGAGGACTGGCGCAGCGAGTCCGTCATGAGTGCGATCCAGTCGGTGATCGACAGGCACAAACTCAAACTGCCGAAGATCGCGATGCCGCTGCGCGTGATCGTATTCGGCCGGGCGCAAACGCCAAATCTGGGGCCGATGCTCGCGGTGGCGGGGAAGAAGCGGGTGCTGGAGCGGCTTCAGGAGCACTTTGGCGCGTGATATAATCCGCGCCCTTGTGGGGGTATAGCTCAGCTGGGAGAGCGCTTGCATGGCATGCAAGAGGTCAGCGGTTCGATCCCGCTTACCTCCACCAGACCGGCCTGCGGGCCGGTGTCGTAATAGTCCTTCGGGTCCCCATCGTCTAGAGGCCTAGGACATCGCCCTTTCACGGCGGTAACAGGGGTTCGAATCCCCTTGGGGACGCCATACCGATAGAACCTCCCGCGCTGGCCGACCTCACGTAACAGGTATACCTTGATACGTCCACCTGAAGCTGAACATTGAAATTTGAGATAAGTTGAGAAACCACCGAAGCAGGGTATTTCATGAAACTGAAACATCTAGCAAGGGCGTCCTATTTTGTTCTCGCGTTTTCGTTCGGCCTGCCCGCTCAGAGCCAGGAGAGCTTCCCCAGCAAGCCGATTCGTATCGTCGTCGGCTACGCCGCCGGCGGCGGCAACGACATCATCGTGCGCGTGCTCACGCCGAAAATGTCAGACGGCCTGGGGCAGCCGGTGATCGTGGAGAACCGGCCGGGCGCTCAAGGGATCATCGGCTGCGAGATTGTCGCCCGGGCCACCCCCGACGGGTACACGCTGCTGATGGGCCCGAGCGGCCCAATGACGATGAATCCGGCGCTTTACTCCAAGCTCTCCTATGATCCCCTGCGCGATTTCGCGCCGATCTCGATCATCGGGTCATTCCCCCTGATCCTGGTGGTGAGTTCAACTCTTCCCATCCACTCGGTGAAGGAGTTGATCGCTTGGGCCAAGGCGAACCCAGAAAAATCCAACTTCGGGGCGAGCGCCACGCCCTTCCAGCTTGCCGCCGAGCTGTTCAACCAGAAGACCGGGACGAAATTCACCCACATTCCCTACAAGAGCAGCGGTGAATCGGTTAACGCCGTCATGTCGGGCCAGGTGACGATGACCATCATGGACCCGCCGCCGGCGATCGGCCCTTTGAAAAGTGGCAAGGCGCGTGGCCTCGCCGTGACCGGAGCGACCCGACACCCGAACTGGCCGGAACTGCCGACGTTGGCCGAGGCGGGAATCCCCGACGTCGAAATCCGCTTGTTTACTGGATTTCTCGCGCCGACTGGCACACCTGCGGCGATTGTCAACCGGCTGCAGCAGGAAGTGGCACGCGTGGTGAAGCTGCCGGAAATTCGGGAGCGCCTGGATGTCATGGCGATTGATCCGTCGGGCAACACACCGGAGGAATTCCGCAAGATCATTTCCGCCGACATCGCCAAGTGGACGGCAGTGGCGAGGGCCGCCAATATCAAAGCCGATTAGGAGCGCTCAATCGTCGTGCCAATTCCGTTTCCTCAGCAGGTGTATCAAGGTCTACGGCTGGACTCGCAGCAAGCATGCCAACAAACGAGTGCGCGACCTGCATTTACAATGTCCGTCGATTCCCCGAAGTCCGGGTGATTCAAGACAAGGAGTTATGACGATGAAGAAAAGCAGAGGTGGACGTATGACTGCGGCCAAACGGCGAGCCTCCAAGAGGAAAGGTGGACGTGGTCTCATCAAGAACCGCAAGGTAGGCCGAAAGATCATGAGAACGTAGGAGCTGCATTTCCGGTTGGGCGCGCGGTGCTGTGCCTCAATTCTTGAGGCATGAGCAGGTCGGGCTAGCAGGCGGGCGTCAGATCAAAGTCCGACTCGCGGACATCGACGCCCCGGAACTCAAGCAGGTCTTCGGCCATTTTGGCAAGAAATCGGAGGAGGGCACCGCGCGTATCAACTGGGAGACAGGCAACACAGCAAGCTGCGGGTCGCTCGCACGGGATTAATTTCGCACTCGAAGCAAAGCTAGATCCTGCACCAGTCCCGGATCAGGTCCTCGTAGATCGCCACCGACTGGCGGATGCGTTCCATGCTGCAGTACTCGTCGGTCTGGTGCGCCTGCTGCGGCTCGCCGGGCCCGAGCACCACGGTCGGCACGCCCTTGTAGACCTTCAGCAGGTTGCCGGCGTCGGTGTTGTAGGTCGCTGCCTTCGGAGTGGGCTGTGTGCCGAGGTGCTTGCCGGCGATCTCGAACACGCGCTGTACCCATTCCTGCCGGGGCTCGGTCCATACTGCGTTCATGTCGGAGAAGACGTCCAGCTCCGCTTCTTTTCCGAGAAGATTCTTGAGACGGGAAAGCAAAGCCGCGTGGTCCATGCCCACCACCGTGCGGATGTCGACGCCGATACTGGCGATGTCGGGCACCATGTTCACGCCCTGCCCGCCCTCGAAGGTGCCGACGTTCATGGTCGGCGTGCCCATGACTGGGTGTGCTGAAATGTCAAAAGCAAAATTCTCCAGTTTTGCGACGGCCTTTGCCGCCTTGTAGATCGCGTTGTCGCCGAGCTCCGGCGTCGAGCCGTGCGCCGACACGCCTCGAAACCGGGCGTGGAACTTGAGCGAGCCCTTGTGCCCGACGAAAGGGTAGTTGGCGGTGGGTTCGCCGACGATCATCGCGCCCGCGCTTCCGAGGAGTTGCGTCTTCGCCAGGTGCTGCGAGCCGATGCAGCCTCCCTCTTCCGCCGCAGTAAGGACAAGGACGATTCCCGGGGTGTTGTGGAGCTTTTTTGCAAGATTCCTGGAAGCGAGAAGTATGGCCGCTATGCCCGATTTCATGTCCGAGGTGCCGCGCCCGAACAGTCGATCGCCGTCGGTCTCGCCGCTGAACGGGTCCTTGGCCCACTTGCGCGAGCCGAGCGCCACCACGTCGAGATGCCCGGTCAGGCAAAGCGGCGACTTCGCGGTGCTGCCGCCCGCGCGCGCGACTACGCTGGTCCGGTCCTTCTCGTATTCGTAATACTCGACCGAGAATCCCGCCTCTTGCAGCATCGCACCGATGGGGCGCGCGCAGTCGCGCTCTCGGCCCGGCGGGTTGATGGTATCGAGGCGCACCAGCGACTTCGTGAGGGAAACGGCGTCCTGGGCGTTCACAGAATCTCTCTCAAGAAGGAAGAATCGATTTTCCTATCCGTTGCTGGTGATGTTCCAGATCCCAACAGGTTCGCTGTTCCGCTAGAGCACTTCGCTAGCTTCGGCCTTCGTAAAGGTCACGCCCCTTCACTAGGGCGCGGATCTTGCCGTCCGCGATATTCCTCTTCAGCATCCAGAAGCCGCAATCGGGGTGGATGTACTTGACCCGCCCGCGGCCGAGGACTTTCTCCGCGCGCTCGATAGCGCGCGCGATCGCCTCCGGGGTCTCGATCTCGGTGCGCTTGATGTCCACGACGCCGAGGCCCAAGCCGATCTCGCGCCGCAATCCCCTGAATACCGCCAGTTCCTCCGGTGGCCGATGCGCCACCTCCATCACGATGTGATCGACGCGCAGCGCGTTGAGGTAATCCAGCAGCCGGTCCCAGCCGCCTTTCTGGATGCTCTGCCCGCCGTAGTTGCCGAAACAAAGATGCACGGCCGCCTTCGATTTCTTCGGCACCGCTTTCAGCACCTTGTTGATCGTTGCCGCGGCCCACTGCCATTCACCGGGGTGGCCCGGCAGGTTCGCCTCGTCAACCTGGATCACGTCCGCATCCAGGTGCCTGGCCTGCGCTGCAAGTACGTCCGCGATCGCGTGCGCAAGCTTCTCCGGGTTACCGTAGTGCAGGTCGTGCAGCGTCTTCGCCAGCATGTGCGGGCCGGTGAGCGTGAACTTCAGAGGCCGGGTCGCGAGGCGCCTCGCGCGCGCGCAGGCGAGCGAGAGATTCAGGGTGCCGGCGGAGACCGGCCCTTCGACCACGCCCGGCGGGCGGGTGCGGAAGCGCATGCCCGCACTTCTCGAGTACGCAAGCCACTCCGAAAAGCCGATCTCGCTGCGGATGCCCTGCATCGGTCGCGTGAAGTACTCGATCATGCCGTTGGTTTCGGGATGATTGAGATCGAAGCGGTAAAGCTCGCCGTCGCAGACCAGGTCGATGCCAGCCTGCTCCTGCGTGTGCAGCACGACGCGCATCGCGTCTTCGAGCGCCTGTTCCGAAGGCGCCGCAGCGAGCCAATCGGGCAGTGGATAGGAGCCGACGACCGTGGTTTTTATTCGAGGCGGTTTCATCGCGCCGATTATAATTCACCGAATGGCTAACATCGGGAATGCCGGTTTCCGGGATGTCGAGGCGCTGGAGGAATTCATGACGCGCCCGTCCTCCGAGCTCGCCGCGGATCTTGCGCGCGCGCCCGGCGACATCCTCGTGCTCGGCGTCGGCGGCAAGATGGGGCCGACGCTCGCGCGCCTGGCGAAGCGCGCGGACCCGCAGCGGCGCGTGATCGGCGTGGCGCGGTTCTCGGAAAAGGGCCTGCGCGAGAAGCTCGAGGCGCAAGGCATCGAATGCATCGCCTGCGACCTGCTCGACCGCACGGCGCTGGAGCGGCTGCCCCGCGCGCCCAACCTCGTCTTCATGGCCGGCCACAAGTTCGGCGCTGCGGGCAATGCCGCTTTGACCTGGGCGATGAACGTGCGCGTTCCCTACTTGGTGGCCGACACGTTTCGGGACGCGCGGAGCGTTGTGTTCTCCACCGCTTGCGTCTATCCGTTCGTCGACGTGAACGGCCGCGGCGCGGACGAAGAGACGCCGACCCTGCCGCCGCCCGGCGACTACGCCACCTCCTGCGTCGGCCGCGAGAAGGCGTTCGAGTACGGCTCGCTCACGCACGGCACGCCGGTGCGCCTGGTGCGGCTGGAATACGCGATCGACATGCGCTACGGCGTGCTGCACGACGTAGCGGCCAAGGTCTTCGCCGGCCGGCCGGTGGACGTGACCATGGGGCACGTCAACGTCATCTGGCAGGGCGACGCCAACGAGCAGGCGCTGCGGCTGCTCGCGCACTGCACCGCGCCGGCCTCGCCGCTCAACCTGAGCGGCCCCGAAGTCGTGAGCGTGCGCTGGCTTGCCGAGGAGTTCGGCAAGCGCTTCGGCAAGCGGGCGCTCGTGACCGGAACCGAGGCGCCCACCGCCTGGCTGGTGGACTCGCGCGCGGCGCAGGCGCTGCTCGGGCCGGCGCGCGTGCCGCTCGCGACGATGATCGATTGGCAGGCGGACTGGATCGCGCGCGGGCTGCCGGGCCTGGGCAAGCCGACCCATTTCGAGACGCGGGATGGAAAGTACTGAACTGGAGTTGCGCGAGGAACACCTCGCCGGCTGCCTGGCGTTATCGAAATCCGCGCACTGGAACCAGAACGAGGCCGATTGGCGGCTGATGCTCGGGTTCGGCCGCGGCTGGGGCATCGCCACCCAGGACGGCACGCTCGCTGCTTCGACCGTCATGCTTCCCTACGGCGCCGATTTCGGCTGGATTGCCATGGTGCTGGTGCTTCCGGAGCACAGGCGCCAGGGCTACGCCTCGCGCCTGCTGCACGTCGCGCTCGCCGAGATGGAGAGGCAGAAGCGCGTTGCGCTGCTGGATGCGACGCCGGCAGGGCATGAGGTCTATCAACAAGAAGGATTTCGCGACTTTTGGGGGTTCAAAAGATTTGCTTTGAACGCCGGATTTTCCGTTGCCGAGAAAAAGGAAATTCGACGGCTAGAGTCCAAAGACTGGAAGACAATTCTCCTGCTCGACGCCACTGCGTTCGGCGGCAGCAGGGAAACGGTGCTGCGCAACCTCGCCGCGCGCCAGCCGAAGGCGGCGCTGGTCGCGGAGCGCAACGGCGCGATCGCGGGATTCGTGCTCGGCCGCGAGGGTCGCGAAGCGCTGCAGGTCGGCCCGCTCGTGGCGCACGATGCAGAGACGGCGCGTAGCCTGCTTGGCGCCGCGCTGAGCAGGGTCGGTGCACCCGTCTACGTCGACATTTCGGATCACGCGGCGCCACTGCAGACCTGGGCACTTGGCCAGGGCTTCACGATCCAGCGCCCCTTCACCCGCATGGCGCACGGCCCACGCAGCTACGCCCCGGGCGACGCATCGCTCGTCTACTGCCCTGCCGGGCCCGAGCTCGGCTAAGTGGAGGTCATGTCATGTCCTACGATTTCATAGTCATCGGCGCCGGCCACAATGGCCTCGCCTGCGCCGCGTATCTCGCGAAGGCAGGCGCCAGCGTCATGGTTCTGGAGCGCAGCGCGCGCGTGGGCGGGGGCTGCCACACCGCGGAAGCCACGCTGCCGGGCTTCAAGCACAATCTCTGCTCCGTCGTACACACCCACATTCCCTTGAGCCCGGTCTACCGCGACCTGGAGCTCGAACGGCACGGTGTGAAGTACGTTTACCCGGAGCACCTGCGCAGCACGATCTTCCCCGACCACAAGAGCCTCGTGATGTACCGGGACGCGGACAGGATGGCCACTGAGCTGGCTAAGTTCTCGGCCCGCGATGCACGAACGTTCAGGCAGCTCTATGAAGACTACGCCGAGTTCATCGACTCGACCTACCTGCCGCTGATGTATTCGCCGCCGTTGCCGCCTTCGTTGCAGAGCGCCGAGCTGGAAAAATCCGAGGAAGGCAGGACGCTGCTGCAGTGGCAGGCGAGCACACCGGTGCAGCTGCTGGACGAACTGTTCGAGAGCGAGGAGGTGAAAGTCCACTTCCTCGCCAGGATGACCGTGCTGGGGTTCGCCCCCGATCAATTCGGCCAGGGATGGATCTGCCTCTTCCGTGTCCTCAAAGCCGAGGCCCCTATCTGCGTGGGAGGCTCGCAACAGCTGGCGCACGGATTGAGAAGCGTCCTCGAGGCCAACGGCGGTGTCGTGCAGACCGACGTGGAGGTGAAGCGAATTCTCTTGCGCGGCAACAGGGTCACAGGGATAGAAACAAAGGACGGCAGGCGGGTCGAAGCCGCGAAGGCGGTGATTACCAACGTCGAACCGAAGAAGAGCTTCCTGGGGATGGTTGGAGAAGAGTTCTTGCCGCCGTCCTTTGCGACCCGGGTGAAGAACTACCACTCGCGGGGGCGGTCGCTCTTCGTCCTGCACCTGGCCTTGTCAGAGCCGCCGCAGTACCGCGCCGGCGCGCATAACCTGCCGGTAAGCATGGCGTTCAGCCAGGAAATGTTCGGCGGGACCGTGCAGGACCAAGTGCGCGCCTACCGGGATATCTCGATGGGCATGCCTCCCCGAAAAGAGATGCTGCAGATAACCCTGCCCACGCTGTTCGATCCTTCGCAGGCTCCCGCGGGCAAGCACACGGCGGTCGTTTGGCAGTACGCACCGTACAGCGTAGAGCCCGGCGGGCCGGAAGGATGGAGGAACCTGAGGGAGGAGTATGCCGCACACCTCCTGGATCTCTGGCGGTCCTACGCGCCGAACATGACGCGAGACAAGGTTCTCGCCATGGCGATCCAGGATCCGACCGATACGGAGCGGCTAAACGACAACCTCGTGAACGGCGTCGATGTCGTCGGAGACATGACTCCTGACCAGATGGGATATTTCAGGCCCTTCGCCGGCTGGTCCAGCTACAGAACGCCTGTAGACGGGCTCTACATGTGCGGCGGTTACTGTCATCCGGGCGGAGGCGTGCATGCGGGAGCGGGGCACAACGCCGCCGGCGTGATCGCGGAGGATTTCAAGCTGAAGAAGTGGTGGGACTGATGCCCCGGCGCGAGGCCAGGTTCACGGTGAATGCCCCGCCCGAGGAATTGTGGCGATTCATTCGCGACTTCCAATCCCTATGCACGTGCATTCCCGGAGTGGAACGCATCAATGTGGTGGACGACAGGACCGCGGAGTTGACGGTGAAGGAAAAAATCGGCGTTGTGCCAATGATTGTGAATCTGAGGGCGCAGATCGATTCGGAGGACCCGCCGCACAGGCTGCATGCCACGGCGAAGGCCGAGCACCTGACGATGGCGATCGACGTCACATTGCAGGCTACCGAATCAGGGACCGAGCTGCTCAGTCTGTTCGACGTCAAGGGCGAGGGACAGCTCAAGGCGATCGTCGATCGCTTGTTCGAGCGCAGGGCGACCGAGCGCACCGCCCAGTTCGCTGACTGCCTGCAGAAACGCTTCGGCGCCGCCTCGCCGGCGAGCGCGCCGCCGCAGGTTCCCGCTGGATGGCTTGGCCGACTCTGGCGGCGCCTGCTGGGGCTTTTCACGTCCTCGGGGAAATAACCCCGGGATTATTTCGGCATCTTGATCGAGCGGTCGAGGAACTCGTTGGTGTAGGTGCTCTTTACGTCGAAGGGCTTGTCGATGCCGACGTAGTCGCGCACCAGCTCGTAGTCGGCCTTCATGCGCGCATCATCGTGGATGCCGAGCGCGACCTCGCGCGAGGTTTTGTCGCTCATCAGTACTTCCACCAGCTGCCAGTTGACCAGCTCGTTGTCGAAGCTGAGCGCGCCGTTGGCGTCGATCAGCGCCTGCACGCAGGGCTTGGGGTCCTTCACGCAGGCGGCGAAGGCACGTTGCGTCACCTTGACGAATTTGTCGATCGCCGGCTTGTTCTTCGCCAGGAACTCGGCGTTCACGATCACCGAATTGCCGTAGGGATTGAGGCCGACCTCGCGCCAGGCAAGAAAGCCCATGTCGGCGCCCAGTTCCCTCTGGAAGATGTGGTGGATGTTGTAGAACGAGGTGGTGATGTCGATCGACTTGGACTTCAGCGCCGAGAGCTTGGCATTGGCATCGATGTTCACCCAAGTGACCGATTTCGGGTCGATGCCGTTGGCCTTGGCGAGCGCCGGCCACATGGTGCGCGCGCCGTCGGCCGCCGGGTTGCCGATCTTCTTGCCCGGGAAATCCTTGATGCTCTTGATGCCCGAGCTCTTCAGCCAGTACAGGCCCTGGGGCGAATTGGCGTAGACGTTGAACACCGCGACCGTGTCGGCGCCTTTGCCCTTGGCCACCAGCACGCCGCCCATGTCGGCGAGGCCGATCGGGTTCGCCCCGGCGCCGACCTTCTGCGTCGCGAGGGCCGAGCCCTTGCCCGGCTCGAGCCTGAGGTCGATCCCCTCCTTTGCGTACAGGCCGAGCTTCTTGGCGTAGTAGTACGGCGCATGGTCGCCGCCCGGCACCCAGTTGAGGATGAAGTCGAGCTTCTGCTGGCCGTAGGCGGGGAAAGCGGCTGCTGCCGAAAACACAGCAATGAGAGTTTTGCGCATGAGATCCTCCTCTGTCGGATCGATGGTAGAAGGGGGCCGCAGCAGTGTCAACGGCTATAATTTGACCGGCTGGTCACTTCATCATGCAGGCTTCCCAGATTCCCGCCGACGTCCTTGCCCTCCTGCGTCGCGGCACCGTCATCCCGGCGCATCTGCTGGCGCTGGACGCGAGCCGGCGGCTCGACCCGCGCCGCCAGCGCGCCCTGACCCGCTACTACCTGGACGCCGGCGCGGGCGGGCTTGCGGTCGGCGTGCACGCGACGCAGTTCGCGATCCGCGAGGCGGGCCTGTACGAGCCGGTGCTCAAGCTTGCGGCCGACGAGGCGCGAACCTGGGGCAGCGGCAGGGCTGCGCGCCCGGTACTGCTGGTTGGAGGTTTGGCGGGAAAGACCGACCAGGCGAAGAAGGAAGCCGCCATTGCGCAGGGGTTCGGCTACCACGCCGGCATGCTGTCGCTGGCTGAAATGAAGGGCGCCTCGCTGGACGAACTCATCGCGCATTGCAGCGCGGTGGCCGCGACGATCCCGCTGGTGGGGTTCTACCTGCAGCCCGCCGTGGGCGGCATCCACCTGCCGGCAGAGTTCTGGCGCCGCTTCTGCGAGATCGAGAATGTGATCGGAATCAAGGTCGCGCCTTTTGACCGCTACCGCACGCTCGATGTCGCCAAGGGCTTGGTTGCGGCGCACGCCGAGGAGCGCATCACGCTCTATACCGGCAACGACGATCACATCGTGCTCGACCTACTGGTGCCGCTGGCCGTGCGGCGCGGCAACGAGGAGGTGCGGGTGCGCATCAAGGGGGGGCTGCTCGGGCACTGGAGCGTATGGACGAAACGTGCCGTGGAGCTCCTCGAAAGGATCCGGAATACCAATGAGATAGGGCCGGAGATCCTCGCCCTGGATTCCAAGGTCACCGACGCCAATAGCGCCTTCTTCGACGTCGCGCACGATTTCGCCGGCTGTATCGCCGGCTGCCACGAGGTCCTGCGCCGGCAGGGGCTGCTGGAGGGCATCTGGTGCCTGGACCAGAAAGAAGGCCTGTCGCCGGGGCAGGCCGCGGAGATCGACCGGGTCTACGCCGCATATCCGGAAATGAACGATGATGCCTTCGTGCGGGCGGGTCTCGAGAAATGGCTCTCCTAGATCTCGCGGCGCTGCCCTACGAGACAACTGTGTTCCTGAGGATCACATGAACGACACCGTCCGGCGTTACGCGCTGGCGACCATCGCGCACGTCGCGCTGGTCGCCGCGTGGTACCTCTTCGTCAAGCTGGGCAACGTACCCAGGTTCGTCATGCCCTCGCCGGGCGCGACGCTGGATGCGCTGCTGCAGCCGAACTACAGCTGGTGGGCCAACATTGCAGTCACCGGCACCGAGATCTTCGCCGGCTATTTCCTCGCCCTTATCGTTGGCGTCGCCCTGGCGCTGCTGTTCAGCTGGTCGAAGGCGCTGGAAGCGTTCTTCATGCCGCTACTCGTGTCGCTCAACATGATCCCGAAGGTGGCGCTCGGGCCGCTGATCATCGTCTGGTTCAAGTACGGCGTATTCCCGAACTCACTGATGGCGTTCTCGATCTGCGTGTTTCCGATCCTGCTCACCACCGCGCGCGGGCTCCGCGAAGTCGAGCCCGAGCTGCTAGACTTGGTGAACGCGCTCAAGGGCTCGCGCTGGCAATTGTTCACCAAGATCCAGCTCCCCGGCGCGCTGCCCTATATCTTCTCGGGCATGAAAGTGGCGGCAATCCTTGCGGTCGCCGGCGCGATTGTCGGCGAGTTCCTCGGCTCGGACAGGGGCCTGGGCTACCTGATGCTGCAAGTGCAGGTGACGCTCGACACGCCGGCGATGTTCATGGCGGTGATCCTGATCACGCTGCTCGGCATGCTGCTCTACGGCCTGGTGCTGGGGCTGGAGAAGCTTCTGGTCGTCAAGGACGCCCGTGTCTCGTGAACCGTTTATCCGCCTCAAGGGCGTCAGCAAGAGCTACCGCACCGGCCGCAAGGAGCACCTCGCGGTGTCGGACGCGACATTCGATATCATGCCGGGCGAACTGGTGTCGCTGGTCGGGCCCTCGGGCTGCGGTAAGTCCACGCTGCTAAAGGTGCTCGCGGGACTCCATCCGCACGATGGCGGCGAGTTGAAGATCGGCTCGGCGACCCATTCCTTCGATCCGTCGCGGGATGTCGGCATGGTGTTCCAGGCGCCGCTGTTGCTCAAGTGGCGCCGCATCCTGGAGAATGTTCTGCTGCCGGCCGAGATCCTCGGCCTGCCGGCCGCCGAATCGCGCGAACGTGCTAAAGCGCTGCTCGCGCTGGTTGGCCTCACTGGCTACGAGGAGAAGTACCCCTACGAGCTTTCCGGCGGCATGCAGCAGCGGGCGGCGATCGCCCGCGCGCTGGTGCACGACCCGAAATTGGTGCTGATGGACGAGCCTTTCGGTGCGCTTGACGCGCTGACGCGCGAGAAAATGAACCTCGAGCTACTGCGCATCTGGAAGGAGGCGAGCAAGACCATCGTCTTCGTCACGCACGGCATCTCCGAGGCGGTGTTCCTGGGCACGCGCGTGGTGGTGCTCACGGCCGGGCCGGCGCGCATGGCGGACAATTTCGAGATCGCGCTCCCGTATCCGCGCGCGCTGGACATGAAAACGCACGAGCGCTTCGGCGAATACACGCGGCGCATCTACCGCCTGCTGGATATGGAATGAACAGAAGAATCCGGCGCGCAATCAGGAGCGCATTCTCGCCTCACCGACTACGTACCGGTGCCCGGATCAGGCGACCCGCAGCCACGCCTCGCAGGGCAGGGCGATGCGGGTTATGTAGCCGACGAATCCCTTGGGGACGCCATGATCATCAAAGGCTCATCAGACGGGCGCCTTATACGATTTTAAAGGAGATTGACAATGACTAAGCTCAAAGCATTGCTCATGGCTGTTCTTGCCGCGATTTCGCTTGACGCCTCTGCGCAGGCTTGGCCGCAGAAACCGGTGAGGTTCATCCTGTCCCTTGGCCCTGGGTCGGGCGCGGATATCGGCGCCAGGCTCTATGCCGACCGCTTCACCCGGATGTGGGGGCAGCCCGCGGTGGTGGAAAACCGTCCCGGCGGCGACGGTGTGATTGCCATCAATGCCGTGATCGCCGCCAGGGACGACCACACGTTCCTCTGGGGCCCGACCGCGAATATCGTGGCGCATCCGTACACCCTGGACCGGATGCCGTATGACCCGAAGGAGCTGATGCCTGTAGCGCGGGTATCGGGAACGGTCGTCACGCTGGCGGTGCCGGCGAGCATGAATGTGGGCTCGCTGAAGGACTTTTTCGCCCAAGCCAAGCAGCAGTCCGGGAAGATGAACTGGGCGACCGCGGTGACCATGACCGACGTCATCCTGGAGGGCTTCCTCAAGAGCTCGGGTATCGACATGGCGCACGTGCGCTACAAGGACACGGTGTCGGCGGTGAACGACCTCATCGAGAACCGCATCCAGTTCTACAGCGCCGCGTACGCCATCGTGCGCGCACAGGCGCAGGCGGGGAGGATCAAGCTGCTGGCGGTGCAGGCCCGCAACCGCGTGCCGGGACTCGATCTGCCCACGGTTTCGGAACTCGGCTTCCCGGGTCTGAATTTCGAGGGCCTGGTCGGCATCATGGCCGCGCGCTCGAGCGGCGTTTCCAACGCAGTGCGCGACCGCATCGCTGCCGACGTGAAGAAGGTATCGGCCGATCCGCAGGTCGCAGAGCGCCTGGCGGCGACCGCACAGCTCAACATCCCGGGCAATGCCGAAGAATTCGCTGCATCGATCGAAGAGCAGGTCGCGCACCTCGCGGCATCGGCCAAACTGCTCGGCATGAAGCCGAAGCAGTAGCCGCGTATACAGGTCCGGCAGCCCGGACTATCCGGGGGCTGCGGGCATGCCGAGACCCATGCGGATCTTCAGGCCCTTGATGACTTCCTTGACCGTGCCGCAGAGGGGCAGCGACAGCCTGGCCTGATCCGCTTCGGCGAGCACGATCGTCATGTCTTTCTCCGCCCAGGGCATGCCGCTCAGGTCCGCGCGCTCGTCCATGGCCCAGTTCTGCGCGCTGGAGTGGCGCAGCGCGGGGCGCAGCTTCTCCGCGTCCACGCCCAGCGCCTCGCCCAGGCGCAGCCCCTCGTCGTTCGCCGCGGTGCACGCCCACAGGATCAGGTTGTTCACCATCTTCCCCGCCTGCCCCGCGCCGGCCGCACCAAGATGGAAAATGTCCGACGCGAAGCTCTCGAAAACCGGGCGGCACGCCTCGAAGGCAGTCTCGTTTCCCGCTCCGAGTATGAGGAGCTTTCCGGCGTGTGCCGCCGCCTCGCCCCGGGTGAGGGGGATGTCGAGCAGCGCCACGCCTTCCCCTGAGGCACGCGCAGCCAGCCGCGTGGCCGTGCGCGGCGCGATGGTCGAGCCGATCGCGACGATGAGTCCCGGCCGCGCCGCGTCCATCACGCCGTCCCCACCATACAGCACGCTCTCCACCTCGCTGTCGAAGCCGACGACGATGATCACGAGGTCGCTCGCCTGCGCCACTTCCCGCGGCGAGCCGGCGATGCGCGCGCCCGCGGCGGCTCCGGCGCGGCAGGCGTCGGGCAGCGGGTCGTAGCCAATGACGCGATAGCCCCTGGCGACGATGTGCTTGGCCATCGGGCAGCCCATCTTGCCCAGGCCGAGAAGACCGACGGTGTTGATCTTGGTCATGGGTTGGCTCCGTGCCCAGTTTGAAAGCTCACTACGCCCGAGATCGGGGGCGCAAGGTGTTCATGATGCCCGCGATCCCTTCGGGACACAGCACAATCGCGCGGTTCGCGATTTGCCTGTCCGTGCCGGCAAGGGCAAAATCGGAAGGAAACCGACGTCGGCAAGGTCCGCGCCTGTCCTGAAGCGCTGCGATCGTTTGCCGATTCATCCAAACGAGGAGATTTGCATGAAGGACGAAAGAGGCCTGACCATCTTCTTCAACGATGGCAGCAGGATGTCGCTGGCCTTCCCCAAGCAATCGCTGAATGAAACTGCCGCCGAGCTGAAGATCGAGGACGTGCTGAAAAAGCGCTACATGCTGTTCGAGGCAGACAGCAAGTTCTTGATGATACCCTTCGAGAATGTCAAATACATCCAACTCGATGCGGCCCCGCCGAAGTTAGTGGGCCACACCTACATCAGGAACGCCAGCATAGTGTCGCAATGACTCGTCGTTCTGACGCGGGTCTGCGAGACGCGCGCAGATGAAAGCGTCAGTACTCTCCATCGCAGCGCTCCTGCTGTTTCTGCTGGGAGTCCTGGAATTCGGCGTGCTGCACCTGCTCGCGCCGCTGGAGAACCGTTTGCTCGACACTTTCCAGCGCCAGGCGGCGTCAGGACTCGCGCCCGACCCGCAGATCGTCCTCGTCGATATCGACGATGCGAGCCTGGCGAGGATGCAGGCGCGAGCCGGGCGCTGGCCCTGGCCACGAGAAGTCCACGCAGAGCTCGTACGCAGCCTGCAAGCGCACAAGCCGCGGGCGATCGTGTTCGACATCCTGTTCTCCGAGGGCGACACCCACGGCAAGGAGAGTGACCGCAAGTTCCGTGAGGCGGTGCGGGGTCTCGACAACGTGTTTTTTCCAATGGTGCTCGATGAGACCCAGGGGTTCAACCCGGTGCCGCTCGCCGATCTGGAAGCGGTGCTTGCGCTGCGTGCCGCACCCGGCGCCGATCGGCAGGCGCGCGCACCGCTCCTTTTGCCCGAGGTTCTCGACGACGAGCACTGGAAGCGCTCGGGGCTCATCAATCTTGACAACGCCGACAGCGACCGCGTCGCGCGCCGCTACTGGGTAGCGAAGGACGTGCAAGGCTGGCAAATTCCCTCGCTGCCGGCGCGGGTGGCGGAATTTCTCGGAGCGCCACTGCCCGATCTTGCATCGATCCGGCTGCACTACCGGGGCGAACCCGGCGCGTTCCGGCACGTCTCGTACGTCGATGCGCTCGATGCGAAGGCGGCGGAGATGTTGGGCGACAGGATCGTGATCATCGGGGCGAGCGCGACCTCCATGAGCGACCTGCGCGCGACGCCGCTCTCGCCTACGCAGCCCGGGATGGAGATTCTCGCTACGGCGCTCGACAACCTCAAGAACACGCGCTGGATGCGCGAAGCCCGTCCCGAATGGCCGCCGCTCCTGGCCCTCGCGCTCCTCGTGACGGTGTGGGTCTCGCTCCTCAAGCGCCGCAACGCCTTCGAGATCGGCATCGGCCTCATCGTCGCGACTGCGCTGCTGCTCGGCGCGTCGCGCTGGGCGATGGGCGAGCGGTTCGTCCTGCCGGTGCTGGCACCGCTCGTCTTCGCCTGGGCGCTTTACCTCTTCGGCGCCACCCTCGAATATGTTCGCGAGCGCAAGACCCGCCTTGCCGCGGTGGCGATGTTCAGCCGCTTCCTCAATCCCAACGTGGTCAGACAGATCGTCGAGCAGGGGGAGACGATCGAGTCGCTCTCCGGAAAGACTCGCGACGTCACGCTTCTTTTTTCCGACATCCGCGGTTTCACCACCTTGTCGGAAAGTACCCCGCCCCGCGAGGTCGTGGATCTGCTCAACCGGTATTTCTCGCGCCAGGTCGGCGTCGTGTTCCGCAACCACGGCACTCTGGACAAATTCATCGGCGATTGCATCATGGCCATGTGGGGCGCGCCACTCGACGATCCGCAGCACGCACGTCACGCGGTCGAGACGGCGCTGGAGATGGAACGGGTACTGCTCGATTTCCGGGCCGAGCTCGGCGAGCGGGGCAGGACGTTCGACGTCGGCATCGGGATCCACTCCGGGCCGGCGGTCGTCGGTTTCATCGGCGCCGAGCAGAAGCTCGAGTACACTGCGATCGGCGACACGGTCAACACCGCGAGCCGCATCGAAGGACTCACCAAGGAGGCGGGTTGCCGGATCGCGATCTCGCGCGAAGCGATGGAAGCGTGCACAAAAGGCACGGACCCCGCCGCGCTGCCGTTTGACTTTGTTCCGCGCGGCTCGTATAAGGCGAAAGGAAGGGCGCAGCCCATCGAACTGTTCGAACCCAGGAGAAAGTCTTCTTGAAAAGGCGCTGGCTCGCAGGAGTTGTCCTCCTTCTATGTGCCGCGGCAGTGCAGGCGCAGGACAGCGGGGTTGCGGCTCGCGCCACGGAAATCCTGAAGGACCCGTCGGTGGACGCGGCGTTGGTCGGCCGCCTTCCCGAGTCCGCGCAAGTCAAGATCCTCGCGCGCCAGGGCGGCTGGATGCAGATCGAATCCTCGAGCGGGAACGGCTGGGTGCGCCTCCTGGCGATCCGGACGGCGGCCGGCTCCGCGCCTTCGACTCAATCGCGGGGCGGCGGGTTCTTTTCGTTCCTCAACCGGCCGAGCTCAGGGGGCGGCGGACAGACGGTCACCACCGGCGTGCGCGGGCTCGACCGTGAGCAGATCCAGAACGCGAAACCCAACATGGCTGAACTGCAGAAAATGGCGGGCTACGCCGCGAGCAAGACCGCCGCCGAGCGCTTTGGCGCATCCGCGGGCGTGACTCGCCGGCAGGTCGGCTATCTGAAGACGCCCGCGGCGCAATGAAAACCGCCCTGAGAACCCAGGCGATCGCTATCGCCGCCTTGCTGGCGATCGCGGCCATTCCGGCGCAAGCTCAGTTCCGTCTGGACTTCAACCGGATCGTGGACACGGCGAAGAACATCGGTCAGGCGACCACCCAGATGACCGAGGCGCAGGAGATCGACCTCGGCAAGCAGTGGGCGGCGACGCTACTCGGGGCGGCGCCGCTGATGGCGTACCCCGAGCTGCAGACCTACGTGAATGCTCTGGGACGCTGGATATCGCTGCACTCCGAGCGCCCCGACCTGCCCTGGCAGTTCGGCGTGCTCGAATCGAACAACGTCAACGCCTTCGCCACGCCCGGTGGATACATCCTCGTGACCAAGGGTCTCCTCGCGCGCCTGAAAAACGAAGGGGAACTGGCGGGCGTGCTCGGCCATGAGATCACCCACGTCATCCAGAAGCACCACCTCAAGGCGATCCAGAAGGGGGCGGGCCTGCAGGCCGGGGCGAACATCCTCACCGAATTCGCCGCCGCCAAAGGCCGCAATCCGGCGGCGGCCGACAAGCTGGTCGGAGGCATCAAGGAGCTGATGCTGCGGGGCTTGGACAAGGACGACGAATTCGAGTCCGACCGCATGGGTGTGGTGCTCGCCGCCCGCGCCGGCTACGATCCGTACGGACTTCCCGCGGTGCTGCAGATGCTCAACTCGATGAACGCGTCGGACAGCGAGCTCGCGCTCATGTTCTCCACTCATCCCACGCCTTTCGCGCGGCTCGATGCCCTGGAGCGCGCGATGGGAACGCAACTCGACCGGTTCCCGGGGAAGCCGGGCTCCGGGCAATTCGAAAAACTGGTTCTCGGAAAGTAGCTCCAGATTCGGGAGAGCGGGCTAGTCCGGCTTGGCCCCGGTATCGCGCACGACCTTTGCCCACTTGGCGATCTCGGCTTTGAAGTAATCGGAGAACTGCTGCTGCGAGCCCCCGAGCGGATCGAAGGCGCTCGCCGCGAGCCGCTCGCGGAAATCGGAGCTTTGTATTGCCCGGTTGACCGAGTCGTTCAGCTTCTGCACGACCGGGGAGGGCGTTCCAGCCGGGGCGAACATCCCGATCCAGGTGTAGTCCTCGATTCCCGGGTAGCCGGCTTCGGCGAACGTCGGGACGTCCGGTATCGCCACGTTGCGCTTGGCGCTCGACACCGCGAGCACGCGCAGCTTGCCCGCCCTGACCTGCGGCAGAGGCCCCGAGATCGCCATCGAGCCCACGGGCGGTTCACCTGATACGACGGCGACCACCGCCTGGCCCGCGCCGCGGAAGTGGATCGGCGTCATGTTGAGCTTGGCCACGACGTTGAACAGGTTCTCGCCGGTCAAGTGCGGCGTCGTGCCGCTTCCCGGGGAGGCGTAGGCGAGCTTGGAAGTCTTCGCGAGGTTGAAGAGATCGGCGAGCGTCTTCGCAGGAACGCTCGAGTTGACGAAGATCATGTTGGGCTGCGACGCGACCCCCACGATCGGGATGAAATCCCGCTCCGTATACCCGGGATTCGAATAAAGGGTCATGTTGACCGCCAGGGCCGAGGTCGTCGCCAGCACCGTGTAGCCGTCGGCTACCGATTTCGCGACCGCTGCGGCGCCGATGTTGCCGCCGGCGCCAGCCCGGTTGTCGATGATGATCTGCTGGCCCAGATACTCGTTCAGCTTCTGCCCGACCAGGCGCGCAATGATGTCCGCGGGGCCGGCGGGCGCGAAGGGGACGACGAGGCGGACGGGCTTTGCGGGCCAGTCCTGCGCTTGGCAAAGGCCTGCGACGGCCCAGAGGGTCCAAACCGCGAAGACACGGACGATCGTTCTCATGAGATCCTCCTCGTATCCTCGCATACTACCATCGCTGTCGGTGCGTTTGACCCGGGACGGGCGCTCAGGCTTTGATCATTTCCCGCGCTGCCGCCGGCTTCCATGCGGCGAACCAGTTGTGGAACTCTCGCTCCGCGAGCGGCTTGGCGAACACATAGCCTTGCACAGTGTCGCAGCCGAGCTTTTTCAGAACGTCCAGCGTATTTCGGTCTTCGACGCCTTCGGCAACCACGGTCAGCTCAAGGTTATGCGCGAGCTCGATTATGGAGAGCACGATCGCACGGTCCTTATGGTCCTGAACGAGGTTACGCACGAAGGAGCGGTCGATTTTCAGCTCGCTCACGAGCAGCTGCTTTACGTAGGCGAGCGACGAGTGTCCGGTGCCGAAATCGTCGATAGCGACGTCGATGTCGAGCCCGCGCAGGCGCTTCAACACTCCGATTGCCGCCACCTGGTCCTGCATGACGCCACTTTCGGTTATTTCCAGGCCCAGCGACCGCGCAGACACGTTGTTGCTGTTCAAGGCGGCAAGAATCGCATCGGGCATTCCCGGGTCCAGGAGATCCTGCGTCGAGATGTTGATCACGAGCTTGAGCGACATGCCGAGCTCGCTCCAGCGGGAGCATTGCCGTGCTGCCGCCTCGATCACCCAGCGCGTTATCGACTTGATGAATCCGGTCTGCTCGGCGAAGGGAATGAAATCCGCCGGCGGCACAAAGCCGCGCTCGGGATGCTGCCAGCGCACCAGCGCCTCCGCGCCCGCCACTTGCCCCGTGTGCATGTCGATCTTGGGCTGGTACACCAGCCGCAGTTCTTCGTGCTCGATGGCCCGGCGCAGCTCGCTCAGCAGCGAGAGTTGCTCCATGCGGTGGCGGCCGTGCGCCGCCTCGTACAGGGCCACGCCGAGGTTGCCGCGCTTGGCGGCATACATGGCCAGGTCCGCGTGGCGCATCAGCGTGTCGGCGTCGTCGCTGTCCGCGGGATAGCCGGCGATGCCGATGCTCGCACGGACGTCCAGGGAATGCTCGCCGACCACGATGGGCTCGTCGAAAGCCTTGAGGATCTTCTCGGCGATGCGTTTTGCTTCCTCCACGCCGCAATCGCTCAGGAGGATGATGAATTCGTCACCACCCAGGCGCGCGATCGTATCGGAATTGCGTACCAGCGTGCCCAAGCCGCTTCGCGGCCTCCTGCAGGACCTGATCGCCGGTGTGATGTCCGAGCGTATCGTTGATCTGCTTGAAGCGATCGAGGTCCATCAACAGGACGGCGAGCCCCCTGCGCTCGCGCTGGGCGACCTTTATCGCCACGCCGAGTCGATCGTTGAACAGTGTCCTGTTGGGAAGATCGGTGAGCGCGTCGCGGTAGGCAAGCCGCGTGATCTGATCCTCGCGCGCTGCAAGACCTTTGCGCATGTGATCGAAGCTGCGTGCCAGCTCACCGATTTCGTCTTTTCTGCGGATGTCGACCGTGTGGGTAAAGTCGCCCTCTTCGATGCGCTGCGACATGTCTGCGAGCAGATGAATCGGGCGGGTGATGCTGCGCGCGATCAGGACACCGCCGACCGTCGAGATTGCGAGCGCCGCGGCCCCCAGCAGCAGCAGAATTGTCTCGAGCTGTCTGTACGGCGCCAGTACCTCGTCCATGGACTGCGCCAGCGTCGCGACGATGGCGATGGTGCCGCGCTGCGGCAATGGCATCACCAGCGTCCGGTACTCCCCCAGCACCGAATTGATCGTCACCGAGTGCTTGAGGCGACCGACATCGCGCCCGAGGCTGCGCCGTTCCGCCTCGAGCTGCTCGGGTGGCAGCGTTGAGTCGAGCGCGACCCAGTCGATCTCGCCGGAAGGCTTGCCGTAGAAGGACACGTTGAGACGCGTCAGACTCTGCAGCTCTTTGTCGAGGCGGTCGCGCACCAGAAAACCGAAGGCAGCCCAAGCGATCGGCTCGGGCGCGCGTACCGGCACTACCACCAACTGGTACAGCTTGCCGTCGCTCACCACGATTCCGGCCGCCCTGCCTTCTTCCTTCGCCGTGTCGATCAGCCAGGAAAACCCGAAGGTCTGACCCACGAGGCTGCGGTTCAGGGTATCGGCGATCACTTCCCGACCGAGCGACACGAGCGTGATCAGGTCGGCGTTGATGCGGGCGCCGTGATTGGCCAGCACCGACTCGGTCGTCTGCAAGTCGCCGCGTCGCCACTGCCTGCCGGAAGGCGAAGTCCTGAGACAGGATGTCGGCGACCTGCGTGAGCTGGCGGCTGTTCTGCTCGAGCAGGCGCCCGAACACCCGCTCGCCGGTCGCCAGGCCCTCGTCGATGGCGGCCCGGGCGTTGCGCGAATTCACCTCATTCACCACGAGCAAGACGCTGCCGAGAACCGCGATCAGCAGCCCCGAGACGAACAGGATGATGCGGCGCTGCAGGCCGCCGAACTTGCGTGCCTGGCGAGGGAGCCCTGGTCCGGGCACCGATGGGGGCGATGACATCAGTATTGCCTGTGCGAGCCGGGCACCGGAGCCCGCCGAATGCGAGTTTCCGGCTTCAACACGAGCTTCCAGGATAGCTCGGCGCGCGCATCGGCGCCGAGATCAGCCTGCTGATGCGTGGTGCCTTCCGGTCCTTGCAGACGGGGATGCCAGACTCGTACCTGGTAGCTGCGCGGCGGCAGATCGTTAAGCTGCGCCGTTCCGTCCGCGCCGGTCTTGGCGAAGTAGGGTGATTCGGACACGTAGATGTAACCGATCATCCAGTCGTGAATGTTGCAGCCGAGGACCACCACACCGGGCTTGTCGAATACGATCGGCTTCGCCGGCGTACCGGCATACAGCGGGAGCTCGAACCGCTTCGCGGGCGAGAACGAATACACCTGATGGCGAACGTTGTCCTTGTTCGGGAAGAAGACCGCGGAGCCGACCAGGATCGGCTTCACGTGGGGGACGAATTCCTGCCCGATCTGATCCACGATCTCGCGGGCAGACGGTTGAGCAGTCGGCGGCGCGCCTTGCAGCGGCACTGCAACAACGACGGCGTCGGCAAGTGGATGCCCCTCCTGATCGGTTACGGCCGCCGCGATCTGAGCGGCCACTCCCGCGCGTGCAACAAGAGCAAGAGACAGCAGCGCCGCCGCGAAATGGCAGGCCTTGCAACTTTCAGTAGCTGTAGAGTATGCCAGCATTGACCTGGGTGCTCCGATAGGCGAGGCCGCCCGTCGCCTGGGTCAGCGTGCGCGTCGCCGCGACATGCACAGACGAATCGTCTGTCATGACCAGGCTCGCGCCGGCAGAGTAGGTTTGCGTCGTCCCGTTCAGCCGGTAGGCGATGTAATCCGGGCCAAACGCCGGGTCTCGGGTGATCGCGGTCGAGACCGCGAAGATCTGAGGATCGCGGCGCGTGCTCGCGACCACATCGCCTCGCCGAAAGGCGGCGTCGACGAAACCAAGCCAGTGGTCGCCCAAGGCATATGCAGCCCGAGCAAAGACGTTTCTCCCGCTCAAACTGAAAGCGTCGCCCGATATTGTAGGCACCACCTGTACCACGTCGTCGGCGCGGTAGCGGTCGAGGCTGCCGCCACCGGAAACTTCCAGGCGTTCAGACAGTCGGCTGCCTGCGTGAAGGGCGAGGCTGGAACGCTGGCCGTCGCGGATGTTCTCGCCGTACCGCTCTCCGGAAAACGACGCGGAGACTTTCGTCCAGGGCACGAAAGCGCCGACGCCGAACTTGCTGCGCCAGGATGCGGTCCCGCCGAGCGCGACGCTGCTCATGCCGTTGAATCGCCAGAATCGCGACGTGCGCAAATCCCCGGTTAGCGTCACCGCGTTGCGATCTCCTGGAGCGAAGTAATAGCCGCCCGACGCGGCAATATTCAACGCCGTGTCGCTGACGATGTCGGAATCGGACGAGGCCCGCGAAAGATTGTTGTCATGCGACAGTGCTCCCTCGGCGTTGAAAATGCCGTCAGCGGCTGCGCCCGGTCTTCCCGCGAGCGCAAGTCCGAGTCCAAGAAGGGCAAGCGCGTTGCGCACTCGAGACCCTTTTGTGCTCCGCATCGCTCGACGCCCCCGGCGCCGGTACCGCCACACTCGCTACGACATACAGCTTGTGGCGGCAGCTTATTCCAGCACCACGCGCTCCTGCAAGCTTGGCGTGAAGCGCCGGCGCAGAAAGGACGCTGCCCGCTTTCGCCGGGGCTTCCCGTAGTAGACTGGGCGCCGGTTCTCTTCTCATCCCGATCGACGACCCAACGCGGTAACAAGATTTAGGAGGCCTATGTCCGGCCGAAAACTCACCCGACAGGATCTCCGCGACGCCGCGGAGAAATACAAGAACTGGGGCAAATGGGGCCCTGCTGACGAGATCGGCACGCTCAACCACACGAGGCCCGAAGACATCGTCGCGGCCGCGCGGCTGGTGAAGAAGGGCAAGGTCATCTCGCTCGCACTCAACTTCGACCAGCACGGCCCACAGGGCGCGAAGAGCAAGTACCCGGCCATGGGCCGCATCAACCCGGTGCATACGATGCTGCGCACCGGCACCGACGCCTATTCGGGCGTGCTCGATCACCGCGGCATACGCGCCGCAGACGACATGGTGGTGATGCCCCTTCAGTGCGGCACGCAGTGGGACGGCCTCGGCCACGTGTTCTACGAGAACTCCATGTGGAACGGCTACGACTGCCGGGAAGTCACCTCGAGCGGCGCGCAGAAATGCGGCATCGAGAAGACCAAGGCGAGGATGGTGGGGCGCGGAGTTTTTCTCGACGTCCCGCGGGCGCTCGGAAGAGAGGTCCTCGACGACGGCTATGCCATCACCTGTGCAGACCTCGACCGTACCGCCGAGGCGCAAGGCGTGAAGGTGAAGCGCGGCGACTTCGTCGTCGTCCGCACCGGGCAGATGGAAGCGAAGCTGAAGGCGGGCAGCTGGGACGGCTATCCCGGCGGCGACGCGCCCGGGCTTCGGCTTCGAGACGCTCGAGTGGATCAGGCGCACCGAGCTCGCGGCGCTCGCCTCCGATACCTGGGGCTGCGAAGTGCGGCCGAACGAGACCGAGCCAGGCATCAACCAGCCCTGGCACTGGATCACCATTCCGATGATGGGCATGACCATGGGCGAGATCTTCTATGTCAAGGAGCTCGCCGAGGACTGTGCCGCCGACAAGATATACGAATTCCTGTTCGTCGCGCCGGCGATTCCGATTACCGGTGCAGTCGGGTCTCCCACCAATCCGCTCGCGATCAAATAGTCGCCACTATGCCCAAGATAACCGGGGCTCAATGCCTCGCCGAAATGTTGCAGGGCTACGGCGTTTCGCACGTTTTCATGGTGCCCGCGGTGCTGCGCCGGACCTTCGCCGAGATGGAACGGCGCACGAAGATCAAGCGCATCCACACGCACGGCGAAAAAGCAGCCGCCTACATGGCGGATGGCTACGCCCGCGCTTCCGGCAGGCCCGGGATCTGCATGGCGCAGGTGATCGGCGCCCTTAATCTCGCCGCGGGGTTGCGCGATGCGCATCTCGCTCACTCGCCGGTGATCGCCTTCACCGGCGGGCGCGATGCGAAGACGAAGTTTCGCAAGGTGTACCAGGAGGTGGACGACATGCCCGCCTTCGAGCCGGTGACCAAGTTCAATGCGACCGTGGACGACGTCTCGCGTTTTCCCGACATGCTGCGCCAGGCCTTCCGCGTCGCCGTTTCAGGCGCACCCGGGCCGGTGCACCTGCAGTTTCGCGGCAACGAGGGACAGGTCGACGCGGAGGAGGCGGAGATGGAGCCGCTCGTCGAGGAGCGCTTCGCACGCGTGCCGCCGTTCCGTCCCGAGCCTGATTTGAAGAGTGTCCTCGCGGCGCTCAAGGTCCTGCAGGATGCCGAGCGCCCCGTGATCGTCGCAGGAGGAGGGGTGCGCGCCTCCGGAGCAGGGAGGGAGCTCGTCGCTCTTGCCGAGAAGCTCGCCATCCCGGTCGCCACCTCGCTCAACGGCAAGGATTCCATACCCGGCGTGCATCCGCTCGCGGTCGGCGTCTCGGGCACCTACTCGCGCGAGAGCGCCAACCGCGTCATAGGGCAGGCGGACCTCGTCTGCTTCGTCGGCACCGAAACCGGGGGCATGACGACGAACTTCTGGACCGTTCCGAAGATCGGCGTGCCCGCGATCCAGATCGATATCGACGCCGAAGCGCTCGGGCGCAATTACCCGCTCAAGGCTGCAGTGCTCGGCGACGCCAAGGTGACGCTAGCGCGCATGATCGAGCACGCGGACGGAAAGACCGCCGCGAGGAGACAACCGTGGCTGGAGAAGGTCCGTGGAATCTGCGAAGAATGGCGTTCGAAATATCGTCCCATGCTCGAATCCGATGCTGCACCGATGCGCCCCGAGCGCATGTGCGCAGAGCTCACGAAGCACGTGCCCGACGACGGCATCGTCATCGTGGACACCGGCCACGCCGGCATGTGGATGGGCGGGATGTACGATCTGCGCTCCCCAAAGCAGAGCTACCTGAGGAGCGCGGGCCACCTCGGCTGGGCGTTCCCTGCGGGGCTGGGCGCGAAGTGCGCCTGCCCCGACCGACCGGTCGTCGTGTTCACCGGAGACGCCGGCCTCTGGTACCACATCGCAGAGATCGAGACCGCGGTGCGCTGGAAGATCAATTCGGTCACCGTCGTCAACAACAACGCGAGCGGCAACCAGTCCAAGCGCGGCTTCGACCGCGCCTACGGGGGCGAGCAGACCGAGCAGGCGAGGGAGCTGTGGACCTATCGGCCGGTGAACTTCGCGCGCATCGCCGAGGACATCGGCGCGCTCGGCATCCGCGTCGAGAAGCCGGGCGAGCTCGCAGGCGGCGATCGAGCGCGCGCTCAAGGCCGAGCGTCCCGTCGTCGTCGACGTCGCGACCGATATCGAGGCGCTGGCGCCGACCGCGGTCGTCTAGGAGAGCCGGAAATTTCTGGAGGCGCGGGACCCTGTGATAAAATTTCGTGCCCTGTCCAGCAGGAAATTCCAGGAAAAAAGGGGCGTTAGCTCAGCTGGTAGAGCAGCGGACTCTTAATCCGTTGGTCGTAGGTTCGATCCCTACACGCCCTACCAACAATCAATGATTCGGAGCGAAATCCGGTTCTGAGTTGATTCCTCGGGCAGTGGCCCTGTGCCGAGCTTGTGGCCTTTAGGGCACGCCGACGAGGAGGAACAGGCTCTTGTATCCGCCCGGCGCGAAACCCACGCCCACCCACGAGGGCCCGAGGGTATCCGCCCCGAGAAATGCGGTTGCCGACCAGAGATTGCCCGTGGTGTCGCGGCCATCGTAGAGCTTGTCGACCCGCCCGGCTTCCAGGGATGCGCCGGCATACACGCCGGATCCGATCGGGGAAGGAAGGCGTTTGACCTGGTTCAGGTATCGGATGGATCCGAATGCTGCCTGCTGTCCCGAAAACTGGTTGATGGCGTACGCGGACAGCCGGAACGGGCCGCCGAGCATGAACGAGTCGTAAGCGGGAAGGCTGGTGCCGAAGTTGGTGCCGCCGTACAGGGATCCTTGGAAGGTGTGCTCGCCGAAACTCATGGCCTGAGTCCACGAGAGCTCCCCGCGCGAGTAGTCGGTATCCGCGCCCATCGCCGAAGAGGTCCTGAATGCGGTCATCGCGACCCGGTGTCCCTCGCGGGAGAACCAGGGTTGGTCCATCTGGTCGCCGAACAGCCTGAGGCGGGCGCCGCTCGTGTTGGCCTCGACGTCTGGCAGGGCCGGGTTGCCCGTCCGGACATCGGCTCTCACCCTGTGCCACACCGGGCCCAGGCGCAACTCGCCCCACTGCCCGAAGTCCGTTCCCAGGTCGAGCCCCGTGCGGCTGTCGCGTTTCCAGTATTCCGCCACGCGATCGTCGCCCGTATAAAGACCGTTATAGGACTCGCCGACCGATGCGTAGGGTGCAATGAAGTAGTAGCCATAGCGGGTCAGCGGCTGGTAGAACTCGGTGAAAAAGTACGAGTTCTGGCCGAACTGTGCCTCGGTCTTCCATTCGGCCCCGAACCGGTTCAGCCAGGTGCTGCGATAACTCGCGAGTACGTTGAAGTAGCTGTCGCCCTGGGTCGAGCTCGCGAGCGACACGCCGAAGCGGATGTAGTCGGGCCCGGTTTCCTTCTCCCGCACCCGGATGATCAGGGCGCGGCTGCCGGGGCCTTCTTCGATGCGGTAATCCACCGAGTCGAAGTCGCCGCGCCCGTAGATGCGCCGCAGGTCGCGCACGAGAGAGGCCTCGGTGATCTCGGTGCCGGGCTTGATCTCCAAGAGCTGCGAGAGCACCGCGGAGTTGGTGCGCTCGAGCCCCTCGAAGCGGATCTCGTCCACGCGGCCGAGCGTTGCGCCGCGCGGGATGATCTGCTTCCTGCGGAGAGCGTCGTACTCGGCTTTCGGCAGGCTGTAGCGCCGCAGTTCGTCGGCCTGGCTGCGCGCGGCCGCCTCCCCGATGCGGACGGCTTCGGACATGCGCTCGAACGATCCCGAGCTGATATCGCCCAGCTCGGGCTGGATCAGCACGTCGCGCTTGGAAAGGCTCGCGAGCTGCTTGTCCACGCGCTCCTTCCCGAGGAAGTTCATGAGCTGCCCGACGATGCTGAACGCAGAAGTGATCTCCTCGCGCTCGAGCGGAGGCGTCGAGATGTTCACGGCGATGATCACCTCCCCGCAGATCTTGCGCGCGACGTCGATCGGCAGGTTGTTGGCGATGCCGCCGTCCACGAGCAGGCGGCCATCGATTTCTACCGGCGCCACCGCGCCGGGGATGGCCATGCTCGCGCGCATCGCCCTCGAGAGATTGCCGCGATCGAGGATGACCGCCTCGCCCGTCTCGATATCCGCCGCCACCGCGCGGAACGGGACCGGCAGCTTCCTGAAATCCGCGACGTGGGCCGATTGCTCGGTCAGGTAGCGCAGGAAGCTTTCGATGTTGACGCCAGACACGATGCCTTTCCGTACTACGAGCGAGCCATTGCGTACGCCGAATTCGGGCGCGAACAGCCCCTTGTAGTCGTCCTGCTTGAGGCGCGGCGAGATTTCCGCGCGCGGCGGACGGTCGCTGAACACCTCGTTCCAGTCGGTCTCTCCGACGATCCGCTCCATCTCGGCAGGCGTCGTCCCCGCGGCGAACGAGCCCCCGATGACCGAGCCCATGCTGGTGCCGGTCACACAATCGACCGGGACGCGCAGCTCATCGAGGACCTTGAGGACGCCGATATGCGCCGCCCCGCGGGCGCCGCCGCCCGAGAGCGCAAGGCCGATCCTGGGGCGCGCCGCCGGAGGGGCTGACTGACCGGGAGCCTCTTGGGCGAGGGCGATGCCGTATGCAAGAACGAGCCAGACGGCTGCGGCAATACTGCGCGCTGTTCTCGGACGACTCATTGGGGGAATGTATGGACCCGCACAGGTTTCGATTTGATCTGCGTCAAGCGGCATCCAAGCGAATGCCGCAGAATACCTCGACTTCGATTTTCGATGGAGCAAGTATCATGAGAAGGCAATGGCTGTGGCTCTTGCTCTTCGCCGGCCCGCTTGTGGCGAACGCTGCGGAAGAGTCGAACAGGGAGCCGGCGCAGCTTTCCGCGGGCACGCCGCAGCATCGGCTGCTCAACGATCGCTTCCGCCTCTCGCTGGGCACGTTCTATGCCGAATCCACCACCGAGGCCCGCCTGAGCACTGCCTCAGGAGGGAGCCGGCGTCGATGTCAACTTCGAGGACATGCTTGGACTCGATACCCGAAGGTGGGTCGGCGAGGGCAGCTTGTACTGGCGATTCGCGGAACACTGGCGCGTCGATCTCGGCTACTTCAGCATCAATCGGAACGCAAGCCGCGTCCTCGCGACGGATGTGACTTGGGGCGGCAATACGTACACCGCCGGAACGACGGTGGATTCCACGGTCAAGATGTCCGACCTGCGCGCGGCGGTCGGGTATTCGTTTTTCCGGCGCGCCGACAAGGAACTCGGGGTCGGCATGGGCCTGCACAGAACCGCCTTCTCGGCGTCCCTGGACGCGGCTGGCATCGGCGCCAAGAGCGAAAGCGTGACCGCGCCGCTGCCGTTTCTTGCCTTCTACGGCAATTTCGCGCTCACTGACACTTGGGCCCTGACCTTGCGCTCCGACTGGTTGTCGCTGTCCTATGACAAATACTCGGGCGGGATCCGCGCGAGCGCGATCGACTTCGTGTACCAGCCGTTCAGCCATTTTGCTTTCGGCTTCGGCGTGCATAATCTGACGCTCAGGCTGGGCGTCGATAACCCCGACTCGACAATGCAGATGCGCATCGTGTTTCAGGGCCCGGCAGCCTACGCGAGCTACTCGTTCTGAGTGGCGTTCGCGCAATCCTTGGGCATCGAAGGCGAGGGGGCTGCTCCTTGCGACATGACGTTGGGCTAAAGGCGCAAGCGAAGAACATGAAACTCAACTCAGGCTTCGCTTCGGCGCGCGCTGTCACGCTGTCGGCGACGCTCTGCATATTCGCCGGCGGCTGCGCCCACTGGCCCGCCACCCCGCGGCTGGAGCAGGCCGGCGCGCCCGGCTACCGCCTCGCCGAGGTGACCCGCCCCGGCCAGTCCGACGACCTGCTGGTGATCCTCGCCATCTCCGGCGGCGGCACGCGTGCCGCCGCGCTGGGCTACGGTGTCCTGGAAGAGCTGCGCCGCACCGAGGTGACGGTGAACGGCGTGAAGCGCCGCCTCATCGACGAGGTGGACGTGATCTCGGCGGTGTCGGGCGGCACCTTCCCGGCAACCTATTACGGCCTGCGCGGCGAGAAGACCTTCGAGGAGTTCGAGGCCAAGGTGCTGTCGCGCGAGTTCGAGAGCGAGCTGGCGAAGCGCATCATCCTGAACCCGGTCAACTGGTTCCGGCTTCCCTCAGGGACCTTCGGCAAGTCGGACCTCTTCGCCGAGCTCTACGACGAGACGGTGTTCGACCATGCCACCTTCGCCGACCTGAAGCGGGCCAACGGGCCCTTCGTGGTCATCAACGGCACCGATATCACCATCGGCGCCCGGTTCTCCTTCATTCAAGACCAGTTCGACGCCATCTGCGGCGATCTTTCGAAGGTGACGCTGGGACGGGCCGTTGCCACTTCGACGGCGCTGCCGCCGCTGCTCACGCCGATATCCTTCGAGAACCGCGGCGGGACCTGCGGCGGGAAGGCGCCGGCCTGGCATGCCGCTGCCGAGGCCGCAGCTGCCGGATCCGAGACGCCCGGCCGCGCGCTACTACCGCGCCCGGGCACTCCAGTCCTACGCGAACCCGGCCCGCCCGTATATCCACATCTTTGACGGTGGCCTTTCGGAGAATCTCGGCCTGGCCGAAGTGGTGAGGGCCCTGGAGATCCTGAAGGTCTCTCCGGACGAAGCAGACCTGGCGGTGTTCCGCCGGGCACGCAAGCTGGTGGTGATCGCCGTGAACGCCCTGCGCTTCCCGGTGGTGGATTGGGATACCTCCGACGCGCCGCCGGACACCGATATCGTGACCGACCAGATGTGGTCGATCCCGGTCGACCGGATCACGCTGGACGGCGTGGAGCAGGTGCGTGAAGGGCTGGCTGCCTGGCAGTCCGCCGCCCCGGAACGGCGCGCGTATTTTGCGCAGGTCACCTTCGAGAACCTGAAGGATCCGGCCGAGCGGCTCTATTTCAAGCAGGTGAAGACCAGGCTGCAGCTACCGAAGGAGCAGATCGACAAGGTGCGCGAGGTCGCCGGCCGGCTCCTGCGCGAGGCGCCGGCCTTCCAGAGGCTGCTCGGTGATCTGAAATCGGAACGCTAGAATTTTCGTAGGTTCGATCCCTGCACGCCCTACCGCAATCAATGATCAATGACTCACACGCACGCGTTGCAATGACGGACCGGTTGCTTCGGCCCGTACTCGGTGCGCTCCTGGCGCTGGTCCTGGCCGGCTGCGAGCATTTGCAGACGGGGCAGAGCGGCGCCAAAGTTCAAGCCGAAGCCGTTGTGCGCGTAGTCTACGACCAGCTTCCCGATGCAGCGGTGGACAGCCTGCCCTTTGCCAGCGTCGATATCCCGCGGGCAGTCAAGCGCATTCGCGACCGTTTCTCGCAGATCAAGCCTTTTCTCGAGCGCGGCGTCATCGGCATTGGCTCCGACGGCTTGGTACGCGTGCGGGATGCTGCAGGGCTTGCGCAAGAGGAGCACACGGCGCTTGAGCGCCTGATCCGAGCCGAGAACGGCGACCGTTCCTTGCTTTACCGTGCACTTTCCGACCAAACTGGTCATCGCGACGAGTCGGACTGGATTTCCTACGTAGGCGTAACCTTCGCCGCCGAATGGATCGGCCAAGCGCCCGCGGGCTGGTGGTACCAGGATCAGCAGCGCCGCTGGGCGCAAACGCCAGCCGCTTCCGGCACCAAGTGATCCACGCGAACCTGCGCGTGAAATACGTTCCTGCGCCGCTCGAGCCGGGCGCGGTCGCGCGCGGCGATCACTTCGGATCGAAGTCCAGGGCCCAGCCGGCGCGACAGGCGAGATCGGGAATGTCCGGGCCGCCGCTGGGGCAGTGCTCACGGGCTGCGCCGATGAACGGCCAGAGATAGTCGTAGGCGTCCCGGGCCCCGGCCCAGTCGTTCTCCACCGCGATCATGAGGTTCAGCCGCGCCTCCGGCCCGTAGCGCCCTGCAAAGGGGCGGGCATACGGCTTGGTGAGGTTCCAGATCTCCGGCAGGGTCTTGTAGTAGTCGAAGCCGCGGCTGCCCGGTTTGCCTACCCCCAGCACATACGGCGCCGCCCCGGTGCGCGGATAGTCGGGCTCGCTCGTAAACAGGCGCCACTGCAGGCGGGCGATCGCATCGCGATGCGCGAGGCCTCCGGCGAAGCCGTGCTTGCTGGCGCGATCGATGGCGTAGGCGAGGTAGTTCTGCTCCCACAACGAGATGTACTGCGGACCCTCCGGCCGCATACCGGTCCACAGGATCCTGAACGGATTGGCCGCCAGGTCCTGGGCGTTCGCGACTTCGTCCAGGGCGCGCAGGTTGTTGCGCAGCTTCTGCTCCAGGTGCGCTCGCACCGGCGAGGCCTCCGGGTAATACGCGGCGGCGTCGGCGAGGTTGCGCAGCGCCCAGCCGATGCCCCGAACCTCATTGCTGGTCAGAAGGCCGCGCGCGTCGCGTTTGTAGGTCCGCAGCATCGAATAGTTCGCCCAGAACGCCATCTCCTCGGCGTAGTACCGGTCGCCTGTGATCAAGTACGGCACGTAGGCGAGCGATGGCTGGTGCGCGTTGTCCGGGATGAGGGGCGACTGTCCCGGGCCGGGGGTAAGCGAGCCGTACTCCCTGACCGGCATGGGGCGGCCCTTGATGTGATCAACGCCGCTGCCTGCGGCGCGCCCGTCGAGCCACAGAGTCGGCCGCTGATCGAGGGAGACCAGGCGCTCGGAGCCGAGCCCGCTGTTGACGCCACCTTCGACCTCGCGCACGTGGATGGGCCATGAGCCGGAGAGGTCACCGTTCGCCATCACCATGGCGCGCTGCGCGGGGTTCTGGTGCGCGAGGTAGCGAGCGGTCCAGTCGGGGTAGGGCGCCAGCTCCTGGCGACCGCCATGCGCCGGCATGTTCGCGAGCAGCGCTCCCTCCCTCAGGATGTCGTAGCTCGACCCCGACGCCGGCGTGACCACGTTCGCGATCATCGCCAGGAACGGCGGCAGGGCACGCGCCTGATGGAAGGGAGTCAGATTCATCTTCACCGCCGACATGGGTGTCGCGCCGACCTCGAACACCTTGCGCCAGCGCGTCAGGTAGTAGTGCTCGACGGCGCGCTTGGCAAACACGCCGCGACCCGCCACGGTAATGGCAGCGTCGTAGATAGTGGTCGTCGCGCCTGCCACGTCCAGGACGTTTTCCACCGTCACGTCGACCCGCGCTTTGCCATCGTTGTAGACCCGCGTGTCGAAAACGACGCGCAGGAATGGATGCGCCGCAGCGTTGGCCGACGACGTCGGCGCCACGACGCTGCGTCCTTCGTACACCAGTGGGCCCGACAGCCACGTATCCGCCGAGGCCGATCTCGGCAAGTGCGCCGTGTAGGTGAGCGACCCGATGGTGAGCGCCACGCTGGCGGCCGGGATGACTGGGGCGAAGCTGCCGCCAGGCGCAGCGGCGGCGCTGATCGTGTAGGTGCGCGCCTCCTGCACCCGGGTAGTGAGCACGGCGAAGCGAATCGTTCCGTCGGGCCAGCGCGCCTTTACGTCGGTTTGGGTGGTCAGGGTTCCGATCTGCACGCCGGAGGTCGCAACGCCCGCGGGCAACGCCAAGCCGAATGTCGCCCACCCTGACGTCAAACCGTAGCCGCCCAACCCGTCACTGCGAGACCCGCTGGTGTTGGCGACGCTGCGGGGTCCGTTGGGGGCGCCCAGGGTGCCGACTTGGGTGCTGCAAGCCGCCGACATCAGTACCCACAGCAAGGCAAGGCAGCTCAAGGTCCGGTGATGCACTGGGTGTTTCGTCGATCTATAGGCAAACCAGTTCTGTTGTTTACCACTTTTTCGCGGGACCCATCGCGAAAGACTTGCCTGGGTCCGGCATCGCGAGTAGCATTAATTCCCCGCACAAGATCCTAACCGGAACACCAACAGCGTCGTATGGGTACAGGCTGGCAGTTGCTGGAAGGCGTGAGCACGCTCCTGATCTCGATCGCCTTGACTTACTGGCTCTTCGTAGCGCCTTCCCGTGCCAAGCGCGAACAGCGGCAAAAGGCCCGCGAGCTGCGCGATCCCCGCGACCGTTAGTCGCATCCTGTAGTCCTGTATTTTCAACCTGAATCAATAGGTTGGAGTTCTTTCATCAAGTGAATTCTAGACCGCGAGGCGTCGCGTCATGGCGCGCCTCGCCCGCGCAGAGAGAGATCCGCTGTTGCTGGCAGTTCGGGTTAACCCTAGTTGTCCGGGGTCCTGGATTCTTTTCTAGTATTTGATATTTAAGTCTTTTCAGCCTCATTTCGAGGCTGTAGTATTGCGTTCACTGCGAGTGGTCAAGTGAAAAGCGTCCGTACGGAGAAGGCGCGTTGAAACCGACTGATATCGGCGCTCCCGAGTATTTCCACAAAGTCGTCGATTGCCAGTGGGCCTGCCCGGCCCACACTCCCGTTCCCGAATACATCCGGTTGATCGCCGCGGGGCGTTACGACGACGCCTACATGGTCAACTGGCATTCGAATGTCTTTCCCGGAATCCTCGGCCGCACCTGCGACCGTCCCTGCGAGCCCGCCTGCCGCCGCGGCCGCGTCGAAGAAGCCAATAACGAAAAGCCCGAGCCGGTCGCGATCTGCCGGCTGAAGCGCGTCGCCGCCGACAACAAAGGCGACGTCAAGGCGCGGATGCCCAAGCCCGCCGCGAAGAGAAACGGCAGGCGCATCGCCTGCATCGGCGCCGGGCCCGCTTCGCTCACCGTCGCGCGCGATCTCGCGCCGCTCGGCTACTCGGTCACGGTCTTCGAACAGGACCCGCGCGCGGGCGGAATGATCTGGTCGCAGATCCCGCGCTTCCGCCTGCCGATGGAAGTGATCGACGAGGAGGTCGGCTACATCCTCGACCTCGGCGTCGAGTTCAGGGGCGGCAAGCGAGATCGACAGCATGAAGAAGCTGCTCGCCGAGGACTACGACGCGATCTTCGTCGGCTCGGGCGCGCCGCGCGGGCGCGACCTCGACATCCCCGGCCGCAAGGAGGCGGCGAAGAACATCCACATCGGCATCGACTGGCTGTCGTCGGTGTCCTTCGGCCACACCGACAAGATCGGCAGGCGCGTCATCGTGCTGGGGGGCGGCAACACCGCGATGGACTGCTGCCGCTCCTCGAAGCGCCTCGGCGGCGAGGACGTGAAGGTCATCGTGCGCTCGGGTTTCGAGGAGATGAAGGCCTCGCCCTTGGGAGAAGGAGGACGCGCAGCACGAGGGCATCCCCATCCTCAACTACCTCGTTCCCAAGACCTTCGAGCACCGGAACGGCAAGACTGACGGGCATGACCTTCGAGAAGGTCAAGGCCGTCTACGACGACAAGGGAAGAAGGAGCCTCGTCCCGACCGGAGAAGCGGACCAGCATTTCGAATGCGACGACGTGCTGGTCGCCGTGGGGCAGGAGAACGCTTTCCCCTGGATCGAGCGCGATGCCGGAATCGAGTTCGACAAGTACGGCATGCCGGTCGTGGACAAGGTCACCATGCAATCCACGCAGCCGAAGGTGTTCTTCGGTGGCGATTCGGCCTTCGGCCCGAAGAACATCATCTGGGCGGTCGCCCACGGCCACGACGCCGCGATCTCGATCGACAAGCTCTGCCACGGCGAGGACCTCAAGGAGCGCCCGTCGCCGATCGTGAACCTGAGCTCGCAGAAGATGGGCATCCACGAGTGGAGCTACGACAACGCGATCTCCGCCGACGCGCGCTACGCGGTGCCGTGGAAGGACAAGAAGATCACCCTGAAGAGCATCAAGGTCGAGGTCGAGTTGGGTTTCGATCCGGCGACAGGCTTCAAGGAAGCGCAGCGGTGCTTGAACTGCGACGTGCAAACCGTGTTTTCCGATCGCCTGTGCATCGAGTGCGACGCCTGCGTCGATATTTGCCCGATGGACTGCATCAGCTTCACCGTGAACGGCGAGGAGGCCGATCTGCGCACTCGCCTCATGGCGCCGGCGAAGAACCCGAGCCAGGACCTGTACGTGTCGGGGAGCCTGAAGACGGGCAGGGTGATGGTGAAGGACGAGGACGTGTGCCTGCACTGCGGCTTGTGCGCCGAGCGCTGCCCCACGGGGGCCTGGGACATGCAGAAATTCCTGCTCGACATGACCCACGCGGGGCGCGGCTGCCGCCCGCCGCAGAGGAAGGCGGCCTGAAATCATCATGACGAAGCGTATTGAGTGGCGGCATGAGCAGGGAGCAGGGGCCCCGCTGCGCGGGGATGCGACCGGCCGCGATTGCCGCCGGGACTCGATCCAGGACGAAGTTCAATTCCCGTCATGACCAAGCGAATCGAGTCCGTCAACGCCTTCGTCGTGAAGTTCGCGAACGTGAACGGCTCGGGCTCGGCCTCCGCGAACGAGCTCTTCGCAAAATCGATCCTGCGCATGGGTGTGCCGGTTTCGCCGCGCAACATCTTCCCGTCGAACATCCAGGGCCTGCCGACCTGGTACGAGGTGCGCGTCTCCGAGTCCGGCTGGCTCGGCCGCCGCGGCGGCGTGGACCTGATGGTGGCGATGAACCCGCAGACCTGGGACCAGGACGTGAAGGAAATCGACCCGGGCGGCTACCTCTTCTACGACAACACCAAGTCCCTGCCGAAGTCGAAGTTCCGCGACGACATCCACGTCATCGGGCTGCCGCTCACCGAGATCTGCAACCAGGCCTACAGCGACCCGCGCCAGCGCCAGCTCTTCAAGAACATCATCTACGTGGGTGCGTTGTCGGCGCTGCTCAATATCGACCCCCTGGCGATCGCCGAGTTGATCGGCGAGCAGTACAAGGGCAAGGAAGCGCTGCTCAAGCCGAACCTGAACGCGCTCCAGCTCGGACGCACCTATGCGCTCGAGCACCTCGAGTGCCCGCTCGGGATTCGCGTCCGCCCGCTGAAAGGCGAGGCGAACGCCGTGGGCGACAAGATCTTCATGGAAGGCAACGCCGCGGCGGCGCTCGGCTGCGTCTACGGCGGGGCGACGGTGTGCGCCTGGTACCCGATCACGCCGTCCTCCTCCCTCGCCGAGGCCTTCCAGAAGTACTGCTCGAGGCTGCGCGTGGACAAGGAGTCCGGCAAGAACAAGTTCGCGATCGTGCAGGGCGAGGACGAGCTCGCCTCGGTCGGGATCGCGATCGGCGCGGGCTGGAACGGCGCGCGCGCCTTCACCGCGACCTCGGGCCCGGGCATCTCGCTCATGTCCGAGTTCATCGGACTTGCGTACTTTGCCGAGATCCCGCTCACGATCATCGACGTGCAGCGCGGGGGGCCTTCGACGGGCATGCCGACGCGCACCCAGCAGTCCGACGTCCTGAAGTGCGCCTACGCCAGTCACGGCGACACCAAGCACGTGCTGCTCTTTCCGGAGGACCCGGCGGAGTGCTTCGAATTTGCGGCGCTCTCGCTCGACCTCGCCGACCGCCTGCAGACGCCGGTGTTCCTCATGACCGACCTCGACATCGGGATGAACCAGCGCCTCACCGCGACCGCTCAAGTGGGACGATTCCCGCCAGTACGACCGCGGCAAGGTGATGACCGCCGAAATGCTGGAGGCGGGCAAGGAGTTCGGACGGTATCTCGACGTGGACGGCGACGGGATTCCGTTCCGCACCTATCCGGGAACGCACCCTTCCAAGGGTGGCTATTTCACCCGCGGCACTTCGAAGAACGCCTACGCCGTGTACTCGGAGCAGGGTGCGGACTACAAGGCCAACATGCAGCGGCTGCTGAAGAAGTTCGAGACCGCCAAGACGCTCGTCCCCAAGCCGATCCTGAACGCCTCCAAGGAGCCGGCGCGCTTCGGTGCGATCTACTACGGCTCGACCAGCCCGGCGATGGCCGAAGCTCTCGACGCGCTCGCGCGGCAGGGCATCTATGTGAACGCGCTTCGCATCCGTTCGTTTCCGTTCCAGGACGAGATCTTCGACTTCGTCGCCTCGCACTCGAAAGTGTTCGTGATCGAGCAGAACCGCGACGCGCAGCTGAAGACGCTGCTCGTCAACGACGCCGGCATCAACCCGGCGATCGCTCATCTCGGTGCTTCACTACGACGGCACGCCGATCACCGCGCGCTTCATTACTTCCGAGATCGCCGAGACCGTCGCGGCGCTGAACGTGCGGCCGCTCGTGAAGAGGGACAGAGCCGCGTGACCTACCTCACGAAACCCAAGCTACATCACCCGACTCTGCCCAAGAACAAGGTCGGCTATACGCGACGTGACTACGAAGGGAAGGTCTCGACTCTGTGCGCCGGCTGCGGCCACGATTCAATCTCGGCGGCGCTGATCCAGGCGTTCTGGGAGCTCGACATCCTGCCGCACCGGGTGGCGAAGCTCTCGGGGATCGGCTGCTCGTCGAAGACGCCGGACTATTTCCTCGGCAACTCGCACGGCTTCAACACCGTCCACGGGCGCATGCCTTCGGTGCTCACCGGCGCGAACCTCGCCAACCGCGAGCTGATCTACCTCGGCGTCTCGGGGGACGGCGACTCGGCGTCGATCGGCCTGGGGCAGTTCGCCCACGTCATGCGCCGCGGCGTGAACATGACCTACATCCTCGAGAACAACGGCGTGTACGGGCTGACCAAGGGCCAGTTCTCGGCGACCGCGGACAAGGGCTCGAAGGCGAAGCGCGGGCAGGTGAACGCGGACGAGCCGGTGGACACCGTGTCGCTCGCGCTCATCATGGGCGCGACCTTCGTGGCGAGGATCGTTCTCCGGCGACAAGAAACAGCTCGTGCCGCTCGTCAAGGCGGCGATCGCGCACCAGGGCGCGGCGTTCATCGACGTGATTTCGCCCTGCGTCGCGTTCAACAACCACCCGGGCTCGACCAAGAGCTACGACTACGTGCGCGAGCACAACGAAGCGGTGAACCGCCTGGACTTCTGGCCCTCGCGCGAAGCGATCACCGTGGACTACAACGAAGGCGAAGTCATCACCGTGCCGCAGCACGACGGCTCCATCATCAACCTGCGCAAGACCCATCCCGAGTACGACCCGATCGACCGCGTGAAGGCGCTGGAGTACGTGGCGCAGCACGCGGCGAAAGGGGAGGTCGTCACCGGGCTTGCTCTATCTCGAGTCCCGATTCCGAAGACCTCCACGCCCACCTCAATACCGTGCAGACCCCGTTCAACATGCTCTCGGAAAAGGAGCTTGTGTCCGGGGGCGGTGATGCTGGAAAAGATCAACGCTTCGCTGCGGTAGGCCTGTAGTCCCCGCTCAGGGCGCGGCCCGCTTCCAGACGTGGCGCTCGCGCGAGGCGACCAGGGGCACCCCGCCTCGGCGAGGTATTTCTTGAAGTGTGCAGTCTGCTGTGCGCGTCGAACGCCTTGTCGTCCTCATACACTTCGTAGAGCATCCGCGCGTGCTGAGATCGAGGATGCGCTTTCCCTGGCGCAGGCCGGCGCGCGGCGCGGGATTGTCTTGCGTGGAGAAGGTGAGGAGCCGCATATCTTCAGCCTACGCCCAGGTAGGTCGCCATGACGCCACGGTCGTTGCGCAGCGCGGCGCTCGTCCCCTCGAACACCACCGCGCCGTGGTCGATCACATAGACCCGGTCGGCGAGCTGCAGCGCCATCTCGGCGTTCTGCTCGACCAGCAGCATGCTGACGCGCTGGCTCTTCAGCTCCCGGATGGTCTCCATCACTGCGCTCACGACCATAGGCGCGAGGCCCTGCGAGGGCTCGTCCAGCAACAAGAGGTCAGGGCCGGTCATAAGGGCGCGGGCGATGGCGAGCATTTCCTGCTCCCCGCCTGAGAGCAGTCGCCCCTTGCTCTCCAGGCGCTCTCGCAGGGCAGGGAAGCGATCGAGCACGGTGTCCATCTGCCAGCGCGATCCCTTGCGCTGCGCGATCGCGAGGTTCTCGCGCGCGGTGAGGTAGGAGAAGATGCCGCGCGTCTCCGGGACGAGGGCGATGCCCATCTGCGAGATCCTGTGGGTGTCGAGACCGGCGATGTTCCGGCCCTTGTAGCGGATCTCGCCTGCGCGCGGCGGGGTGAGGCCGGTGACGGACCTCAAGGTGGTCGTTTTTCCCGCACCGTTGCGGCCCAGCAGCGCCACGACCTCGCCTTCGGCCACGCTGAGGGACAAGCCGTGGAGAATATGGCCGAGGCCGTAATAGGTATCGATGCCGCTGATCTCGAGGATCACGCGGCCACTCCGCCCAGATACGCGCGCCGCACTTCGGGGTTGCGCTGGATTTCAGTGGGTGTGCCTTCGGCGATCAGGCTGCCGAAGTGCATGACCGAGATGCGGTCCGAGACGTTCATGATGATGTCCATCTTGTGCTCGATCAGCACGATGGTGTAGCGGCCCTTGAGCGCGCGCACCAGCGCCACGAGCTTGCGCGTCTCCTCGGGCGAAAGGCCCGCCGCCGGCTCATCCAGCAGCAGCACGCGCGGCGCGGCGGCGAGCGCGATGGCGAGCTCGAGCTGGCGCTGCTCGCCGTGCGAGATCTCGCGTACGGGCTGGCCGGCCTTGTCCGCGAGCCCGACGTCGGAGAGCGCCGCGAGCGCCCGCGCCCTCACCTCCGGGTAGCGGTCGGCGGGCCGCCACGCGAGCCCCCGCCACGATGGGCCGCAGGCGAAGGCCGCGACCCAGACGTTGTCGAGAAGCGAAAAGGCCGGGAACACGTTGGTGCGCTGGAACGAGCGCGCGAGGCCGAGATGGGGGACGCGGTGCGCGGGCGTCCCGGTGATGTCGCGCCCGTCGAACACGATCGTCCCCGAGCTCGGCGGCAGCGACCCGGTGAGCAGGTTGAAGAGCGTAGTCTTGCCCGCGCCGTTCGGCCCGATGATGGAGTGCAGCGTACCCGCTTCGATTGCGAGGCTCACACCCGAGACCGCTGTGAGCGCGCCGAAGGATTTCGTCAGCCGTTCTGTTTCGAGGATCGCCATTTGCGTTCCTGCCACCACGCGGAGAGGCGCGCCCAGGCCTCGACGACGCCGCCGCGGAAAAAGAGCACCACGATCACGAAAGCCACGCCGAGCAGGAGCGGCCAGCGCGCCCACAGCGTGCTGACGGACTCGGACAGCCAGATAAAGACGAACGAGCCGATGATCGGCCCGTAGAGGGAGCCCGAGCCGCCGATCAGGGTGGCGAAGACGACGTTGCCCGAGGTGACGAAGCTGATCGCCTCCAGCGGCACGATGCCGAAGAGCATCGCGTACAACACGCCGGCGAGGCCGGAGAAGGCGCCGCCGACGACAAAGGCGAGCAGCTTGAAGCGCGCCACGTTGTAGCCCACCGCCTCGGCGCGCAGCTCGTTCTCGCGGATCGCCTGCAGGATCTTGCCCAGCGGCGACTCGACGATGCGCTTCATGATCCAGAGCGAGACGAGGAACAGCGCCGACACGAAGATGTAGTAGGGCAGGGGATCCCTGAAGTCGATGCCGAGGAACGCGCCGGGCCGCGGGATGCCGGGCATGCCGTCCTCGCCGCCGGTGACGCTCGTCCACTGGTAGGCGACGAAGTAGAAGAGCTGGTTCAGCGCGAAGGTGAGCATGATGAAGTACAGGCCCGAGCGCTGTACGCAGAGGTAGCCGACGAGCGCCGCGGAGGCCGCGCCGACGAAGACGCCCGTGCCGAGCGCGAGGAAGACGTTGATGCCGTAGTGCTTGAGGAGCCAGCCCGCGACGTAGGCCGCCGAGCCGAAGAACGTCGACTGGCCGAAGGAAAGCAGCCCGGTGTAGCCGAGCAGCAGGTTGAGGCCTAAGCCGAAGATCGCGAAGATCCAGATCTCCGCGGCGATGGCCGGGCGCAGCACCAGCGGCAGTACGACCACGGCGGCAAGGATGGCCAGCGTTTTCCTGTTCATGGGATGCCGCTCCGCCTAGCGGATGCCAAACAGGCCCTGGGGGCGCACCAGGAGCACGGCCGCCATCACTGCATAGATCACTGCGGTGGAGGCCTCCGTCCAGTAGGCCGCGACGATCGCCTGCGCCACGCCGATCAGCAGCCCCGCGCCGATCGCGCCGAGCAGGTTCCCCAGGCCGCCGAGCGCGACCACGACGAAGGCGATGCCGAGCATGTCCACACCCATGCCCGGCGACAGGCCCCGGATCGGAGCGGTGAGCGCACCCGCAATGCCGGCGAGGTAGGCGCCGATGGCGAAGGCGGCAGTGAACAGCCAATGGATGTCGATGCCGAGCAGCGACACCATCTCCTTGTTCTCGATGCCGGCGCGCATGATCGCGCCGTAGCGCGTCTTTTCGAGGAACAGCCAGGTGAGGAAGATGAGCAGCCCCGCCACCACCATCACGAACAGGCGGTACTTCGGATAGAACGTGAAGCCGAGGTCGACTCCGCCGCGCAGGATCGCAGGCGGCAGGTGGCTGATGCCGACCGGCCCCCAGACGAGAATGATGGCCTCGGAGAGGATGAGCGCAAGGCCGAAGGTGAAGAGCAGCTGGTAGTCGTGCCCCGCTGCGTAGAGCCGGCGTATCCCCAGGTATTCGATCGCCAGGCCGAGCAGCGCCGCTCCGAGCGGGGCCACGACGAGGCCGATCCAGAAGTTGCCCAGGACATTGACCGCCGTGACGAGAAGATAGGCGCCCACGGCGAAGAGCGCGCCGTGGGCGAAGTTCGGGATGTTGAGGATCCCCGTGATCAGCGACAGGCCGAGCCCCATCAGGGCATACAGCATCCCCGTCGCGATCCCGTTGAGGATCTGGCCGAATAAGGGCGTCAGAGCGCGGCCCCGGAAAAGGCAGCCCGGAAAGGCGGACTCAGAAGCTGCCGATGTCCTTGCAGGCCGCGTATTCCTTCGGCAGCGGCGTGTTTCCGGTGGCCACCACGTCGGCAAAGTCCAGCTCGTGCTTCATCGCCGACTTCGGCTTGCAGCGCAGGAAGAAGTAGGGGCGCAGCGTCTGGTGCGTCGCCCCGTCCACCCGCATCGGCCCGACGATGTCGTTCATCTCCAGGCCTTCGAGCGCCTTGACCACGGCCTGCACGTCGTCGGACTTCGCCTTGTCGAAACCGGCGAGCAGCATGCGCGTCATCGAGTAGGCGGCCGAGGGCGCGTAGCCCGGCGGCAGCTTGAACTTCGACTGGTAGTTCTTGACGAAGGCTTTCGCCGCCGGCGTGTCCGCGGTGTAGTAGAAGTTCGAGCCGACCCACAGGTTCTCGCGGATCTCGGGGGCGAGCTGCACCAGCTCCTCGACGCCCGAGGACCAGGACATGATCAGCGGAATCTTCGGCGTGAGGCCGAAGTTGAAGATCTCGCGCGCACCGGCGACCGCGTCGCCGCCGAAGTTGATCATCACCACCACGTCGGGCTTGTTGGCCGCGGCCTTCTGCACGTAGTTGGAGAACTCGCGCTCGCCGAGCGGATGGCGGTCGGCGCCGACGAAATCGATGCCGTGGGTCTTGCCGACCTCCTTGATGTACTTCTCCACCGACCAGCCGAAGGCGTAGTCGGCGACCAGCAGGTGCCAGCGCTTCGCCTTGGGGTTGGCCTTCATGAAGTTGTCCACCACGGTCTTCGCCGCGGTGTAGGGGCTCGCCGCCCACTGGAAGGAATAGCGGTGGCAGCGGCTGCCGGAGATGTCCTCGGTGCCGCCGGAAAAGAGGTGCACCACCTTCTTGCGCTTCGCCACCTCGGACACCGCGAGCGCGACGCCCGACGACCAGGGGCCGATCACGAAGCGCGCGCCGTCGCCGTCGATCGCTTCCTCGGCGCGCCGGGTAGACGCGCCGGCCTGCGTGGCGCCGTCGCGCGTGATGTACTTGATCGGCTTGCCGAGGATCTTCATGTCGCGCTCCTCGAGCGCCATCCGCATGCCGCGGTCGTTGAGCGGCCCGACGTCGGCGAACGCCCCGGTCTGGTCCCACAGGCCGAGGATCACGATTTCCTTCGACTGCGCGCGCAGGATGGAGGGAAAGCTCGAGGCCACGGCCGCGAGCGCTCCGACCTTGAGGACGTCTCTTCGCTTTGTGGAATGGCTCATGCTCGTCTCCCTGGTCATCGATAATGGATAAGAGACTACTGGGAAACGGCGGCGGCCGCCAGCCCGGCCCGAGAGACGCAACGCCCCGCGGAGCGGTTAAACTCCGAGCCATGCAGCGAAGCTCCGGTCGCATCCTCACCACCCACGTCGGCAGCCTGCCGCGGCCCGAAGACCTGCTCGACCTGATGAAGGCGAAGGTCTCGGGTGGCGCCTACGACAAGGCCGCCTACGACCGGCGCGTGAAGAGCGCGGTCGCCGAGTGCGTGAAGAAGCAGGTCGAGACCGGCATCGACATCGTCAGCGACGGCGAGCAGTCCAAGCCCGGCTTCTTTTCCTACGTGCGCGAGCGGCTCGATGGTTTCGAGGCGCGGCCGCGGCAGAAGCGGAAAGTTGTTCCCCGCCGAGGTCGCGGCCTTTCCGGAGTACTACGAGAAGTATTTCAGGGAAGCGATGATGGGCGGGGCGGTCGCGCCGGTCGTGCCGCTGGTCTGCATCGGGCCGGTCAAGTACCGCGGCGAGGAGGCCTTGCAGCGCGACATCGCCAATCTCAAGGCGGCGGCTGGGCGCGCACGGCGCCTTCATGCCGGCGGTGGCGCCGAGCGGTGTCGGAACGAACGAGTACTACCGCAGCGAGGAGGAGTTCTTCCACGCGGTCGGCGCGGCGCTGCGCACCGAGTACAAAGCCATCGTCGATGCGGGCTTCTACCTGCAGGTGGATGACCCGTTTCTCTCGGACATCTTCGCCGACCCGGCGCTCGACGCCGCCCAGAAGAAGAAGCGGGCCGCGATGTATGTCGAGGCGGTCAACGCGAGCCTCGAGGGCATTTCACCGGAGAAGGTGCGCTTTCACACCTGCTACGGAATCAACGAGGGTCCGCGCATCCACGAGGCGGCGCTCTCGGACGTCGTCGGCTACATGCTGAGGGTCAACGCCGGCGCGTACAGCTTCGAGGCCGCCAACCCGCGCCACGAGCACGAATATCACCTGTGGGAATCGGTCAGGCTCCCCGAGGGGAAGGTGATCATTCCGGGGGTGATCACCCACGCGAGCAACATCGTCGAGCATCCGCTCCTGATCGCCGAGCGCCTGGTCCGGTTCGCGAAGCTGGTCGGTCGCGAAAACGTCATCGCGGGCGCCGACTGCGGGTTCTCCTCGCAGGCGACCTATCATACGGAGGTGCACCCGACCGTGGTGTGGGCGAAGTTCGAAGCGATGCGCGAAGGGGCGGAGCTGGCTACGAAGCAATTGTGGTCCTAGGGGAGGGCGGATGAAGAAATCGATTGGCATGCTTCTCGCAGGCGCCCTAGTTGTCACGGGAGCGAGCGCGCAGACCTATCCGACGCGGCCGATACGCTTCATCACGGTCGCGGCGCCCGGAACCGTGGGCGACATCATTCCGCGCGTGGTCAGTTCGGAGCTCGCGGCGCGGCTGAAGCAGCCGGTGGTGGTGGAGAACCGCCCGGGCGGGAGCGGCTTGGTGGGCGCGACCGCCGGAGCGCATTCGGCGCCGGACGGTTACAACCTGCTCCTCTCCACCTCCGGAACGATGATCGTCAACACCTTCGTGTATTCGAAAATGCCTTTCGATTCGCAGAAGGATTTCGAGCCTGTGGCACTCGTCGCCTCCGTGCCTCTGGTGCTGGTCGTGAATGCCTCGTCGCCTTTGAAGACCTTCAAGGATTTGATCGCCCTGGCCAAGTCGAAGCCCGGCGCGGTGACCTACGGGTCGCTGGGCAACGGCTCGACCGCGAACATCTCCGCGTCTATGCTGAAAAAGGCGGAGGGCGTGGACATGATCCAGGTCCCGTACAAAGGCGCGGTCGATGCGCACAAGGACATCTTCGGCGACCGACTGACCATGATGTTCGATTTCATCGGGTCATCGCTGCCGCACATCCGGTCGGGGAAACTGCGGGCGCTTGCCGTGGCAAAATCTTCGCGGCTCGAAGTGCTGCCTGACGTGCCGTCGATGGCGGAATTGGGGTATCCGGGCTTCGACACCACAATGTACTACGGGGCCTACGTTCCGAAGGGCACGCCGCGCGACATCGTTCAGAGACTCGGCGAAGAATTCCGGGCGGTGCTCGGACAAGCGTCGGTGCGGGAGAAATTCGCCGCGATCGTCGTGGAGCCGGGGGAACTAACCGGCGAGCGATTTGCGGCCTACCAGACCGCACAGTTCGGACGATGGAGGGAGATCATCAAGTCGCTGGATATTCCGAAGGAGTAGAGCGTTTGAGATTTATGAACGAACTCAGACTGGTCCCAATCTGCGCAGCACACCGCGACAGGATTACCGCATTGGCTCACTCAGTCGCCACGCATGCAGAATCCGTGGCCAATGCTTGATGCTTGTGCGCCGGCTGCGGCCACGACTCGATCTCGGCTGCGCTCATCCAGGCCTTCTTCGAGCTCGACATCCTGCCGCACAAGGTGGCGAAGCTCTCCGGGATCGGCTGCAGCTCGAAAACGCCCGATTATTTCCTGGGCCGAAACGCCTCAGACGGGCTGGAGTGGCACCAGCACCTGCGCATAACTTTCCGGTCTCAGATCAGCTAGAAAACAGCGTATACGTTCTGCGCGAGCGTTTCGAGATGCGCCGCGACCTTATTTGGACCGACCTTGAGTGTATTGGGATGCCCACAACTGTTTCTCAGCTTCAGGCATACGTCCAACTCCTGCTTCACGTTCTTCCCGATCATTGAAATCGAAGCGGCAATCTCGAGGAAAGTCGCCTCCCTTATTCGACCAAGATCGTCAACGGTTTTCGCTGGTCGCCAATTTGCGTCGCGCTTTTTCGCTTCGGTGTTGAAGGCTTTCAAGTGCTTTCGGACTACACGATCTTGCAGCAGCGCCATTGCACCAACCCAAGACAACACGACAGCCGCCCGATGTAGCGACTGTTCTGCGCAAACCACAGCTTCGAGAACAAAAGCTCGCGCGCCGTCACTCTTTAGCTTGGGCAGAAGCTCGCGGAGTGATTGTGCTTCCACCGCTGCCGGTGACCCTGATAACTCCGCAGCGGCCAGGCCGGCGACGTACTTTAGGCCAATGTCTGTTAGTTCCCAGCCCTCGCTTGTTAGGAATACTTTGTCCTCAGCAGAATTCAGGTGTGCGGAAAAGTTTATCTCCTTCGCTCCCTTCACCCCGGCATCGAGGGCAAGCTTTCGAACCGCAGCGGTAGGGACGGCTTTGGCACCTCCTGCTCCAACGCAGAGAAGTGCAGAGTCGGTTTTCGTGATGTTCTTCTTGTGGACAGCTTGTTTCAATTGCTGAAGCGTCAGCAAGATGCCTCCTTGTTCGTACTAAAGATCATTTCTGTTGGGCCAACCATGCATCGAACTCCTTGCGAGCCTTGGATGTGAGCTTGTACCTTGGGGGCGCTGCACCCTTCTTACGAACTGACGTCGACAGAAACTTCCCGCTATTCGCTTTGATAGCGCGGGATACGTTTCCTTGATCTGCCTTGAGGTCCAAAGCTTGAAGAGTCTTCGCGATTTCGCCGGACGTAAGGGGTTTGCCGGCGACCAGACAAACCAAAGCGATCTTGTTGTACATGTCCTTCTTGTGAAGAACGTGTGCCTCATACGTTGAGTGTCGAGCATCCTCTTTGATCGTATTGGTTAAGGGGATTGGATCGAAGTTGGTTCCGTCACCTCCGTTGCCAGAGTGTGAGGTCCTACCTTTGGCTTTCGGTGACCGCTTCGGAGCCGGAGCTTCGCGTGCCGGGTTTGCAACATTCAAGCGCTTCCACCAGTCTTCGAGTAGCTTGTCTACCTCCGCTTTCCTGCCCTCTGCTTCGATCTCATAGTTTCCTGATTTGAGCTTGGCCCTCACAGAGTTCTCCCTTTGCTTGCGGCCTTCGCCGATATCTTCGAACTACCCCGCTCGGCCACAAAGGGGTACTTCTGAATGTACTGATATTTCCCTTTGGGCCCTTTCCTGGTGAGGTGCGGTGCGCGCATGAGAGCCATTCCGAGCTCCGGGCCTGAAAAGTGGTAGCCGAGCCGCCCAAGCTCGGTTTCCACTGCACCCCTAGTTCTCCAGTTGCGAAAGAAGCCTTTCTCCCAGCACAACTTCAAAGCGGCAGTAGCCGTCGTCACCACAGCCGAATGCTGTTTCATCGTCACCCCCAGTTATCCTGTATATAGCCAGCGCTTCTTGTCCTTAAGCCGGCGCAGTTGCCGCTTGCGCACCAGTCGAAGCAGCGCTGGCGACAACGAAGTCACCGGGTAGTGGTGCCCAAGTTCCTGCAAGGCAATCTTTACGCTTCCTAAGTCTTTAGGCTTCTTGAAGAAGCTTCCGTCAATGAGAGAGCTAATTAGGTTCACCGGGGTCGGTTTGGCGCTTGCTCCTTTGGAACGCTTACGCTCGGATTCGGGAGCAGAAGGGGTGCCTTCCCCCTCGAACTGCTTCACCAATGTCGCCACTTCCGAGGCAGTACCTTCAATTACTATCGTTGTACCGCGTTTAGTCTTTAGGTGGGCCTTCGCCATATTCAGTTATTCATGTATTCCAAGTTATGTAGAATACTTGAATATCATCGAATGTCAAGATGAGGCGGGCAGGTTAGGTCGAATGGTTGATGTTGCCCGAGCCAACACCAACCACCCGAGAGGCCTAGGTCCTTCGACCAGAGCTCTTAAGGGGAATCGCACCCCAGCAGAGGAGCTTCGACATGGAGCTTGCCCCGGAGCGATCGGGCGACCGTTGTAGCTCGGGTACCGATGCCTTCGCGCTCCGAAAGTCTTCGCTTTACTTCCTACTCGAACACTCGCGAACCGCCTTTGCGCGGCCTCGATTCACTTGCCGCGATCCGCTTTGCTCTGGTCAGCAGTCCCTTCAAAATGGCTTTCAAGTGACTGCCTTTCCCGGGGACCACACAGCACCACTGGCATACCTAAGTGTGCCAATGGAAGTGGAGGACCCATTCCCCGGTTTCTGAGTCCTGCACCATACGCGCCTTGCATTCTTTCTTGTGCTCAGGATCCGGGGAGAAGTCTGAGAACATGCCTCCGGAGTCTTCGGCAAGCTGAGCGTACTTCTGGTAGGTCTCTGCCTTCGACCTGCCTCTGATATCGTCGGTTGTTCCGCCCATTTGCCGCGTGTTGGGGCGAGGAAGGCGATTTCAAGGCCTATTGCTGGTCACGGAGGTTTGCCTGGCCCGACGGCTCCAACGAACCGTCTGCATTCAACCTGCGTCGGGGCGGCGATCGCTCGCCCGGGTGATGCCCTTACGCCACTTTGACCTCGAAGCGCTATCTAGGGCCGCGCGCGCCAAGCTAATCGGCGCGTATACCGACTTCGCGAATCAACTTTCCCCACTTCGTCGTCTGCACAGCAACAAACTCCCCGAACTGCCCCGGCGTCATCGACGTAAACCGTGCGCCTTCGTTCAATAGCCGCTGCTGGACGTCGGGGGTGCGCATGACGGCGATAATTTCGGCGTTGAGTTTCGCGGTGATGGCAGGCGGCAACCCGGCCGGGCCGAAGGCGCCGACCCAGTTGTTGACTTCGAATCCCGGCAGGGTTTCGGCGAGCGCCGGGATCTCGGGTGTGGCGGGCAGACGCCCCTTGCCGAGGACAGCGACGCCTTTGAGTTTCCCCGCTTTGACGTGCGGCAGGACGGTGGGCATGGTGGCGAACACCATAGAGGTCTGGCCGGCCAATAGATCGGTGATCGCAGGCACGTTGCCCTTGTAGGGCACGTGGGTGACATCCACTTTCGCCATGGACTTGAACAGCTCGCAGGCGAGGTGGCTGGTGGTGCCCACGCCCGCCGAGCCGCAAGTGAGTTTCCCGCCACGGGCCAGGGCGATGAGCTCGGGCGGGGTATTCGCGGCGACGGAAGGATGCAGCGCGAGCAGGCTCTCCGCTTCGATCGCGAGCGCAATCGGGGTGAAGTCCTTCACCGAGTCGTAGGGCATCTTGGAGTACAGGCTCGCGTTCAAGGCCTGCGTGCCGATGCTCCCCATCAGGATCGTATAGCCGTCGGGCGGTGCCTTCGCGACGATCTCCGCGCCGATGTTGCCGCCCGCCCCGGCGCGGTTCTCCACCACCACCGGCTGGCCCCAGGCCTGGCTCAAATGGCCGCCGATGATGCGCGCGAACACGTCGGCGATGCCGCCGGCGGGGAAGGGCACGACATAGCGAATCGGCTTCTGCGGGTAGTTCTGCTGCGCCAGGCCCGCAGGCGCGGCGAGCAGCGCCGCACACAAGGCAAGGAGCAGTCTCAGCATGGTGCCGCCATGCTAACGTAAATGGGAACGAACCCCAATGCTCCGCGCAGGTCGATCTCGCCTACAATCCGCGAGTCATGAAATACAAAGACTACTACGCCATCCTCGGCGTCGAGCGCAACGCCGACTCGGACGCGATCAAGAAGGCCTACCGCAAGCTCGCGCACAAGTACCATCCGGACGTCTCGAAAGACCCGCAGGGCGAGGCGAAATTCAAGGACGTTGCCGAAGCCTACGCGACGCTCAAGGATCCGGAGAAGCGCGCCGCTTACGACCAGCTCGGCAGGCACGCGCCCGGCGAGGATTTCCGGCCACCGCCCGACTGGGGTCGGCAGTTCGGCGGATTCGGGGAGGCGTTCGAGGGCATCGATCTCTCGGATCTGTTCGAGCATTTCACCGGGCGCGGCGGTCCGCGTGGCACGATGCCCATCCCGGGGCAGGACTACGAGGTCACGGCCCACATCAGCCTCGAGGACGCCTACCGGGGCGCGACGGTGGATCTGGAGCTCGCTGTTCCCGAATTCGACGGGAGCGGCTTCGCGCGCCGCGTGCCGCGCTCGTTCAAGGCGCGCATTCCCAAAGGCGCCACCGACGGGCAGAGGCTGCGCCTGAAGGAGCAGGGCGGCAAGGGTCTCAACGGCGGGCCCGACGGCGACCTGTACCTCAACATTGCGCTGCACCCGCATCCCCTCTTTCGCGCGAGCGGCCACGACCTCTATCTGGATCTGCCCCTTGCCCCCTGGGAAGCCGTGCTCGGCGCGACCGTCATGGTGCCTACCCTGGGCGGGACGGTACAGATGAAGGTGCCGCCGGGAACCCAGGCGGGACAGAAGCTGCGGCTCGTCAATCGCGGGCTCCCCAGGCCGCACCAAGGCGCGGGCGACCTGTACGCGATCGCGCAGATCGTCGTCCCGGGCGCCGCGAGTGACAAGGAGCGCGCGCTGTATCAGCAACTGGCGGAGGGCGCCAGCTTCAATCCGCGCGGCCATTTCGAGGAGGAAGGCAGACATGAACGCCAAGCTCACTGAGACGACCTGGCTCGACGCGCACTGCGAAGTCTCGCTCGCCGAGCTTGCGAGCCTGTCCGGCCTCGCCGAAGACGAGTTGCGGGAGCTGGTGGAGTACGGCGCTCTCGCCCCGAACGATCCGCGGGGGGCGCAATGGACTTTCAGCGGCGAGTGCGTCGTGACCGCGCGCATCGCGCAGCGCCTGCACGCGAGCTTCGACCTGGACGCCAACGCCCTGTCGCTGGCGGTGGGCTTGCTCGAGCGCATACGCGCGCTGGAGGCCGAAGTGCGCACCCTGCGCGCGCAGTTACCGCGTCGGGTTCGCTAGGTCGCCGTTGAGGCGAATCGCACGGAAGGCGATCGACTTCACGGCGCCGGCTTGGCGCTTCGCTCCCCCACGAATTCCTCCATCACCGCCCGCTCGAGCACGCGCGGCGGCAGCAGCCCCTGGGCGATGATGAAGTCGTTGAAGGCCATGAGGTCGAACTTCGGCCCGAGCGCGATCTCCGCCCGGGTGCGCAGCGACCGCAGTTGCAGGTAGCCGTAGTAGTACGCTGTGGCCTGGCCCGGCATCTCGAAGGCGTAGCGGTCGACTTCCTGCTGGGCGAAGGGCTCCGAGAGCACGACTTCTTCCATGAGGATGCGCTTCGCCTCGGCCGGCGTGATTTGACCGAGGTTCACCATCGGGTCGAGAAAGGCGCGCGCCATGCGCAGCAGCCGCCACTGCAGCGACACGAGCTGCGCCTCCGGAGGCATGTAGGGCAGCACCAGGGCCTCGGCGTACAGCGCCCAGCCCTCGACGTTGGCGTTGTTGAAGGCGAAGATGGCCCGCGCCGTCGACACGCCGCGCTCGACCATCGAGGCGAACTGCAGCTCGTGCCCGGGGCGCGCCTCGTGCGCGGTCAGGGTCCAGGCGACGGCCTCGTAGCTGAAATCGTCCATCTTCGCGCCCGTCTTCGCGTGCGGGTTGGAGCGCGTGATGAGGAACTCGCCGTACTCCCCCTTGTTGCCGATCAGTCGCGGGATGCGCATCTGCGGGGCGGGCTGCCGTGCCGCCTCGGATTCGGTCGCGAAGCGGATCGCGGCCTCGCGGTTAGGCAGGCTCACGAGCCTTTCGCGGCGGACGATCGCCTCGATGTTCTTGAGGACGCCGCGGTACATGCCGAGCATCGCCCCGGGCTCGACTTGGCGTTTCTTGATCTCCCTGAGCACCTCGCGGTAGTCTGCCGAAGCGAGTTTCCTCCGCGCGGCGATCGCTTTCGCCAGCACCTGCATTTGATCGCGCACTTCCTGGAAGTCCGCCGCCGAGCGCTCGATCAGCTCTTCGGGCGTGATCGCCACCCCCGCCCGCTTCAGCCGGTTCGCGTAGAGCGCGGGGGGCAGGCGGATGTCCGCTCGCGCGCGCGGCAGCAGCGTTCTTCCGCATCCACTCGTTGTACTCGCGCAGCTGCTTTGAGAGTACCTCGAAGTCCGCCTGCCAGCCTTCGAGCTTCGCCTTCGCGAAGAGCGCGGCGAGGCCCTTCAGGAAGAACTCGGTCTTGTTGAGCTGCTGCCTCACATCTTCGGCATAGGGGCCGATCAGACCCGGCCTCGCCAGCTCCTCCTCGGTGCGAGCGCGCGCCTGAGTCGCGATGGGAATCGTGCCGGGGACCAGGCCCGCATAGCGCTTCAGGCGCACCAGGGCGCGCGCCTGCCGCTCGGGCCGGTTCTGCGGGTCGAGGAGGGTGGAGAGGCCGAAGTTGACCGTGCCGGGAGCGAACACATAGTCGATCAGGTGCCTGCGTTCCAGGCGCAGGGTCTCGATCGCCTGCTCGCGCGAGTCGATCAGGATCTCGAGGTCCTCGCGCACCTTGCGGTCGGTCTCGGCGGCGTGCAGGGCGCGCAGGGCGGCGAGGCGCTTCTCCGTCTGCGCGAGCGCCCGCCCGATGTAGTTCGGGCCGTAGTCGGCTACCGCGGTGTCGAATTCCTCCAGCCCGGACGAGGACGGCCACTCGGGGAAGAACTGCCCGCGGTCGCGCAGCACCTCTTCGGCGATCCGGTTGCTGCGCTCGATCCAGGCGGGCGTGTGAGCCTGCGCAAGGGCCGCCGACGCGAGCAGCGCGGCGCACAATGAGATGAAAAATCGCGGCACGGCGCCATGCTAACGTAAATGGCGGCCGATCCCCATTTCACCGGAGACCGATGTATTCTCCGGTCAGGGACACGAGCGGGCGCATCCTCCAGCCGGGCGCGATGAAAAAGCAGACGGTTCACACCACCACGATTCCGCTGCGCGGCCCGCTGTACCGCGGCGAGCGGCGCCTGCGCATCGCGCTGGTCGGCCTGCCCGGGAGCGGCAAGAGCACGCTGTTCGCCGCCGTGTCGAGCACCTCGGTGCAGAGCGGGGCGCTGGCCGGCACGCGCAGCGCGTACGATGAGTGTGCGGTGCAGATCGGCCTCGATGAGGCGCGCGTCATCGATCTGCCGAGCGTGCATTCGCTGCGCCAACCCGAGAGCGACGACCGCGCCACGCTGAAATACCTCCTGTGGGGAGACGAGCGTCCCCCGGTATCGGTGCACGAGCCCGAGGGGCCGCCGGCGCCGTTTTCGCCGCCCGACGTCATCGTGCAGGTGATCGACGCCACGGCGCTCGAGCGCCATCTCGAGCTCACGCTGGAGCTCGCGCAGTTCGGCCGCCCGCTGCTCGTCGCGCTCAACAAGACGGACGAGGCGCAGGACCGCGGGCTCTACGTCAACGCCAGGGCGCTGAGCGCGCAGCTCGGCGTACCGGTGGTGCCGACCGTCGCCATCATGGGCCACGGCATCTCGGAACTGTTCCGCGCGGCAGTGAATGCCGTGCGCGAAGGCGAGTACCCGCCTGCGCAGTCGGCCAGCCAGCACATCATGGAGCGGTTGCAGCCGCTTGCCGCGGCGCTGGCGGCCGCCGAGATCCAGCGCGCGTTCCGCGTGCCGGCTCAGCTGCTTGCGACGCGCATCGCCGAGGGCGACCGCTATTTTCTGGATGAGCTGGAGCAGCATTTTCCCGAGCGCCTGCCCGAGGTGCGGCGGCTGCTCGCGGTCGCCGAGCAGACGCTGCCGCGCCCGCTGCCCGACGAACTGCACGCCGACCGCCACCACCGGGCGGCGCTCGCTGTTCGAAGCGGCGACGCGGCTTGGGGCGCCGCGCGCAGGGCGGGGCTGGCGCACCGGCTCGACGAGCTGTTCCTGAGCCCGCGCTGGGGCTTCATCGGCAGCGTCGCCGTGTTCGCCGGCGTGCTGTTCGTGGTTTTCTACGTCAGCACCTGGATCGACGCGGTGACGTCGGCGCGGCTCGTCGAATGGGTGTCGGCGTGGCGGCCGGACTCCACCGCGGGCGTGATCGGGCGCGCGGTGGCCGACGGCCTGATCGGGCTGGCGGGCATCGTGGTGCCGTACATGATCCCGCTGGTGCTGCTGCTGGTCGCGCTCGAAGAGGCGGGCGTCATGGCGCGCATCGCCTTTGCGGTGGATCGCGGCTTTCACCGTCTCGGCCTGCACGGCGGCGTGGCGGTGCCGTTTCTCCTCGGGCTGGGATGCAACGTCCCCGCGATCGCGGCCATCGGCGCGGGCAGCACCGGCCGCGAGCGCATCGTCGCCTCGCTGCTGGTGACCTTCGTGCCGTGTTCCGCGCGCTCGGCCATCATTCTCGCGCTCGCCGGCAAGTATCTGGGCGGCCTCGGCGTGTTCGCGATTTTCCTGCTCACCCTGCTGGTGATCGCAGTGCTCGGGCAGTTGCTGCGGCGCCGCTACCCGCGCGGCGGGCCCGGCCAGGTGCAGGAGATCCCGCCCTACCGGCTGCCGCGCGGGCGGGCGCTGCTGCGCGAGACCTGGGTGCGCACGCGGGACATCCTGACCATCGTCACGCCGCTGCTGGTGGGCGGCAGCGTGGTGCTGGCGCTGCTCGCGCACGTCGGCGCCGATCGCGTGATCAACTTGCTGCTCACGCCCGTCACCACGTGGTGGCTGGGGCTGCCGGCGGTGCTGGGCGTGCCGATCCTGTTCGGCGTGCTGCGCAAGGAGCTGTCCCTGCTGATGATCTACCAGGCGCTCGGGGGCTTCGAGATCGATCGCTACCTCAACGCGATCCAGATCATCACGTTCCTGCTGTTCCTGACTTTCTACGTGCCGTGCATTTCCACTTTTGCGGCGATGCTGAAGACCATCGGCCGCCGCGAAGCGTTTTTCTCAGTGTCGCTCTCAGTGGGCGTTGCGGTACTGATCGCCGGGTTTGCGCGCTTCGCACTCGAGACCATCGGCGCTCTGTTGCCGGGTTGATCCGCGGTCGCGCGAGCATCGATTACATCGGCGAGTGGGAAAAGCGCCGATCGGCCAGGAGGCTCTAAACGTCCTGCGGGACCGAAAAGTCGGCGGAGCTGTGCTTGGTGATCTCGCGCGTGGGCGTGCGGCCCCGTATGTCCTTCCCGGTCGGCCGCCAGGTGCACACCGGCACTCCCGGTGCCCAGATCGTCGTGCACTCGCCCGGCACGAAGTACTCGACGAAGCGCATCTCCTCCGAAGGGTCGCTTTTCAGATAATGGCGCTCGCGGTCCGCGTACCAGATCAAATCGCCCTTTTCGACGTGAAACGGCTGCTCGTTCGCCCACGCGGTGCCGCTGCCGGCGAGCACGTACATGAAATGCTCGGCGCCTTCATGATGGTGGTTTGAGGCTTGGGTGCCCGCCGGGTAGATGATTATCTCGCCCTTGATCGCCCTGGTGCCGAAGAGCTTGGGCGTGGCCAGGTAAATCCGCTTTCGCGCGTCATGCTCGGAGTCGAGCACGGGCTCGCGCGTCCAGTCCACGATTCTGAGTTGGGGCGGTTCGGCGACGAGTCGCGGGTCGAAGCGCGCGGCGTCCGGAAGCTCGGCGTAGAGCACCACCGCGTCGTTGTGCGCGGCCAGCGTGCCGCGAAATCCCGGCGGCAGGAAAGCGACGTGGTCGGCAGTGATGGACTGCGAGCCGGCAGCGCTCGACAACGTCGCTTCGCCCTCGAGAAGCTGGAACCACGCGAGGTCGCGGGCGGCGAGGCCAAGCTCGATCACGGCCCCCGGGGCTAGCGTCCAGCGGTCGAGCAGCACGTGGGTGCCTTTCACCCGGGCTTCGGTGAGCAAGCGCTGGCGGTATGCGTTGACGCCGAAGGACTGGGCGTCCACGGTCCTCTCGTTGAAAGTAATGGCCATGGTGCAAGCGATTGTGCCCCAATAGCCAACGATCTGCCATTCGCGTGTAGACTTCCCACAGGTTTGTCTAAATCAAGGAGGAAGTCCCATGAGGCAGATTCGCAAGTACGGGTTCGCAATGGGGGTCGTCACTCTGGCCTGCTCCGGCGCGCTCGCGCCATACCAGGCGGCGGCGCAGTCGTATCCGGCCCGGCAGGTGTCGATCGTCGTCCCGTTCGGCGCCGGCAGCATCACCGACGGCATGGCCCGCGTGATCGCCGACAAGCTCGGCCCGATGTGGAAGCAGGTGGTGATCGTGGAAAACAAGCCCGGCCTTCCCGGGACGACGTCGGTGGCGAAGAGCGCGGCCGACGGCCACACTCTGATGCTGACCTCCAACGGCCACACCATCGCGGCCGTCATCAACAAGGACGTTCAGTTCGATCCGGTGAAGGACTTCGCCGGGGTGACGGTCATCGCGTCGGTGCCGCTGGTCGCGATCGTGCCCGCCGATCTTCCGGCGAAGACGCTCAGGGAATTCATCGCGCTGGCGAGCGCCTCGCCCGGTAAGCTCAATTTCTCCTCGGCGGGCCTCGCCAGCACGTCCTACCTGTCCGCCGAGATTTTCCGGCAGCAGGCCAGGATCAACATCGTGCACGTTCCCTATAAGGGCGTGCCGGACGCGACCACAGCCGTGATCCGCGGCGACGTGCAGATGTATTTTGCCCCCATTCCGAACGCCCGCGAGCTGAGCACCGCCGGCAAGGTGCGCGCGCTCGCGATCAATTCCGACAAGCGCGCTCCCCAGCTTCCGGACGTCCCGACCATCGCGGAAGCCGCGGTGCCGGACTACAAGTACGAGTCGTGGTTCGGCCTGATGGCGCCGGCCGGGACGCCGCGCGCGATCCTCACCAAGGTCAGCCAGGACGTCGGCGTGGTTCTGAAAATGGCCGACGTGGGCGACAGGCTGACCAAGTACGGCTCGATTCCCGTCTCCCACCACGCCCGAGCAGTTCGACGCGATCATCAAGAGCGACACGGAACGCTACGGCAAGGTCTTGAGGGACGCGGGCGTCGCCGCGAAGTAGATCTCAGGCCGGCTCCAGCCCCTTGGCCTTCCATGACCGGGGCTGCGGCTGGCGCCTTGAGGAAATCGATCAGGCTCTTCGCGGCGGCTGCGTTCTTCGCGCCGGGGCTGATACCGGCGGTGAACACCACGTAGGTCTGCAGTTCGGCCGGCAGGGGGCCTGCATTCTCCGCACCGGCGATGGGCAGGATTTCGCTAATCAGCACGAAGGCGAGCTCGGCCTTGCCCTCGACCACGTTTGCGGCGGTCATGCCCGAGCGCGTCTCAAGCACGGTCTTGGCCTTCATCTGCTCGGCGATGCCGAGGCGTTCCATCAGGCGCGCCATGGCGGTGCCGCTCTGGCCTTCCTTGGAATAGGCGATCGACTTGGCGGCGAGCAGGGTCTTCTTGAACGCTTCGGGCGTGCCGATATCGGGCTTGGGGGCGCCCTGCTTGATGGCGACGCCGATACCCGCCTTGGACACGTCAGCCGATGTGCCGGCGGCGACCTTGCCCGACTTGGCGAGATCCGCGACCAGCGCCGGCGTAAGGATGGCGACATCGAAGGTCTCCCCGCCGTCGATCTGCCGCTTCAGAGGAACCGCGGTGCCGTAGGTGATGTTGAGCTTATGGTTGCTGGCGCGCTCGAATTGCGCCTTGAGGTCCTCCAGCGCGGCCTTCACGCCGACCGAAGCGATGACCTTGATCTCGGCCGCGTCTGCGGCAACCGGAGCCAGCATGACGGCGAGCCCGATTGCTGCGGCGATCGTTGCAATTTTCTTCATGGCGTTCCCCCGTTAAGCGGTGCGAATTACGCTGCAATCTATTCCAACCACCCCAGCGACGCAAGTCCTGCTCGCTTAAGGCGCGGCGCGTTTCCAGATGTGGCGCTCGCGCGAGGCGACCAGGGGCACCGCCTCGGCGAGATACTTCTTGAAGTGCGGCGTTTGCTGGTGCGCGTCGAACGCCTTGTCGTCCAGATACACCTCGTAGAGCATGACCACCGTCCGGTCTTTTGGGTCAACGAGCACGTCGAACTGCCGGCAGCCGGGTTCCTTCCGCGAATGGGCCGCGTTCTCGAGCGCCTTCGAGATGAAGGCATCGACGTTCTCGGGTTTGATGCGTAGATCGACCGACAAAACGAACATGACGACTCCTTTGCGATGAGCGCTTCGTTGCGATCCGGAATGATATGCCAGAAGGCTATCGGGGCCCTAGGCAAGAACAGCCGGACGGCGTTAGCATGGCCGCGCTGGCGCTTTGCTGAACTGTTTGCCTTCCCGAAATAGGAGGAGCCATGCTGGACAACGTCACCCGGGCAATCTGCGCGCTGGCTCTCGCCGTGCCGCTCACAGGCTTCGCTCAGGACTACCCGGCGCGCACCGTACGCGTGGTCGTGCCCTTCGCCCCGGGCGGCGGTACCGACATCGTCGCGCGCCTGCTCGCGCAGCACCTCTCGCAGCGCCTCAAGCAGAGCTTCGTCGTCGAGAACCGCCCGGCGGGCTCCGGGATCGTCGGTGCCGATCTCGTCGCCAAGGCCCAAGCCGACGGCTACACGCTGCTGTTCGCGTTCTCCTCGCTTGCGAGCAGCGCGAAGCTCGTGAGCAGGCTGCCCTACGATCCGGTCGCAGATTTCGCGCCCATCACGCTCGCAACGACTTCGCCGCTTCTGCTGATCGTGCCTCCGTCGGTTCCTGCGAAAGATACGAAGGAGTTCATCGCCTACGCCAGGGCCAATCCGGGGAAGCTCAATTACGGCTCGTCCGGACCGGGAAGCTCGCCGCACCTTGCAACGGAACTCCTGATGTCGCTGACCGGCGTGACGATGACGCACATCCCGTACAAAGGGATCGCCCCGGCGGTCCAGGCGCTGCTCGCAAACGAAGTCCAGTTCTCCATCGTGCCGATCGCCGTGGGGATGCCGCACGTGAAGGCGGGAAAGCTGCGCGCTCTCGGCAGCGGCGGACCGCAGCGCTCCGCGGCCACGCGGGACATCCCGGCCGTCGCCGAGTCTGGATTGGTGGGCTTCGAGGCCATCGGCTGGTGGGGCGTGCTCGCCCCGGCCAAGACGCCGCGAGCGGTGGTCAACCTGCTCAACCGGGAAATCCGCGTAGTGCTCGACATCGCCGAGGTCAAGACGAGCCTCCTCGGTCAGGGCATGGACCCGGCCGGCGGCACGCCCGAGCAGTTTGCGGCGCTGATCAGGACCGATGTCGACAAGTGGGGCGACATCGGCATTCGCCTGGGGGTCAAGCTGGACTGAACTGTTCCCGGCGGCGAACCGGGGGGAAGAGGAGGGGAGACCAACGTGAGCATCTACGGGCTCAAGCCGCGGTTTCAGGCCTTGTTGCGACCGTTGACCGGTGCGCTGTTTCGGCTCGGCGTAACCGCGAATCAGGTGACCCTGGCGGCTTGCGCGGTATCCCTCGCCCTCGGCGCCCTGCTCGCCGCGATGCCCGAACGCCACGGCCTCTTCCTCCTCGTCCCCGTGTGGTTCTTTCTGCGCATGGCGTTCAACGCCATGGATGGCATGCTCGCGCGCGAGTTCGGCCAGGCGTCGGCGCTCGGCGCCTACCTGAACGAGCTGACCGACGTGATCTCAGACGCCGCGCTCTACGTCCCATTCGCGCTTCTGCCTGGCTCCAATCCCTGGCTGGTGGGCGCCGTGATCGTGCTCGCCGTCATCTCTGAAATGGCGGGTATTCTGGGCGTGACGGTAGGAGCCGGCCGGCGCTACGACGGTCCGATGGGCAAGAGCGATCGGGCCCTGCTCTTCGGCTTGATCGGCCTGCTGGCCGGGCTGGGCGTGCCGCTCGGCGCGGCGCTCGGCTGGATCTGGGCAGGGGCGGCGGCTTTGCTCGCCGTCACGATCGTGAATCGCGTTCGAAGGGGGCTGGCCGAGTCCGCCCGGCGCTAGACGGCAAGTCCCGATTCAGGACGACCTCACAACATGCCTTGGGGAGGCGCAATGCGAGTCGCACAGGAAAAGCAGTTCGCCACGCACGATGGCACGCAGCTCTTCTATCGACACTGGCCGGCCGCAGGAGGCAAGGCCGAGCGGGCCATCGTGCTCTTCCACCGCGGTCACGAGCACTCGGGCCGCCTGCAGCACATCGTCGACGAGCTCGCGCTCGGAGACTACTCGATGTTCGCCTGGGATGCGCGCGGCCACGGCCGCTCGCCCGGACCGCGCGGTGATAGCCCGAGCTTCGCCGCTTCGGTGAAGGATGTCGACACGTTCGTCCGCCATGTCTCCGCACAGCACGGCATCCGCATCGAGAACATCGCGATCATCGCTCAGAGCGTGGGCGCGGTGCTCGCCTGCACCTGGGCGCACGACTACGCGCCGCAAGTGCGCTGCCTCGTGCTCGCATCGCCCGCCTTCAAAGTGAAGCTCTACATGCCGCTCGCGCGCCAGGGCCTCGCTCTTATGCACCGGCTGTTCGGAAATTTCTTCGTCAACTCCTACGTGAAAGCGAAGTTCCTGACGCACGATCCGGAGCGGATATTGTCCTACCAGACCGACCCGTTGATCACGCGCGCCATCTCTGTGAGAGTCCTGCTCGCGCTCTACGACGCGGCCGAGCGGGTGACCGCCGACGCGCAGGCAATCCAGCTCCCGGTGCAGCTGCTCGTCTCGGGAGCCGACTGGGTGGTTCATCACCAGCCCCAGTTCGAGTTCTTCGAACGGCTCGGCTCGGCGGTGAAGGAGCAGCACGTGCTCCCCGGGTTCTACCACGACACGCTCGGCGAGAAGGAGCGGAGCCTGGCGCTCGACAAGGTGCGCGATTTCATCGGGCGCGCGTTCGCCCGCTCACCGCAGCCTGTATCGCTGCTCCAGGCCGATCGGCAGGGATACACCAAGGACGAGGAAGCGCGCGTCAGCGAGCCGCTGCCCTTGTTCTCGCTGAAGAATCTCTGGTTCGGTGCGATGAGGCTGTCGATGCGCACACTCGGCAGGCTTTCCGAAGGCATCCGGCTGGGGATCAGTACGGGCTTCGATTCCGGCAGCACGCTCGACTACGTGTATCGCAACCAGGCAAACGGGATCACCCTGCTCGGGAAGATGATCGACCGCAACTATCTCGACTCGATCGGCTGGCGGGGAATCCGGGTGCGCAAGGTCCACGTCGAGCACGCCATCGCCGCCGCCGCGCAGCGCCTCGCGGCGCAGAAGCGCCCGGTCCGCATCGCCGACATCGCGGCCGGACACGGCCGCTACGTGCTCGAGGCGGTAGAAAAGCTCCCTGTACGCCCCGAATCGGTGCTGCTTCGGGACTACAGCGACATCAACGTGCGCGACGGGGCGGCGCTCATCGCTGCGAAGGCGCTGGGCGATGTGGCGCGGTTCATCAAGGGCGACGCTTTCGATGAGACGAGCGTCGCTTCGATCTCTCCGCGCCCGACGATCGGAATCGTCTCGGGGCTCTACGAGCTTTTCCCCGATAACCGGGCGGTGTCCGGGTCGCTGCGGGGATTTGCGCAGACCGTGGAGCCGGGCGGCTATCTGATCTACACCGGCCAGCCCTGGCATCCACAGCTCGAGCTGATCGCCCGCACGCTCAGCAGTCACCGCGGCGGCCGTGCTTGGGTCATGCGGCGGCGCACGCAATGCGAGCTTGACCAGCTCGTCGAGCACGCCGGCTTTCGCAAGCTGGAGCAATGGACCGACGAATGGGGCATCTTCACGGTATCTCTGGCGCTGCGCAATTGAGCGGGGTGTCCGTCCGCGGCAGGGCCGTCCCCGTGCGCCCGTGGAGGCGGGCGCTGCTGTGGCTTGCTTTTCTCGGTCCGTTCTTCTTCGCCAGCTACGGCTTTGCGAACTGGCTCGCGAGCCGTCGCGAGACCGTCGCTGCAATTGTGTTCGACTGGGAGCGGCATGTTCCTTTCGCGGCATGGACCATCGTTCCCTACTGGACGATCGACTTTCTCTACGGTCTGTCCCTGTTCTTCTGCGCAACGCGCCGAGAACTCGACGTTCACGGACGCCGGCTCCTCTGCGCGCAGTTCGTTTGCGTGGCCTGCTTCATCGCGTTTCCCCTGCGTTTCGCATTCCTGCGTCCGGAAACAGGCGGTTTTTTCGGCCTGATGTTCGATGTGCTGACGGGCTTCGACAAGCCGTTCAATCAGGCTCCGTCGCTGCACATTGCGCTACTCGTCATCCTTTGGGTTCTGTACCTGCGCCACGCGCGGGGTTTGTGGCGCTGGGTCCTTCACAGCTGGTTTGCTCTGATCGGCGTTTCGGTGCTGACGACCTACCAGCACCACTTCATCGACATCCCGACCGGACTCTGGGTCGGGTGGCTGTGCGTATGGCTTTTCCCCGAACAGAGACGATCGCCACTGTCGACCGCGTCGCTCAGCGCCGATCCCCGCCGACGGATGCTGGCGCTGCGCTATGGGGCAAGCGCGCTTGTGATAGGGACTCTGGCCATCCATTCCGGGGGAGGGGTACTGTGGCTGCTGTGGGTGTCGGGATCGCTTGCGCTGGTGTCGGCGATCTACGCATTTTTCGGCGAAGCCGCGTTCCAGAAGGAGGCCAACGGTTCGATGAGCACCGCTGCCTGGTGGCTGCTCGGACCGTATTTTCTCGGTGCCTGGCTCAACTCCCGTTGGTGGACGCGAACGACTCGAAGCGCCGATGTGGTCGTACCGGGCCTGCTGCTCGGACGGATGCCGACTCGCGAGGAGCGCGAGCGCCATGGGGTGCGTGCCATTGTTGACATGGCCGCGGAACTGCCCTGTGCGGCGGATGGGGTGCGCTACGTCAATGTCCCGGTGCTCGATCTCGCGCCCCCCTCGACAGCGCAAATCGAGCGCTCGGTTGCCGCGATTGAGACCGGGTTTTCGAACGGGCCGGTTCTCGTATGCTGCGCGCTCGGTTTTTCGCGCAGCGCGACGGCGGTCGCTGCATGGTTGACCGCAAGCGGGCGGGCGGCGAGCCACTCCGATGCGATCGAGCAGGTGCGCCGTGCCCGTCCGGCCGTGGTCCTGGATACCTCCCACGTCTCGGCGCTCGAGCGTTTTTCGCAACGGCAGCCGAAATCAACGAGGTAGCCGGCCATGGATTCCAGGCGCGAAGAATGGATCGCCCGCAGCGTCGCGGCCTTGTGCATCGCGAGCCGCTGGCTTTCTTGCGCGTCGCTCGTGCTCGCCGTCCTCACCCTGGGCTATCTGTACTTGTTTCCGCCTGCAAGCATCGCGTTTGCGGCGATGTGTTCCGGGGCGGTCGCAGCTGGATTAATCCAGGTTTATCTGGCGATGAGGATCGAGTTCGATCGGAAGATCTTCGAGGCTCTGGCCGCGCATCCGGAGGGAGCCACGGCAGGAACGGATGCTTTCGACCAGGCCATGCAATCGCTCGGAATGCTGCCGAAGAGCAAGATCGGACGACCGCTTGCGGAGCGCGCCTCGGGGACGGTCTTCCTGGTGAGAGGGACAGGATGGGTTCTCGCTTTCCAACTCGCACTCGCCATTGCAGCGCCCTGGCTGCCATGAGGGCGCTCCTTGCCAGGCTAATCGCCAGCCTGATCATCGGCTTTGCGCGCCTTGTGACAGGTGCAAAGGCGCGATGGATCGGCTGCGCCCCCACTCACGCGCAGCGCATCTATTTCGCGAATCACTCGAGCCATGCCGATTTCATGCTCATTTGGGCTTCGCTTCCGCCCGCGATGCGGGCAAGAACGCGGCCCGTGGCCGGCGCCGACTACTGGGAGAAGGGGCGAGTGAAGCGGTTCATCATCCATGAAGTCTTGCACGGTGTTCTGGTCGAGCGCGACCGGAAACCGGGTTCTCCGGATCCGATCGAAACGATCGTAGGGGCCCTGGACCTGGGCGACTCGCTGATCCTCTTTCCGGAAGGCACGCGCAATACGACCGACGACGTCCTGCTTCCGTTCAAGAGCGGCCTGTACCGTGTCGCGTCGCAGCGGCCGGCGGTGGACCTGGTTCCGGTCTGGATGGAGAACCTGGGCCGCGTGCTGCCCAAGGGCGAGACGATTCCGGTGCCGCTCCTTTGCTCAATCAACTTCGGCGCGCCGATTCACGTCGCCCCGGGCGAGGAGAAGGCGGTTTTCCTGGAGCGGTCACGGCGCGCGCTTCTCGACCTCGCGGAATCGGTGCGCCCCCACTGAGGAGCTCCTGATCATGCCGGCGCATCACACCACCCTGTTGATCCTCGGCGTCATTGGCATCCTCGTGGCCGCTTCGGCGGTCGGTTTCGGGCTCAAGCTGAGAGCCGGGCGGGGAGAGCCGCATCCGGTCATCGACAATCTGAACGCCCGCGTCAAGGCCTGGTGGATCATGGCCGCGGCGATCGGACTGGCGCTGCTCGCCGGCCGTGGCGGCGTCATTGTCCTGTTCGCGTTCGCCTCCCTCGTTGCGCTGCGGGAATACGCGACGATCAGTCCTACGCGACGCGGTGACCACTGGGTGTTGCTCGTCGCTTTCTTCGTGGTGCTCCCGTTCCAGTATTTCCTGATCTGGATCGAGTGGTACGGACTCTATTCGATCTTCATCCCGGTCTACGCGTTTCTGATCCTACCGATCCTTGCCGCACTTTCCGGCGATACCCGCAACTACATGCAGCGCACCGCGACAATCCAGTGGGGCCTGATGATCAGCGTATTCTGCATTTCGCACGTCCCGGCACTGCTGACGCTCGACATCCCCGGCTACGAAGGCCGCAACGCATTCCTCCTCGTGTTTCTGATACTGGTCGCGCAATCAAGCGACGTGCTGCAGTACGTATGGGGCAAGCTCCTGGGCAGGCGCAAGATCGCGCCTGAACTCTCGCCGTCGAAGACGCTGGAAGGCTTCTTGGGGGGGGTGGCGAGCGCCACGGCCTTAGGGGGAGCATTGTGGTGGATCACGCCGTTTTCCCTCGGGACGGCCGCGTTGATATCGCTGGTGATCACGCTGATGGGATTCCTGGGCGGTCTCGTCATGTCGGCGATCAAGCGTGACCGCGGCGTCAAGGATTGGGGAGCGATGATCGAGGGTCACGGCGGAATGCTGGATCGGCTCGATTCGGTCTGCTTCTCGGCGCCGGTTTTCTTCCACATCGTACGCTACTGGTGGACCGCGTAAGCGGTTTCCCGCACCATCGCGTGAAACCTCAGTCCGCCTTGATGCCGGCTTCCTTCACGACTTTCGCCCAGCGCGCCTTTTCGTTGACGATGAACGTGCCGAGCGTCTCGGGCGGGCCGGCTCGCACCTCGGTGCCCTGTTTCGCCAAAAACTCCTTCATCTCGCTGGTATTCAGGATCTGGGTCAACTCGGCGTTCAGCTTGGTCACGATCTCGCGCGGCGTGCCGGCCGCCGCGAGCAGGCCCTGCCAGGAGCCGGTTTCGAAACCCGGCAATGTCTCGGCCACCGTCGGCAGCTCGGGCGCGGAGGGCACGCGCTGTGCGCTCGACACGGCGAGCCCCTTCAGGCGGCCCGCTTTCACGGACGGATAGGTCGCGAGCATGCCGTTGAAGAGCACATTGGCGTTCCCCGCGATCACGTCAGTGACCGCGGCCGAGCCGCCCTTGTAGGGGATGTAGGCCCACTGCACGCCGGTGCGCGCGGCGAACTCGACGCCCGCGAGATGCGGCGCGCCTCCGGTGCCGGAATTGGCGAAGTTCATCTTGCCCGGATTGGCCTTGGCATAGGCGATGAGTTCCTTGACGTTGCTCACCGGCACCGACGGATGCACCGCCAGCACGTGAGGCGAATACGACACCATCACGATCGGCGAGAAATCCTTCGCCGGGTCGAAGGGCATGTTGGGGTACACGCTCGGATTGATCGACAGCGCGCCGACGTCCGAGAGCAGCATGGTGTAGCCGTCCGGAGTGGACTTGGCGACGTGCTCCGCGCCGACGTTGCCGTTGGCGCCAGTGCGGTTCTCGACGACGACCGGCTGGCCCCAGGCCGTCGTGAGGTTCGGGCCGATGGCTCGCGCCAGAATGTCCGAGGTGCCGCCCGCAGCGAACGGGACGACGATGCGAATGGGCTTGTTCGGGTAGGGCTGGCCTTGAGCCGGAAGGATGGCAAGGAGACTTGTGGCGAGAACTATGCTCAAGGCTGAGATCGGTTTCATGGGTGTTCCTCAGGTTTGCCCGGTACGGGTGGAGCGGCGGTCAGCAGAATGCGTGAGGGCTCAGCCGCCTTCCGGCTTGATTCCCGCCTCGCGCATCAGCTTAGCCCATTTTGTCTGGTCCTCGCGGATGAAGCGCGCGAATTGTTCCGGCGTATTCCCGCTCGGGTCGGCACCCAAAGCTTGCATGCGCCCCCGCACCTCTCGGTCGGCGAGGACGCGGTTGGCATCGACGCTGAGCTTATCGACGATGGGCTTGGGCGTGGCGACGGGGACGAGCAAGCCGAACCAGCCGACGGCTTCGTAGCCGGGAAGGCCGGATTCGGCAACAGTCGGGAGGTCGGGAAGGGTTTCGGTGCGCTTGGCGCCGGTCGAGGCGAGCGCCTTGAGCTTTCCGGCTTTGACGTGCTGGATGACGGCCTGCGAAGGCGCGAACAAGAGGTCGATCTGGCCGGCCAGAAGGTCGGTGACCGCCTGGCCGACGCCCTTGTAGGGCACGTGCAGCAGGTCGACGCTTGCCATGGACTTGAAGAGCTCGGCGGAGAGGTGCGAGGCGGCACCGGTCCCCGAGGAGCCGAACGTGAGCTTCCCCGGGTTCGACTTGGCGAGCGCGATCAGCTCGCGCACGTTGGCGGCCTTCACTTTCGGGTTGGCGGTGACGACGTAGGGCGAGGCCGAGACGAGCGTCACCGGCGCGAACTGCGAGACGTTCTTTTCGGTGAGCGAGGCGGTCGAGCTCATGAGGAGCGTGTAGCCGTCGGCTGCCGACTGCGCGACGTGGTCGGCACCGATGTGACCGCTCGCGCCCGGTCGGTTCTCGACGAACACCTGCTGCTTCCACGTTTCGGCGAGGTTCGGCCCCATCAGGCGCGCGAGCGCGTCGGCGCCACCACCGGGCGGAAAGGGCACGACGATGCGCACGGGCTTCGCCGGAAAGGATTGCGCGAGGGTGACGGGAGAAAAAGCGGCGAGAGAAAAAAGGAGTGAGGCGAGAGCAGCGAGAATCTTCATGGCGAGACGATGTGGGTGCTGAGTGTTGCAATGCCTTCGATGCCGCATTCGACGACGTCGCCGGGTTTCAAGAACAATTCGTCCGCGTTGGGCTTGCCAACCGCGACGCCGCCGGGCGCGCCGGTCGAGAACATGTCGCCCGGCTCGATCGGAATGAAGCGTGAGAAATGTTCGAGGATCTCGGGCAGCTTCCAGATCTGGTCGCGCGTATTGACGCGCATTCGTTCCTCGCCGTTCACCGAGCAGGTCATCCACAGATCGTAGGGATCGCGGATCTCGTCGAGCGTGACGATCTCAGGCCCGAGGGGACCGAAGCCGGGGATGTTCTTGCCGGTCCAGAAACGTGAGCCCGAAGCAACTTCGCGCTTCTGCAGGTCGCGGTCGGTGATATCGTTCAGGATCGTCACGCCGGCGACGTAATCGAGGGCGTCCGCTTTCTTCGCGCCCAGGGCGCGCTTGCCGATGACGAACACCAGCTCGGGCTCATAGTCCAGGCGCACCACGCCTTCGGGCCGAGCCACCCGCGCCCCATGGCCGGAGAGACAGGAATTGAGCTTCACGAAAGCCGTCGGCTCCTGTGGCGTCTCGGTGAGGAGTTCGTTGCGGCGCAGCTCCTCCAGGTGCGCGCGGTAGTTCTTGCCGACGCAGAGGAACTTGTCGGCGTCGGGGATCGGCGGCAAGTAGGTGATCTCCTTCTCTTGCAGAGCGGAGAACTTGGCTGGGCTTTGTTTCCACGTCTCGCCGAGTGCGCGCACGCGCTCGATTGCCGGGCATCCGGCTGCCAGCAGGTCCTTCATGTGCGCAGGAAACCCCTGCGCGGCGAGGTCGAGGATGCGCTCGCCTTGGCGCAGGCCTGTGCGCGGAGAGAGATTTTCTTTGGTCGAGAAGGTGAGAAGACGCATGGCAGCGCGGGCCACCCATCATAGCTCCGGAAACGCGGAAGGTGGCGGCCCGATTTCCCTTCGGTCCCGGCGCCTTGCGCCGCGGTGTCCAGGCTCGCGTAACATTGGCCATCATGCTGTCCAAGCTCCGCCGTGTTCCAGGCGGTCCCGGCATCTGCACGCATCGGGACCAGATCAGGGATGTTGGCCCCAACACCCAAGGCTGCGAGGAATGCCTCAAGCTGGGCGATAGCTGGGTACACCTGCGCATGTGTCTTGCGTGCGGCCACGTGGGTTGTTGCGACAACTCGAAGAACAAGCACGCGACGGCGCACTTCCACGCGACCGGCCATCCGGTCATGCGCTCGATCGAACCCGGCGAGAGCTGGAAGTGGTGCTACGTCGACGAGACGATGGTGGACTAGCGTCGATATGGCGTACAAAGACTGCTACGCCATCCTTGGGGTCGAGCGAGGGCAGCCTGCACCGGGCGTGCGGCATGGGCTGAAGGTCGGGTTAGAATCCCCTTTGGCGCGTTTTGATCGTACAAGGCAGACACTAACAGGAGCTGCGGTGTTGCAAGAGATTCTCGATGTCATGCAGGAAGACCCCTCGGCCCGGCGGCGCTGGTTCCACGACGAGTACTTCGACCTGTTTGTGATGGAGTCGGACGGCGAGGTCTCCGGCTTCCAGCTCTGCTACGGCATCGACACCAGCGAGCAGGCTCTGGTCTGGAGCAAGGACCACGGCTACTTCCACGACGGCACGCCCAAGGCGGGCGATATCATCGGAGGGCGGCTCAATTCCGGCGAACCGATCGAGGCCGATCCGATCATTGCCCGCTTCGCCCAGGCCGCCGAGGGAATGCCCAACGGGCTGCGCCTGGCGCTCCTCGAGCGGCTGCGCCAGTTCGCGCTGGAGGATGCCGGCGGCTCGGCGCGGCGCAAGCGCTTTCGCCGCGCCGCCTGGCAGGCGGGCGCGAGAAAAGCCTGAAGCGGAGGCGGACCCCGCGGCAGTCGCTGCGAGGGTCTTCATGGCGGCACGATGTTCTCAGGGATACAGGCCGCGCACCGAATGGGCCTCGAGCACCCGCGTGCAGCCGATCAGGTAGGCCGCGGTGCGAAGGGAAACCTTCCGTTCCAGGTGCAGATCCCAGACCGCGCGGAAGGCCTCGACCATGATGCGCTCGAGGTTGGCGTTGACCTCCGCTTCGTTCCAGAAAAAGCTCGAGAAGTCCTGCACCCACTCGAAATAGCTGACCGTGACACCGCCTGCATTGGCGAGCACGTCGGGAACGACGGTGACGCCGCGCTCGCGCATCACGTCGTCGGCCTCGGGAACGCTCGGGCCGTTCGCTCCTTCGACCACCAGGCGGCAGGCGAGCTTTTGCGCCCGCGCTGCGGTGAGCTGGCCCTCGAGCGCCGCAGGCACGAGGATTTCGCAGGGCGTGCTCCAGAAAGCTTCGGTGCCGATCGCCTCCGCGCCCGGCGCGCCCGAGAGCGTGCCAGAGGCCGCGCGATGCGCCACCACTGCCTTGGGATCGAGGCCTGCTTCGCTTGCGATCGAGGCGGTATGGTCCTGGACCGCGACTATTCTCGCGCCCTGCTCGTGAAAGAGGCGGGACGTCGCCTCGCCCACGTTGCCGAAGCCCTGGATCGCGACGCGAGCGCCGGGGAGCGGGATGCCGAGTTTCGCCGCCGCTTCGCGCGCGACCGTAACCACGCCCCGCCCCGTCGCGTCGCGTCGTCCGAGGCTTCCACCCATGGCTACGGGCTTTCCGGTAACGACGCCGAGCACGGTGCTGCCCTGGCCCATCGAATAGGTATCCATGATCCAGGCCATGATCTGTTCGTCCGTGCCGACGTCGGGAGCGGGAACGTCGCGATCAGGACCCAGGAGGATGCCGATCTCGCTGGCGTAGCGGCGCGTAAGCCGCTCGAGCTCGGCGCGCGAGAGTTGATCGGGCGCCACACGAACGCCGCCTTTGGCGCCGCCGTAAGGGAGATTGACGACCGCGTTCTTCACCGTCATCCAGGCGGCGAGGGCCATCACCTCGGAGAGCGTCACGTCGGGGTGGTAGCGGAGCCCGCCTTTTCCGGGGCCGCGCGACATGTTGTGCTGCACGCGGTAGCCCTCGAAGTGCGCATACTTTCCGGAGTCGAGCCGGATCGGCACATCCACGATCAGGCAGCGCTTCGGCTTGCGCAGCGTCTCGATCACGGGGAGCAGGGCCTTCGGCAGGAGCGGCGCGACGCGCTCGACCTGCGCGAGATAGGTTTCCCAGGCGCCCGGGTCGGAGCCTCGTGCATAAGAAAGGAGGGGGCGTGAGTCCACGGTGGTTTCGTCAGGCTCGCCGCTATGTTAGGCCAGGCGAGGGAGATGCGACAGGCGGGAGGCCGCGCTCTGTTGATTTGGATCAAAATCGGACCCGAGGTTCGAGCCGAGGATCAAGTCACGTCGCTCCGACTGGAAGGACTCTTCCTTGGGATCGTCTTCGAACGGCAGCAGTTCGAGGAAATGAAGCACGGGCTCAAGGCATGACCGGGCAGGCACGTTGGGTTTTCTCATAGAAGGCGTCTGGAAGGACCTCCCGCGCGACGTGCGCAGCACGGGCGGGGAGTTCATCCGTCCTGAGTCCTCGTTTCGCGACCGGGTCACCGCCGACGGCTCGTCGGGATTCAAGGCCGAGACCGGCCGCTATCATCTTTATGTTTCACTCGCTTGCCCCTGGGCCCACCGCACGGTGATATTCCGTGAATTGAAGGGGCTGGAGCAGGCTATCTCGCTGTCCATCGTCGATCCGCTCATGAATGCGAACGGCTGGGCGTTCACGGAGCGCCCGGGGTGCATTCCTGACAGCGTGAACGGCGCTTCCTATCTCTACGAGATCTACCTCAAGGCGCGGCCGGGTTTTTCGGGACGGGTGACGGTGCCCGTGTTGTGGGACAAGATGCGCGGGACCATCGTCAATAACGAATCTTCCGAGATCATCCGCATGTTGAACAGCGAGTTCAACTCCTTCGCCGAGAAAGCGCTTCCGGACATGTTTCCGGCCGAATTGCGACCGGAGATCGACCGCTGGAACGAGATCATTTACCGCACCGTGAACAACGGCGTGTATCGCGCCGGATTCGCCACCGCACAGGAAAAGTACGAAAAGGCGGTGGGGGAGCTTTTCGCAACGCTGGAGACGCTCGAGCGCCATCTCGCGAAAAGCCGCTTCCTGTGCGGCGAGCACATTACCGAAGCCGACTGGCGGCTGTTCACGACGTTAGTGCGCTTCGATCCTGTCTATCACTATCATTTCAAGTGCAACTTGCGGCGGCTGCGCGACTATACGAACCTATGGGCGTATGCGCGCGAGCTGTATCAGGTCCCGGGCGTTGCGAAAACGGTCGATCTTTGGCACATCAAGGAGCACTACTACCGCAGCCAGAAGGAAGTGAACCCGAGCCAGGTGGTGCCGGTCGGGCCCATTGTCGATTTCACCGAGCCGCACCGGCGCGGCAAGTTACTCATCGACTGAGATATTGCGTCGAGCTGAGGATTACCTGTCGCAATCGGCGGACCATCGGCCGTGCAGCGTGCGAAATCCAAGGACCGATGTTTCCTCCGCACGTGTCTCGATTTTGCGAGAGAATTCCACCCTCCCTCGGAGGAGTGCCTGCCGCGCGCGCTCCGGCTGGAGAAGTCTTGGAGACTTTGAGCATTCGGTGCGATGAAACGGAACCCCGCAGCAGCAGGCGTCACCATGATCTTTCTCGTGCGGCCCGGCGAGACGACGTGGAACCAGGAGAGACGCCAGCAGGGTCAGCTCGACTCGCCGCTGACGTCCAAGGGCGTCGAACAGGCGCGGGCCGCAGCGCAGGCGCTCAAGAAGCTGCTTCCGAAGGGCAAAGACGTCTGCATCGAGACCAGTCCGATCGGCCGGGCTCGGCAGACCGCCGCGCTGCTGTGCTCCGAGTTGGGGCTCGACGTGAGCGCCTTGGTGGTCTCGCCGCTCCTCATCGAGCATCACCTGGGCTCGTGGCAGGGCCTCACAAACTCCCAGATCGACGAGCGCTATCCGGGTGCTCGGCGTGCGCGCGAGGAAAACAAGTGGACCTACACCGTTCCGGGCGGCGAGAGCTACGCGCTCGTCTACGAGCGCGCCAAGCAATGGCTGGCGCAGGAACGCCGTGCCCCCGTGACGGTGGCTGTCACGCACGAGATGTACAGTCGTGCCCTTCAGGGAGCCTATGGCGGGCTTACGCCGGCCGAGACGCTTGGTCGCTCCCATCATCAGGGGCGGATCTACTGGCTGCACGAGTCGCGGATGGAGGAGATTCCCTGTTAGGGGGCGCGTCGCACGGCAGTGGGTTGCGGATCACCCGGTGTTGGCGCTACAGTTAGCTCTGCTGGGCCGTAGGCAGGTCCAAAGGGCGGGCGATCCTGAAGGTTCGAAGGGCTGAGGAGCACAAACGCGCTGCCTTCCGGCCCGCGCTTCGTATTATCGGCCACTGGTAAGTGACAAGACTAAAATAGGCCATGAAGAGTTCCGACGGGCGGCGCAACTTCCCGGGTCCCACTCGGCCGGAGAAAATCGGCAAGTACGAGATTCAGGACGTGCTTGGCCGGGGCGCGATGGGCGTGGTGTACAAGGGTTATGATCGCCGCATCGCGCGAAGCGTTGCGATCAAGGCCATCGCCAAGTCCTCCCTTGGCGCGGAAGAGTTGAGGCACGTCATGCAGCGCTTCCGGCACGAAGCGCAGGCGGTGGGGCGGCTCGTCCATCCGCGCATCGTGCAGATCTACGACTACGGCGAGGACGACGACACCGCCTATATCGTGATGGAGCTCGTCAACGGGAAGAACCTGCACGAGCGCCTGTCGCAGAAGAGCAAGTATGAAATCCGCGAGGCCGGTGAGATTGTGCGGCAGCTTCTCGACGGGCTCGGCCACGCGCACGCCGAAGGCGTCGTGCACCGCGACGTCAAACCGTCGAACATTCTCCTGAACAGCGACGGTCGCATCAAGATCAGCGACTTCGGTATTGCGCGGCTGGATTCTTCGAGCCTGACGCAAGTGGGGGATGTCCTCGGCACGCCGTACTACATGGCCCCGGAGCAGTTTCTCGGCGTCGAGGTCAACGCCCTCGCGGATCTATATGCAGTGGGCGTGATCGCCTACGAGCTCCTCGCCGGAAGGAAGCCGTTCGAGGGAAACGCGGCGAGCGTGATGCAACAGGCATTCAACGAGCGCCCCGCCGATCCGACTCGGCTCAACCCGCGACTGTCTCCGCTCATGGACCAGGTGCTGCACAAGGCGCTCGCCAAGAACCGGGATGAGCGGTTCCAGAGCGCCGGTGAATTTGCCGAGGCGTTCCGGGTGGCAATCGAAACATCGCTCGGCCCTGGGACCGCGCAGCCGGGGCCTTCGGTCGCGGAAGCCGACGCGGCTGCGCTGCTGAGTGCGGCCCGGCTGCTCAGCATTCGGCCGGCCGCCAAGGCGCCGTCTCCAGCCGAGGAGGATCTGCAGCTGCCGGCGGGCGACAGCGCGATCAGCCTCGACACGAGCGTGAAGAAGGCGCGCATGCTCGTCATCGACGACGAGGAGCGTATCCTGACCGCCCTGAAGTCACGCTTCCGCAACCGCTACCACGTATTCACTACGGCTGACGGCAACAAGGCGCTCGAGTTCATGCGCAAGTATCCCATGCACGTGATCGTCAGCGACCAGCGCATGCCGGTGATGCCGGGAGTGGAGCTGCTGCGGCAGTCGCGGGAGATTTCTCCGCGCAGCGTGCGCATATTGCTGACCGGGTACTCCGACCTCGCGGCGATGGTGGGCTCGATCAACGACGGCGAGGTTTATCGATTCATCAGCAAGCCCTGGGACAACAACGAACTCCAAACCATCGTCGCAGAGGCGGTGACGATCGCACTCGAGCTCGCCGACACCAAGACCCCGACGGTCGAGCTGCCGGCTCGGATGGAAGCCGGCGTGCTGGTGATCGCGAAGAACGATGAAATCTTCCGGGTGACGCGCGAGTTGATTGGCGATCTGTGTCCCGTCGTACATGCCACGGACATCGACTCCGCGCTGAATGCGATGGAGAAGCAGGAGGTCGCGGTTCTGTTGAGCGATTTTGAGGCGGGGGACGAGCAGTTGAGCGCCATGCTGCGGTTGCTCAAACAGGAGAACCCCCAGATCCTCACCATACTCGTCACCGCAACCTCGGATTCCGAGCTGGTGATCGAGCTCATCAATCAGGTCCAGATCTTCCGTTTTATCAACAAGCCGGTGAACGTGGGGCTGCTAAAGCGCTACATGCATGCCGCGCTGCAGCGCTATCTGACTTTCAAGCAGGCGCCGCAGCTCGCCCGCGAGCATCCGGTACAGCCTCCGGAGGAGATGCGCGATTCCCCGGCGGGCCAGCGCATCCTCGACAGTGCGAGGACCTTGCGCGAAAAGTGGTTCGCTGAAAGCCGCTGATTCTGGATGCTGGGGACGAGACCATCGAGGAACTGCTCTCGGCGCATCGCTCGATAGTCGGGAAGAACGAAAAGGATCTCGCGACTCGGGGAGAATGAAGCGATGCGCTTTGCCCCGGGCGCCGTCGGAACTCAGCGCGCTTCCAGCACCCTGATACGGGTATTGCCCAGCCAGTCCACGAGCGGGATAAGCTCGTTGAGGCCCTCGCCGTGCACCAGTGCAATGTGGGTCGCATCGGCCTCTGTCTGATTGAAAGTCGGATCGACTGCGCGCCAGGACCCTTCGACGAAGCTCTCCGCCCAGGAGTGGTAAAGAAAGCCCCCGTGCTCGCTCGAGTACACCAGGCCGTTTACCACGCGCGTGGGCACGCCCAGCGAGCGCATGAACGCCGTGTACAGGTAGGCGTGGCCCTGGCATTCGGCGCGCCTGGAATCAAGGACGTCGAGCGCGGAGAACGCATCGACCGGCTCCTTGCTGATGTTTTCTTCGAGCCAGCCCAGTACCGCGCGTATTCTCTCCGCATCGCTTTCCCGGCCTGCGGTGATTTTCACCGCAAGCGCGCGTATCGCCGGATCATGCGCCTGCACCGTGGCTGAGGGCCTGAGTTCATTGGTCGGGGAACCTCCGCGGGATGACCGAGATGCTTCGATCTCGCAGACCCAGTCCTCCGGGTCTTTGCGGCAGCGCTGCCGATCATCCGACGGGGGAGGGTGGTTCAAGGCGATACTGAGTGACTGCGCGCGGCGCGGGTCGGGTAGGGCGAGCGGCGTCTTGATCAGGCTCCATTGCACCAGCACGTCGTCCTTGTTCAGAGCCGCTGCTGCGAGGTAGCTTTTCGCCGTGCGCTCGTCCTCGAGTGCCGAGACGATCACGCCGTTCAGTCCCAGCTCGAAGACCGGCCGGCCGCGCGCGTCGATCCAGGTGGTGCTTCTGAGGCCCATCAGGTCGGTTCGCACCTTGAACGCGGCGCCCTCGAAGAGGTCGCTCGTTTCGTAGGCCTCGATGCGCTGCGATGCTTCGTCGAGGCTTAGCGTCTCTCCGTTGAACACGAGCCACCTGAACTCGCTGCCGATCTTCAGGCCCTGCAGCACCGGAAGGAGGCTCAGGGCGCCGGAGGGGTAAAGCGCCTGGGCGAGCGGCTCGAAGCTCTTCTCCGGCGCACGCTTTGCGCTCGTGACCTGGTAGTAGAGCCGGCTTTCGCGAACCTCGCCTTCGACCCTCTTCTCGCTGTCATCGAGCCCGTAGTGATAGTCGAAGCGCACGAGCTTCGCGTTCTCATCGACGGTATCGAGCGAGCGCAGGTGCATGCGCTTCTCGATGCCGAGAAAACGGAACAGCATGACCGCTTCGCCGTGAATCTCGTAGAGCCCCCGCTCGGCCGCCGGGACGACGCGTGTATGCGTGAAGCCGATCTTGGCGCCGTTGAAAACAATGCCGGTCCAATGTTCGGGCTGAGGAAGATCGGCGAGAGCATGGCGTGGAGGCTGCGCCGGAGGCTCTCCGGCGTCCTGAAAATACTGGGTCGCGCAGCCGCACACGAGGACAGGCAGGAGAGCGCAAACTGCGAGGCGTGGGAAGCCGGCTTTCATCGTCGCTTAAGCAGGCGGCGGATCTTGGCTGCATTGGGCTGCCTGACGACTCCCTTTTCGGTGAAGAGCGCGCTCACGAGGCTCGCCGGCGTGACGTCGAAAGCCGGATTGGCGGCGGACACGCCTTCCGGAGCCCAGCGTACGCCGCCATGGCTTATGACTTCCTGCGCGCTGCGCTGCTCGATCGGGATCGCCTTGCCGTTCGCTGTTCTCGCATCGATCGTGGAGAGCGGTGCGGCAACGTAGAAAGGGATGCGGTGGCGTCGCGCGAGAACCGCAAGCGGGTAGGTACCGATCTTGTTGGCGACGTCTCCGTTCACGGCGATGCGGTCGGCCCCAACGATCACCATGTCGACTTTTCCTTCGCTCATGAAATGGCCCGCCATGCCGTCGGTAATGAGCGTGACCGGGATCTTCTCCTGGATCAATTCCCAGGTGGTAAGGCGCGCGCCCTGCAGATAGGGTCGGGTTTCGCACGCGATAACGGACAGACGCTTGCCCGCGTCGCGCGCCGAGCGCACCACGCCGAGAGCGGTGCCGTGCCCCGACGTCGCGAGCGCGCCGGTATTGCAGTGGGTCAATATCCGCGCTCCATTGGAAACGTACTTGGCGCCGGCGCGGCCGATGGCGCGATTGGTCTCGAGGTCGGCCGTGAAGATCGCAAGCGCTACCTCGGCCAGCCTGACCGCCGCGGACGGGGGATCGGCGCGATGTTCGCTGAGCGGCGGCCGCATGTGTTCGAGTGCCCAGAAGAGATTCACAGCGGTCGGCCGGCTTGAGGCCAGGGTCTTGAAGGCCGCATCCATCGCGGCGTGAAACTCGCGCGGACGAAGGTTCTGCCGACGGTGTGCTTCCAGTGCGATGCCGAAGGCGGCGGCGCAGCCGATGGCAGGGGCGCCGCGCACAACCATGGAGCGGATCGCGTCGGCGACTTCGGCGGCGTTGGTGCAGCGCACGTATTCGAATCGAGCGGGCAGGAGGCGCTGATCGATGAGCTCGAGGCGTCCTTCCCGCCAGCGCAGCGCCTCGATGGCCGTCGCTTCAGATGACGCGCTCATTGCCGCCGTCCACAGGTACTTGCGCCCCGGTGGTCTTGGCGAAAAGCGGGCCGCACATCTCTGCAGCAAGCTCTGCGACGTCGCGGCTGCTCACCTCGGTATTGAGGACGTTATGGGTCTTGTACGCGGCTACACTCATGCCGTATTGTGCCGCACGCTGGGCGAGCAGTTCCTCGGTCCAGAGGCCGGTGTCGAAAACAGCGTTGGGGTGCACGGTGTTGACACGTATGCGGTCCGCGCCCCACTCCAGAGCGGCGATACGCGCAAGCTGGTTGAGAGCGGCTTTGGAGGCGGAATAAGCGGAGGCGCCGGGACCGGGGGCGAGGACGTTCTTCGAACCGATTACCACGACCCGGCCTCCGCGCGGCGCGGCTTTGAGAAAAGGGTGGCAGCCGCGCATCAACAGGAGATTGGCGTCGAGATTGACGGTCATGGACCTTCTCCATTCGTGTGCGGGAAGATCCGCGATCCTGCGGCTCGCCGGAAAGATGCCGGCGTTCAACACCAGCATGTCGATGCCACCGAAGGCAAGCACGGCTCGTTCCACCGCCGTGCTGACTTGGGCCTCGTCGGTGACGTCGCAGCGCAGGCCGAGAAAATCGGGCCGGGCGTGCAGGGACTGGATGCCGGAGTCCAGATCGAGCCCGACGACCGCGGCGCCGCGCTTGAGAAAAGCCTCGACCGCCGCCCTGCCTATTCCGGAGGCGGCTCCGGTAACAAGCGCGATTTCGCCCGTGAACTCAGGCGGCCTTCCGCCTTTCTTCAGCTTTGCCTGCTCGAGATCCCAATACTCGACGTCGAAAATGTCCTTCGAGGGGAGAGCCCGAAATCCGCCCTGCGCCTCGGCGCGCAGGATAACGTCGATGGTGTGGTCGTAGATCTCCGCAACGATGGAGGCGTCCTTCGCGGTTCGTCCCGCGGCCGCGAGGCCGAAAACGGGGTCGAGAATCACTCGAGGGGCTGGATCGAGAATGCTCTTGGGCTCTTTTGCCTTGGGCGCGTGCTCGCCGAAGTAGCCCGCGTAGTCCCGGGCGTATGCGGCGACATCGGTGCCGAGCATTGGCGTGCGCTTGGTGCGGATCACGTGATCGGGAGTCGCCGGTCCCTGCTGCGAGATGCGCTCGAGCTGAGGAAGGGCGGCGAAGCCGAGCGTACGTTCGTTAGTCACGGTTGTCAGGATCAAAGGCGTGCCCGCGGCTTCGCAGAGGCGACGGCGCAGGCCGGCCTGCGCCATGGCCTTCGGCGCTCCTGCCGAGGGGGATTTCAGGGTTACCGACCAGGCACCTCCGGAATCGAGATATCTTTCGGCGAGCGTCACCAGCCCGACCATGCGTTCGTAGGATTCCCGGGCGGTTTCGCCGAAAGAGAATATGCCGTGGTTCAGCAGCACCATGCCCACTGTTTCCGGCGTGCCTTGGCGCCGGAATTCCCGGGCGCAATACTGGGCCAGATCGAACCCGGGCATCAGGTAGGGGATGACGACGCAGCGCTTTCCGTAGATGTCGCGGATGCGCTTCTCGCCGTCTGCGGTGTTGGTCACGGAAAGCACCGCATCGGCGTGAGTGTGGTCGACGAACTTCGGCGGCATGAGGCCGTGCAGGATCGTCTCAATGGAAGGCGCGGGGGCTGACGCTTTCAGCATGTGTGTAACGAGCTGGTTGACCATCTCGGGGTCCGAGAGCGAGGGTAGCTCGGCAAGGCGCAGCACGTGGGAAAGCCGCACCGGAGAGAATCCCTGGGGCTCTATCGTCTCCAGGTCCCAGCCGCTCCCCTTCACGTAGAGAATCGTTTCCTCCTCGCCGAAGAGGTTCTTTTCGCGGATCTTGACCGAGGTGTTGCCGCCGCCGTGCAGCACCAGGGATTTATCGCGGCCGAGCAGGCGCGAGGTGTAGACGCGCAAGCCCAAATCGCCCTTGAACTGCTTCGCCTCGTCGTCCTTCCACAGACTTTGCATTGCGATCCCGACGTAGAATGGTCCGCCAATTATAAAGTCAGCCATGTCCCCCGCATTCGCGATTCGAATACTTTCCTGGTCGGAAGCGCTGCCGCTCGCGCGCCCGGTGCGGGAGAAAGTGTTCGTCGAGGAGCAGCAGGTCCCGCGCGAGCTGGAATGGGACGAGTGGGATGAACGCAGCGACCATGCCGTCGCCTGCGATGCGCAGGGGCATGCGATCGGGACCGCGAGGCTCGCCCCCGGCGGCAAGCTCGGGCGGATGGCGGTCCTTCGAGAATGGCGCGGACTGGGCGTAGGAGCGGCGCTGCTCGAAGCTCTGCTCGGGCGGGCGCGACACGGATCCCTGGCGCGAGTCACGCTTCACGCGCAGACCCACGCGGCGGGCTTCTACCGGCGCTTCGGCTTCAGCGAGCGGGGAGGGGAGTTCTTGGAGGCCGGGATCCCGCACCTCGAGATGAGTCTCGAGCTTTCCCGGGCGTCAGGGTGAGGCGGTAACCGACCGTGCCGCTCGCGCTGCCGTCCTCGCGGTAGCTGCGTTCGTGGAACTCGATCTTGCCGTCGGTGCCGAAGCACAGCACAGTCGAGCAGCGGGTTCCGTATCCGCCGACCGCCGGAATCCGGATGGACGACAGCCTCTCCTCGAGCTCCAGGCTGACCCCGGTGCTCGGAAGCTCGCCGCCGGGAGCGCGCTCGCTATCGTCGAGGAGCGCGAATGCCGTTTCCGCCTGGAAGGGAAGCTCGAGCTGTGCGGCAAGCCTCGCTTTGCCTTTCTCGACCTTGGGCCAGGGCGTATCGAGCAGATGATTCGACAGGCCATGCACGCCCGGATCGACGCGCACCGCGCGACCGCCGCGATTCGACATGAAATACATCGATCGGGCGTCTCCAACCAGAAGGCTGAAACCGTTGTACGCCGAGCTCCGCTTCTCGACTTCCTCCACGTATTTCCGCGGGGCGCCTTTGCCGGTCAGGAATTCTCTCACCAGTGCGCCGCGGGAAGGGGCGTCGGTTTTCCTGTCCGCAGGGTTGCGGTAATTGGTCAGCGCAGCGAATCGCCCGTCCAGAGTGATCCCGAGCCAAGTGCCACCTGCCTCCAGATCGCGCCCTGCGAGAACGTTGGGATGGTCGTCCCAGAATCCCGCCGGCGCCGCGGGCCTGTGGAAATACTCGTCGCGGTTCGCCGCGACGATCAGCCGATAGGGGCCCGGCGTACGCCATGCAAACGCGATAAGGCACATGGCGCTAGAAACCGCGGAAGACTTCCTGCTTGCGCGGCGAATTGGGGGCAACCAGCGCTTTGACGCCGTGGCGTTCCACCAGTTCGGCGAGCTTCGCCTCGAAACTCAGCACGTCTTCGATGCCCTCGTAGATCTCCATCCAGGTGGTCTCGTCGTCGCGCCGCCGCAGCAGCTGCCCGCCGATTCCCGTGGCGCCCGCGAGCTCGCGCTGGAGGGAAACTACCTCCGCGCGCAAGCGTTCGGCATTCCCGGCGGGAACGCGATAGTAGACGTAGTAGTTGAGCTTCATCCGACGGTGTAGGGCAGGGAGAGGAAGCGCAGTGCTGGACCATCCGGGGATTTGAGATGCACTAGGGAGCCTTCTCGGCTCGAACTCTGCACGACAGCGAGCATGTCCCAGCCGCCGTCGGGCGAGGCCTCGGCATTGACCACCATCCCGCTCGCCTGATCCCCGAGGTTCTCGCTGTAGAGATCGTCTCCTGCTGCGGCCGGAGCGTCGACGTTGGCGAGGAACATGCGACGCTTCACTCCTCTGCCCAGGTGCTGGGTGCGCGCGACGACCTCCTGCCCGGTGTAGCAGCCCTTGTCGAAGCTCACCCCGCCGATCAGCTCGAAGTTCGCCATCTGCGGAACCAGCCGGTCCTGCGTAGCGGCGGTGATCCACGGCAAGCCGTTGCGTATATCGAGCCAACGCCAGGCGCGCGCGTCCGTCACCCGGAGCGCGCTTCCTGGACGTTGCCTGAGCTCGGACGCGGCGGCCGGCGCCGATGCGAGAACAAACCTGCCGTCTTGGAGTCTGATCAACGTGCCTGTACCGGATCGGCTCGACACCTCGTGAGGCGTCGCTGGCGGCTCGGGAAACAGCCCGCGAAGCGCGCTCTCCGCCTGCGGTCCCGCCGCCCCCACCAGGGCGAGGGAGCCGGAGGCGTCCCATATCTTGACCTTGGCTCGAAGCACGAATCTCGAAATCGTCTTTTGCACGGCGGCAGCGATGTCGCGCGACAGCGCCATCGAAAACCCTGTCTCTTCTCGCCAGAGCAGAAAACTCGCAAGCATCCTGCCCTTGGGCGAGCAGTACGCCCCATACGTGCTCGATCGGGGGCCGACTTTCTCTACGTCGCACGTCAACTGCCCCTGGAGGAAAGCTTTTGCGTCCTCGCCGCCGAATTGGAGCACGGCTAGGTGATCCAAAGGGGCGATGATGCTTCCCGATCTGGCCGCCGTGAGATCGACGTCGCCGGCGGCAGGGGACTCAGTGGCTTGAAGCACGCTCATGTATTCCATCCAGTCTCTACCCTATAGTATACGAGCGCAGTCAAGCCCCCAAGAACCTCGCCCCCGTGCTGTCTCGCTTGAAAGTATCGTTCCTTCTGGTTGCCGCAGCCGTACTCGGATTCTGCGGCTGGATCCTGGGGTTCGCCCTCTCGCCGATCGGGTTGCCTTCTCCCACACTCGAATTCTCGATCCGTCCGGGCAGCGCCCTGCGCAGTGCAACGCGCCAGATCATCGAAGCGGGGGTGCCCGTTCCGGACTGGAAATTCAATCTGCTCGCGCGAGCCTACGGGGAGAGCGAACGCCTCAAGGCCGGGACGTACGAAATCTCGACGGGTGTGACACCGCTTTCGCTCCTGCGCAAGATCACGCGCGGCGAATATGCCCAGACCGAGATTCTGTTCATCGAGGGCTGGACTTTCCGGCAGATGCGAGACGCGATGAACGCGCATGCGGGACTGAAACACGATTCGGCCGGGCTGACCGACGCGCAGGTCATGGCGAAGCTCGGGGCTGCTGAGACGTTCCCGGAAGGAATGTTCTTTCCCGATACCTACGTATTTGCCAAGGGATCGAGCGATATCGCCGTCCTCGCACGCGCCCACCGCGCGATGCAGAACCAGCTTGCAGCGGCCTGGACGGGTCGCGAATCCGACCTTCCATTGGGCGACCCCTACGAGGCCCTGGTCCTCGCCTCGATCGTGGAGAAGGAGACCGGCCAGGCGAGCGACAGGGCGCATATCGCCAGGGTTTTCATCAACCGCCTCAAGCGGGGGATGAAGCTGCAAACCGACCCTGCCGTGATCTATGGACTCGGAGAGAAATTCGACGGCAATCTGCGCAAGCGGGATCTCGAAACCGACACGCCCTTCAACACTTATACGAGGAAGGGTCTGCCGCCGCACCCGATCGCGATGCCCGGTCTCGCATCGATCGCCGCAGTCACGCATCCGGCGAGCACCGACGCCCTTTACTCCCGACCCTCGATCCCGCGTCACGCATCCGCGAGACCGACGCCCTTACTTCGTGTCGCGGGGCGACGGCTCAAGTGAATTCTCACGCACGCTCATCGAGCACAATCGGGCGGTCGCCAAGTACCAGATGCCCGGTGCGCGACGTCGATCGAAACCATGAGCCGCGGCAGATTCATTACGCTGGAAGGCATCGACGGGGCAGGCAAGAGCACGCACCTCGCCGCAATCGCAGATTTCCTGCGCGGGCGGGGAAAGAACGTCGTGGTCACGCGCGAACCCGGCGGCACGCCGCTGGGCGAGAGTCTGCGCGCCCTGCTCCTGTCCCAGCCGATGAGCGTCGAGACCGAGACCCTCCTGATGTTTGCCGCGCGGCGCGAGCATATCGCCAAGGTGATCGCCCCGGCGCTCGCCGCGGGCCGCTGGGTCCTTTCCGACCGTTTCACCGACGCCACCTACGCGTATCAGGGCGCCGGCAGGGGGATGGCGGCGGACAAGATCACCGCGCTGGAGGACTGGGTTCAGGAAGGCCTTCAGCCGGACCTCACCCTGGTCTTCGATGTTCCTGTCGAGATCGCCCGGCAGCGCCTTGCACAGAGCCCAGCCGATCGTTTCGAGCGGGAAGGAGCCGAGTTCTTCGAACGCATACGCGCCGGGTACCTGAAGCGGGCCTCGGCGGACCCGGGACGGGTCCGGGTGATCAACAGCGAGAAGCCACTGGCCGATGTTAAGAAAGATGTTGAGAAACTCGTTTCAACACTATGTTAATAAACAATGTTTAAATGGCAGGAACCTGCCTGGAAAGCGTGGGCCCGAATACGGGAGCGTCTGCCTCACGCCGTCCTGATTCGCGCGGCAGAGGGCTTGGGCGAATTCGAGTTCGCCCAGGGAGTCGCCCAGTCGCTGCTGTGCGAAACGCCGGTTGCCGACGGGCGCGCCTGCGGCGCCTGCCCCGCCTGCCTGTGGATCTCCCAAGGCAATCACCCCGACTTCAGGCTGCTCCTGCCGGAAAGCCTCCTTCCTGAGTCGCGCGAGGAAGGCGCCGACTCCCCCCGAAAGGAAAAGAAGAGCGAGCAGATCCGCATCGAGCAGGTTCGCGAGCTTGCCGATTTCCTGTCGGTCGGTACGCACCGCGGCGGCCTGCGCGTAATCCTCGTCTATCCGGCCGATGCAATGAACGCGAACACACAGAACGCGCTGCTCAAGAGCCTGGAAGAGCCGCCGCCTGCGACGGTATTTCTTCTGACGACAACGCGGCCGGATGTCTTGCTCCCTACCGTGCGCAGCCGCTGCCTGAAATTCGCGCTGCCGTTTCCCGAGGCCGGTCCGGTCCTCGCCTGGCTGAAAGAGCAGGGCGTGCGGCAGCCCGAAGCGGCGCTGGCAGGCGCCGGAGGAGCGCCGCTCGCCGCGCTCAGGGCTGCGGAAAGCGAAGCCGACCGGCTGCGCTTCATCGAAGGCCTGAAGGGAGCCGGGTTCGATCCGATCGCGCTGGCCGAAAGCGTACAGAGGGTGCCCCTGTGGGACTTGGTCGGCTGGCTGCAGCGCTGGAGCTACGACCTGCTCCTCGCGCGGGTCGCGGGCCCGATCCGATACCATCTGGGTCATGAAGACGCGATCGCGGAGATTGCGCGGCGCTGCGAGGCCGCGGCCATTGCCCGCTACCTCAGGCGACTGGCGAGCGCTCGGGCGCTTGCGCGGCATCCGCTCAACGCCAAACTGTTCGTCGAGGATCTGCTTCTGCGGATATCAGCAACTGACCGAGTCATGAACGCGGCATGCCAGCAAGACGCAGGGTTTCCCGGATTGGTGGATTCGCACTGCCATCTGGATTTCCCGGAATTCAGCGGGAAACTGCCCGAGGTGCGGGAGGAAATGCGCGCGAACGGTGTGACCCATGCCCTGTGCATCAGCGTGAATCTGCCCGATTTTCCGAAGGTGCTGGATCTCGCCGAAACCCACGACAATTTCTTTGCGACGGTCGGCGTGCATCCGGACCACGAGGAGCACGGGGCGGTCGACCCGGCGCGGCTCGTGGAGCTGGCGCGGCACCCGCGGGTGCTGGCGATCGGCGAGACAGGCCTGGACTACTACCGGCTGCGCGGCGACCTCGAGTGGCAGCGCGAGCGATTCCGGGCTCACATCCGCGCGGCACGCGAATGCGGAAAGCCCCTCGTGATCCACACCCGCGAGGCGGCCGAGGACACGCTGAGAATCATGCGCGAGGAGGGCGCCGCGGAGATAGGAGGGGTGATGCACTGCTTTACGGAGACCGCCCAAGTGGCCCAGGCCGCCGTCGAGCTGGGGTTCCACATCTCCTTCTCGGGGATCGTGACCTTCAAGAACGCCGGCGCCCTGAGGGAGGTGGCGCGGGAGGTGCCGGAGGATCGCCTGCTTGTGGAAACGGATTCGCCCTACCTCGCGCCGGTGCCACACCGGGGCAGGACCAACCGGCCTGCCCTTGTCCGCCACGTGGCAGAGGAGGTTGCAAGGGTGAGGGAAATGCCCTTCCAGGAACTGGTGTCGGCCACCACGGGCAACTTCTTTCGACTGTTCAGGCCGCCCACTTCAATCTAGAAAGTATCTTAGGTTACCTGAGCAAGACCTTGAAGGGGTGATGGTATTAGTTCTGAGAGCTTAGATCGATACAAATGTATTATTTGACATAATACACATATGCAACAATTTATTTCCTCGTGGGCGGAAGGCGCAACCTGAGTGTCTCACCCAGCTTGGGGTCCAGTTTCTCAAGCCGCTCCAGGGCGACTCTCGCCTCCGCAACCTCCCCGACCCGGATAGAGGCTGCGCCCAGCTCGAACCACCCACGTGCGAATTCGGGTTCAAGGCGCACAGCCTCCCCGTAAGCCGTTAAAGCCCGATCCAGCCGACCGGCGTCGCGGTAGGCTTCTCCAAGTAGGAAGAAAGTGGCAAAGGAACTCCGGCCAATGGTGCTTGCCCGCTCCAGCGTCCGCACCGCGCGGTCCGGTTGCCGGGCGAGCCGCTGGGATTCGCCGAGCAGGTTCCAGGCCCAGATGTCCTCGGGACTGTTCAGCGTGACTGGCGAAAGCAAGGCGATCGTCCTCGCATGGTCGCCCATGCGGAACCAGGCGTAACCCGCCATGACCGCCCATTCGGAACGCGCTGGGTCCCGGCGCAGTTGTTCCTCGGCGTAGCGCAGCAGCCCCGCCCAATCCCGTTTTCGATCCAGATCGGCAATGTGCTGTCGCTCCGCGGGGCCATCGCCGCGTCCGACGAGCGCCAGCCCCGGAAGCGGATCGATGGGAGGTCCGGATTCCTCGGGCTGGCTCGCGCATCCGGAAAACCAGATGCAGGCCGCGACAAGAGCGGCGAGGAAGCGGGGATCAGACCTTGTGCTGATAGACGTAGGCTTTCTGCTTGACTCTCGATTCCGCGGCGCGCTTCTGAGCGTCGGGGTCGAGCTTTCTGTCCCACCACAGGGCCCGCCCCTTTTTCTGCTCCTGGACGATGTGCGGTTTTTCCTGGAGCAGCTCGCGGATCATGCGAGTCAGGTCGGATTCGTAGGGTTGCGCCATGGTCGAAGTCAGTCTCTTGCGGATTATACGCCGGGCGGGCTGCCGGATGCGCCCGGGGAAGCCTCCTCTTGCCAAACGGGCATGGACTGTATATAAATACAGATACGGAGGCCTTATGACCGAAGAGCTCACCCCCACGCAGCAGAAGATTCTCAACTTCGTCCGCAAGACCATACAGAAGACCGGCTTTCCGCCGACCCGCACGGAGATCGCCGAAGCGTTCCGCTACAGCTCGGCCAACGCCGCCCAAGAGCACCTGCGCACGCTGGAGCGGAAAGGCGCAATCGAGCTGACCCCGAGCGCTTCGCGCGGCATCCGGCTCGCCGAGGCTGGGGCTGCCGCTCATCGGCCGCGTCGCCGCGGGCAGCCCCATCCTCGCCGAAGAGCACATCGAGCGGCGCTGCCAGGTCGATCCGGCCCTGTTCCAGCCGCGCGCCGACTACCTGCTGAAAGTCCGCGGCATGAGCATGCGCGATGCCGGCATTCTCGACGGCGACCTGCTCGCGGTGCACCGCACGCGCGAGGCGCGCTCGGGCCAGATCGTGGTGGCGCGGGTGCACGACGAAGTCACCGTGAAGCGCCTGCGCCGCCGCGGCAACACGGTCGAGCTGCTTCCCGAGAATCCCGACTTCAAGACCATCGTCGTCGACCCGCGCGAGGACGATTTCGTCATCGAGGGCCTCGGCGTCGGCGTCATCCGTCGGCCCCTTTGACTCCCGCTTTTCTGCAGGTCGTTGTCCATGGCGGGCATGCCTTTCTCGTTCGATCGCCCCGACATCTGGCGGGGCGGCGGCTTCGCCCGGGCCGGTGCACCGGCGATCCCCAGCGGATTCCCTGCGCTCGATGCCGAGCTTCCCGGCGGCGGCTGGCCCTCCGGAGCGCTCGTCGAGATCCTGCCCGCCCATGAAGGCATCGGCGAGTTGCGCCTGCTCGGCCCCGCGCTCGCAGCGTTGACGGAGCGGGGCCTGCGGCTCGCCTGGATCGCCCCGCCCCACCTGCCCTACGCGCCGGCGCTCGCCGCTGCGGGAATCGATACCGGCAAGCTCCTCATCGTGCGCGCGCCTTCCGCGAGGCAATCGCTCTGGGCGGCCGAACAGGCGCTGGCATCGAATTCATGCGGCGCGGTGCTCGTCTGGCCGCAAGTCGGCAAAGTACGCCGAGCTGCGGCGGCTGCAAATCGCCGCCGAAGGCGGCCGGGCGAGCGCCTTTCTGTTCCGCTCCCCGGAGGTTGCCGGCGAGCCCTCCCCTGCTCCTCTGCGGATCGCGCTCGGCACCGCTTCGGGTAGGCTTGCAGTGCGGGTGCTCAAGCGCCGCGGCGCTCCTCTAGCTCAGGTTGTCCTGCTGCCGGCGATGCCGCCGGCCGCGCGCGGCAAAGACCGTCATGTGGATCGCCGTCCGGCTGCACCAGCTGCCGCTCGAGATTTTCCTGCGCGGCTCGTCCACGCCTGAGCCTTTTGCGCTCGAAGAGCGTCACCGCGTTTTCGCCTGTGACCGCAAGGCCCGCGCGCGCGGCGTTCGCGCCGGCATGGCCATTTCGGCGGCGCTCGCCCTTGCGTCCCGGCTGAACGTTGTACCGCGTGATCCTGCAGCGGAAACCGAAGCGCTGCTCGGCGTGGCCGGTTGGGCGGCGCAATTCACCCCGGACGTGGCGCTCGAATTTCCCGACAGCGTGCTGCTCGAAGTCTCGGGGAGCTTGAAGCTCTTCGGGGGCCTTTCGCCGCTCATCGAGCGATTGCAAAGGGGGCTGGACGCAATGGGCTGGAGCGCGGCGCTCGCCGTCGCGCCGACGCCGCGCGCGGCTTACTGGCTCGCTCTGGCCGGGAAGCAGAAATTCATCGCCTCGTCGGCGGAGCTGGAACCGGCGCTCGCCGCGCTGCCCGTCGGGGTTCTGCGCCGCGACGATGAAACGCTCGCAGCGCTCCAGGCAATCGGCGTTCGCACCTTGGGCGAGCTGCGGGCGCTGCCGCGCGACGGGCTCGCGCGGCGCTTCGGGCAGGGACTGCTCGACGAGCTCGACCGAGGGCTCGGGCGGATTCCCGATCCGCGGAATTTTTTCGTTCCGCCGGCGCGGTTTCAGGCGGCGATCGAGCTGCCCGCGGAGGTCACCCAGGCGGAAGCCCTGCTTTTCGCGGCGAGGCGGCTGATCGTGCAGCTCGCCGGGTTCCTCGCCGCGCGTTCGCGCGGGGTGCAACGCTTGGTCCTCAGGCTCAGACATCGCGATAGGGCCGCCACCGAAATCGCCATCGGCCTGGTCGCTCCCTCTCGCGATGCCGAGCATTTCACGCTGCTGCTCCGCGAACGGCTCGCAGGCCTCGCGCTTGCGCGAGCCGGTGCGTGAGATCGCCCTGCAGGTCGAGGATCTGGTGCCGCTTCCGGGAAGCAACTTCGGATTGCTGCTCGAGCAAGGCAAGCCAGTGGGCGATTGGAGGCGCCTGGTCGAGCGGCTGCGCGCCAGGCTCGGCACCGAGGCGGTCTGCGGCATCGCGGCCCAAGCCGAGCATCGGCCGGAACGAGCGGTCGCGGTCGTCGAACCAGGCGTTTCACCGACGAAGCTCGATTTTGGAGGAGAGACCCTTCTGGCTGCTGGAATTCCCCAAGTCGCTGCGCGAGGTCGGCGCGGTGCCGCACCACGAAGGACCGCTCGAGCTGCTCGCAGGCCCCGAGCGCATCGAGTCGGGCTGGTGGGACGGGGACGATGTCGCCCGCGACTACTTCGTCGCCCGTACGCAGAACGAAGCCCTCGTCTGGATCTATCGCGAACGCCACAGCGAAGGCGGATGGTACCTGCATGGATTGTTTGCCTGAATACGCCGAACTGCATTGCCTGTCCAATTTCACTTTCCTGCGCGGCGCTTCGCACCCCGAGGAGCTGGTGCGCCGCGCCGCCGAGCTCGGCTATTCGGCGCTCGCGATCACCGACGAATGCTCATTGGCGGGCGTAGTGCGCGCGCATGTCGCGGGGAAGGAAGTCGGCATGCCGCTCATCATTGGTTCGGAAGTACGGCTGAAGGATGGACCGAAGCTGGTGCTGCTCGCGACCGATCGCGATGGCTACGGCAATCTGGCCGATCTCATCACCCGCGGCCGGCGGCGAAGCAAAAAGGGCAGTTATGCGCTCGAACAGACCGATCTCGAAAGCGCCCTGCCCGGCTGGCTTGCGCTTCTCATCCCCGACGGAAAGCACGACGCCGAGCACGCGCTGTTTGTGGCCGAGCGTTTTCCCGGCCGCGCCTGGATCGCGGTGGAGCTGCTGTGCGGGCCCGACGACCGGGCGCGTCTCGCCGCTTTGCGCGAGCTGGGCACGCGCTCGGGCCTGCCGCTCGTCGCCGCGGGCGACGTGCACATGCACCTGCGGTCGCGCCGTCCCCTTCAGGACACGCTCACCGCGATCCGCCTCCGCACGCCGGTCGCAGCCTGCGGCCATGCGCTTTATTCCGAACGCCGAGCGGCATCTGCGGTTGCGCATGCGGCTTGCGCAAATCTATCCGCCCGAGCTGCTTTCGGAAACCGTGCGCATCGCCGAGCGCTGCCGCTTTTCGCTCGATGAGCTGCGCTACGAGTATCCTGAGGAGCTGGTTCCCGAAGGCGAAACCCCGACGAGCTGGCTGCGCAAGCTCACCGAAACGGGATTGCAGCGGCGCTTCCCTGAGGGCGCTATCCGGAAAATCCGCGATCTCGTCGAGCGCGAGCTTGCGCTCATCGCCGAGCTCCGCTACGAGCCGTTTTTTCTGACGGTCCACGATATCGTGGGCTACGCCCGCAGCCGGGACATTCTCTGCCAGGGACGCGGTTCGGCGGCCAATTCCGCGGTTTGCTACGCCCTGGGCATCACCGAGGTCAATCCGGCGAAGCAGGAGCTTTTGTTCGAGCGCTTCATCTCGAAGGAGCGCAACGAGCCGCCCGACATCGACGTCGATTTCGAGCACCAGCGGCGCGAGGAAGTCATCCAGTACATCTACGGGAAATACAGCCGCGAGCGCGCCGCGCTGGCCGCCACCCTCATCACCTACCAGCCGAAGAGCGCGCTGCGCGATGCCGGAAAGGCGCTCGGGCTCGACGCCCTGCAGGTGGACGGCATCGCCAAGTCGGTCGCCTGGTGGGACGATCGCAAGGATCTCGCCAAGCGCCTGCGCGATGCCGGCTTCGATCCGGTGAGCCCGGTGATGCAGCGTCTCATGGCGCTCGCCTCCGGCTTGCTCGGATTTCCGCGCCACCTGTCGCAGCACGTCGGCGGGTTCGTCATATCGCGGGGGCCTCTCGCGCGCCTGGTGCCGATCGAAAACGCCGCCATGCCCGATCGCAGCGTCATCCAGTGGGACAAGGACGACCTGGAAAATCTGGGCCTGCTCAAGGTCGACGTGCTGGCGCTCGGCATGCTCTCGGCCATCCGGCGCGCGCTGGATTTCGTCAACATGCTGCGCGAAAGCAGGCTCACCATGGACAGCCTGCTGCGCGAAGAGGACCCGGCGGTGTACGAGATGATGCGGCGCGCCGACACGGTCGGCGTGTTCCAGATCGAGTCGCGCGCGCAGATGTCGATGCTGCCGCGGCTGAAGCCGATGCATTTCTACGATCTGGTGATCGAGATCGCGATCGTGCGCCCCGGGCCGATCCAGGGTGACATGGTGCACCCTTACCTGCGGCGGCGCTCTGGCCTCGAGCCGATCGATTATCCGAACGAGGCGGTGAAGAAGGTGCTCGAGCGTACCTGCGGCGTGCCGATCTTCCAGGAGCAGGTGATGCAGCTCGCGGTGGTCGCGGCAGGCTTCATGCCGGGCGAGGCCGATCAATTGCGCCGCGCGATGGCCGCCTGGCGCCGCAAAGGGGGCCTGGAGCCCTTTCAGAAAAAACTCGTGGACGGCATGCGCAGGAACGGCATTCCCGCGGAATTTGCCGAGCGCATCTACCGGCAGATCCTCGGCTTCGGCGAGTACGGCTTTCCCGAATCGCACTCGGTGAGCTTCGCCCTGCTCGCCTACGTTTCCGCCTGGCTCAAGCACCATGAGCCCGCAGCGTTTCTCGCGGCGCTCCTGAACAGCCAGCCCATGGGTTTCTACACGCCTTCGCAGCTCGTGCAGGACACGCGCCGCCACGGCGTGGAAGTCCGCCCAGTCGATGTCACCTCGAGTGATTGGGAATGCACGCTGGAACCGATCCCCTCCGCTCCGAGGAGAGGTGGCGGCGAAGTCGCCGGGGGGGTCCAGCCGGCCGTGCGGTTGGGGTTCCTCATGGTGCGCGGCCTGTCGGAAGAAGGCGCGAAGCGGATCGTGGAGGCGCGCAAGCGGCAGCTACTCCAATCGACCGAGGACCTCGCGCACCGCGCCAGGCTCAACCAGCGCGACCTCAAGTGCCTGGCGGCTGCGGGAGCGCTCGAGGCGCTCTCAGGCCACCGCCGCTACGCCTACTGGCAAGTCGTCGGAATCGAAACCGGCGCGCCTGTCCTGCACGGCGCACCGGTGGCAGAGACTGCGCCCGTGCTTTCCGCTCCGACCGAAGGAGAGAACCTCGTTGCCGACTACGCGAGCACCGGCCTCACGCTCGGGCGCCACCCTCTCGCCTTGCTGCGCCCGCGCCTTGCACGCATGCGCTTTGTCGCCGCCGACGAAATCAAGCTCTTGCCCAGCGGCAGCCCGGTCCGAGCGGCCGGCATCGTCACCGGCCGGCAGCGCCCGGGTACGGCCTCCGGGGTGGTGTTCGTGACGCTGGAGGATGAAACTGGCTGCATCAACGTCATTGTCTGGCGCGATCTCACCGAGCGTCAGCGCCGCGAGCTGCTCGGCGCGCGCCTGATGGGCGTCGAGGGAGTGATCGAACGCGAAGGCGAAGTCATTCACCTCGTGGCAAAGCGGCTGTCGGACCACAGCGCCCTGCTGGGGCGGATCGCTACCCCGTCGCGGGATTTCCACTAGAGCGAGCGCAAGCCCGGCCAGGAACTACGCCCCGCGGTACATGTAATCCCGCGTAAGCGGCAGCGGATTCGAGGCGGCACCTTCCTTGCGGGCCGAGAACCTGGTAGATGTTCATCCATTCGTGCGCGAAGCCGTGCGCGCAACCCGCCAGATACACCTGCCAGATGCGGTAGCGCTTGTCTCCCGCGGCAGCGATTGCCCGCTCCCGGTTCTGCTCCAGACGCCTCGCCCATTCCTGGCAGGTCAGCGCGTAGTGACGCCGCAGCGACTCCACGTCTGTAGCCTCGAGCTTCGCGCTTGCCATTTCGTGAAGGACGAGCGACACGTGCGGAAGCTCGCCGTGAGGAAACACGTAGCTGGTGGATGAAATCCCCGGCGCCCATTCCCACCTCGGCACTCTCGGGATCGCTCGAGGTGATGCCGTGGTTCAACACCAGGCCGTCGTCGGCGAGCAGGGAGTGGATCTTCGCGAAATACCCCTTGAGGTAGCGCAAACCGACGTGCTCGAACATGCCGATGCTGGCGATCTTGTCGAACACGCCCTGGCCCGGAACGTCGCGATAGTCCTGGAGACGCACCTCGCAGCGGCCTTCGAGACCCTCCTCCCTGATCCGCCTTGCGGCGAATTCGTACTGGTTGCGGCTGAGCGTCACGCCGGTCGCACGCGCACCGTATTTCTTGGCCGCGTGCAGGATGAGCGTCCCCCAGCCGCAGCCGATGTCGAGAAATCGCTCGCCCGGTTTGAGCATGAGCTTCGCGAGGACATGGTCGAGTTTTTGCTCCTGCGCGGCCTCGAGTGTGTCAGTCTCGCTCCGGAAATAGGCGCAGGAATAGACCATATTCCGGTCGAGCCAGAGCGAATAGAAATCGTTCGAAACGTCATAGTGGTATTCGATCGCTTTCCGGTCGCGCGTCTTGTTGTGGCGCCAGAAGCGCCGCAGCCCCTTGTGTCCCCGGGAAGCGGCACCTCGCGCCAAACCCTCGGCCACCCGGAAGATCTCGACGATCGACCCTTCGACCCGCAGGTGCCCCTCAACGTACGCTTGGCCGAGCTTCATCAGGTTGGGGGATATAAGAAAACGCAGCGCGGAGGGGCTGGGCACCCCTATCTTCACCGTGGGCTGGCTGGCAAGATCGAAGGCTCGCCCGTTCCATAGCTCGAGCCGGAGCGGAATGGCGGCCGTTCGCTTGAGTTTTTCGAGCATCCGCTCGAGGCGACGTTCCAGGAACATGTGTTTCGGCCTGAAAGGTTGAGCATCATAACCGACTGGACGGCAAGCCGGGAAGTAATGCCCAATCCTCCAAGACTGTGGTAGAAGCCTCTCTTCCAGAGCCGGCAGGACCCTGAATTGGAGAGCTTTCTCGCATCGATCGTGAGCGTCGCCTTTCACGGTACAGCGCTCGGCATGATCCTCTACGTGATCTCGGTGGGTCTGTCGATCACGATGGGGCTGATGAGGTTCGCCAACCTTGCCCATGGGGTGTTCGCCATGGCCGGGGGCTACATTCTCACCACCGCCATGTCGCGTTTCGGTGCGCCCTTCCCGGTCGCTCTCGTGCTCGCGTTCGTCATCGTTGCCTTGGGCAGCGTTCTCCTCGAGCGGTTCCTGTATTCGAAGCTCTATGCAGCAAGCGACCTCGAGCAGGTCCTTCTCACCATCGGCCTCATCTTCATTTCCGTCGCGGTGGCGCGCTATATCTATGGAACGCTTCAACAGCCGGTCACTTTGCCTGAGTACCTCAAGGGTCAGTTCCCGCTGCTCGGGCGCGATTTCCCGACCTACCGGGTATTCATCATCGCGTTCAGCGCTGTGATGGTGGCGCTGCTTTGGTTCGGAATCGAACGCACACGCTGGGGCGCGATGGTCCGCGCGGCGGTGGACAACCGCGCGATGGCGCAATCGGTGGGCATCAACACCAGGCGTCTGTTCACGCTCACCTTCGCCCTGGGCAGCGGGCTCGCGGGACTGGGCGGCGGGCTCGGCGCAGAGATCATCGCCATCCAGCCGACCTATCCTTTCGAGAACCTGGTGTACTTCTTGGTGGTGGTCGCGGTCGGTGGCCTCGGTAGCCTGCGCGGTCCCTTCGTCGCAGCGCTTCTGATCGGTATCGCCGACACCGCCTGCAAGTACTGGCTGCCGCAGTACGGCGCCTTTCCTATCTATGTGGCCACCATCGGCATCCTCCTTTGGCGGCCGGCAGGCCTTTTCGGGCGGCACGCATGAAGGCCCACTCCGGAGGCTACAGCTCCGATCCACGCATCCGCTGGATCGAGTGGCTGCCCTGGATCATCGCGATCGCGGCATTCTTCGCGCTCCCCGAGTATCTCTCGCTTGGTGCGCGCATCTTGATCTACATCCTGTACGCCCTGTCCCTCGACCTGATTCTCGGCTATGCAGGGATCATCACGCTCGGCCACAGCGCCTACTTCGGTTTGGGTGCCTACGTGGCGGGCATACTCGCCGCGAAAGCAGGAATCACCGATCCCATGCTCCAGCTCGCTGCGGCGGCCGTGGCCGGAGCGTTCCTCGGCCTCACCACGGGAGCGATCATCCTTCGCACCAAGGCGCTGACGCTGCTCATGCTTACCCTTGCGATCACGTCGGTTCTTTTCGAGATCGCCAACAAGGCGAGCAGCCTCACCGGCGGTGCAGACGGGTTGTCGGGCGTGGTCACGGCGCCGATCCTGGGCTTGTTCAAGTTCGATATCTTCGGAAGGACCGCTTACGTCTATTGCCTCCTGGTCCTGTTCCTCGGATGGTTGCTGGTGAGGCGGATGATCTATTCGCCATTCGGGGCATCCCTCACCGGAGTTCGCGAAAACAATCTGCGCATGCACGCAATCGGAGCACCGGTCTATTGGCGCCTGGTCCTCGTGTATACGATCTCCGCGACGGTCGCAGGCGTCGCCGGAGGCCTCATCACCCAGACCAATCAGTTCGTCGGATTGAACGTGCTCTCGTTCGAGTCGGCGGGCGAGCTTCTTGTCATGCTCATCCTGGGTGGTGTCGGTCGCATCTACGGCGCCTTCGTCGGGCCCGTCGTGTTCCTGATCGCCCAGGACCTACTGGCCAAGCAGTTCCCGGAATACTGGTACTTCGGCATCGGGGTGATGCTGGTGCTGGTGGTCATGTTCGCCCGGGGTGGAGTCCTCGGAATTCTCGACGGGGTTCTCGCCAGGGTGCGGAGGAAGGCATGAGCGCGGCGCAAATTCCAGCCCTGGAGACGCGCAGCCTGTGCAAGTCGTTCGGCGCTCTTACGGTCGCCGACAATATCGATTTCCGCTTGGAGCCGGGTGCGCGCCATGCGCTCATCGGTCCGAACGGGGCGGGCAAGACAACATTCATCAACATGCTCACCGGCGTCCTGCGGCCCTCCTCCGGACACATCCTGCTCGGCAGCGAGGACATCACCCAGATGGCGCAGGCGTCGCGCGTCAAGCGCGGCCTCGGCAGGACTTTTCAGATCAACGCTCTTTTCCGCGGACTCTCGGTGCTGGACAATGTGGCGCTCGCCGTGGCCGAACGGCGCGGCGTGGCCCGGCGCACCTGGCGCGCTGCAAGCGCCCACGCGGACGTGAGGGACGAGAGCCTGGAGCTGCTCGCCACGCTCGGGCTGGCCGAGGATGCAGGCCAGCGGATCCTCGACCTTCCCTACGGAAAGCAACGTCTCGTCGAGATTGCGATCGCCCTGGGCCTCAAGCCGAGCGTGCTCCTGCTCGACGAGCCGGCTGCGGGCGTGCCTTCGGTTGAGTCGCATCGCATCCTCCAGGTGCTCGACAATCTGCCCAAGGACATCGCCATCCTGATCATCGAGCACGACATGGACGTGGTGTTCCGCTTCGCGCAGAACATCACCGTTCTCGTACAGGGCCAGGTTCTGGTCGAAGGGCCTCCGGGGGATATTTCCAAGGACCGGCGCGTGCACCAGGTCTATCTGGGAGAACAGCGTCATGCCTGAGCCCAGTCGAACAAGGGGGCGCGCCCCCTTGTATATCCCCGACTTCAGATGGAGTTCTCATTGAACGAGTCGCTTGCGCTCCGCCTGCGCGATGTCCGAGCCGGCTACGGCGAGACGGTGGTCCTTGAGGACGTCGCGCTCGACCTGCCCGAGCGCGGCGCGCTCGCGGTGCTCGGCCGAAACGGGGTCGGCAAGACGACGCTCCTTTCGACCGTCATGGGGCATACGACTTTTCACGCGGGTAGCATCGAGGTACAGGGAAGGCCCGTCGAGCGGTTGCCGGTTTACGAGCGCTGCCGCGCGGGCATCGGTCTGGTCCCGCAGGCGCGGGAGATCTTCCCTTCGCTCACTGTCCAGGAAAACCTCATCGTTGCGGCGCGGCCTGGCCGCTGGACCCTTGAACGGGTCTTCGAGCTGTTCCCGAGGCTCGCCGAGCGGCGCGGGCATTGGGGCAACCAGATCTCAGGCGGCGAGCAGCAGATGCTCGCGATCGGCCGCGCTCTGATGGGGAACCCGACACTGCTCCTGATGGACGAGCCCCTCGAGGGACTCGCGCCCATCATCGTCGAGGTCTTGCTTCAAGCCATGCAGCGGCTCATCCGCGAGGACTCTCTGGCGGTCGTGCTGGTCGAGCAACACGCGAAGCTCGCGCTCCAGGTGACACAAAGCGCACTCGTGCTAAACCGCGGGCGCATCGCTTACACCGGCCCGAGCGCCGACCTGCTTGCCGATCCCCAGCGTCTCACCAGTCTCGTGGTAGCGTAGACGGACTCCGGCTTGCTCCTCGCCCTTTTTCCGGCCCTTTTCCTCTTCGCCATGGCGCACGCCGACCCTGCAAATGCGCAGGACCGGCATGCGGGAGCGCGTGCGCGGATGGTGGCGGAAATCGGCGCCATGGCGCGCGAAACTGCGGCCGAAACCGGACGCCCGAAGTTCGGCGACGCGGTGATGGCGGCGATGGGAAAAGTCCCGCGCCACAGGTTCGTTCCTGCGATGCAGGAGGCCTTCGCCTATGAGAATCGCCCCTTGCCGATCGGCGAAGGCCAGACGATTTCCCAGCCCTACATCGTAGCCCTCATGACCGATCTGATCGACCCGAAACCCTCGGACAGAGTATTGGAAGTGGGCACAGGGTCGGGATATCAGGCGGCGGTGCTCGCCGAACTGGTCGGAAAGGTCTATACGATCGAAATCGTCGAGCCTCTCGCAAGGCGGGCGATGCGAACCCTGGAGGAACTGGGCTACGCCAACGTCGAGGCACGAATCGGCGACGGCTACAACGGCTGGGCGGCCGCCGCGCCCTTCGACTCGATCATCGTTACGGCGGCCCCGCCCGAAATCCCCAAGCCGCTGATCGATCAGCTCAGGCCCGGCGGCCGGATGGTCATCCCGGTCGGAGGATCGCGGGACGTGCAGAACCTCTTGCTCGTGGAGAAGCGCTCCGACGGCACGACGGTGACGAAGCGCACCCTGACCGTGAGGTTCGTTCCGCTTACCCGGAGCCCGGCAGGGAAATAGCGCCCAAGAGCGCACTGTCGAAGAATCCACTTCTGCGGCGCCAGCGCTCATGGCAAAATAATGCGTCATGAGAGACTATTGGCTAAGCAAACTGTTCTTCGACCTTCAGAGTTCTGCGCCGCTCGGCGCGGAATACCGAGCTAACCCCAAGAAGATCCTCGACCGTTATCCACTGAAGCCCGACGTGCGCGCTGCGGTCGAGCGCGGTGACGTTGCGTCTCTGGCGCCCTTGGTCAACCCCTACCTTCTGCGCTTCTATTTCGTGGTGGCCGGCATGCCCGAAGCGGAATTCCTCACCAAGGTGAGGACCGCGGGCGCCGACGCGGCGGCGAGGTCCAGTCATGGCTAAGCTCGTCGGTGTGTTCGCGTCGAGCCACGCGCCGCTCCTCATTCGCGGGTGGAAAGACATCCAGCCCGGCCGCCAGCAGGAGCTGACGCGCTCCCTCACCGAATTGGGAAGGCGCATCAAGGCCGGCCGCCCGGATGTCATAGTCGAAATCTCGCCGGATCACTGGGTGAATTTCTTCATCAACAATCTTCCCAGCATCCTCGTCGGCGTGGGAGAGACGCACCTGGGGCCCGCCGAACCGTGGATGATTCAATGCCCGTACAAGAAGATCGCCGGGCATCCAAAGCTCGCGAACCATATCCTGCAGACGGCGCTCGAGTTCGATTTCGAGCCCTCGGTATCGCATCACCTGACGCTCGACCACGGATTCTGCATTCCGCTGTGGAGAGGCGGGCTCGATCCCTTGCCTCCTATCGTTCCGATCATCTTCAATGATATCGAGCCGCCGTACCCGAGCGTGCGCCGCTGCATGCAGTGGGGAAGCATGCTCGCCGAGGCGATTCGTACCTACCCGGCGGACGTTCGCGTCGCCATCCTCGCGACCGGCGGCCTGTCGCACTCCATTGGCGAGCCCACCATGGGCGAAGTCGATGAGCCCTTCGACCGGGAATGCATCCTGCATTTCGAGAAAGGTGACGAGCGGCCCCTGATCGACTTCCTGAACGAACGCCTGCCTACGATCGGCAACGGCGCCGCGGAAATCCGCAACTGGGTTGCGGCCCACGGGGCCGCCGGCAAGAGCGGATTCGAGCTGATCGGCTACTGCAACTGCCCCGAAGTCTACGTCGGATGCGGCTTCGCGTCGTGGAATCTGGGCGCCGCGGCCTGAGGCCCCGGTGATCCTCCAGACCACGATTGCCGGCAGCCTCCCCAAGCCGGCCTGGCTCGCCGAGCCGAAGCAGCTCTGGTCGCCCTGGCGCCTCGAGGGCGCCCTGCTGGAAGAAGGCAAGCGCGATGCGATGCGCCTGGCGCTCGCCGACCAGGAGTCTGCCGGCATCGACATCGTCACCGACGGCGAGCAGACCCGCCGCCACTTCGTCACCACCTTCATCGAGAATCTGGAGGGAGTGGACTTCGCGAACAAGCGCACGGTGCGGATCCGCAATCGCTACGACGCCGATGTTCCGGTGGTGATGGGCAAGGTCAGGCGCTCCAGGCCCGTGTACGTGGAAGACATCCGGTTCCTGCGCGCGCAGACCCAACGCGCCATCAAAGCGACCCTCCCCGGTCCGATGACCATGGTCGACACGCTTTACGACAACTACTACAAGAGCCGCGAGAAGCTCGCTCGCGAATTCGCCGCGATTCTCAATCAGGAAGCGCTCGAGCTCGAACGCGCGGGAGCAGATGTGGTCCAGTTCGACGAACCGGCTTTCAATGTCTACATGGACGAGGTGAAGGACTGGGGCATAGAGGTGCTGGAGGCAGCGGCGGCGGGCCTCAAATGCCGAAGCGCCGTCCACATATGCTACGGATACGGCATCAAAGCCAATGTCGATTGGAAGAAGACGCTCGGCTCGGAATGGCGGCAATACGAATCCACCTTCCCGCTGCTTGCCCGGTCGAAGATCGACCAGATCTCACTCGAGTGCGCGAATTCACGCGTGCCGCTGGAGCTGCTGGGGCTCCTGAAAGGCAAGGATGTTCTCGTGGGCGCGATCGACGTCGCGAGCGACAGCGTGGAGACGCCCGGCGAGGTTGCGTCCACGATACGCTCCGCCATGAAATATGTGCCGGCTGAGAAGCTCTATCCCTGTACGAACTGCGGCATGGTCCCGCTTGCACGCGAAGTCGCGATCGGCAAGCTCAAGTCGCTTGCAGCGGGCGCTGCTCTGGTCCGCAAGGAACTCGGCAGTTCCTGATACAAACGGGGAAACCTTGAGGTTCCCCCGCTGGTCTCGCCATGGCGCGCATGGTGCACGCCCCGACTAGCCTTTCTTCGCTGCCCTTATGGCGCGCCACAGGCGGTCGGGCGTGTACGGAAAATCGAGCGTATGGATTCCCAGCGAGCGCAGCGCATCGATCACTGCGTTCGCGACTGCAGGCACGGCCCCCGTTGTTCCCGCTTCACCCGCGCCCTTCGCGCCAAGCGGGTTGCCGGGCGAAGGAATCGAGCGGTCGTAGAGCCGGATTTCCGGCATCTCATCGGCGCGCGGCATCGGGTAGTCCATGAAGGTCCCGGTCAGCAGCTGCCCGGAGGCCTCGTCGTAGATGGCGTGCTCGCCGAGCGCCTGCCCGAGGCCCTGGGCGATGCCGCCGTGAAGCTGGCCTTCGAGAAGGACGTGGTTGATGACCCGCCCGCAGTCATCGACCGCAGTGTAGCGTTCGATCTCGAGGACGCCCGTTTCCGGGTCGATTTCGACTTCGACCACGTGCGCGCCGCTCGGGTACGAGCGCGGCTGAGGGATCTCGCCGCCCGCGTCGAGGGCGCCTCGATACTTCTTCGCGAGGTCTTCGATACCGATCGAGAGGTCGGTGCCCTTCACGCGGTAGCGGCCTCGAGTGAATTCGAGGTCGTTTGGCGCGACTTCCAGCTCCTTCGCGGCGAGCTCGGTACCTTTGCGCACGACCTCGCGCGCCGCCATCAGCAAGGACCCGCCGTGAGCCATCATCGAGCGCGAGCCTATCGTGCCCTCGCCCACGAGAGCCGGGCCATCCGGGTCGCTCGCCCGAAGGGTGATTTTCTCGGGGTCCATGCCGAGCGCCTCGCCGACGACTTCCGGATACACCGTCTCATGGCCCTGGCCCGAGGGGCCGGCGAGCACGTACAGGAGTGCATTGCCGGATTCGCCGAACTTGATCATGGCCTCTTCTTTGGGCGCGCCGCCGGCACCCGCGGGCTCGACGAACATTGCGCAGCCGATGCCGCGCAGCCTGCCGCGTCTTTTCGCCTCCGCGCGGCGCGCCTCGAATGTGCCCCACTCGCTCCGCTCGAGCGCCTCCTCCAACAGCCCCGGCGGATCGCCGCTGTCGTACTTGGAATGCGGATGCGGAGTCTGATAAGGAAACGCATCCTTCGGAATGAGGTTGCGGCGACGAAGGTCCACGCGGTCTATTTTCAACTCACGTGCAGCCTCCTCGACGAGACGTTCTGCAAGGTAGCAGACGTTGGGACGCCCGGCGCCCCTGTAGGCGGTGGTCGGCGTAGTGTTGGTGACCGCGAGGCGGTGACGGCCGTACATCACCGGAATGCGGTACAGGTTGGTCGCGTGCAGCCCCGGCGGCAGCGTATTGATGAGCGCACCCGGAGTGGACAGGTAGGCGCCGGCGTTCACGAACCAGTTGATACGGATCGCGAGGAACTTGCCGTCCTTGTCGAGCGCGAGCTCGCCGACGAGTTTTGCCGCACGACCGTGGTAATCCGAGAGAAAGGTCTCCGACCGGGTCGACGTCCACTTTATCGGCTTACCCAGACTCTTCGACGCGAGCATGGCGACACAGTACTCGGCGTAGGCATCGGAGCGGATGCCGAACCCGCCGCCCACGTCCTGCGCACGCACCATGATTTTCTCGGCGGGAACGCCGGTGATGCCGCTCGCGCTCGCGCGCATGAGCGTGAGCCCCTGCGAGCTCGCGTAGAGGTCGTATTTGTCGGCCTTGGCATCGTACGACACCAGGCAGGCCTTCGGTTCCATGGGATTGCCGACCATGCGCTGGCTGTCGAGCGTCACGCGCGTGACGTGCGCGGCTTGCGCAAAGGCTTCGTTCGTCCTGCCTTCGTCGCCATATTCATAATCGAAGCACAGGTTCCCGGGAATATCCGGATAGAGCTGCTCGGCACCGGGTGCAAGTGCGGTTTCTGCATCGACAACTACCGGAAGCTCACGGTATTCGATCTGAATCTTCTCGGTCGCGTCTTGCGCCGCCAGAGCCGTCGCTGCCACCACGAACGCAACCTCCTGCCCCACGTGGCGCACGCGCCCGCTGGCGAGCCCGTCGCGATGCGGTACTTTGATGAGCATGCCGCCGCGACCGGGATAGCGAGCGATATTCGGCGAGGATTTGAATCCCGCCTTGGCTGTGTCCACTCCGGTGAACACTGCGACGACGCCCGGCGACGACTGCGCTGCCTTCGTGTCGATCGAAACGATTTCCGCGTGCGCACGGTCAGAACGCAGAAAATACCCGTGGAGCTGCCCGGAGAGGTTCCAATCGGAAGTATATTTGCCCTGCCCCGTGACCAGCCGCAAGTCCTCGCGCCGGCCCTTGAACTTTCCACTCATCGGCGTGCCTCTGAATTCACCTGAAACGACGAAGAACGCGCGCGGCGATATCCCGGAGCGGTCCGTTCGAGAAAAAGGGTTCGGTACTGAACGGTCAAGCGGCGCTGGCGGCGGAACTGCGCGCAGTTTTGAGTGCGCACATCATAACCCGGTTCCGCCCCGCCGCCTTGGCCTTGTAGAGTGCGGCGTCCGCGGCGCGCAGCACCGGCTGCCCCGTGTCGCCGTATGAGGGAAAGCTCGCGAGTCCTATTGAAACGGTCAGCTTCAAGCTGCTCTTCCCCGCCGAAATCCGCGCCTGCTCGACCATCCGGCGGATCGCCTCGGCGCGAGAGCGCAGCGCTCCTCTTCCCACTCCGGGGAGGATGATGACGAATTCCTCGCCTCCGGTGCGGAATGCGATGTCCTCCTCGCGAACGCACGAAGTGAGTTCCTCGGTGACCGCGCGCAGCGCGCAATCGCCCACTTCATGACCATGCGTGTCGTTGATCTGCTTGAAATGGTCCACGTCGATCGCCATCACTCCGACCGGAGCCCCGGTGCGCCGAGCCCGCAGGATTTCGCGGTGAAGACTTTCCTCGAGCTGGCGGCGATTGTAGAGGCCAGTTAGTGGATCGCGCATTGCCAGCAAATTGAGATCGAGCTGGCACATCACCTGTCTGGCCAGAATGCGCAGCGTTTCGAGCTGTTTTGGATCGAAGGTTCGCGGTACTCGATCTGCCACGCACAACACGCCCAGGGCATGACCTTGCTGCGTAACGAGGGGCGCACCCGCGTAGGATCGTATCCGGGGACTGTCCACGACCATCGGGTGATCGGCGAATCGATGATCGGCCACCGTGTCGTGGACTTGAAACACATCGCGCTCGCGGATCGCATGGCCGCAGCAGAAATCAGGGTAAGGAACCTCACGGAAATCCGCGCCGTGCGCCGATTTGAAGAACAAACGATGAGCGTCCACCAGGCTCAACAGGGATATCGGCGCCTCGCAGATATTCGCTGCCAGACCGGTGAGATCGTCGAACCTCGACTCGCGGCCGGTATCGAGAACGCGGTAGGCGCGCAGAGCTGAGAGACGCGCGCTCTCCTCTGTATCGGAAAGAAACGGGTGCCGCTTTATCACGGCACCGGCCGATGTGGCAGCCATGAGACTTGTTCTTCTGACCTCCCCGGGGGACGGAAAATTTACTACGCGCAACAGGCGAGGTAAAGCATTCCGCGAAGATTCTGGCGCGGCGTTTAGCCACATGCCCTTGGCGCTGGAAGTGAATGCCTTTTTTGAAGCTTCGCGATTAACTCCTTGCGCGCGAATCCGTTTCGGCGCAAAAGGGGACGGCACGATTCTGGCTTGGGTCGCCGCGCCGTGGATTTAAGCCTTGGGAGCCCAACTGGCAAAGCACAGGCCTATGCCGGTGAGCGCAGGCGTGCGGTATGAGGGGGTGTAGGAGATCCACGCGAGCTCGAGGTCCGATGCGGCGGCAGCCACGGCGATCCAGTTGCGAATCTCCGAGCTGCCCGCCTTCAGGCGCCGCGGGTCGAGGCCTCCCAGGAACGCGAGGTCCTTCTTGTGCAATGCTTCTATGACCGGGCGATCCAGGTCCTCCTCCACCATGAAGTGGCTCAAACCGCCCGAGGCGAGAATTCCCACGCGGAAATCTCCCGGGTAGCGCTCGATCAGCTCCTTGAGTGCCAGGCCAAGCTTCAGGCAGCGCTTCGGTGGCGGCTGGTTGGGGGGATTGTAGGTGTTGAGGAAGACCGGCACGACCGGCACGGTCTTCGCGCCGTTCCCCTTCAGGTACCAGCGATGCACGAAGGAGTAGGCGTGCCCTTCGCACTGGCCTTCGGCGAGGCCGGCGACCGCGGACACATCGAACTCGCGCTCGACCAATCCCTCGATGAGGGCGCGCGCAAGGGCCTTGTGGCAGGGATAGTGGGCGTCTGTCTTGTCCTCGAAGCGGCGCATCTGCGCCCGGTTGTACCACTCCTCGGGTGACGGGGATCTCCTGGCGTTGCCCTGGGAGGCATTGCGGATCGTTTCGCCATAGTAGATACCGATCGACGGCATGTGCTGATCCTGGAAAAGCTCATGCTGGTCGTCGCCCAGGATGACGAGGGCATCGAGCTTGGCCTGAGCGATCTCGGACCGGAGTCTCCGCATGGCCTCCTGGACCGCGTTGAAGCGCGCGGTGATCGCCTCCGGAGCAACGAGGGCCTCGGCGTTCGCCGGGGCTCGGGCGAGGACCTCGTTGTAGCTGCGCGGATTGCCCTCGCGATCGTAGTACTTCATGCGCAGATCGCTCTGGCGGAACCCGGTGAGCCAATCCTCGAGCTCCGCGGCGAGCATCACGCTGTGCGACGAACCGAACGCGGCGGCGAGACAGGCCATCGGTTGCTTCAGTGAGCGACCCTAGAGCGCGGCCGTCGTCTGGACTTCGAGGAGATAGGCCTCGCCTACGAGACGATCCACCATTACGAGCGTGTTGGGCGGATAGACCGCATTGGGAAAGAAGCGCGGAAACTCGCGCTGGCGGAACGCTCGAAACTTCGGTACGTCCTGCGAATGCACGAGATAGGTCGTGAACTGCACGACGTTTCCCCAGCCGCCACCGACCGCCTTGAGCGCTGCTTCGATGTTCGAGAATATCTGCCCGCACTGCGCGTTGAAATCGTCCGCGCCGACGATGTTTCCGGCCTTGTCCGAGGCGAGCTGCCCGGCGATGAAGACGAGCTCGCTTGCGCCCTTCACGCGGGCGATCTGCGAATACTGCCCAAGCGGCTTGCCGAGCGTATCCGGGTTGAATATCTTGATCTCTGCGGCCATAGTCAGACCTCGTCGATTATCTGCGGGGAATTCTGTCGCGAGAATTCTATAGCAAGCGCTCTTATTTGCGGCGGCGCTCCGGCCTCGCCGCCGCCGCTCCGGCTCGTCCCGCAGTCTTCGATTCCTCGCTTCGCCGAAGCTCACCGAACAGGCTCAGTTCCCATGGACGCATAGCCATGACGAGGCTCGTTCCCTCGCGCATTTCATGCGGCAGGTGTTTGTCTTCCTCGACCAGCCTGTCGAACTCCTCGGCCGCCTTGCGCATGCGCTCCTGCAGTACCTTGTTCGAGTTTTCCGACACGCTTCCATGGACCGAGACCCGGAGCTCGCCTTTCCGCATGAACGAGGACTCGAAGAACTGCTGCTGCACGCGATCCTCGAAGAAGCGTTGGATCGGCCCTCCTCTGCGCCAGTTGAAGTTCCGCTGAAGGCGGACCTTGATGCGGTTTTGGGGAAGCAGGTCGATGATTCTCAGACGATCCAAGCGCGCGAGGAGGCCCACGAGCTCGGTCTCGGAGAAGCGGTATGTTTCCAGGATCTTGGCTGCGGTCCAATGGCTGACAGCGAGCGTCCCGACCAAGAGTAGCCTCGGGTCGCTCACCAGTTCGCGCTCCTGATCTTCAGTCAGCTCGGTGATTCGCGCTTCGGCCGTTCGAGTCAATTCGAGAAGATCTGCGATCTCGAGGTTCATCAATCCACAAACCTGTTCGAGGCGGTTCAAGCTCAAATGCCGCTGAGCAAACATGCGCTTCACGGAGGATTCGGAGAGTTTCAGCCCCTTCGCGACATCGACATAGGTCAACCCCCTATGCCGCAGGGCTTTCTTGACGACGTCAACGAGCAACGCAGCCTGGGACACTCTGAAAGTACCGAAAAGTAGTACTCGAGAGGCAAGTATAAGGCACTTCGGAGCCCGGAGTTGCGTCTGGTGAATCTCTTGAACGAGTCTTGCACCACAAGAGCGGTACGTCGGAAACGGGAGGACCGATGAGCAAGACGTCGACCAAGACAACAACCGTAACGATCCTTTCGGCAGTTCTGGCGTTAGGTGCTTGCTCGCCTCTGCCTCCCACCCGAGTCCTCGCCCCCATCCACGTGGACGACCGAAATACCACGGTTCCGGCGGCGCGTCTGTCTTGGCACTCCGACGGGCCGGACACAAGACCCGGAACGTCCAACTTCGGTGTTGAGGTCGAGTACGCGCAAGGTTCCGGCCGCAGCGATCAGGCAGTCACCGGTAACGAGTACATCTCGCTCAGCGGCGCGAATCTCCTGGGGCCCCAAGACGTGCGTCATCACGCCGAACTGCGCTACGGGCACCTCGCCCTGAGCGGCATAACGCGCTTCCGGGGAAAGGCATCGGGGCTCGAGCTCCAATGGGTCGCGGGATTGGGTCGGACCGAGCTCGATCTCCGCTCGGAGAGCCGCACGACAGCGGACCCCGCGCTCTCCGCAAAGTACCAAGTCTCCGGCGTGACCCTCGGCGTCGGACCGCGCTGGAACATCACCAACGAGGCGGCTCTCGAGGGGCGGGTGCAGGTCCTTTGGTCACGGGCTCTTTGGTCCGCGGCCAGTTCCAACAGCGAATTCTGGTATCCCGAGGTGGCAGTTCGCTATCGCCCAGTGAGAAACGCCGCCCTTCGCGTCGGCTATTCCGGCATGGGTTTCAGCCCCGGGAAGAATCGCGGCGACGACTCGCCGATTGAAGTGCGGATATCCGGCCCCTTCCTGGGTCTGGATGCCATGTTCTAGATACCTTTGCACTCATGGAGGCCGGTCGACATGCCTGCACTGCTGATGCCCATCTCAAGTAGCCTTGTCGCGCTGATCGTCCTGACTGCAGTGGTCGCTGCGCAACTCCCGGTTGCTCGCGCCGAGGCGTTCGACGGCAACAATTCGATCATCCCCAAGGTTGGCAGGTATGCGATGTCAAAATCCAGCCAGAATCTGAAAGTATACGGAGATGAGACATGTTCTCTTCTGATCTTCTGTGGGTTCCCGAGCCGCGAGTTTCCCCTTGAGATACAGCAGCCCTCCAGCGAAGTCGTGGGGCTGGAATACGAATATAGAACCAAGTGGGGATTGAGTCTCGGTGGAGACGTGTTACACACATCGAACAGATACACGGCCTCGCTCATCAATCCTTCGACCGGGGCATTCGTTGCGACGGCCGACGGCAAATTGGATGTGAATTACCTGTTCTTCATGATAAAGAAATGCTTCGCCGTGACAGAACGCTTCCAGCCCTTTGTCGGCGCCGGATTAGGTCTCGCCGACGCTCGCCTGTCGGGCGGCGTGAACCGAGAGGCGTCGGGCCTTTCCCTACAGCTCGCGGGCGGAATTCACTATCGAATAGGAAGCCGGATAGGCATAAGGGCCGAATATCGTTACGTACATGCTCCGGACATAGCACTCGACCCCGAAGAAGCGAACACAGGCCGGATCTTCGGGGATCTCAATTTGAGCGGAAAAGGGACGTTCGTCGGTGTTAGCGCCCATTTCTAGTGGGCGAGCAAATCGAAATGATATCCTTTCGAAGATGGAAGCGGTGCCATGAAGCTACTCGTCTTGCCGGGCGACGGAATCGGGCCTGAGATCACCGCGGCAACGCTCACCGTCCTCGACCGCGCCAACGCGCTCTTCAAACTCGCCCTGGAATGGCAGAAGGAGGAGATTGGGCTCGTCTCCTTGAAGAAAGAAGGGACTACCCTGCCCTCGCGCGTGCTGGACGCAGCGCGAAGAGCGGACGGCGTAATCCTCGGGCCGCTTTCGACCTACGAATACCCCGACCGAGAAAAGGGCGGCATCAATCCTTCCGCCGAATTGCGCACCAAGCTCGACCTCTACGCCAATATCCGTCCTGCAAAATCACGTATGGGCGTCGGGCTCACCGGCAAACCCGTTGATCTCGTGATCTACCGCGAAAACACCGAAGGTTTCTACGCCGACCGCAACATGTACTCAGGCGGCAGCGAGTTCATGCCCACCGAGGACATGGCGCTCGCAGTCCGCCGGGTCACGGCGAAATGCTGCGAGCGCATCGCGCGCCGTGCCTTCGAAGCGGCGATGAGTCGGAGAAAGAAGCTGACCGCCGTGCACAAGGCGAACGTCTTCAGGATCTCCGACGGTCTTTTCCTGCGCGAAGTCCGGAAAGTCGCCAAGGACTTCCCCCAGGCGCAGCTGGAGGAGGTCATCGTCGATGCGATGGCCGCCCTGCTCCTGCGTGATCCGATGCGTTTCGATGTGATCGTGGCCGAGAACATGTATGGCGACATCCTCTCGGAGGAGGCCTCAGAGCTTTCGGGGGGCTTGGGGCTCGGCGGATCGATCAACGCCGGCGACGAGTTGTGCGTCGCGCAGGCGCAGCACGGCTCGGCGCCCGACATCGCCGGAATCGACAGGGCGAATCCGACCTCGCTCATCCTCTCGGCGGCGATGTTGCTCGAGTGGATCGGCGCCCGCCGTGGCGACGCAACGCTTGCCGCCGCAGCGAAGGGCATCGAAGCGGCGGTGGATTCGACCCTGCGGGACCCTGAGACGCGGACCGCCGATCTCGGCGGGAAGCTCGGCACGCAGGAGTTCGCCAAGGCAGTCGCCGGAAAGTTGCGGTAGTCGGTCTGCCCGACCGTCCTGTATCAGTGCCGCAGGTAGCGGTCTCCGAAAAGAGTCTCGAGTTGCAGCATGATTGAATTCTCCGGCCGGTATCGGTTCGCTTCCCGGTACAGGATCTGGGGCGTGACCTCCAGGTACAGCCAATCACGGTAGATCTGCCTTCGCGCGTGCAGGCCGATCGAGTACGCACGCAGCGCCACGTCCGGATCGCTGGGCGCAAACGCACTGAGGTCGAGCGTGTATGCGGTGCGCTTGTCGGGCGTGTAGTAGAGCGACACGATCTGCGTGAGATCGAAGTAGGTGGTCGTGGACCGCCAGGTTGCCTTGCTGGTGAGACGCAGTTGCCACTCTTCGCTCAACGGCCTGAGCGCGGCGACTTCGGACGCGGCCGAGGAACCTTCGCTGTACTTCCACAGGGGAGTCTCCGAAACCCGGATCGCCCACGGAAAAAATACGAAGTCACGGAACGCGCGCAGCCGAACGTAGGGATCCAGGGGCCGGCCAAGTTTGATTCCCGACTCCGCGCTGACCGTCGCGTGCAGGGTCTCCGCCACGAAGGCCTTCAGACCCAGGTAATAGCTGTCATCCGGCGGGGCCGCGGGCGCAGGCGCTTGAGCGGCCGCGGCGGCGGTCCTGGCGTCGCGCTCGGCCGCGGTCTGCGTTGCGGCCTCGAGTCCCCGCTGGAGGATGACTTTGAACCGGTCCTGGGTGTTCGGCAGCGAGACGTGCGCCCGGACGTCGATCTTGCGCTCTTCAGGACCCCGATCGACAAGGGTGACATGGCCGCGTATCTGCAGCGTGCTGCCGGTCGAGTCGTAGGCACGATTCGGCTCGCTGAAGAAATCGTCCAGCCTGCGCGCATATTCGTCGACCGTGCGGGACAGGAAGTCGTGCGGCCTGTCGAGGTAAGTCTCGCTCCCGGGCGCCTGACGCGGCGTTTGCGCCGGCGGCGCCTGCTGCTGAGGGGCCTCGGGCCGCTCCATCTCTGGCTCCTCTGGCTCCGGGGCGGCCTCACCCGCCTCCACACTGGAGGTACCCGCAAGTATGGCGAAGATAAGGGCTGCACTCCTCATGCAAGCCAGGACCAGAAGCGCTGAGCAAGAATCGAAAATTTGCCTCAAGCATACGCGACTCCCGTCACCAGAGTGGCAGAGTCGACCGGGCCGGGTGCATCAGCTTTTCGGCAGAATCGCGGCTCTGGTATCCTGTGGCACCCTGACTGAGGAGACCTATATGAAGCTTGCCATTGCCCTCCTCCCCATCGCAGCGCTCGCCGCTTGTGGCGTCGAGACCGCGGGCACCGCGGCGACCGCGGCTTCAATCAAGAAGCAGGAAGTGGAGCAAGGAGCGAAGACGCTCGACCAGGCCCAGCAGAAGATCGGCAAGGCCATGGAGCAAGCGCAGCAGGCACGCGAGAGCGCCGAACGGTAGGGGCTCGGCGCTTTTCCTCGCAGGCCCGACCGCCTGTGCTGCCGCATCGCCTCCCCGGGGCAATCCTCCCGCGGGGACAAGAAACGCGGTTTGTCCCTGTCTTCAGTTCGCGAGCGGGTCGGGCCGCAGCTGAATGTGCACGGCGCGCGGCTTGCTGCCCTTGCCGCCTTCCATCAGCCACGGCGTGCGATCGCCGCTCGTGCTCCACAGGCCGCGGCCTTTCCAGCCGGCGTTCGGGATCGTCGATGCGCCCGTCGAAGCCCTTGGCGTAGAAGCCCATCGGGTACGGGATGCGGATCATGACCATCTTGCCGTCCTTCAGCGCGACGAAGCCGTCGTTGAGGTTGGCGGTCGACATCGGGATGTTCTCGCCCAGCCCGAAGGTGTTGTGCTGATCGACCCAGGTGTAGTAGCTCGCCTCGGCGCTGGTCTGCTCGCCATCGAAGCCCGGGCCCGGATAGCGGTGGAAGACAAAGCCCTCCGGGCAATGATCGCCGGTCGCGTTGGGCCCGTTGAGCGGACCCTTGCACTTGCGCCGGTCGAAGCTCACGAGGCTGCCGTTCGATCCCGATCCCCAAACGACGCCGTTCTTGTCGATGTCGCCGCCGCGGATGCCGTAGCCGTTCTTCGGCAGGTGGTAGACCTCCGACAATCCGGTCGCGGGATCGAAGCGCAGGAATCCGGCAGAGCCGCGCGAAAACGCCGACGGTGTACCAGACCGAGCCGTCGGTCGGGTGCGGCATCACGGCATAGGGTCCGGAACCGGGGACGATGCGCTTGTCTTTGGCCGGATCGATCGGCTGGTTGGGCTCGACGTAGTCGTCGCGCTTGCCGTTGCCGTTCGTGTCGAGGACGAACGGCGACCAGCCCTGCGACTCTCGCCGCGTCGCCGGTCTCGTCGAACATCCTGGTGTTGACCCAGCCTGCCACCGGCCCGGTGCCGGAGAGCCACAGCGTCTCGTCGGCGTCGTAGCCGAACTGCGGGTGATGCGTGCCGAAGCAGGTATCGACGAACGTGTACTTCATGGTCTTCGGCTCGAGCACCGCCACCTGGCGCGGCGAGCGGTCCAGCGGAAACACCTTTGCGGACGGATGATCCGAGCCCTTCTTGCAGAAGGCCGGGTTGTCCATGCCGCGCACCGTGGCCGCGAGCCACACCCTGCCCTTCTTGTCGAACATGGCGTTGTGATTGTTGGCCCTCGTGTCCCAGATCTTTTCGTCGCCCCAGTACGCAGAAGGCTGCAGCGGCTTGACTGCGGCCGCATGCCCGGGTCCGAGCGACTCGGGCATGCTTCGGATCCGCGACCGGCATCCTGAAGAACGTCACCTTGTTCGTCTTCGGATCCAGGATCGGCATGTTGTCGGTCGAGTACTCGGGCGAGCCGTAGAGCGGTCCATACGCATTGACCGTCGGATTGCGCCGGTCCGAGGCGATCAGGTCGTGCAGATAGTGCTTCTCCGTGCTCCACTCCCAGGAAGTCACGACGATATTGCGCTCGACTCCCTGGGGCCGCGGGGGCTTCGCCTTCGGCAAGCTCTCCCTTGGCGATGCGGTCGGTCCAATCGCCGAAATACGTGTAGGGCACGCCGCCGAACTGCCCGGCGATCCGGTTCGTCATATTCTCGCCGGACTGGCCGGACTGGATGCGGCGCATCCAGCCATCCCGGCCCGCACCGAATTGCGACGGGATCGTGCGCGTGGACTCCTGGCCGAGCTGATGGCAGCCGATGCAATCGACGTTGTTCATCTGCCGCAGCCAGTTTTCGCGGGTAATGCTCTTCGGGATAGCTGTCGTGCCGCCGAAATCAGCTGCCGGCGGGATCTTCAGCATCGAGTACCAGTAAATCGCCGGGTAGTACTTCGCCGCCGCTGCGGCGCTCGGCGCAAGGACCGCCTTCAGATCCAGAACCCTTCCGGGCTCCGCCTTGATCTTGGGAGAATCGACCAGGCCGTAGCCGCGCACCCACACGCTGTAGCTCGCCTTGGGAAGGTCCGGGACGAGATAGCGCCCGCGTTCGTCGGTCACGACGATCCTTGAGAACTTCGTGGGAAGGTCGGTCGTTTCGGCGATCACCCAAACCCCGGCTTCCGGACCGTTTGCGCTGGTGACAACGCCGCCGACATCACTCGGGCCTACTCGAATCTCCCCGTCCGCGCTCTGCGAACCGCCGGGTGGAACCTGGCACGCGGAAAAGAAAAAAACAAAAGCACCTACCGCCGCAATACGCCACGATCCCTGCGTCCTCATGTTTCCTCCGTAGTGAAGCGAGCTTCCCACCTGTGGCAAACTGCACAATTATGACGCCAAAATATCGGCGGCGGGCAACTCCCGTACTACCATTCGGCGGCTGCTCCAGACACCCTTACACGGTCTTAGAAGAGGGCATCAAATGATGAAACCGCTCCGCACGACGCTCCTTTTGCTCGTTGCCCTGCTGTTCTCCTCCTCTGCGGCTGCCGAGGGTTTCGATTTGAGGAGACTGTTCTTCGGCGCGGGCCTGAGCGAAAACACCGTTACGGGCTCCGATGACGGCGCCGGCTTCCAGGTCTTTGGCGGCTACAACTTCCCGGCCGTTGCCTCGAATCTCTACATCGACGCCGAAGGCGGCTATATGACGACCGGCAAGATGGAACGCAGGGCGTGCACGACGACCTCCTGCAACGACAAGATGAACGGGCTCTGGGCCAATGGCGTGCTGAGGTACTTGGTGACACCGAATATCGAGCTGATCGGTCGTGCGGGCCTGGATTTCGGCGATGACGACGGGCTCATGGCCGGCGGCGGGATCGGATACATCATCGGCGTGCATTTCAAGTTGCGCCTTGAGTATGTTCGACGCGACGATGTGACCTCGGTGCAGTTCAACGCTCTTTTCTACCCCTGGTAGGTCTTGGGGTCCGGCGGCAAGCGGCGCCTCCTTCGGAGGCCCGGCCCTGCTCGAGAAGCAGGCGGCGGCTTCGACGGGATTCCAGATCGGCGCCGGATTCCGCGATTGCGGGTGTTCAGTCTATGGTTACGCCCAGCTCGCGGATGATCGGACGGAACTGAGCCACCTGCCTCCGGAGCATCGCGTCTTGCTCCGCGGGCGTCGAGCCCACGGGCTCGGCGGCGAGGTCGTTGAGGCGCTTGACCGATTCAGGATGGCGTACCGCCGCCGCCGTCTCGCGCTGCAGGCGGTCGATGATCTCGCGCGGAGTCTTGGCGGGCGCGAACAAGCCGTTCCAGCCGTCGGCTTCGATCTTCGGAAAGCCCAGTTCGCGCACCGTTGGAAGGTCCGGCAGCGCGGCGATGCGCCGCGAAGCGTTGGTCGCAAGCGCCTTGAGGGCGCCCCTGCGGATCTCGGCGAGCGACGATGAAAGTTGATCGCCTCCGAGTTGAAGGCGCCCGGCGAGAAGCTCCTGCTTGAGCGGTGCTGCGCCTTTCAACGGAATGTGCGTCATCTCGATCTTCTCGTCGCGCTTGAGTACCTCGCCGACGATGTTCATGTAGGAGCCCGGCCCGGTCGAGCCGTAGTTGTACTTCAGGCTCCTGTCTTTCTGAAGGAGGGTTACGAACTCGCGCAGGTCGTTCGCAGGGACGCTGGGATGTGCGGTGATCACCAGCGGCACGTTCGCAGCGATCGAAATCCCCGCGAAATCGGTATCGATATTGTAGGGCGCACGATTGGCCTGGGCGAGCGCCACCGAAGCAAGGGGCAGCGTGATGTTGGCCATCAGCATCGTGTAGCCATCGGGCGCAGCCTTTGCGACTGCGTCCGCACCGATGGAGCCCCCAGCCCCACCGCGGTTCTCGACGACCACGGGCTGGCCCAGGGTTTCGGTCATGCGCTGCGAGACGAGCCTCGCGATGATGTCGGTCGTCCCGCCCGCCGGAAACGGAACGACGATGCGCACGGGCCTGGAGGGAAACGCCTGACACAGGGCTTGCTGGGAAAAGACCGACGCCAGGCTCGCGACAATCAGCCAGGCACAGGCCCGCGGCAGGGCTAGGAATGGCATGGAAGGATCCTCCTTTACGATTGAGCCGTTCTACGCGATGAACTGCGCGAGGGCCGCAGCTCTTCCCGAATGTTCGATCGCGGCCGCGGTCATCACGCCTGACTCCGATCACTTGGAAACGAAGTTGGCTCCAGCTGCCCCAACTGCCATGTACATTCCGGGAGCTGCAAGGACTTGCGCGAGGTCGGCCGAACCCGCAGACGCCGTCGTCCAGTTCGTCCCGTCGTCGCTGAAAACCACCCTTCCGCCCTGCCCGACTGCGACGAAGCGCGAGCCGTAGACGACGCTCCTCAGATTCTGCGCGGTCACGGGCGCGATCGGAGTCCAGGTGCTTCCGTCCGGGCTCGTGACGATCGTGCCCGCGTCGCCCACGGCGACATAACTGATCCCGGTCGAGAGGCGGAAAGCGATGCTGCGAAGCGCGTTGGGCGTATTCGGGTTCAGCGGGATCCAGGAGCCGGAGCTCCCGTCCGGGCTGGTAAGCAGGGTGCCAGCCGCACCGGTCGCCATGAAACTCCCGTTCTGATATGAAACGCTGTACAGGTCGTTGCCGGTGTTTGCGACTTGAGTCCAGGTCACGAGGTCGGCGCTCGCGAAAACGCTGCCACCGCTTCCCACGGCGACATACTGCCCGCCCCCGAATGCAAGGCCGTTCAGGCCGGTGCCGGGGACCGCATTGGCGGCCAGAACCCACGTCAGGCCGTCGCTGCTCGTCAGTATCGAGCCGTCGGCGCCCAGGGCAACGAACTGACCGGAGTACGCGACAGCTATCAAGTTCCCGGTGAAGGCGGGGAATGGGGTCGTCGGCGGCAGCCATGCGTTCACGCCCAGTGGGTTGGTGCTCGTATAGTTGTAGAAGCCGGCGAAGACCGCGGCCGAATCGCCGACCGTGACAAAGCGGCCGGCGCCGAACACCATGCCGTTCAGATTCGCTGCGCCGAGCGCCCCGCGCGTGTCCCAGTCTGCGCCCGCGGGTCTCGGCGTTGCCGTTACGACCGGCGAGGACGGCCCCGCGGCGCTGTCGTGCTTGGTTGCGTTCATGACGAACGCGTACTGGGTTCCGTTCGCAAGGGGGGCGACGGCCTGAGGCGACACTGCATTGGCGAGCACCAGCGACTCTGGACTTGCGGCTACGACCGAGATGCCCGGCTGAAAGAAAATCCAGTAAGACAGATCCGGTTCCGGATTCCAGGTTACGGTGACTCGGCCGTCTCCCGCGGTAACGGCGACCCCGCTCGGTGCGCTATCGGGCGGGTCGGTCTGCGCGTGGCAGCCCGCGAACGCAATCAGCGATACGAGAACGAGAAGGCGAAAATGCAGTCTGAGATCCATCGTGATTCGTGAAGTTTAGCAGAGGGTGATCCCCTGCTCGTCCGGGGGCCGGAAGACTACGCAACAATCCTGACTGGGGAGTACGGCGGCACCAGTTCGAAAAGCTCGGCGATATCGGCATTCCGCATCCGTATGCACCCAATCGATCCCGGTCTGCCCATCTCCGCAGTATCGGGGCTTCCGTGGATGTAGATGTAGCGCCGCATCGTATCCATCTTCCCTAAACGATTCTTCCCCGGCTCGCGTCCCGAAAGCCACAATATGCGTGTGAGGATCCAGTCGCGCTCCGGAAATCGCTCCGCGAGTTCCGGTGTCCAGATTTCTCCCGTCGGGCGCCGCTCGACGAATACCGCCTTCATCGGTTGCCCCACGCCGATCTTCGCCCGCACGATGTGCTCCCCCCGGGGAGTGCAGAAGCTTCCCTCGCGCTCGCCGGGGCCGTTGCGCGAGGTCGAGACGGAATAGCGCCTCAGCACCTGCCCGTCTTCCAAGAGGGCGAGGCTTTGCTCCGGAATAGAGATTTCAATTCTCCGCATCGCGCCGCGCCGCGAAGAATTCCGAAAGCATCCGTCCCGCCTCGGAAGCGAACACCCCCCCCTCGACCTGAGTGTGGTGATTGAGTCGCTTTTCCGAGAAAAGGTCGATCACGCTGCCGCAGGCGCCAGTTTTCGGGTCGGCAGCCCCGTAGACGAGCCTCGCGATGCGCGCGTGCATGATCGCACCCGCACACATGGCGCAGGGCTCGAGCGTTACATAGAGACGACAACCCTCCAGGCGATAGTTGCCGAGGGTTTTCGACGCCTCGCGCAGGGCACGAATCTCCGCGTGGGCTGTCGGATCGCTGCTCGATATCGGCGCGTTATAGCCGCGGCCGATGACTTTCCCTTCCTTTACGACCACTGCGCCCACCGGCACCTCTCCCTGCTCTCCTCCTTCAACGGCGAGGCGCAGGGCCTCGCGCATCAATTCTTCATCGGTATTCATTCCCGGCTATGCCGCGACTCTCGCCTCGGTATCCAAGGCAGCGCACAGTTCCTGCGTCAACTGGGCAGCCGGCACTTCCCTGCAACCGCTGACGTTCTGTCCGCACCAGAGCGGCGAGAAGTCACCACTCCGCTGGCTCTCTGCTTTGGCACGCAAGGGCGCGATCGCCCCCGTCGCCAGAGGAAAAGCGGGTGCGACGGCGCTGATCGGACCCAGCTCCCGCATGATGCGGTTGACGATGCCACGAGCGGGCCGCCCGCTGAACAGGTTGGTGAGCGCCGTGATCCGGGCGGCGTCGCTCTTGAGCGCCGCGCGATGCACTGCGCTGGTTGTGGCCTCCGGACAAAGCAAATAGGCCGTGCCAATCTGAACCCCGGCTGCGCCTAGCGTAATGGCCGCGGCGACGCCCTTTGCATCCGCGATGCCGCCAGCGGCGATGACCGGGATCCTGACCGCCTTTACGATTTGCGGTACCAGTGCGAGCGTGCCGACCTGAGTGCTGAGATCCTCAGACAAAAAAATTCCGCGATGGCCGCCCGCTTCGAGGCCTTGCGCAATGACCGCATCGACGCCGCGCGCTTCCAGCCAGAGGGCTTCCTCTACAGTGGTCGCCGAAGACAGTATCTTTGCACCTGATCTCCGCGCCCGCGCAAGCAACTCCGCCGACGGCAGACCGAAATGAAAGCTCACCACGGCAGGCTTGAATTCGTCCAGCACGTCGGCCGCATCGCCGCTGAAAGGCAGGCGCCCCGGACCTGCGGGAATCGTGCCCGGGTCGATGTCGAATTCCTGGAAATAGCGTGAAAGCGCGGTCCGCCAGAGCGCCTCGCGCCGGGAATCCGGATCGGGCTGAGCATGGCAGAAGAAATTCACGTTGAACGGCCTCGTGGTTTGCGCTTTGATCGCCGCGAGCTCCTTGCGCATGGCGTCCGGGCCGAGCATGGCGCATGGGAGCGAGCCGAGGCCCCCGGCGTTGGATACGGCCACCGCGAGCGCGCTGCCTTGGGCGCCTGCCATGGGGGCCTGAATGATGGGGAAGTCGATGCCGAGGAGCCTCTTCAACGAACCGGTACTCATCGCGGCACTCGCTCAGATCATTCCCATTCAATGGTCGCAGGTGGCTTACCGGAAATGTCGTACACGACACGGTTGATCCCGCGCACCTCGTTGATGACGCGATTGGAGACCCTCGCCAGCAGCTCGTGAGGCAGAGGTGCCCAGTGTGCCGTCATGAAATCCGTGGTCTGCACGGCACGCAACGCCACCACGTGCTCGTGGGTGCGAAGATCGCCCATCACCCCGACCGATTTCACCGGCAGGAACACGGCGAAGGCCTGGGCGACCTTGTCGTACCAGTTGGCGGCGCGCAGCTCGTCGATGAAGATCGCGTCCGCGCGGCGCAGCAGCTCCGCGTACTCGCGCTTTACTTCGCCGAGGATCCGCACCCCCAGCCCCGGTCCCGGAAAGGGATGACGGAAGACCATCTCGCGCGGCAGGCCCAGCGCGAGCCCAAGCTCCCTCACTTCGTCCTTGAAGAGATCGCGCAGGGGCTCGAGCAGTTTCAGGTGCAGGCTTTCCGGCAGGCCGCCGACATTGTGGTGCGACTTGATGCTGTGCGCCTTCTTTGTCTTCGCGCCCGCCGACTCGATCACGTCGGGATAAATCGTGCCTTGCGCGAGCCACTTCACTTTCGGAAATCTCTTCGCCTCCTGCTGGAACACCTCGACGAACTCGCGGCCGATGATCTTGCGCTTCTCCTCCGGGTCGGTGACCCCGGCGAGCGCCGAAAGGAAACGGCCCGATGCGACGACCAGATCGACCTTGACCCCGAGGTTCTTTGAGAAGGTCTGCATCACCTCATGCGCCTCGTTCTGGCGCAGGAGCCCCGTGTCGACGAAGACACACGTGAGCTGATCGCCGATGGCGCGGTGGATGAGCGCCGCCGCCACTGCCGAATCCACGCCTCCCGAAAGCCCGAGCAGGACTTCCTCCTTTCCGACATCGCGCTGGATCCTCTCCAGCGCCTCGGCGATGTGATCGGGCATGTTCCAGCCGCTGCCGCAGCCGCAGATCTCGTGCACGAAACGCCCCAGGATCGCAGTACCCTGCCGCGTGTGTGTCACCTCCGGATGGAACTGCACGCCGTAGAAGCCGCGTGCCTCGTCGGCCATGCCGGCGATGGGACTCGCGTCGCTCGACGCGATGACCTTAAAGCCGGGCGGAAGGGCGATGACCTTATCGCCGTGGCTCATCCAGACATCCAAGAGACCCGTGCTTTTCGCCGTTGATCCGGTCCTGGATGCCCGCGAGGAGCTTCGAGTGCCCGCGGGCGCGTACTTCCGCGTGTCCGAATTCACGCACCCTCGAATTTTCCACCTGACCGCCAAGCTGCGCCGCCATGGTCTGCATCCCGTAGCAGATACCGAGCACGGGTACGCCCAGCTCGAACACTGCGTCGGGCGCCTTGGGCGTCGCCTCCTCGTAAACGGAAGCGGGACCGCCCGAGAGGATCACGCCCCGAGGCGTGAACTCACGTACGAAGGCATCGCTGACATCGAAAGGGTGGAGCTCGCAATAGACTTTGGCTTCCCGTACTCGGCGCGCGATCAGCTGCGAGTACTGCGCGCCGAAGTCGAGGATAAGGATCTTGTCGTGCACTACTCGACCTGGTAGTTCGGCGCTTCCTTGACGATCTGCACGTCGTGGACGTGCGACTCGCGCAGGCCTGCGCCGGTAATCTCGACGAACTGGGCGCGCGAGCGCATCGCGTCGATACTCTCACAGCCAACGTAGCCCATGCTCGCGCGCAGGCCGCCCATCAGCTGCTCGATCACCCGCATCACCGGCCCCTTGTACGGGACGCGGCCCTCGACCCCTTCGGGGACGAGCTTATCCGAATGCACCGAGGAATCCTGAAAATAGCGGTCGGCGGCGCCGAGCTGCATGGCCGAAAGCGAGCCCATGCCCCGGTAGGACTTGTACGACCTGCCCTGGAAGAGTTCGATCTCGCCCGGCGATTCCTCGGTGCCGGCGAACAGGCTCCCCAGCATCACCGCGTGAGCGCCGGCCGCGACGGCCTTGGCGACATCGCCCGAGAACCGCACGCCACCGTCGGCGATGAGCGGCACGCCGCTCTTCTCGAGCGCCGCAGCGACGTTCTGGATCGCCGTGATCTGCGGGATGCCGACGCCCGCGACGACGCGCGTGGTGCAGATCGAGCCTGGGCCGATGCCGACCTTGACGGCGTCGGCGCCGTGATCGACGAGCGCCTTGGCGCCGTCCGCCGTTGCGATGTTGCCCCCGATCACTTCCGCCGAGCCGGCGTTGCGCTTGACCCACTTGAGGCGGTCGAGCACGCCCTGTGAGTGCCCGTGCGCGGTGTCGACCACGATGACGTCCACGCCCGCTTCGACGAGCGCCGCGACGCGTTCCTCGGTGCCTTCGCCCACGCCGACCGCCGCGCCGACGCGCAGCTTTCCCTGCTGGTCCTTGGAGGCGTCCGGGTGCTCGCTCGACTTGAGGATGTCCTTCACCGTGATGAGCCCGCGCAGCTCGAAACCGTCGCGCACCACGAGCACGCGCTCAAGGCGGTGCTTGTGCAGGAGCGCGCGCGCCTCCTCGGGGCTTGCGCCTTCCTTGACGTAGATCAGGCGCTCGCGCGGGGTCATGATCGCGCGCACCGGGCGCATCGAGATTGGTCTCGAATCGGTAGTCGCGGTTGGTGACCATACCGACCACCTTGCCCTTCTCCACCACCGGAAAGCCCGAGACCTTGTGCTGCTGCGTGAGGGCGAGCAGCTCGCGGACTGTGATGTCGGGCGACACCGTGAGCGGATCGCGCAGCACGCCGGATTCGTAGCGCTTGACTTTCGCGACCTCGGCCGCCTGCTTCTTCGGCTGGAAGATTCTTGTGGACAATGCCGATGCCGCCTTCCTGCGCGATGGCGATCGCCAGGCGCGCCTCGGTGACGGTGTCCATCGCCGCCGAAACGAGCGGGATGTTGAGCTGGATGTTGCGCGTCAGACGGGTCTTCAGGCTGACGTCGCGGGGCAGGACTCTGGAGTGGGCGGGAACGAGGAGAACGTCGTCAAAGGTGAGTGCCTTCTGAACTAGACGCATTGCCACACCCAAAAGGCGGATTATACGCGGCTCGCAACTCCCGGTAAATAATGCGGATTTTGGTCGATTCGCGATTGACTGTCGGTTTGAAACTCTCTATATATAGGGTGCGCCTCAAGCGCATCTATCCGACCTTCGTCATGACCCGAATCGCGGTTTTCCTTTTTCTGGCAGCTCTGGGTCTTGCGAGCGCGAACGCGCAGGTCCACAAATGCATAGACGCGAACGGAAAGGTCATCTATTCGCAGGACCCCTGTCCGGCCAACACGAAATCGGGGACCGTGACGCGCCGGGTGGACCGGCCTGCATCGACCCCTTCTGCCGCCGCGGCGCCCGGATCTGCGGACAAGGCGGCTAAAGGAGACACCGCGAAGAAGTCCGGTCCCAAGACGGCAGCGGACATCGAACAGGACTTCCGCAAGCGCCAGCAGGATCAGGCCAAGGACGCCAAGGAATCCGCGGACAAGGCGGCCGAAGCGCAGCGCAAGCAGGACAACTGCCGTGCCGCCCGGGAGCGCCTCGCGAACTACGAAATCGGCGGCCGCATCACCCGTGTCAATCCGCAGGGCGAGCGCTACTACCTCGAAGACGCGCAGATCGAGCAGGAGAAGGCCCAGGCGCGCGCCGACGTCGCCCGGGTCTGCAACTAGAACCTCATTCCCTCCTGCGCTTCCTGGTTGCACGGGCACGCCTTGCCTCCTTCGGGTCCGCTTCGAGCGGCCGATAGACTTCGACCCTGTCCCGATCGTGCAGTATCGTGTCTTTCGGAGCCGGTCTTCCGAAGATTCCCACGCGCACCGCATCGATTTCCGGAAATTCAGTCAGAAGGCCGCTGGCGCGCAGGGCGTCCTCAACGGTGCTTCCCTCGTGCAGGGAAACGCGGTGCAGGACCTGGCGGCCAGGCAGCGCGTACACGACCTCGATCCGGAGGACGCTCATTTGCGGCCGAACTTCTCATCGGCGCGCTGCACGAAAGCTTCGACGAAGGTTTCCGCGATGCCGCGGAACACCCGACCGACTGCCGCTTCGAGGAGCCGGTTCTTGAATTCGTAGCGGAGGCTGAACTCGACTTTGCTCGCCTTCTTCCCCAGGTCGGTAAAAGACCAGCCGCCTTGAAGGCTGCGGAATGGCCCGGAGACGAGCTTCATGTCGATGCGCCTTCCGGGCTGGTGAATGTTTTCCGTCGTGAACTGGCTCCTCAACCCGTGAAAGTTGATGTGAAGCGTCGCTACCGTCCGGTCTGCCTCGCGCGACACGTATTCAGCGCCGTCGCACCAGGGCAGGAACTGGGGATAGGATTCGATATCTTCGGCGAGCGCGTACATGTCCTGCGCGCCGTAGTCCACCAGCGCCGAGCGGTCGATCTGGGTCATCGTTGTAGAATGAAAAACTCCGTAGAAAAAACTCCGCCACCGTGAGTATCGTTGAAAACCGCAAGGCGCTGCACGACTACTTCATCGAGGAGCGCTACGAGGCGGGCATTGCTCTCGAAGGCTGGGAAGTCAAGGCGATCCGAGCCGGGCGCGCCCAGCTGAAAGAGGCCTACGTAATCGTGCGCAACGAAGAAATCTTCCTGATCGGAGCGCACATCAGCCCTCTGGCGGCCGCCTCAACGCACGTGCAGCCCGACCCCGTGCGTACCCGCAAGCTCCTGCTCCACGCCGAGGAGATCCGCCGTCTTATCGGCAAGGTGGACCGCGCTGGCTACACCCTGATTCCCCTCGACCTGCACTACGTCCGAGGACGGGTGAAGATCAACATCGGACTCGGTAAGGGCAAGAAGCAGTACGACAAGCGCGCTTCTGAAAAGGAAAAGGAATGGAAGCGCGACCAGCAGCGCTTGCTGCGAGCGAGGTAGGCGACATTGCCTCGCCTAGCAGCGCGACATACCTACGAAGCGGCAACCTTTGTCTTTGCGGCCGAATCGGCTTCGCGTGCGAGCTGAAGCCAGGTATCCACCACCGTGTCGGGGTTGAGCGAAAGGCTCTCGATGCCTTCGTGCACGAGCCACTTGGCGAAATCCAGATGATCGGAAGGCCCCTGGCCGCAGATGCCCACATACTTGCCCGCTTTCCGGCAGGCCTGGATCGCCAGCCGCAACATCGCCTTGACCGCGGGATCCCGCTCGTCGAACGCGTCGGCGACCAACCCTGAGTCGCGATCCAAGCCGAGCGTGAGCTGGGTCAGGTCGTTCGAGCCGATCGAAAACCCGTCGAAATGCTCGAGAAACTGCTCGGCGAGGACGGCGTTGGAAGGCACCTCGCACATCATGATGAGGCGCAACCCGTTCTCGCCGCGCTTCAGGCCGTTCGCCGCGAGCAGCTCGATCACGCTATGGCATTCCTTGAGCGTGCGCACGAAGGGCACCATGATCTCCACGTTGGTAAGACCGAGCTCGTTCCTCACGCGGCGCATCGCCTGGCATTCCATCTCGAAGCAGTCGCGAAACGACTCGGCGATGTAGCGCGAGGCGCCGCGGAACCCCAGCATGGGATTCTCCTCGTCAGGCTCGTAGCGCGCCCCCCCGATCAGCTTCTTGTATTCGTTCGACTTGAAGTCCGATAGCCGCACGATCACGGGCTTGGGCCAGAACGCTGCGCCTATGGTGGCGACACCCTCGGTAAGCTTCTCCACGAAGAACGTGCGCGGGTCGCGGTAGCCGCGTGCCGCGTGCTCGACTTCGCTCTTAAGCTTCTCGGGCAAATTGGGATACTCGATCACCGCCTTCGGGTGCACACCGATCATGTTGTTGATGACGAACTCCAGGCGCGCGAGACCCACACCCCAGTTCGGAAGCGCCTGGAAGTCGAATGCCAGCTCTGGGTTGCCGATGTTCATGGTGATCTTCACGGGGCACTTGGGCATCTCGCCATGATCCTGCGAGGTCACCTCGATCTCGAGGATGCCCCGATAGATGTTGCCCGTATCGCCCTCGGCGCAGGACACCGTACATTGCTCGCCGTCCCTGAGCACCATGGTCGCATTGCCGCAACCCACGACCGCCGGGATGCCCAGCTCGCGCGCGATGATCGCTGCATGGCAGGTGCGGCCGCCGCGGTTGGTGACGATCGCCGCCGCCCGCTTCATCACGGGCTCCCAGTTCGGGTCCGTCATGTCGGTCACGATGATTTCGCCCGGCTTGATGCGCCCCATTTCGGAGGGATCCACGACGACGCGTACCGAGCCGGCACCGATCTTGTGACCGATGGCTCGGCCCGAAACGAGCACCTCCGATTTCTGCCTGAGCCGATAGCGTTCCTGGCCCTCCGCCGCTTTGCGCGACTTCACCGTTTCCGGTCTCGCCTGGAGTATGTAGAGCTTGCCGTCCTGGCCATCCTTCGCCCATTCGATATCCATGGGCCGCTGGTAATGCTCCTCGATCTGCAGCGCGAAGCGCGCCAGTTCGATCACGTCTTCATCGGTCAGGGAAAACCGGCTGCGGTCCGCCTCGGGGACGTCCACGGTCTGCACGTGCTTCGCCGATCCATGATCGGCGAAAACCATCTTGTGCAGCTTCGACCCCAGCCCGCGGCGGATCACCGGGAACTTGCCGCCGCGCAGCATCGGCTTGTGAACGTAGAACTCGTCGGGGTTCACCGCACCCTGCACCACCATTTCCCCCAAGCCCCAGGATGAAGTGACGAACACTACGTCCCGAAAACCCGATTCCGTGTCCAGGGTGAACGCCACTCCGCTTGCGCCGAGGTCGCTGCGCACCATTCGCTGCACGCCGGCCGAAAGCGCGACGGAAGAATGAGCGAAGCCTTTATGGACGCGGTAGGAGATGGCTCGGTCGTTGTAAAGGGACGCGAATACGCGTCTGAGCGCGGTTCTGACGCCGTCTATGCCGCGCACGTTGAGGAAAGTCTCCTGCTGGCCGGCAAAGGACGCATCGGGGAGGTCCTCCGCCGTTGCGCTGGAACGCACCGCGACGGACACGCGCTCATCGTCCTCGATCAAGTCTAGGTACGCCGAAGCGATTTCGCCATCGAGGTCCTTCGGCAGCGGTGTTGCCTCGATCCAGCCTCGAATCTCGGCGCCGCAGCGCGCCAGCGCCTCGACGTCGTCAGGATTGAGGCTCTTCAGGCGCTCTTCGATGCGCTGGTCCAGACCCGCCTGCGCGAGAAACTGGCGATAGGCATCGGCTGTCGTCGCAAAACCACGGGGGACCCGGATGCCTTTCCGGGACAACTGGCTGATCATTTCGCCGAGCGATGCGTTCTTGCCGCCAACCTGCTCGACATCGCTCATTCGAAGCTGCTCGAACGGCAGCACGTGCTGGCGTTTCGTCATTGACGGGTCTTTCGTTTCTTGTTGAAGGATCGCGGTGAAACCGCTATTTTACCGGCGAGACCCATTGTGCGCAGCACAAATCATGCCCGATAGTCCTCCTCCAGCCGCTTCCTCAAGAACTGTTTTCTTCGTGTCGGACGGCACCGGCATCACCGTGGAAATGCTCGGAAACAGCCTGCTGACCCAGTTCGAGGGCATCGATTTCCATCACGTCACCGTCCCCTTCATCAACACTGCCGCCAAGGCGGAAGCCTGCGTCGCCCGGATCAACGAGTCCGCCAGCGCCGGAGCCCGCCCTGTCGTATTCACCACCCTGGTCAACAACGAGGTGCGCGATCTCGTGCGCCGATCCGAAGCCTTCGTCCTCGATTTTTTCGAGGCCTTCCTGGCTCCCCTGGAGGGAGAGTTTGGCCAGAGATCCACGCATACCATCGGCCGTTCCCACAGCGCGCGGGACGCGAAGGGATACACGAACCGCATCGAAGCGATCAATTTCGCCCTCGCCCACGACGACGGAGCGTCCTCCAGGGATCTTGCGAAGGCCGACGTGATTCTCGTAGGTGTGTCGCGAAGCGGCAAGACGCCGACGAGTCTCTACCTCTCGCTTCAGTTCGGTATCCGCGCGGCGAACTACCCGCTTATCCCGGAGGACTTCGACCGCATGAGCCTTCCCAAGGTGCTCGAGACCTACCGCAGCAAGCTGTACGGACTTTCCATCGCGCCGGAGCGGCTGAGGGAAATCCGCAACGAGCGAAGGCCCAATAGCAAATATGCCGACTTGGAAAACTGCCGACATGAGGTCGCGCAGGCCGAAAAATTGATGCAGCGCGAGGGCATACGCTGGGCGAACTCGACGACGAAGTCGATCGAGGAAATCGCCACGACCATCCTCCAGGAATTCAAGCTCGAGCGTCGGGTGTACTAGAACGGGGTCGCTCGTGACAGTCGCTCACGGCCGTTACGCCAAGGAGTTCCTCGCCGGCTGGGGCACGATGGACTTCAACGGCCATATGGCCAATACGGCCTACCTTGACCTCGCTGCCGATGTGCGAATGGCGTTTTTCGCGGAGCACGGGTTTCCGCCGAGCGAATTCCGGCGGCTTGCGCTCGGCCCCGTAATACACAAGGACGAGCTCGAGTATTTCCGCGAGGTCGGCCTCCACGACCCCGTGACGGTCACCTATGCGCTGCTGGCGATGAGCGCAGACGCCGCCCGATTCGTGATCGAGAACGAGATCTGGTCAGCCGCCGGAGAGCGGGCGGCTGCGGTGCGCTCGACAGGAGGGTGGCTCGATCTTCGCGCGCGGAAGCTCGTCGCTCCGCCGCCGGCCTTGCTCGCGGCGTTCGTTCAGGTCCCGCGCGCTCCGGGCTTCGTCGAGCTGCCCCCAAAGGGGAGCGGGGGCCGCTAGCTCGCTGCCCTCTGCCGGACCTGCTCGAACAGGCAGATTGCAGCGGCCGCTGCGACGTTGAGCGATTCAGCCGGCCCGGGCATGGGTATGCGCACTCTATGGGTTGCGGTCCGCCCGATTTCCGCGGAGAGTCCAGCGCCCTCGTTGCCGAAAACCCAGGCGACCGGCCCCTTCACCTCAAGGTCGTAGAGCGACACCGCCGCGCGTGGCTCCGTCGCCACGACCATCCCCCGGAACGCACGCGCAAACTCGCCCAGGTCGATATCCTGGAAAATCGAAAGAGAGAAATGCGCGCCCATCCCGGCTCGAATGACTTTCGGCGCCCAGGCGAACACCGAATCCCGCGAAAGGAAGACGTGGCGTATTCCCGCGGCGACGGCGGTCCTCAATATCGAACCCAGGTTTCCCGGGTCCTGGATGCCCTCGAGCAGCACGCAGTTGGCTGGCGCCTTCGGCGGCGGGCCCGGCTGCGGCGTCCTGATCACGGCGGCGACGCCCGCTGCGCTGACGAGCTGGGAAATACGCTCGAGCAGTGCGTCGGCCAGGACCAGGCGCGAGCCTGCAGGGGCGGACTCGACGAACGCCCGGACATCGGATTTCTCGAAAGCGCTCCGGCTCGCGAGTAGGGTCTCGGCGACCCCTCCGCTCTGCTGGTACGCCCGCACCAGGTGTTCCCCCTCGATGATGGTGCTGCCGGCTCTGCGCCGTTCCCGCGACGACGACGCGAGCTTGACGAGCGCCTTGAACTGCGGGTTGTCGCGTGACTGGATCACCTTCACTCGATCGCGCACGTGCGAAAGCCCGCGAAGATGTCACCGCGATCCGGCGTATAGAAATTTCGCCACACGTTGTGGACCAGCCGCGCCGGCGTCGCAAAACTGCCGCCGCGCAGCACCTTGCGGCTGCCGAACCAAGGCTCGGAATATTCCCGGTAAGGGTCGCATACGAAGCCCGGATAGGGCGCAAACGTGCTCGAAGTCCATTCCCAGATGTTGCCGAGCATCTGGCGGCACCCGGCAAAGCTGTCTCCAGCGGCGAATTCGCTCACCGGCGTGCGACCGCCCGAATCCAGATTGGCCCTGGCGCCGTCCTCGGCATCGCCCCATGGATAGCGCCGCTTGCTGCTGTCACCGGAATACGTTGCGGCGAATTCCCATTCCGCTTCGCTCGGGAGGCGCCTGCCGGCGTAGCGGCAGTAGGCATTGGCTTCGTGCCAGTTGACGTGCATGACCGGAAGACCACCCAGGAGGTTCACCCGATCGGCGAAGCTCCGCTCTCCCCACACTCCTCCTTCCTGCGCCCAGTAGAGAGGCGCGTGGGCGCGCGCCTCTTCCCGCCAAAGCCAGCCTTCGTCCGACCACCATTCGCGGCGCTGGTATCCACCCTCGCGGACGAATTCGAGGTACTCCCTGTTCGTCACGGGAGCCCGAGCGATACGGAAAGGCTGCACTTGGACGGGGTGCGCCCATTTTTCGTTGTCGAAATGAAAGCCCGTGTTGCGCAATGCGCCAAGGAGAAACCTTCCGCCTGGCAATTCCGCGTCACCTTGGATCGTGCTTGCCTCGACTTCGCTCCTGCTCGCCGGATCGAGCGGGTCGGAGTAACCGAGCGTATGCCGCGTATAGTGAAACGCCTCCGCGTGCATGTCTTCGTGGAAGAGCGCCAACTGCACAAAATACAGAAACCACTCATTGTCGGGCTCGCGCTCGACCTTTGCGAGTACCCGTTCCAGAACCCGTTCCTGGTAGTCGAGCGTCGCCACTAGGCCCGGCAGCGGCAGGTCCCAGCGTGTGTCGTGCGCCACCGCCGAGGAATCGTAGAGGGCGTCTGCACCCGCCAGAACGCTTTCGGAAACCGATTCGTCGGAGCGCAGCCTCAGGCACCAGCGTTCCTGGAACCAAGCGACATGTCCCAACTCCCACAGCACCGGATTGACGATCGCGAGTCTGGGGCCGAACAATTGCGTATCGTTGAGATCCCGCGTGAGGGCGCGGGTGCGCTGCCTCGCACTTTTCAGCTGCTCCGCCAGCGTACCGAATGCGGAATGCTCGGATGTCATAGACTGGCCAGAACATAACATGAAAATCGCGCTGATCACCCCTGCTGGCGCGCGCTCGCGAAGCGGAAATCGGCACACCGCGACGCGCTGGGCCGCGATGCTGCGCGCCTTGGGACACAAAGTGCAGGTTTCTGTTCGTTGGAACGGACGGGCGGCCGACGCCATGATCGCACTGCATGCGCGGCGCAGCCACGACGCCATCACCCGATTTCGGAAGCAGTTTCCTGCTTCGCCCCTGGCGGTGGTGCTCACTGGCACGGACCTGTACCGCGACATCCGCGTGGATCGGAACGCACAGGCTTCGCTCGAGCTTGCAGACCGCTTGGTCGTCCTTCAGGAAATGGGCAAGACCGAACTTGCCCCGCGGTTGCGGAGAAAGACCCGCGTGATCCACCAGTCGGCGCAGTTCCGAGGATCCGGCACTGCCCCTTTGCGCCGCTTTCGTGTCGCCGTCATGGGACACCTCCGTGAAGAGAAGGACCCCTTCCGCACTGCCCTCGCCCTCGCCCACCTTCGAGATCTTCCCGAACTCGAGGTCGTGCATTTAGGTGCCGCGCTTGCTCCGGAAATGGCGCGCATCGCGCAACGGCTGATGCAAACCGACTCGCGCTACCGGTGGCTGGGCAACGTGCCGCACTGGGCCGCGCTGCGCTGGCTCTCGCGCAGCCACGCCCTGGTGGTGAGCTCGCGCATGGAAGGCGGAGCGAACGTCATCTGCGAGGCCGCAGCCGCGCGCGTGCCGGTCATCGCTTCCAAGGTGTCGGGAAACACTGGCATGCTCGGGCGAGGCTACCCAGGTTACTACCGTCTGGCCGACGAGCGTGCTCTTGCGCGCCAGATTCGCCACGCCGCGCGCGATCCCGCCTACTACGGGCGCCTCCGGCGCTTGCTCGCGGCGCGCAGCCCTTTGTTTACGCCCAACGCAGAGAAAGAGGCCTTGCGAAAGCTGGTTGCCGAATTGAAGCCGCATGCGTCCCTTCAGTCGGCATCCAAAAGCTCCCGCACCGGGGCGAAGCTGCGGCGATAGATCTCGCACACTCCGTGCCGGCGCAGCGCCTCGAGGTGCTCGGGCGTCGGATAACCCTTGTGCTCGTCAAACCCGTATTGGGGAAAAAGCTGATGGAGCCTGCGCATTTCCGAGTCGCGCTCGGTCTTGGCGAGGATGGATGCAGCCGCGATGACCTTGACCTTCGCATCGCCGTCCACGATCGCGCGTGCCGGAACCGCCAGTGCAGGGCAGTGCATGCCGTCGAGCAAGACTTCGTCCGGCGCTATGGACAGCGCCTCCACCGCGCGCTGCATGGCAAGCAGGCTCGCTTGAAGGATGTTCAGCCGATCGATCTCCTCGACGCTTGCCCAGGCGATGGACCAGGCGAGCGCTTTGCTCTTGATGACGGCGGCGAGCCTCTCGCGCCTGCCCGCGCCCAGGGTCTTGGAGTCGGCGATCCCCGCGGGGGCTCTCTTTCCTGGCGCGAGAATCACTGCCGCGGCATAGACGGGCCCTGCGAGCGGCCCGCGGCCCGCTTCGTCCACACCGCAGATCAGGCGACTTGTAGCCATGGCAGCAAGGCTTCGGCGGCGCGGGTCGCCGTGTCCTGGCGTAGAAGCTTCCGAATCTTCTCGAGACGCTCCGGGAGCCTACGGTTCACCGCAGGGTCATTCAGTGAATTCAGCACCGCTTGCGCGAGGTTCTCGGGGGTCGCATCGTGCTGCAGGATCTCCGGCACGATAAAGTCGCCGGCGATGATGTTGGGAAGGCCGACCCAGGGCAAGTATGCCATCCGCCTCATCAGCTGGTAGGTCAGTTCGGGAACCTTGTAGGTGATCACCATGGGCTTGCGTGCGAGCGCGGTCTCCAGCGTCGCCGTGCCGCTCGCCACGAGCGCGACGTCGCAAGCCGCGATCGCCTCGCGTGCATGGCCGAACAGGATGCTGATCGGCAGTTCTCCGGCGCCCGCTGCGTACACCGCTTCCTCGAAAATGGCGCGGGTCTCGCGGCTCACCAAGGGCACGAGAAACTGCACGGCAGGCTGCCGCGACGCGATCAGCCTGGCGGCGTGCACGAACGTCGGCGCCATATACTGGACCTCCGACTGTCGGCTTCCAGGCAGCAGGGCAATGACTTTGCGCGCGCCCGGTAGCCGCAATTGTTCTCTTGCGGCCTCGGTCGGATCCGAGTCCGGGGACGCGTCCGCGAGGGGATGCCCGACGTAAGCGACCGGCACACCGGCGCTGCGATACAGCGGCTCTTCGAACGGAAATAGTACGAGCATCTTGCTCACCGACGCGGCGATCGCGGACATGCGTCCGCCGCGCCAGGCCCAAAGGGACGGGCTGACGTAATGAACCGTCGGTATTCCCGCGCGCTTGAGCTTTCCTTCGAGTCCAAGATTGAAATCAGGAGCATCGACCCCGATGAAGAGGCTCGGCCGGGCTTCGAGAAGCCGCCGCTGTAGCTTTCGACGGATCGCGAAAATTTCAGGGAAATGCCGCAGCACTTCGACATAGCCACGTACTGCGAGCTTTTCCATGGGGAACCAGGCGTCCAACCCTTCACCTTCCATTCTCGGGCCGCCGATTCCCACGAAATGCAGATTCGGAACTCGCGCGCGCAACGCGGCGATCAAATGAGCTCCCAGAAAATCCCCCGATGCCTCGCCGGCCACAATGCCCACGAGCTTCTCGGAGCCAGCCATAAGCGCGGTGGAACGTCCGCTAGCGGATGAGACCGCGGCGCGAGCTGTCGATGAATTCGACCATTACCTGCAGCTCCGGGCAGGATTTGGCTTGCGCGGCGATCTTCTTGCGCGCATCCTTCAGCGCAAGCCCCGAGCGGTACAGGGTCTTGTAGGCTTTCTTGAGCACCGCGATTTTCTCGGCGTCGAAGCCTCTGCGCTTGAGCCCTTCGCTGTTGAGGCCGAAAGGCCTCGCGGCGTTTCCCGCGGCCATCACATACGGAGGAAGATCCTGAAGCAGCACGGTGCCTCCGCCCGTGATCGAATGCGCACCGACCGAGACGAACTGATGCACGCCCGTAAAGCCACCAAGAATGGCGTAGTCCCCCACGTGGACGTGCCCGGCAAGCGTGGCCGCATTTGCTAGGATCGTATGGTTGCCAACCTGGCAATCATGCGCGACGTGCACGTACGCCATGATCCAGTTGTCGTTCCCGACGCGCGTGACACCCGCATCCTGCGCCGTTCCGCAATTGAAGGTGCAGCTCTCCCGGATGGTGTTGCGATCACCGATTTCGAGCGTGGTTTCCTCGCCCTGGTATTTCTTGTCCTGGGGCTGACCGCCGAGCGCGCTGAAAGAGAAGATGCGGTTTCCCCTGCCGATCCGCGTCCGGCCCTCGATCACAACGTGCGACGCAACCGAAGTGCCCTCCCCTATCTCGACGTGCTCTCCAACGATCGAATACGGGCCCACGAACACGCTCGAGGCAAGCCTCGCCCCGGGATGCACGATCGCGGTCGGGTGGATCATATGTTGCGCAGGGTGCAGAGAAGCTTCGCCTCGGCGGCAAGCGCTTCGCCGACGCGCGCCTGGGCGGAGAACATCCCCAAACCCCGGACTTCCCTACCGAAGTGGACCTCGAGCAGGAGTTGGTCTCCGGGGACGACCGGACGCTTGAAGCGCGCGTCGTCTATTCCGACGAAGTAGTAAACGGTCTTGTTGTCGGGTTTCTGCCCTCGGGTTTGGAAGGCCAGTATTGCCGCAGCCTGTGCAAGGGCCTCGATCACCAGGACTCCGGGCATCACCGGGTAGTGCGGAAAATGGCCGGCAAAAAAATGCTCGTTGATACTGACGTTCTTGAGCGCGAGGATTCGCTTGCCTGGCTCTATCTCGAGCACCCGGTCCACCAGAAGCAGGGGATAGCGGTGCGGAAGGTGTTCGAGGATCTCCTTGATTTCCATTCGCCTACCTCTTTCTCTTTGCCGATTTGGAGAACTTCTTTTCGAGCTCGCGAATACGCTCCGCAAGGCCATCGAGCCCCCGCACGTGCGCTACTGTCTTCGCCCACTCCCGGTTCGGCGCCGAGGGAAAGGCGCCGGAATAGACTCCCGCCTTCGGGATGGGCTTCAGCACGACTGCTGCCGCGGTGATCGTGACATGATCGGCAATATCCACGTGGCCGATAATGCGCGCCGCGCCGGCGATGGTGCAATGCCGGCCGATGCGCGTGCTTCCGGCCACCGCGACGCAGCCGGCCATCACCGTATGCGCTCCGACCCGAACGTTGTGGCCGATCTGAATCTGGTTGTCGAGTTTGACGCCATCCTCGATGACGGTGTCGTCGAGTGCCCCGCGATCGATCGTCGTGTTGGCGCCGATCTCCACATCATCGCCGATGACGACGCGCCCTGTTTGCGGAATCTTGATCCAGCGCCCGCCCTCGTTCGCCATGCCGAATCCGTCGGCACCGATCACCACGCCGGAGTGAATGATCGCGTGCCGGCCGATCGTGCAGCGCGGATAGACGGTCACCGAAGCATGAAGCAGGCTGCCGTCCCCGATCTGCACATCCCCGCCGATCACGCAGCCCGCCCCGATGACCACCCCCTCCCCCAGTCTCGCGCGCGGTCCGACATAGCATCCGGGGCCGACAGCGGCTGAAGCGGCGACTTCGGAGTCAGGCTCGACGACTGCCCTCGAGTGCACACCGGGAGCGGGGCGATCCTCGGTGTAGAGCAGTCGCGCCGCGCGGGCGTAGTAAACATAGGGATCGTCGCACAGTATCCTGGGCAAACTCGTCGCATTCCGCTCGTTGTGCGCCAGGATCACGGCCGAGGCGCGCGTATGCTGAAGGCTCCGCCGGTACCGGGAATTCGCCAGGAACGCGAGGTCTCCGGGCCCGGCGCTCTCCAGCGTGGCGATACGGTGAATCTCCGCGGCAGCGTCGCCGACCAGCTCTCCGCCAAGCCGGGTCACGATTTCGCCGAGACGGTAGGTGCGGGAAGTGGACTGCGTCACGGACAAACCCGCGCCGGCGGCGCCGCTGTTCCAAATTCGTTCAGGGCGCCGGAACCGCTGCCCCCTTTTCGCTCTCGGGTGTACACGAGGACTACTTGCCTGTGGCGTCTTCGAGCGCCTTGATGACCCTGTCGGTGATATCGATGCGGGGGCTCGCCCATACCACGTTCTCGTTTTGAAACACCACGTCGAGCTTCTCGGCCTCGGCAATCAGTTTCACGGCCCGATTCGCCCGCTCGACCACCACGCCGAGCTCCTCATTACGCCTCTGAGTCAGGTCTTCCCGGAATTGCCGCTGCCTGCGCTGAAATTCCCGGTTGAGATCGTTGAATTCCCTTTCGCTCTTCTGGCGGTCGGATTCCGACATCGTCATGGCGTTCCGCTCGAGGTTCTCCTGCCCCTTCTTGAGCTGTTCGGCCATCGCCGCCAGTTCCCGGTCGCGTTTGGAGAACTCCTGCTCGATCTTCTTCTGAGCCCTTTGCGCCGCCGGCGCCTCGCGGAGTATCCGCTCCAGGCTGACGAATCCGATATGCGACTGGGCCAATGCCGGACCGACGGCTCCCAACGAAGCCGCAAGAACCCATCTGATGAGAAGTGGGGCCCTCAGCATCATCTTGCCCATGTCCGGGTCGCGGAAGATAATCATCACAGCCCGTCAGAATACCTGACCGAGGGTGAACTGGAAAGGCTGCGTGTTGTCTCCCGGCCTGGCGTTCAGCGCCCTCGCGATGCTGAACTTCATGGGCCCGACGGGAGAGTTCCAGGCAAAGCTCAATCCAGCGGCCGTACGCATTTGAGAAAGATCCAGCTGTTGGTTCGGTCCGTACACCTGACCGGCGTCGACGAAAACGCCCAGCCGCATCGACCGGTCTATGGTGGCGCCCGGCGCGGGAAACAGCAGCTCCATCGATGCGTTCACCTTGCGGTTTCCACCCAGGATCGTGCCGTCTATGTCGCGGGGCCCCAACGAGGCGGTTTGGTACCCGCGCACGCTGCCGATGCCTCCAGAGTAGTAGTTCTTGAAGAACGGCATAGGTTTCCCGCCATACCCGTCTCCCGAATCGAGCTCTCCATTGAGCACGAGGGTGATCTTCGGAGAAGGGGAATAGAGGTATTGATGCGTATAGTTGTATTTCCAGTACTCGAGGTCCCCGATCGGCGTACCGAGTTCGAAAGTGGCCCTCTCGATGCGGCCTCTCGTCGGCCAGATCGCGCTGTCGCGTGTGTCTCGGACCCAACCCGCGGTACCGATCAGCGCGTCGTAGATGCTGCCGAACTGATTCCGGAACTTGAGGTAGCGTAACGGGCTGCTGGAGTCCAGTTTGAGTTCAACGTTCTCGACGCTCATCCCGAAAAACAGGGAATCGTACTCCGTGAAAGGCACTCCAAAGCGCACTGCGCCGCCGACCGTGCTGGTCTTGTACCTGACGTTCAGCGAGCTTCCGTCCACGTCGCGCCTGTACACATCGAAACCGCGGCTGACTCCGTCCACTGTGTAGTAGGGATCCGTGAAGGAAAACGAGGCGACCTTGTTCACCGTACCGGACGCGACCTGCAGCCCCAAGGTGTTCCCGGTGCCAAAAAAATTGCTCTGCTGGATGGAGGCCTGGATGACGAGTTTCTCGACACTCGAAAAACCGACCCCAAGCAGAACCGCTCCGGTAGGCTTCTCCTTGACCCGGACCGTCACGTCGACTTGATCGGTCGTACCGGGGACAGCCGGGGTCTCCAATTCCACCTCGCTGAAGTAGCCCGTCTTGTCGATCCGCTGCTTCGAGAGCTGCAGCTTCTGGCCGTCGAAAAAACTGCCTTCAAGCTGGCGCATTTCGCGACGGATCACCTCGTCCCGTGTGCGCGTATTGCCCACGACATTGATCCGCCGGACATAGACACGGCGTCCCGGATCGATAAGGAAAGTAAAGCTGACTTTGCGCTTTTCCTTGTCCGTCTCCGGATTGGCGTTGACGTTGGCGAATGCGTAGCCTTCGCGCCCCAGCCTTTCGGTGATCGCTTTGGTCGACTCGGTCAGCCTCTCTCTGGAGAAGGTCTCCCCCGACTTGATCCTGATGAGCGAGCGGAGTTCCTCCTCGGGAACGAGCAGCTCTCCCCCGAGCTTCACGTCGGCCACTTCATACTTCTCGCCCTCGGTGATATTGACCGTGATATAGATGTCGCGGCGGTCGGGCGTAATGGAAACCTGGGTCGAATCGATGTTGAACTCGAGGTAGCCGTTGTTGAGGTAGTACGAGCGCAGCGTTTCGAGATCCGCCTGAAGCTTTTGCCTCGAGTACTGGTCGTTCTTGCTGATCGACGTAAACAGCCCGGGAGTTCGCAATTGCACCGTAGCGAGCAGGTCGTCTTCCTCGAAGGCCCGGTTGCCGACGATGTTGATCCTCTTGATCTTCGCGACTTCGCCCTCGTTGATGCTGAAATTGATCGCAACCCGGTTCCGCTCGAGCGGCGTAACCGTCGTCGTCACCTCTACGCCATAGAGACCGCGGGTGAGGTATTGGCGCTTGAGTTCCTGCTCGGCCTGGTCGAGCAGCGCCCGGTCGAAGATCCGCCCTTCCTGGAATCCGACGTCGCGCAGACCTTGTTTCACCTTATCCTTTTCGAATTCCTTCATCCCGGAGAACTCAATCGAAGCGATCGCCGGACGTTCTTCGAGGGTCACGATCAGCACCCCGCCCTGCACTTCCAGCCTCACGTCCCGGAAGAAGCCGGTCGCGAACAGACTGCGGATCGCCCCCGCCGCCTTCGCGTCGGTCAAGGTGTCGCCGACCTTGATCGGAAGATAGCTAAAGACCGTCCCCGGCTCGATGCGCTGGATGCCCTCGACGCGGATATCACGCACGACAAAAGGTTCGAGCGCCCACGTAGGTCCGGAGAGTGCGAGCAGGACGATCGCGGCTCGCAGCGCGTTTTTCACGGAGGAGATTGTCAGCCCGCCAACAGGCGGTTGAAGTCGTTGTACAGAGCGAACGCCATCAGAAACAGAAGCAAGGTCAAGCCCAGACGTTGGCCCAGCTCCATCGTTCGCTCCGAGACCGGGCTGCCTTTGAAAATTTCGGCGACATAATACAGCAAGTGCCCGCCGTCCAATAACGGGATCGGCAGCAGATTGAGGACGCCGAGGCTGATGCTGATGAGCGCGAGGAAGGCGGCGTAAGCGCCCAGCCCGAGCTGGGCCGTCTGGCCCGCGTAGTCGGCGATCGTGACGGGCCCGCTCAGGTTTCTCCAGGAAATCTCGCCGAGCACCATCTTGCCGAGCATCTTCAGGCTGAACACCGACATTTCCCAGGTGCGACCGAACGCCATCGCAATGGCGGTCGCCGGACCGTAACGCACTACAGTGATGAATTCCTTCATCGCCTCGGGATCGACCCGAGGTGCCGCTCCGATGCGGCCGAAACGCTCGCCGCCCTGCTGAACAACCTCGGGCCGCAGGCCAAGCTCAATCTTCGCCTCGCCCCGCGAGACCGCGAGTTGCACCCGATCCCCCGGGCGGGCCCGGACTGCCGCAACGACCTCCTCCCAGACCCGGATTTCCTTGCCGTCGATGGCATCGATCCGGTCTCCGGCGTGCAATCCTGCGGCCTCGGCCACGCTTCCCGGGACGACCATGCCTATGATCGGCGCCACGTCGGGCCGGAACAGCCGGAGCCCCAGGCGCGCAAGCGGGTCTCCCTCAAGACCATCCACCTCAAAACGCGACAGATCCAGCGAGCGCAAGGTGAGCCGTTGTTTCTCGTCGATGACCTCGATCTGCGCCGGCTGCTTCTCCACGCCCAGCTGCAGGAGCCGCCAACGCACCTGCTGCCAACTCGATACGGATTCGCCGTTTATCCTCAAGATGGTCTCGCCGCGCTGCAGGCCGCTCGCTTCGGCGGCGGTCCCTGGATTAGGCGCTGCCAGGATCGGTTTCGCTTCCTGCACGCCACCGACGAAGAGCATCCAGTAGAGGACGATCGCCAGGATAAAATTCGCCGCCGGTCCCGCGACGACGATCGCAATGCGGCGCCAGACGCTCTGGCGATTGAAGGCCCGGTGTACTTCGGCCGGCGCCACGGGCCCCTCGTGTTCGTCGAGCATCTTCACATAGCCGCCGAGCGGCAGCGCGGCGATCACCCACTCGGTCCGGTCCCGGCCGCGCCGTACACTCCACAAGGGCCTGCCGAATCCCATCGAGAATCGCAGCACCTTGACGCCACAGAGGCGCGCGACCAGGTAATGGCCGTACTCGTGCACCACGATCAGCACGGCGAGGGCGACTACGAAAGCGCCTATGGTTATCGCGAGATTCATGCGGCGTTTGAGTTCAACCGAGACACGATCTGCTTCGCGCGGGCCCTGGCGCGGGCGTCCGCTGCCAGCACGTCCTCCAGAGTGCCCGGCGATTTCGCCGATACGCCCCCGAGCGTTTCCTCTATCACGGTCGTGATATGAAGGAAAGGCAGGCGGCCCTCCAGAAAAGCCGCTACTGCGACTTCGTTGGCTGCATTCAGGGCGGCGGGCGCCTCCCCACCGGTCCTCAAGGCCCCATAGGCGAGGCCGAGCGCCGGGAAGCGCTCGAAATCCGGCCGCTCGAAGGAAAGCGTGCCGATCCGAAAAGGGTCGAGCGAAGGGACTCCGGCCTCGATCCGCTCCGGGTAGGCGAGCGCCTGGGCGATCGGCGTACGCATATCGGGGTGTCCCAGCTGTGCGATCACCGACCCGTCGGCGTACTCCACCATGGAGTGCACGACGCTCTGCGGATGAACGACGACCTGGATCTGTTCGGGACTTGCACCGAACAGCCAGTGCGCTTCGATGATCTCCAGTCCCTTGTTCATCATGGTCGCGGAATCAACGGAGATCTTGCGCCCCATGACCCAGTTCGGGTGAGCGCAGGCTTCCTCCGGGGTGACGCGGTGCAGCTCCGCGCGCGCGCGCCCCCTGAACGGCCCGCCCGAGCCGGTGAGGAGAATCCTTCGGATGCCCTTTGCGGCGAGTTCCCCCGACGCGAACGGGGGCAAGCATTGAAAGATGGCGTTGTGCTCGCTGTCGATCGGGAGCAGCATTGCGCCGCTCGCGCGCACCGTTCCCATGAACACCGGGCCCGCGACGACCAGCGCCTCCTTGTTCGCGAGCAGGAGTTTCTTCCCTGCCTTCGCGGCGGTGAGAGTCGCGCGCAACCCTGCAGCCCCGACGATTGCCGCCATCACGCAGTCCACTTCAGGCAGCGAGGCCACTTCCACGAGGCCTGCTTCTCCGGCGACCACCCTGCAGTCCACCCCCGCCCCGGCCAGGCGCTCCCGCAGCAGCGGTGCGCGCTCCGCATCGGCGAGGCATGCGTAGGCCGGACGATGCCGTTCGCAGAGTTTCACCAGTTCATCCACCTGGCGATGCGCGGTCAGGGCTACGACGCGGAAGCGCGACGGATGCCGCGCGATCACGTCCAGCGTGCTCGAGCCGATCGAGCCGGTTGCGCCTAGCACCGCGACGTTCTGAATCCTGGTCATCTTACGAACGCAAGCACAGCAAACGGAAGCATCGCTAGCGGCGCGTCGATCCGATCGAGCAAACCTCCGTGACCGGGCAGGAACGTTCCGCTGTCTTTGACTCCCGCCTGGCGTTTTATCAGAGATTCGAACAGATCGCCAATCATTCCGACAACAGCGAGGCCGAGCAGAACCGGGAGCATCCACACGCGCGCTCCGCCCGGCCAAGCGGCCATCCCCGCGGGACTGCCGAGGCTCGCCCAGACGAGTGCGTACAGAGCCACTGCAGCCAGCGCTCCCGCGACGCCCTCCCAGGTCTTGCCCGGGCTGATCGTCGGGGCGAGCTTGCGCCTGCCGAAGCTGACTCCGACAAAATAGGCCGCCGTATCGGAAATCCAGACCGTCGAGAGGGTCCCAATCAGGAGCCACGGATGGACCGCGCGCAGGTCGATCGCAGCCGCGAATGCCGGCAGCAGAACGAGTGCGCCTGCTGCAAGCAGCCAGAAGCGACCCGGTATCCGAGGTCGCCGCCAAATCCACATTGGGACAAGGATCGCCCAGAAGAGCGCACCCGCGTAATACACCCCGGCGGGCGCATAGAGCCCGCTTCCCACTGCGGGCTGAAGAACCGCAGGCAGGACGAAGAGCACAACCAAGAGCCCCGCATAGACGTACCGGGCGCCCGAGGCGAGCGCCGTCAGCGCTCCCCATTCCCAGGCTGCGACACCGAGAAACAGGGCGCAGAACGCTATCCAGCCGACCCGGGGCAGGAGAAACAGCGCGGCGAGGACCATGGCGAGCAACACCGCCGCCGTGAGCACGCGGGTTCTCAGCATGCGCGCCCGCGCCCTTTTCCCCGCGGAAGCGGAGACCCTAGGCGATCCGCCGCCGCCCGTCCGTGCCGCGCTCGGCCGCCTCCAGCTGGTCGCTGGTCCGCCCGAAGCGGCGCTCGCGTTGCTGGTACCAGGCGATCGCGGCATCGAGCTGCTTGGTGTCGAAGTCGGGCCAAAGCGTCGGCGTGAAATAGAGTTCGGTGTAGGCGAGTTGCCAGAGAAGGAAATTGCTGATGCGCTGCTCCCCGCCCGTGCGGATGAAAAGATCGGGCTCAGGCGCGTAGTTGAGCGACAGATAGGGAGTAAGCTGCTCCTCCGTGAATCCCGCCTCCGGCATCGGCGCGCTGCGCGCGAGTTTCGCCAAGGCCTGCATGAGATCCCAGCGCCCGCCGTAGTTCGCCGCGATGGTGAGAGTAAGGCCCGTGTTTCCCGCGGTCAGCTCCTGGGCGCGGTGCGCAAGTTCAACCAGGCGCGTTCCGAACGGTTCGATATTGCCGATGATCTTCAGGCGGACTTTGTTCTGGTGCAGACGCTCGGCCTCCTGCTCCAAGGCTCCCATGAAGAGTTGCCGCAGCGTGGACACTTCCTCGGCCGGCCGGCGCCAATTCTCCGAACTGAAGGCAAACAGGGTCAGGAACTCGACTCCGCGCTCGGTGCACGCACGCGTGACCCTGCGCACCGTCTCGACGCCCTGCTTGTGGCCGGCCACGCGAGGCAGGTAGCGCTTCTTCGCCCAGCGTCCGTTGCCATCCATGATCACGGCAATGTGCCTCGGAACGTCCCCGATTTGCGGGATCTCGCGCGTTGAACTGACGAAGGGTTTCATGTGGGGTCCCTGCTATTTCGATCAAACCGCCATCAGCTCGGCTTCTTTCGCCGCTATCATCTTGTCGATGTCGGCGACATGACGGTCTGTGAGCTTCTGGATTTCTTCCTGTGCTCGCCGCTCCTCGTCCTCGGTCACGGTCTTCTTCTTCAGGAGCTCCTTGAGCACCTGAATGGCGTCGCGGCGCAGGTTGCGGACGGCGATTTTTGCGTTTTCTCCCTCGTGCTTGATCACTTTAGTGAGCTCGCGGCGCCGTTCTTCAGTGAGGGCCGGCATGGGTACTCTGACCATGTCCCCATGCGAAGCAGGATTCAGGCCAAGATCCGAGTCCCGGATGGCCTTTTCGATCGCGCCGACCAGCTTCTTCTCCCAGGGAGATACCCCCAAAGTGCGGGCGTCGAGAACGCTCACGTTGGCGACCTTGGGAATGGGCGTCGGGCTGCCATAATAGTCCACCGTGACGTGATCGAGCAGCCCCGGATGCACGCGGCCGGTACGCACCTTTCCGAGGTCGGTTTTGAGCGCATCGATCGACTTGTGCATTCTCTGCTCGGCGTTTTGTTTGACCTCGGCAATGGTCTTCATGTTTGCTCCGTCCAGGGTCAAGCGCCGACGTACACGAGCGTGCCTTCACTCTGTCCGGTGATGACGCGCTTCATCGCTCCGGCCTTCAGTATGCTGAACACGGTGATCGGGAGCCTCTGGTCGCGGCATAGCGCGAAAGCCGTGGCGTCCATGACCTTCAAGTTCTTGATCATAGCCTCGTCGAAGCTCAGCTTGTCGTAACGCTTGGCGTCTGGCCGCAGCTTGGGATCGGCTGTGTAGACCCCGTCGACCTTGGTCGCCTTGAGCACCATTTCAGCCCCGATTTCAGTGCCACGCAACGCTGCGGCGGTATCGGTAGTGAAGAAAGGGTTGCCGGTACCCGCGGCGAAAATGACGATCTTGCCTTCCTCGAGGTAGCGGATCGCCTTGTTGCGGATATAGGGCTCGACCACCTGCTCGATATTGAGCGCCGACTGCACGCGCGCATTCAAGCCGGCCCGGCGCATCGCGTCCTGAAGCGCCAGGGCATTCATGATCGTGGCGAGCATGCCGATGTAATCCGCCGTGGCGCGGTCCATTCCCTCTGCGCTCGGCGCAACCCCCCGAAACAGGTTCCCACCGCCGATGACGACTGCGATCTCCAGGCCGAGCGCTGAAACCTGGGCGATCTCGTCGACGATGCGCTCGATGGTGGCGCGGTTGATGCCGAACGAATCCTCGCCCATCAGGGCTTCGCCGCTCAGCTTGAGCAGGATTCTCTTGTATTTCGGCGTCGCATCCGCTTCCGGAGGGACCTTGCTCTGGTCCTTGTCCTTGACTTGAGTCATGGCCTATGCGCCTGAACCGTTTCCCTTCTTGTCGACACCCTCGCCCACCACGTAGAGCGCGAACCGCGAAACCGACGCACCACGAGCCTTGAGCAGCGCTTCCACCGTCTGCTTGCCCGCAGGGTCCTTGACGAAGATCTGACCGAGCAAAGTCACTTCCTTTAGGAATTTCTGCATGCTTCCCTCGATCATCTTCTTTTGGATTTCGGGCGGCTTTCCCGACTCTGCGGCTTTCGCTGCCGCGATATCGCGTTCCTTCTTGAGCACGTCGGTCGGAACGTCGTCCCTCGACAATCCAATGGGCTTGGATGCGGCGACATGCATGGCGAGATCCCTGCCGAGTTGATCGTCTCCGCCAGAGTAATCAAGGAGGACGCCGATCTTTGCGCCACCGTGGATGTAATGAGCCAGGCGTCCTTTGGCTTCCATCCTCGTGAAACGGCGAATCGACATGTTCTCGCCGATCTTGCCCCACCAGAGCCTTGCGTGCCTCCTCGACAGTTGATGCACCCAGCGGTAACGCGAGCCAAAGCGTTCAGGTCGACAGGGCTTCTGCTTCGTCAGCCAGATCGGCCAGCGATGCCGCGAACTTCTGAAAGTCCTCGGTCTTCGCCACAAAATCCGTCTCGCAGTTGACTTCGACGATCGCGCCGGTCTTCGCATCGGGCGCGACGTACACGGCAACCACGCCCTCCGCAGCCGTGCGCGATGCTGCCTTGGACGCCTTGTTGCCCAGCCGGATTCGCAGGAGCTCTTCTGCCTTGTCGGCATCTCCGCCCGCCTCGACGAGCGCCTTCTTGCATTCCATCATGGGCGCATCGGTCTTGTCGCGCAGCTCCCTGACCATGCCCGCAGTGATTTCCGTCATTCCTGAGACCTCACCCGAATTTCTCCACAAAAAAAGGGGCTGCCGCCCCTCTTTTCTTCGCCAGGCACCTGGATCACTCCGCTCGCGCGCCGGACTCTTCGACCTCGACGAACTCGTCTGAGGTCGCGCCGACGATCTCCTGCACGGCTTGGTTGCGCCCCTCGAGGACCGCATCGGCGATTCCGCGAGCGTACAGGCGGATCGCACGGCTCGAATCGTCGTTTCCGGGGATCACGTACGCGATTCCCTCCGGCGAATGGTTGGTATCGACCACGCCGATCACGGGGATGCCGAGTTTCTTCGCCTCGGCGACCGCCCCTTTCTGGTAGCCGACATCGATCACGAAGAGGGCATCAGGCCGCCGCTCCAGCTCCTTGATGCCTCCGAGGCTGCGCGTGAGCTTCGCGAGCTCGCGCTGGATGTGCAGGCCTTCCTTCTTCGGCATCTTGTCCAGGCTGCCGTCCTGGACCATCGCTTCCATTTCCTTCAGCCGCTTAATCGATTGGCGCACTGTCTTGAAGTTGGTCAGCATGCCGCCGAGCCAGCGGTGATCGACGAAGGGGGCCCCGCAACGTTCGGCTTCCTCGCGGATGATTTCACGCGCCTGGCGCTTGGTCCCGACGAAGAGGAGCGTGCCCTTGTTCGAAGCAAGCTTGCGAACGTATTTCATCGCCTCTTGATACATCAACATGGTCGTTTCCAGGTTGATGATGTGGATCTTGTTGCGATGACCGAAGATGAAAGGCGCCATCTTCGGATTCCAGTAGCGGGTCTGGTGGCCGAAATGCACGCCCGCTTCGAGCATTTGGCGCATCGTGGTCGACATGTTCCTGACTCCGGTTAGGGTTGATCATGGAGCCGTCCAGCCATATGACCCGGCCAAGAGCAAAGGTCGCGGGCACCCTAACGGCGGAGCGGCAAAAATTTAGCCGAGCCCAAAGCTCGGCTAGCCGTAAAATACTAACATGCACGCTGCAGGCAGTGCAAGTTTTTCCTTGTGCAAACAGAGCATTACTCGTCTCCCTGCACCGGCGTATTCGATCCGCGGTTTGCCGCTCCACGATGCATCCCTTATCCTTCGCAATTTTTTCTGAGGCATGTCGATACATCTGAAGTCCGCGGAGGAGATCGGGAAGATGCGCGTCGCCGGAAAGCTCGCGGGCGAGGTGCTCGACTTCATCGCCCCGCACGTCAGGCCGGGCGTTACTACCCTTGAGCTCGACCGCCTGTGCCACGACCTCATCGTCAACGAGCAAAAAGCGATCCCCGCTCCCCTGAACTACGCGCCTCCCGGCTACAAGCCCTTTCCGGGTTCAATCTGCACGTCGGTCAACCATCAGGTCTGCCACGGCATTCCAGGCGAGCGCGTGCTGAAAGGGGGCGACATCCTCAATATCGATGTGACCGTGATCAAGGAAGGCTTTCACGGCGATTCGAGCCGCATGTTTTACGTCGGCGAACCCTCGATCCAGGCGAAGCGCTTGTGCGAGACAACCTACGAATGCATGTGGCTCGGCATTCGCGCGGTGCGTCCCGCAGCCTTTCTGGGCGACGTCGGCGCCGTCATACAGGAGCATGCCGAAGGTCACGGCTACAGCGTCGTGCGGGAGTTCTGTGGCCATGGCATCGGCCGCAACTTCCACGAGGAGCCCCAGGTGCTCCACTACGGACGACGCGGAACGGGGCTCCGCCTCCAGCCCGGCATGATCTTCACGATCGAACCGATGATCAACGCCGGCAAGCCCGGGATCCGCGAGCTTGCCGACGGCTGGACCATCGTCACCAAGGATCACAGTCTCTCTGCGCAGTGGGAGCACACGGTGCTGGTCACCGAGACGAGCTTTGAGGTCCTGACGGTTTCGACGGGCACACCCGCTCCACCCAACCCCTAGTTTCATGCTTTGTCCCACCACGACGACTCCGGACAGCGGTCGGGCGCTCGCCCGGCTCAAGGCGGACGTGCAGTCCGAGCGCGCCTCGCTTCAGGCAAGATTCCAGAAGGGAGCCAGCGGCGCATTGGTGTTGCGCGAACACCGGCGCCTCGTCGACCGGGTGCTGAAAGAGATGTGGCGCCGGCTGCGGCTTCCCGCCTCGCTCGCTCTACTCGCCGTCGGCGGTTATGGCCGCGGCGAACTCTATCCGCATTCCGACATCGACGTCCTGATCCTTCTCCAGGAACCGCCTTCCCCTAGCCTCACTTCGACCATAGAGGAGCTCGTGGGAAAGCTCTGGGACGCCGGGCTCGAGCTCAGCCATAGTGTCCGCACGGTCGCGCAATGCGTAGAGGAAGCAACCAAGGACGTCACCGTGATGACGAGCCTCCTCGAGGCGAGATTGCTGGCGGGAAACCGCGGGCTTTTCGCCCGCTTTTGCCGTGCGCGGCGCGAATGCCTTGACCGTCAGGTGTTCTTCAAGGCCAAGCGGCTCGAACAGGAGCAGCGTCACACCAAGTTTCAGGACAGCCCCTACAGCCTCGAGCCTAACCTCAAGGAAGCTCCCGGCGGCTTGCGCGATCTGCAGGTGATCCTCTGGATCAGCCGAGCTTCCAACCTGGGCGACTCCTGGGCGGATCTAGCGCATCGCGGCCTGATCACCCGTGAGGAAGCGCGCCATACGCTCCGTCATTACAAACTGCTCCAGAACCTGCGAGTACGCCTGCACTACGCCGCGATGCGCCGCGAGGACCGTTTGCTCTTCGACTACCAGGATAGCCTCGCGCGAGCGCTCGGCTATTCCGCCACGGCGCATCACCGCGCCGGAGAGCAGCTGATGCAGGCGTACTTCCGCACGGCGAAGGCTGTTACCCAGCTGAACACCATATTGCTTCAGAACCTCGGCGCAGAAATATTCCCTGAAAAAAGTTCCGGCGCCGTCGCGATCGACGAGAAATTCAGCTGCGTCGGCGAGCTGCTCGAGGCGCGTCCGTCGAACCTCTTCGAGCGCGACCCCTGCGCCATTCTCGAGAGCTTCCTCGTCATGCAGCAGCATTCCGAGCTGAAAGGCATGACGGCAAAGACGCTGCGCGCTCTCTGGCGCGCGCGCGACCGCATCGACTCGGGCTTCAGGCGCAATCCGCGCAACCGGGCGACTTTCCTTTCAGTCCTGCAGCAGCCGCGCGGCATCGTGCACGAACTGCGTCGCATGAACCAATACGGCATCCTGGGACGCTATCTGCCCGCCTTCCGCCGCATTGTCGGGCAGATGCAGCACGATCTTTTCCACGTCTACACCGTTGACCAGCACATTCTCACCGTGGTGCGGAACTTGCGCCGCTTCACCATGGTCGAGTTCGCTCACGAGTATCCCCTGTGCAGCCGGCTCATCGCAGGCCTCGAGCGGCATTGGCTGCTCTATATCGCCGCGCTGTTTCACGACATTGCCAAGGGCCGCGGGGGCGATCACTCGCAATTGGGCAAGCTCGAGGCCCGGCGTTTCTGCCGCCAGCACGGGCTGTCCAGCGAGGACGCTCAACTCGTCGAGTTTCTGGTCGAGCATCATCTGACCATGTCTGCGATCGCCCAGAAGCAGGATCTGTCGGATCCTCGGGTCGTGCGTCGCTTCGCCGAGATCGTCGGCACGGAGCGGAGGCTGGTCGCGCTTTACCTGCTCACCATTGCCGACATCCGCGGCACGAGCCCCAAAGTATGGAACGCCTGGAAGGGCAAGCTTCTCGAGGACCTCTTTCGCGCGACGCAGTACGTGCTCAAAGGCGGCAAGCTCGAGGCCGACCAGTATATCCAGCGCAAGCAGGACGAAGTGAAGCGCCTGTTACGCCTGTACTCGCTGTCGGATACGGTCCAGGATCCGCTATGGCGGCATCTGGACGTTCCCTACTTCCTGCGGCACGAACCCCAGGAAATCGCCTGGCACACGCGCCTTCTCCATTACCGGGTCAATGCCGAGGAGCCGGTCGTGAAGGCGCGCCTCTCGCCTGCGGGCGAGGGCCTGCAGGTCGTGATCTACGTTCGGGACCAACGCGATCTGTTCGCCCGCATCTGCGGCTACTTCGGGTCGATCGGATTCAATATCGTCGACGCCAAGATCTACACCACCAGGCACGGCTATGCCCTCGACACCTTCCAGGTCATGGACGTCGGCAGCATCGCACACCCCCGGGACATGATCGCCCAGATCGAACACGAGCTGGCGGCTTGGCTGGCGAAACTGGTTCCCCTGCCGCAGCCGTTCCAGGGACGGGTATCGCGCCGCGTGAAGCACTTTCCCATTGCCCCCGAGGTGCACATCGTTCCCGACGAAAAAGCGCAATACCACTCCCTGTCGATCACCGCGGGAGACCGTCCAGGGCTCCTCTATGCTATCGCTCGCGTACTCGGCAGCTACGACGTCGATCTGCACACCGCCAAGATCGCGACGCTCGGCGAGCGCGCAGAGGACGTGTTCCTGGTTTCCGGCGAGGCGCTCGCCAATTCAAAGACGGTCCTGCAGCTCGAAACCGATCTGCTGAAAGCGCTGCAGGCCTAGGAGATCGCGCGCCCGCCGGAGGCGCTATTCGTCGATCACTTCCTGATCGGGGAACAGGACGTCGACAAAACCGAAGCGGGACATGTCGCGAATGCGCATCGGATAAAGGATGCCGTCCAGGTGGTCGCATTCGTGCTGGACCACGCGCGCATGAAATCCCCGGACGCTCCGATCGATCGGCAGACCCGATTCGTCGAACCCCCGATAGCGCACCTGCACGAAGCGCGAGACCACGCCCCGCATGCCGGGCACAGAAAGGCAGCCTTCCCAGGCCTCTTCCATTTCCTCGCCGATCGGCGTGACGACCGGGTTGATTAGCACCGTGTCCGGAACCTCGTCCGCATCGGGATAGCGCGGGTTGTGCGTGATCCCGAAGATCACCACCCGCAAGCGGCACGCCGATCTGCGGGGCGGCAAGCCCCGCGCCGTTCAGGTGCGCCATCGTGTCGCGCATGTCGGCGATCAGGGCGCGCAGCTCCACCGTACCGAATGCGCTGACCGAACGCGACACTTCCAGCAACCGCGGATCTCCCATCTTCAGAACGTCACGAATCATCTTTGGGCTACCACCTCTTCAATAATCCTCCGCACTCGCGCAAGCGTTTCATCCAGGACCGCATCGATGTCCTGCAGGCTTACGCCGCGAGCGCTGGCGCCTCGGCCGGCGGCGTGATTCACGATCACCGCAATCGCCGCATAATCCAATTCGATCTCGCGCGCCAGAGCGGCCTCGGGCATCCCGGTCATGCCGATGATGTCCGCCCCGTCGCGTTCCAGCCGATCGACTTCAGCCGCGGTCTCCAGCCGCGGCCCCTGCGTCGCTGCATACACGGCGCCGTCAACGGCGGACTCGCCGCACGCCTTGGCGGCGGCGAGAAGCCTGCTTCTCAGCCGCTCGCTATACGGCTCTGTAAAATCAATGTGCTTGACCGGCGTTTCGCTTTCGAAGTACGTGTTCATCCGGCCCCAGGTGTAGTCGATGATTTGATGCGGAACGACGATCGTACCCGGCCCGAGGTCATCGCGAATTCCCCCAACCGCCGCGACTGAAACAATCTCGCGGGCGCCCTTTTCCTTGAGAGCCCAGAGATTCGCCCGGTAGTTGACCTGGTGGGGTGGAATAGTGTGTCCGTCGCCGTGGCGTGCCATGAAGGCGACCGGAACGCCGCGAATCGCCCCGAACGTCAGAGGCGCGGACGGCTCTCCGAAAGGCGTGCGCACGGACTCGCGGCGCGAAACATCGAGGTTAGCGAGCTGCGTCAGCCCGGAGCCGCCGATGATAGCGAGCATGCGCTCAGGTGTCCTTCACAGCGTATATCGCCGGCAGGTTTCGCCAGGCTCCGGATACATCCATGCCGCAGCCGAAGACGTATCGGTTGGGAAGCTTCAGCCCGACGAAATCCGCGGCAATCGGTTTCTCGCGCCCGATGTCCTTGTCGGTGAGGACGGCGCTGTAGAACCCCGCCGCGCCGTGCGAAAGGACGCGCTCCCGTATCGCTGCCAGCGTATCGCCTCCGTCGAGAATGTCGTCGAGGACGAGCACGGACCGGTTGACGATGTTCTCGCCCGGCTCCACCCTCCATTCGATGACCTTGCCGCCTGAGGTGGCATGACCGTAGCGCGACACGTGGATGTAGTCGAATTCAAGCGGAAAGCGAAGTTGCGGCAGCAGCTGCCCCGCAAAACAGATCGACCCTCCCATTACGGCGAGCACGAGCGGAAAGCGATCCTCAAGGGATGAAGTGATTTCTGCGGCAAGGCGTGCGATGGCCGCGCGCACTTCGACCTCGTCGTACAACAAGTCCGCGTTACGTAGAATCTCCCAGGCCTCATCGGGTTTCATGCGCGCCAGAGTATAGGCGACCGCGGCCGTAGGTGCGTCACAGCGACTTGAGGAATTGCTCGAACTCCGCTCCGATTTCCGGGTGCTTGCGTCCGTACGCAACCGTCGCCCGCAGGAAACCGAGCTTCGAGCCGCAATCGTACCGCGTCCCGGTAAACCGGTACGCGAGCACGCGATCCTCGGTGAGCAGAGCGGAGATCGCGTCGGTGAGCTGGATCTCGCTCCCCGCACCAGGGCTGAGCTGAGCCAGATGATGGAAAATTCTCGGAGAGAGGATATACCGTCCGACAACGGCGAGAGTGGAGGGCGCTGCCTCGGGTTTGGGTTTCTCGACGATGGCCATCACGCGTTCTATGTCCGGGGCAACCGGCTCGGTCTTGACTATCCCGTACTGGCGCGTGTGCTCGCGCGGGATCTCCTGGACCGCTATCACCGAGGACTGGTGCCGCTCGAATACGTCCGTCATCTGCCGCAGGGCTGGCGGGTTGCTGTCGATCAGGTCGTCGGCGAGGATCACCGCGAAAGTCTCGTCATTGACCGCGGGCTGTGCGCACAGCACGGCGTGGCCCAACCCGAGGGCCTCGGGCTGCCTGATATAGATGCAGTTGACCGACTTGGGTATGACGCCTTGTATCAGATCCAGCAGCTCGGTCTTCCCGCGCGCCGCGAGTTCCGCTTCGACCTCGTAGGCTTTGTCGAAGTGGTCTTCGATGGCGCGCTTGTTGCGGCCGGTGATGAACACCATGTCGTTGATGCCCGCTGCGACGGCCTCTTCGACGGCGTATTGAATGAGCGGCTTGTCCACGATCGGCATCATCTCCTTCGGACTCGCCTTGGTCGCGGGAAGGAAACGGCTGCCCATTCCTGCCACCGGGAAAACAGCCTTGGTTACTTTTTTCACGCCTTGTGCTCCTTCAATATCTCTCGCAGGCCTGTCTCGTCGAGGACGGCGACCCCCAACTGCCGCGCCTTTTCGAGCTTGCTGCCCGCTTCGGCGCCGGCTGACGACATAATCCGTCTTTCCTGATACCGAACCAGCGACTTTGCCCCCCAGGCTTTCGATCAATTCTCGTGCCTCGTCTCGCGTCATCGAGGGCAGTGTACCCGTTAGGACGAACGTTTTTCCTGCAAGGGTTCCGGTCTTTCTGCTTGGGATCGGTGCGCCTTCCTCCCAGTGCACGCCTGCCGAGCGCAACTGTTTGATGACATCGAGATTATGCTTCTCGGCAAAAAAGCGCCGGATCGACATCGCCACAATAGGGCCCACGTCCTGTACTTGTTCCAACTCTTCCTCGCTTGCATGAGCCAAGCGGTCAAGGCTGCCGAAATGCTGCGCCAAGTCTGCGGCGGTCGCTTCGCCTGCGTTACGGATGCCAAGCGCGTAAATGAAACGAGCGAGCGTGGTTTCGCGTGATCTCTCAATCGCAGCGATTACATTCTGGGCCGATTTCTCGGCCATTCGATCGAGCTCGGCGAGATCCTCCACGCCCAACTTGTATATGTCCGCCGGTGTCTCGATGACGGCTCGATCGACCAGCTGATCCACTAGCTTGTCGCCTAGGCCTTCGATATCCATCGCGCGGCGCGAAGCAAAATGCAGGATCGCTTGCTTACGTTGCGCAGCACAGAACAATCCGCCCGAGCAACGGGCTGCCGCTTCGTCGGCAAGCTTGACGACGCTCGACCCACACACAGGGCAGGAAGTGGGCATCACGAATCGCCGCGCATTGCCTGGCCGACGCTCGGTGGCTACGCGCACGACTTCTGGGATGACGTCCCCTGCCCGCCTAATGATGACGAAATCACCGATGTGTATGTCTTTGCGCCGTATCTCGTCTTCGTTGTGTAGCGTTGCGTTGGTGACCGTAACGCCACCAACGAATACAGGAACAAGTCTGGCAACTGGCGTGAGTGTACCCGTGCGTCCCACCTGTACATCTATGTCAACGATCTGTGTGGTTTCCTCTCGGGGAGGGTATTTGTGAGCCGCGATGAAATTTGGCTCACGATAGGCAAATCCTAGGCGAGCCTGATCTGCGAGCGAGTTCACTTTATATACGACACCGTCTATCTCGTACGCAAGCTGATCACGCTGGGTTCTCATGTAGTCAAAATAATCAACCAAGCCCTTCAGGCCGTGTACTACTCGCCTCTTCGGAGCTACAGGAATACCCCATCTTTCGAGCAGATCCAGAAGGTCTGAGTGACGGGCAGGTCCCTCGACGCCTTCAGCCACGCCGTATGCAAAGAAACGAAGAGGACGCTGGGCGGTGACGGCCGGATCCAGTTGCCGCACGCTTCCGGCCGCCGAATTACGCGGATTCACGAACTCTCGTTCGCCGCGCAAACGTTGCTGCTCATTCAATTTTGCGAACTCTGCAACGGGAAATAATACTTCGCCGCGAATCTCTACTTTGTCAGGTATGCGCGGCCCCTTGAGTCGCAAAGGAATGTTCTTCACAGTACGAAGGTTGGCGGTGACATTTTCTCCCGTCTTCCCGTCGCCGCGTGTTGCCCCAAGCGTGAGCACGCCAACTTCGTACACCAAGCTAACGGCAAGCCCATCGAATTTCGGCTCCACCGCATACTCGATCTCTGCCAATCTAAGTGCCTTCCGGCATCTTTCGTCAAACTTTTGGGCGCTTTCATTCCGAATGGAAAGCATTGGAACGCCATGAACAACCTTGGCGAACTTCGTTTGCGGTGCAGCCCCCACCCGACGTGTCGGGGAGTCCTCCGACATCAGCTCCGGATGGTCGCGCTCAAGCTGTTGCAGTTCCTGGAACAACCTGTCGTACTCCGCGTCCGAGATGGTTGGCGCGTCGAGCTCGTAGTAGCGGCGATTGTGCGTTTCGATTTCCCGGCGAAGCGCCTCCGCGCGTTTGCGAGCCGCTTCCGGGACCGCCATCAGGAGAACAACCGCAAGGCGAGCGCTCCGCCCGGGACAATGCCACGCGCCTCCATGCTCGAATGCACGGATTGCACCTGCGCCTCGATGGCGTCGAATGCCGCGGCGCTCAATGGCTGGTGATTGTCGTCCACGATGCGCGAGTTGAGCCCTCGGGCAAGGGACAGCGCCAGGTCGCGGAACTGGCCGAACGAATCGCGCGGAGTGCGGGGGACATCGAGCTCGAACGTGACCGCGCGCAGCGCAAGCGAGTCCAGGCGATCGATGTCGAAGGGTGCAGGACCGTAATCCGCAATCGCGAAAAGGACCCGTCCGTCCCTATCCCGCCGCAGGAACCTGCGCTCGGCGTCGTCGAGCTTGAAACCCAGCGATGCTGCGAGCCCTGCGAGCCGAGCCCCCGAGAACGGAGCCTCGTCGCTCTGGACGTGGACCGCGACCCGTATATCAACGTTATCGCAGAAGCGGTCAAGCTCCCTGCCCTTGTTCGCGGCTGGGGCTGCCGGCGGCGCGGTCGCAAGAAGGTCGATCGATGCTGCCGCTTCCTCGACCGCGGCTCCGAACGCGGAGAGCTCGCTCTCATCCGCCGCGCCGCGGCGGTCGACGAGCTGCATTCCTGCACGCAAGCGCGAGTAGCGGTGATCTGGCGCGAGTGGCTCCCAGCGGTTCTGCTCCGGGTCAAAACCCTCCCAAAGCATCGGCTTCGAGCATCGCCCGAGCATGGCGGCGGCTGCACCGGCGGCTGCCGCGCCCGAAACTTCCTCGGGCGTTTCGATCGGAACGATGAAATCCAGGATCTCGGACAGACCCGCCGGCGGGGCCTCCGCGGCCCCCGCCTGGCCATCGAGCGTGCCGAGGGCAGGATCAGTGTAATCTGCACGGAGGCTCCGATCGGCTTCACGGGTCCCGCCTTTCAGCCCCATCAAGACGTCATCGTGCCGCGAGCCGAAACCCGCCTGCACCTCGCGCCGGTAGCGCGCCTCCTGCCACTTGTTGTAGAAGAAAACCCCCGCGACGACCACCGCACCGATAGCCAGAAGGCCGAGCTGCAGTTCGCTCATCTTCAGGCGGCGGCGGGTTCTTCCCGCAGCTTCAATGCCTCCTCGATATCGACAGCCACGACGCGCGATACGCCCTGCTCCTGCATGGTCACGCCGATCAGCTGGTGCGCCATTTCCATCGTGATCTTGTTATGGCTGATGTACAGGAACTGGGTCTGCTGGGACATCTTCTGGACCAGGTCGCAAAAGCGCTCGGTGTTGGCGTCGTCGAGCGGAGCATCTACCTCATCGAGCAGGCAAAACGGCGCGGGGTTGAGCTGGAAGAACGAAAATACCAGGGCGATCGCCGTCAACGCCTTTTCGCCCCCGGAGAGCAGGTGGATGGTCGTGTTCTTCTTCCCAGGAGGCCGTCCCATGACCTCCACGCCGCAGTCGAGCACTTCCTCGCCGGTCATGATCAGCCGCGCTTCCCCACCGCCGAACAGAGCCGGAAACATCTGGCCGAAATGGCCGTTCACCGCGTCGAAGGTCGATTGCAGCAGCTCCCGAGTTTCCCGATCGATCTTGCGGATCGCGCTCTCCAGAGTCCCCAGCGCGGCAGTGAGATCGGCCGCCTGGGCGTCCAGGAACTGCTTGCGTTCCTGGTGCGCCTTGAGCTCTTCCAGCGCGGCCATGTTGATCGCGCCCAATTCCGTGATGGCATTCGCAATGCGGGTGATCTCTCCCTGCAAGGGCGCGGCTTTCTGGCCCTGCTTCAGATCAGCCACAAGCGTCGCCTCGTCTGCGCCCGCCTCCCGAAGCTGCTGGGCGAACTGATCGTAGGCGAGGCGCGCGGCCTGCTCTTTGAGCTTCAGTTCCCCGATTCGGTCTCGTATCGGCTGCAGCTCTTGCTCGCAAGCGAGCCTCGCCTCCTCGGAGGAGCGCAGTGTCTCGGTAAGGTCCTCCTGTCGGGCTCGAACCCCGGCGAACGCCTGCTCCCGCCGAACCCGAGTCTCCAGCCCCTCTTGAAGCTGGGCGCGCAGGGCTTGGTCGTCGACCCGAGCCAGCTCCGACTGCAACTCTTCACGGCTTTTTTCAGAGGCCTGAGTTTGCTCATGTAACACTTGAGATGATTTCTCTATATCTATGATTTTAGATGTACTTTCCTTTTCGGCGTAGACCGCACCCTGGACGTCGCGCTCGGCCTGAACGAGGGCCTGCCGATGCAGTTCCAGGCTTCGCTCTGCGGCTTGGTGATCCTTCTGGGTCAGATCGAGCGTAGCGTATAGGGCGTCGATCTCGAGCTGGTGCTGCTCCAGGGCAGCTTCCGCAGCCGCCTGGCTCGCCTGCTCGTGGGACTTCTGGGCGGCAATTTCCCCGAGCTCCGCTTCGATTTGCCCGTAGCGCTCCTGGTACCTCTCCTGCCCCTGCAGGAGCCTCAGGTTTTCCAGCTGGCGCTCGTGGTGCCGCTGTTTGAGCGCCGCTCCGACGACGCGCAGCTTCGCGAGTCCTTCATCATGCTCGGCCAACGTGCTGTCGAGCCGCGCGAGTTCCTCGCGTTGTTTCCCAATCTCGTCCTGGCGATCGCGCGCTTCCCGGCCCAGCGCCTCGATTTCGCGCTGGCGCGCGAGGATACCCGTATCTGCCGGATCGCTTGCGTGGAAGTTTACCCCGAAGCGGCTGAATTGATGGCCGTCGCGATTGATCAGAACGATCTGCGCGGGCAAGGCCATGCGCGTCATGAGGCGCGGTATGCCCTCCACCGCATAGTACGGCGCAAGCCAGGCCCTGACGACCGCACCCGCGAGAGGGTCCATCGCCTCCACGTAATCGGCGAGCGGCTTCAGCCCGGCTTCGCGCGCGAGTTCCGCATCGGCTCCCGGGATGAAGGCGCTGACCTTGGCCGGGGGAGGATCATCGAGCAGCCTCTGAAGCAGCTCGGGGTCGGACATCTCCATCGCATGCAGGCGCTCCCGCAAAGCGGACTCGACAGCCGTCTCCCATCCAGCCTCGACGCGGATCTTCTGCCACAGGCGCGGCTTCGACCCCAGCTCGTGCCGGGCGATCCAGTCATGGAGTTTGTTGTTCTCCTCGACCTGGTTCTGGATCCTCTGAAGGGTGAGCAACCTGCCGTCGAGCGCGGATTGCTCGCGCTCGAGAGTCTGCATGCGGTCCAGGCTCGCCGCACGCTGAGCGTCCAGAGCGGCCCGGGCCGCCTCGACCTGACCGAGCAGCGCCTCCTGGCGTGAAAGCTCCGCGGCGCTCTGCTCCAGTTCCTGCGCGAGTTGCGCAAGAGACGCGGCGTCGGGCGCGGCAAGCTCGGCGCGCTCCGCAAGCAGCCTTTCCTCCCGCTGCTCCAGTCCCTGCAGCGTCTTGCCCGCATGGGCAAGATGCGCCTGCTCCAGCTGGAAGGCCTGCTCGGCCTGTGCGATGCGTTCGCGCTGGCCAGCGATCTGCCCCTGCAGCGTGCGGAAAGCCTGCTCCATCCCCGGGAGCTTGGCCTGCTCTCCAGAGAGTTTTTGCCTTGCCTGCGCAAGGCCCTGACGCGATTCCTCCAGCCGCGCCTGCCAGGTCTTGAGTTCTTCCCGCAGCCCGGTTTCGCTCTGCTGACCGGCGTCGCGCTGAGCTTGCATCTGATTGAGCTGCGCTTCGAGCCGCTGGCGGGTTTCGGCCATGAAGCGTATTTCGGCCTCGAGCCTCGATACATCGGCGTTGGCCCCGTAGAGCTCGCCTTGGGCGGCGCTGAGCGCATCCCCCACGGCGTAGTGGTCCGAGCGGGACTGTTCGAGCTCCCGCTCGATTTCGCGCAGGCGCGCAGTCTCGGATTCCAGATCGGTCGCGGAGCGTTCGATCTCCCGCAACTGGCGCTGCACCTCGGCCTCAGCGTCGTTGCGGCGCAGGAGCCACAAAAGATTCTGCTTGTGAGTCCGCTCGGCTGAAAGCTCGTTGTACCGTCGCGCGACTTCCGCCTGCTTTTCCAGCCGCTCGACTTGCGCTCCGAGTTCCGAACGTATGTCGCCGACGCGCGCGAGGTTTTCGCGCGTGTCGGCGAGACGATGCTCGGTTTCGCGCCGCCGCTCCTTGTACTTGGAAACGCCCGCAGCCTCTTCGAGGAATACGCGCAGATCCTCGGGCTTAGCCTCGATGATGCGCGAGATCATTCCCTGTTCGATGATCGCGTAGGCGCGTGGACCGAGACCCGTGCCGAGAAAAATGTCCTGAACGTCGCGGCGACGCACGTGGCCGTTGTTGATGAAATACGAAGACTCGCCGTCCCGCTGCAGGACGCGCTTCACCGATATCTCGGCGTACTGCGACCACGGGCCGGCCGCCCTGCCGAGGCTGTTGTCGAAGGTGAGTTCGACGCTCGCCCGCGCCACAGGCTTGCGCAAGCTCGAGCCGTTGAAGATCACGTCCTGCATCGAGTCGCCCCGGAGCGCGGCTGCGCGGGACTCCCCGAGTACCCAGCGGACGGCGTCGATGATATTGGACTTGCCGCACCCGTTCGGCCCGACCACCCCGACCAGCTGTCCCGGAACGCTTACTGCGGTGGGTTCGACGAAGGACTTGAAGCCGGCGAGCTTGATTTGAGTGAGCCGCACGCTAGCAGAGGACGCTACAGATCCAGATAAAAGAAAACCGGCAGCGAGCCGGATTCATTGCCGATGAAACACTGCACATATAATACCATCTCCACCTGCGCATCCAGACCCCGAATGCCGTCCAAAGCAAGCAAGGCGCTTGAGAGTTTTCCCAATCCGAGCCCGCGCCGCGACTATCTGATCCGGATGCAGATGCCCGAGTTCACGTGCCTCTGTCCCAAGACCGGGCAGCCGGACTTCGCCACCCTCTTCCTCGACTACGTTCCGGACCGGAAATGCGTGGAACTGAAGAGCCTCAAGCTGTACATCTGGTCCTACAGGAACGAAGGGGCGTTCCACGAGGCTGTCACGAACCGGATCTGCGACGACCTCGTCAAGTTGCTTTCTCCCAGGTTCCTGCGCCTTACCGCGCGGTTCTACGTCCGCGGCGGAATCTTCACCAGCGTGGTCGCCGAGCACAGAAAGCCGGCATGGAAGCCCGCGGCGGGTTTCGAGCTGCCTCCTGTCGCAGAGCAAGGCAGCACGCGTTGAGCCACGCCGACGAAGCCGGCCCCGCCGGCACTCGGGGCTGCCCATGAACTCCAGACTGCGCTCGCTGCAGCCCTATCCGTTTGAGAAACTGCGGCAACTCTTCAGGGACGCTGCGCCAAATCCGGAGCTCGTTCACATCAGTCTCGGGATAGGCGAGCCTAGGCACCCGACGCCCGAACTGATAAAGCGCACGTTGGCTGAGAATCTGGGAAAGCTCGCCACCTATCCTCCCACCGCGGGAGGCGACGCGCTGAAGCAGGCGATAGCCGCGTGGCTGGCGCGGCGCTACGGGCTGCGCTCGATCGACTGGAAAACCGAGGTGCTTCCGGTCAACGGCTCCCGGGAAGCGCTTTTCGCCTTTGCCCAGACCGTGATCGACCCGGGCCAAGACGGGGCCGTGGTGGTCTGCCCCAACCCCTTCTACCAGATCTACGAAGGCGCAGCCCTCCTCGCCGGAGCGCGGCCCTCCTACGCCAACACCACCTCGACGGGGGGCTTCGCCCCCGACTACGCGGCTGTCCCCGAGGACGCCTGGCGCCGCACGCAACTGCTCTACGTCTGTTCGCCGGGCAACCCCACGGGAAAGATCCTGGGCCTGGAGGACTGGAAGGAGATCTTCGCGCTCGCCGATCGGCATGGATTCGTCATCGCGTCCGACGAATGCTATTCGGAGATCTACTTCGACGAAGCCAAGCCGCCCCTTGGAGCCTTGCAGGCGGCCGCGAAACTCGGCCGCAGATTCGAGCGAGTCGTCGTTTTTTCGAGCCTGTCGAAGCGCTCCAACGTTCCCGGAATGCGATCCGGATTCGTCGCCGGAGACGCTGCGATCCTCAAGGATTTCCTGCTCTACCGTACCTACCACGGCGGCGCGATGAATCCGGCCGTGCAGGACGCGAGCGTCGCGGCCTGGAGCGACGAAACTCACGTACGCGAAAACCGAAAGAAGTACGCGGAAAAGTTCGCCCGCGTCACGCCGTTGATGCAGACCGCGCTGCGCGTCGAGCATCCCGATGCGGGCTTCTACCTCTGGGCCCCGACTCCCGATCCCCGACACTGAATTCGCCCGGCGGCTGTACGCCGAGCAGCACGTCACCGTTCTTCCGGGAAGTTTTCTCGCGCGCGAGTCGCACGGCATCAACCCCGGAGCCAACTACGTCAGGATGGCGCTGGTCGCGGAAACCGACGAGTGCCTCGAGGCAGCCCGCCGTATCGTAGAATTCACCAAGAACCTATGACCTCTCGCGAAACGCAGAAGCTTCAGAGCATCATCGATCGGGCCTGGGAGGAGCGGGCGCAGCTCGCGCCCAAGTCCGTCCCGGCAAAGATCGCCAAGACCGTAGCCCAGGTGCTCGAAGAGCTCGACGCCGGTCGCCTTCGGGTTGCGGAAAAGCTCGACGGAACCTGGCACACCCATCAGTGGATCAAGAAAGCCGTGCTGCTTTCCTTCCGGATCGAGGACAATCGGCCGCTTCGCGCCGGGTCGCTCAGGTTTTACGACAAGGTCAGGACCAAATTCGAGCGCTACGACCGCAAGCAGTTTCAGCGCGGCGGATTCCGCGTCGTGCCGCCGGCAGTGGCGCGCCGCGGAGCGTATATCGCGAAAAACGTGGTGCTCATGCCTTCGTACGTCAATATCGGCGCCTATGTCGACGAGGGCACCATGGTCGATACCTGGGCCACCGTGGGGTCCTGCGCGCAAATCGGCAAGAACGTGCACCTCTCGGGCGGCGTGGGCATCGGCGGGGTTCTCGAACCTTTGCAGGCGAACCCCACCATCATCGAGGACAACTGCTTCATCGGCGCGCGCTCGGAGATCGTCGAAGGAGTCATCGTCGAGGAGAACGCGGTCATCTCGATGGGGGTGTTCATCGGCGCGAGCACGCGAATCTTCGACCGGGCGAGCGGGCAGATTCTCTACAGGCGCGTGCCCTCGGGTGCGGTGGTTGTGCCGGGAACGCTGCCTTCCGCGGATGGCAAGTACGGCTTGTACTGCGCCGTCATCGTAAAGAAGGTCGATGCACAGACCCGTGCGAAGACGGCGATCAACGAGCTGCTGCGCGGGGAATGACGGCCGGCTGCATCCGAGCGGGCAGGACGTAGCGCGGCGCTGAGGTTCCGCTTACCGCCGCATCGCGGCGATATCCTCGTGGTCTTTCTTTTCGGCGTTAGCGACCCGCTCCCCGCGGCGCATCACTCGAGCACGATGCCGACCGCGCGTGCAGTGCGCGCCCAGGAATCCATTTGCTGTTTGAGGAACTCGGTCAACTCATCCGGCGTCGAGCTGCGCGGTTCGAACGCGATCTTGCCGAGGCCTTCTCGCACATCGGGACGCGCGAGCACGACGGCAAGATCCCGCGCCACGCGATTGGCGATCTCCCGGGGCATCTTCGCCGGGCCGAAGACCCCGCCCCAGGCCGTGATCGAAACCTTGCCGAGCCCGGCCTCGGCCGCGGCCGGGACCTCGGGCAGTAGCGGACTGCGGCTCGGAAACATCGCGGCGAGCGCGCGCAGCTTGCCCGCTTTGACCTGAGGCGCCATGCTGCCTGGGGTCGCGAAGGCCATGTGCACGCGCCCGCCGACGAGATCGATGGTGAGCGGCGCGTCGCCCTTGTAGGGAATCTCCACGATGTCGAGGTTTTCCAGCAGCTTCAACTGGGCGGTCATCAGGACGCTGGCGCTGCTGCCGGTGCCGTAGTTGAGCTTACCCGGATTGGCGCGCGCGTAGGCGAGCAGCTCGGCCACGGAGTTCGCCGGTACGCTCGGGTGCGTGAACAGGAAAAACCCGAAGATGCCCACCAGAGACACCGGCGTGAAGTCGGCGACCGGATCGTAGGGCGGGTTGCTTGCGCGACGCCGGCACCCAGCTGAACGCGGTGCCGGTCGCGTAGAACAGCGTGTAGCCGTCAGCAGGGGATCTCATCACCGCGTCGGCGGCGATCACGCCGTCGCCGCCCGGTTTCGGCTCGACGACCACCGGCTGGCCGAGCGCCTGTCCCAGCGGCTGCGAAAAGATACGCGCTGACAGCTCGACGCCGCCGCCCGCAGGGAACGGCACGACAAGCCGGATCGGCTTGTTCGGATATTGAGCGCCCGCGGTGGTGCAGAGCGCCGCGAGCGCCAAGGACAACAGGATGCGGACCATGAGACCTCCTTGTTAGTGGAAGCGAACCGAATGCGCGACTCCTGGTAATCGAGGTCCTCTTTCAACTCATCACTGGACTCGCTCCGATCACCCCTTGGTCGTAGTCGAACTTCGGGAAGGTGATCGGCGCGAGCACGATAGCGGCTGGCGTCGCGACCATGAGTGCGACCGTCCTCCTTACCCGGAGTCGATTATCGAGGGGGCGCGCCGTTGGCGTCGAGAGACGAATGTCCCGGGCAGGTGTTGCAGGCCGCCGAAAGCACGCCCTCAGGGGGACGAACGTCCCGGCAACAAGGATTCTGTGAGACCGAATCCGGCTTCGCGCGCGCGCACGATCGCCTGGCCGCGGTGGTTCACGTCCATCTTCTCGAAGATGCGTGTAAGGTGATTGCGAATCGTCTTGTCCGAAAGGCCGAGCCGCTTCGCGATCTGCGCGTTG
>CAVOUJ010000019.1:0-43021 GCA_963699535.1 uncultured beta proteobacterium | reverse complement strand
GTGCCAGCCCGAAGACCCCGTACTGCACGTTGCTCAAGTCGAGGGACGCCACGCCGGCGGCGGCCGCGACGAAGGCGAGCGCGATCGCGATCGGCGGCCAGCCCGAGCCTGCTCCCTTTGCCGGGCGCAGCCAGGCGAGCGCCGCCCGCTGCGCGGATTCCGCGAACCGGATCAGGAACTCGGCGCAGGTCACCGCCGCGCCGAGAACGACGACGGCGAGAAAAGGCCAGATGATGAAGTCGAAGACGCCGGGCGTCCCGGTGATCTCGGCGGTCCTCCAGGCGTGCTCGAGCTTGGGCCAGGTGCCCCAGGTGACGACGCCGAAGACCGCGGCGCCGAGCAGGTTGAACAGCGTGGCGAACGAGTGGGCGGCCGCGGGCCGCTTCGCCTCCATCGGCTCGATCAGGATCTCCACGCGGGTGAACCGTCCCGCGTGCAGCGCGCTCGCCATCTGCAGGAACACCGCGGTGACGATCGAGTAGCCGACCATCTCCGCCGTGCCCTGGATCGGCGAATTGAACAGCCAGCGCCCGACCACATCACCGCAGATCAGGAACATCAACCCGAAGATCCACAGCGTCCCGACGCTCGCCATCCCGAGCTCGAGCGCGGCCAAGCCCCGCCCGAGGAGCGCGAGCAGTCCTTGAGGCCGCGGGGCGGTCGCGGCCGCTGTGGTCATCGCCGGAATGGCACTGCGGGAAAGCTCCCCTCCTCCGCGAGGAGGGGTGGCCGCGCCGTCGCGAACGTGAGGGCGCGGACGGTGTGGTGCTCACGCCCAATCCACCACCCCGTCGCGCTGCGCGCGACACCCCTCCTGTCCAGGAGGGGAAGCACTATCGCGCTCAGAGGCCCTTGTCCCAGGCTCGCAGCGGCTTCGCGCCGCCCTTGCGCGCTTCCTCCATGAAGGTCTTCAGGACCACGCGCCCGGGCTCGCCGTTGCGCTTCACCCAGTCCGCGGCGATGTCGGGCAGGGCTGCGGCCCACTTCGCGCGCTCGGCCTGCGGCATGTCGGAGACCTTGACGTTCGGCATCTTGGCGAGCGCGGCCCAGGTGCTCGCCTCGCGCTGCGCCACCAGGTCGGCGCACATCTTGGCGTACTCGCGGCCGATCTCACGGAACATCTCCTGCATCTGCGGCGACAGCCCGTCGAAGGTCTTCTTGTTCATCGCGAGCGCGCCGGAGAACACGGCGCCGAGGTCGGCCTTGGTGATGTACGGCGCGACTTCGTGAAGCTTGAACGGGATGACGCCGGTGATGAGGATCACCGCGCCGTCCGCGACCCCGGTCTGGATCATGTTGTAGAACACCGGCAGCCCCGCTTCGACCGCGGTCACGCCGATGTTCTGCACGCGGGCGGCGATCGCGCCCGGGGCGATCAGCTTCTTGCCCCTCAAGTCCTCGAGCTTCGTCACCGGGAACTTGGTGACGAGGTGATAGCTGTCCGCGGCCTGGGCGCCGAGGAAAACGGTGTTGTACTTGCTCCACTCGGCGGCGAACGCGGGCACGCGCTCCATCAACCGCTGCTGGATCGCCGTCATCAGATGGACGTCACCGCTGACGAACGGGAAGTAGTAGGCGACGTTCTGCAGCGGCTGCTTCGCCGGCTCCCACAGCGAGCCGACCCAGCCGATGTCGGCGAGGCCGTCGGCCACGCCCTCAAGCGTGTTGTTGAAGTCGTAGAGCGCGCCGGCGTAGGCCTCGGTCCACTTGATCGTATCCGGCGAGCCGAGGGCCTTGAGCTTCTTGTTCGACTCCGGGACGACGAGATCCCTCAAGGGGATCGTCCAGGGCAGGACCGGCGGATGGCTCGAGCCGATCGTCATCTTGATTTCACGCGCGGACGAAGGCAGCGCCATCGCTGTCAGCAAAGCGGCCGCGAGCATGGTGATCGAGAGTGGCTGGGCACGGATCATGTCTGGCTCCTTGGTTGTGGATCGCAATTCCTGGTCAATTCTCGACGAGCGAGAACCCCTCTTCCGCCGCGAGGCTGCGGGCCTCGGGAACCCCGAGCTCGCGCCGCACGATGTTCGTTCCCTGAACGATGGAGACAATCTTGTGGAAAGCGTGGCGCCGGCTCATGCCCTCGCGCCCCATGCCGCAGTCGGAGGCGAGCACCAGCCGCTCCTTCGGGATGTGCTTCAGCGCACGGCGGATCATGTCGGCGACCTGGGCAGGGGTTTCCACCTGCAGCGTATGGTGGTCCACGACGCCGATCGCGACCTTTTTCTCCGTGATGCCGCGGCCGATCGCTTCCAGGTCCACGCCGCCCGAGCTGCAGTTCTCGAACGTGATGACGTCGGCGTCGACGCGGTTGAGCGGCGCGATCGCCGGCGCGTAGCTCGGCTGCGTGCTGAAGATGCGCTGCGCGCCCGGGTTGCCCCAGCAGGTGTGGCACCAGATCTCGGCCTTGCCGCGCAGTCCGCGCACCGTGTTGTTGAATACCTCCACCATGAAATCGGGATTCAGGACCTTGTCGGTGAGCCCCTTCGCCGCGAGCAGGTGGATCTGCGGCTCCTCCATCTGGATCACCTTGCACCCGGCTTCGACGAGATCCTTCAGCTCCTCGTTGAGCGCGTCGGCGATCGCGAGGATCGCCTTGCGCGGGTCCTTGTAGTGGAGGTCGCGCACCGACAGCGCGACCAACTCGGCGGTGATCGTCCCGAACTTGACCGGCCGGGGCGTCAGCCGCTGCGCCGCCTTCCAGATCGCCGCGTACTGCAGCGTTCCGCGGCCGACCGGACCGACGAGGTCGGGCATGACCCGCGCTTCCAGGATGTCGTGCAGGATGTGCCCGCGAGGATGGACCACGCCCGCGCGCCCGCCCTCCTTCCTGTAGGCGAACGAGCCGGCGAAGCCTTCCATGCGGATCGGCGCGTAGGAAAACCAGTTGTGGCCGCCGACGTCGGAGTCGAAGCGGCAATCGCCGTCGGTGACGATGTCGAGGCCGGCGACCTCCTGGTCGCGGATATGCGAGGACGCGGCGTCGAGGTACTGCTCGCGGTAGGAGCGGTCGACCATCGCGTCGCGGAAATTGCGCCGGCCGAGGTTCTCCGTGTACCACAGCGGCCGCGGCAGCGAACCGATGATGGTCGTGGGCAGCAGGATTCCCGCCGTCGCGGTGTACATGGAACTCGCCTCTCCTCCGGGGAAGGATGCTACATCATCCGCCTGCGCGCGGAAACGACGCCGCCCCCGGGGCGGGTGGGCCTTCGCCCACTCGCGGGCCTTCCCTACCTCCAGACCTCGCGCGCCACCTCGACGACCAGCTCGAGCTTCCTCCACTGCTCGTCCTCGGTGAGCTCGTTGCCGTGGTGCGTGCTCGCAAAACCGCACTGCGGCGACAGGCACAGGTTCTCGAGCGGCACGTACTTCGCCGCCTGGCCGATGCGGCGCTTGAGCGCTTCCTTGCTCTCCAGGTCCCCGGTCTTCGTCGTCACGAGGCCGAGCACGACCTTCTTTCCCTTCGGGAGCCTCTTCAGCGGCTCGAAGCCGCCGGCGCGCTGCGTGTCGTATTCCAGGAAGTAGCCGTCCACGTTGGTCGAGAACATCGCCTCGAGCACCTCGTCCCGGTAGGCGCCTTCGGCGAACCAGGTGCTGCGGAAGTTGCCGCGGCAGGTGTGCATGGTGACGGTCATTCCCGCCGGCCGCCCGGAGAGCGCCGCGTTGATCGCAGCCGCATAGGTCTTGGGCAGCCGCTTGGGATCGTCTCCGTTGGCGCGGAAGTTCTCGCGCGCCCTCGCGTCGCACAGATACGCGAAGCTCACGTCATCGAGCTGCAGGTAGGTGCAGCCGGCCGCCGCGATGTGCGCGATCGCCTGGCGATACGCCGCAGCCGTGTCGGCCCAGAATTCGGCGAGCTCGGGGTAGGCCCCGCGAGAGATCGCGTTTCGGCCCCCGCGAAAATGCAGCGTGGCCGGTCCGGGAATGCAGAATTTCGGGACCGCCTTGGCGATCGACTTCAAATAGCTGAAGTGCTCGACCATGATCGGCCGCGAGCACCGGACCTTGCCGACGATGGCCGCCATGGGCGGTACGTCCTCGGCCTGGAAGGTCATGCCGGCTACGGGCCGTAGCGCCACCCCCTCGAACTGGCGGACGAAGTCGAGGTGCCAGAAATCGCGCCGGTATTCGCCGTCGGTCACCGCCTGCAGGCCAATGGATTCCTGCGTGGCCACGGCCGCGCGAATGCAGTGGTCCTCGACTTCCTTCAACTGGGCGTGAGTGATCGCGCCCGCCTTGGCCTGGAAGCGCGCTTCGTGCAGCTCCTCGGGACGCAGCAGGCTGCCGACCTGGTCGGCGCGAAAGGGAGGGGTGGCCGCTGTCTGGGCCTGGGTCGCCACGGGTATCGTTTTCTGTTTTGGCAGAGAGGGCGTCCCTGGACTGACTGTCCCTCGCCCTCCGCGAATGTCCTAAGTTTGACGGGTAACGCTCCGGCGTGTCAAAGAATGCCGCAGCGTTGCTCCAAGCGCCGGTCGGCGATCCCCCGAGCGGCCCCTGGCTGTGCATTTCTCACAAGATCCATGTGCGATGCGACGGCGAGCGCCGGCGAACGGACGGCTACAGTGGGTTTCGTCGGGCGGCGATTTTCGCCGGCCGGAAACCACACAGGAGGCTCACATGGGTGTCAGAGAAATCGAGTTCGATCAGACGGCAGTCTTGAGATTCGGGGTGCTCTCGCGGGTCGGCTACATCCGGACCCGGAAAACGGATCCCGAGCGCCAGGTGTCCGGGAACGGCGACTCGATCGCCCCTACCGCCGAAGCCGCGATGCCCGCAGCCGAGTACGAACACCCGCTGCTCGCTCTGTACCGCAAGGATCCGTCCGCAGTGATCGAGAGGGTCGAGCGCGAGGCGAGGAAGGCCCGGGCCGAGGAAATCCGGGGATGGCTGCGGTGGATATTCGCGTGAACGCGACGGCGCCCGATCAGCGGACCAGCCACTCCAGGGCCCGGCGCGCCGCCTCGTCGGTCACCCAGTGCGGGCCGTCGAACTCGAAATAGGTCACGTCGTAGCCGGCGTTCTTCAGCCGCGGCGCGATGCGCTCCCGGGTTCCGGCCACGTTGTACACGTTGTCGCGCGTGCCGTGGGCGAGGAAGATCCGCGGCCGGCCGATCGGCGGCGCCGGAGGCTTGTAGAACCCCGGAGAGACCGCCACGAGGTGCGTGAACAGATCGCCGTTCGCGATGCCCAGCGACAGCGCGTACATCCCGCCGTCCGACAGGCCGCCCAGCGCGACCTTCTTCGGATCGATCGCCACGCGCTCGAACGTGTATCGCAGCGCCGCGTCGATGGCCACGACATCCGGCCCGAACGGGCTGTCGATCCCGTCCCAGGTGTTGTGGCGCGAGTCGATCGCGAGCATCACGACGCCGTACTCGTCGGCCAGCGGAAACTTCGACCGGAAATCCTCGGCCGCCCCTCCCCCGCCATGCAGCAGCACGATGAGCGGCAGCGGCCGTCGCGACGCGGCCTGCCTGGGAATGACGAGCATGCCGTCACGATTCGCAAGGTCGCGCAGCCGCCTCGCACCCATGCCGAGCCGATAGACGCCAGGCGCGGCGGTGGCTGCCGGAGCGACCGGCTGGGCCTGCAAGCGCGTAACCTGGGGACCGCCCCCTTTGCAGCCGCACAGGATCAGGGCCGAGATCGCGGCCAAGGCGAGAGATTGGCGAAGTCCAGCGCTTCGAAACCGGGCGGGCATCCCGTATGTTCATCCAAATAGAGTTGGCCATCTGAGCCAGACGAGCACGAATGTTACCTGTTGCGCGGGGGAGGGACGCGGCGGAAGTACTGCCCATTCGGGTTGCGTTCCTTGGAGCGCGACTGAAGGTCGGGGTCTCTTGCTCGGGCCGTGCACCGTCCTCACCATCGTCTTTACGGGAGGACCCATAGCGCTTGGCTTCCGTTTTCGTATGGTGTCGCGTTCCTGCCCGCCGTCGCAACGGGCGGACCCACTTTCTCATCAACCCTAGTACCCTGAAGGCGGGCGAAGTGAGCCTTGCCGTAGGCGCAGTCCATTCCGTAGCGCCCACCCCTCTCGGTTTGTTCTCGGTCTTAACGTTCAGATTCCCGGGAGACAGTCCTTCCCTCGGGTTCCCGCAAGTGTTCATTAACGACACACCGACCAGCGCCATCGAAGTTATTCACATGTATGATGCTTGTGTCGGGAGCGGGCGGGGTCGTTGCACCCCCACGTGCGGTCATCTGGTTCAGGGTAAGGATCCTGAGCGTGCTGCCAAGCGTCCGCACAGCAGTCTTCTTCGGGTGGTGGTGCCTTTGACGTTGGTGCAGGTACGGCGGTGCTCGGCAGGATCGCGTTCGTCGATTTCGACTCGGCGCCGCCCGGACCAGTGGGTGCACGGCGTGCCAGGTGCACCGGGGTCCGGGTCAGTCCGTCGCATCGTGCCTGGCGGAAATTGCCCCGCGGGTGGTGTGAGGCTCTACTCGGCTACGGGTGTCACTTACGCATGCAACGGCGCAGCGGGAGCACCGGGTACGCCAGGGCAACCGGGCGTTCCCGCAGGGGGCATCCTGCTGCTCGCTCCAGGTTCCCCGAGACCGGCGGGTTTCTCGCTTATCGGGACTCTCTTTGGCTTCGCGCTAATGAAGAAAGACGAGCACATGTGCGCAGCGGCGCCGCCCACGCCAAGACCGACCGCCGCTAGCGCGAGCAGCCCTCGCGGGTGATCTGCGCCGGAAGGGCGCCGCGACTCGGCGAGCCTCTCCATTGTCGCTGCGTCCCCGCCGCGCCGCCTCCTGCGTGCGAAGGTCTTCCATGTCGAATCAGTGGGCGCAGGTTCTTGCGCTCGGCCTCGTCGGCGGCGGCTTGCTGGCGCGGGTCGGGCGCGGTCTGGCTGGGAACCGACGACGGCGCCCCCATGGACGGCGGAGCCGAGGGGAGTGTTCCCTCGCGCTGCGCCCTCACCGCCGCCGCGGCTGCGAGCGCCGCGTCGCTGTTGAGCTTCTCCTTCTCGCTGACACACTCTCTATTGCGACCTGGATCCCGGAGGTCGCGCGCCCCGCTTGCGGTACACGTCCTGCACCAGCTTCCTTGCGCTGCGCGGGCGGCCTCGCCGAGCATGCGCTCCTCGGTCGCACCGCCTTCGCGCGCCCAAGCGATCTTCAAAGAATCCTCTTGCCGCGCTGCGCACATTCCGTAGCGCACGCGGTTGTCGCCGTCTCTGCGTATCGCTGGTGGGCCGTCCTACCTCGCCGTCGGCGCACGGGCGGTCCTGGTAAGTCTTTCCGCACTTGTACATGGTCTGAAAGCGCGCTGCCACAGAGCAGCAGCGCCATGACCGGAACGAGCAGCCTCAGTTTCGTCTATTCTGTTTCAGGACCTTACCGGCTCGACTTGGCGGAGAGGGCGGGATTCGAACCCGCGTTAGGCTATTAACCTAAACACGCTTTCCAGGCGTGCGACTTAAACCACTCATCCACCTCTCCGCGTGCGGCCAGGAGGTCGGATTCAGCCAGTGCCGGCGAGCGCTTTCACCCGATCGCCTCGCGTAGCAGCGTTTCCCACGCCGATCGCGTTGTCGCGGCCGACCTTCCAAGCGCAACTCGAGCAACGCGCGCCCGTTTGCTCCCATGGCTTCGCCGAGGAACCGATCGGCGGCCAGCTGCTCGATCGCTCCGGCCACGCCCTCCGCATCGCCGCGGCAAACGCGGAAGCCGCAGCCGCCTTCGGTGAGAATTCGCGCCAAGTCGCCGTCCGTCGGCCCGATGAAACTGATTGGCTCCCGCTGCGAGCCCTGTGATACTTACACCCTTCCACACAGCGGCTTCTGCGTCACGAGATGAACTTCGAGCGCGCCGAGGCTCTCCCGCAAACCGCTCCTGGTAGGGCTTGAAGCGCACGTTTCGCAGTCCCCCTTTCCTCGACCTCGCCTTCCACAACCAGCGTTGCTTGCCCCTTCCAATGAACAGAAACACGATATCTTCGCGCCCGGCGAGGCGTGCCGCCGCCGGCAACGACGGTATCGAACTCGTGCACCTGCCCAGTTCCCCGCAGTACACTGACGAATTTTCCTTCGAGCCCCCAGGGCGCAGTGCGCTTTCGCCCGGCGGAAGCGGCGGGGAGCCACGGTCGTCCACCCAGTTGGCGATCACCCGGACGGCGCCCTTGCGGCACCCCCCTTCCCGCGATCGCCCGCCATGGCATCGCCGAGCACCACGTTGACCCGTCCTGGTGGAAGTCCGAAGCTTCCTCAGCCACCGCCCGACCCAGCCTTGAAGGAAAAGGCCACCTTCTCGGCGATCTCGGGAAAAACATGCAACCAGTTGACCAGCCTGGCTCCGCGCGGATGCGCGGAGCCCGGCTGGTCAACTGGCTGCAGGATGTTTTTCCCGAGATCGCCGAGAAGTCGCAGGTGGGCCTCTTCCTTCAAGGCCGGGTCGGGCGGTGGCTGAGGAAGCTTCGGGACGCGAGCCTTCACCGGGCGCGGGTCAACGTGGTGCTCGGCGATGCCATGCGGCGGGCGATCGCGGGAAGGGGCGTGCCGCAGGGGCGCATCCGGGTGATCGCCAACTGGGTGGACGACCGCAAGATCACTCCGCTTCCGCCGGGCGAAAGCGCGCTGCGCGCGCCCTGGGGGCTCGAAGGAAAATTCGTCGTCGGTTACTCGGGGAACATGGGGCAGGTGCACGAGTTCGATACCATCATTTCGGCGGCGGCACGCCTCGCCGGGCGCGAAGATATCGTGTTTCTGTTCATTGGAAGGGGCAAGCAACGCTGGGTTCTGGAAGGCGAGGTCAAGGAAAGGGGACTGCGAAACGTGCGCTTCAAGCCCTACCAGGAGCAGGACGTCTTGCGGGAGAGCCTGGGCGCGCTGGATGTTCATCTCGTGACGCAGAAGCCCGCTGTGGAAGGGCTGGTATTTCCGAGCAAGCTGTACGCAGGGCTCGCAGCGGGGAGGCCGATCATTTTCATCGGACCGACGGACGGCGACTTGGCGCGAATTCTCACCGAAGGCGGCTGCGGACTCGCGTTTGCCGCGGGCGATGCGGAGGGCGTGGCCGGAGCGATCGAGCAGCTGGCCGCCGATCGGTTCCTCGGCGAAGCCATGGGAGCGAACGGGCGCGCGTTGCTCGAGTTGCGCTTCGGCCGCGACAACGCGATCGCGGCGTGGGAAACGCTGCTACGCGAGGCGATCGGGTGAAAGCGCTCGCCGCAGTGCGCTAGAATCCGACCTCCTGGCCGCGCATCGAACGCGAAAAACCGGAGAGGTGGATGAGTGGTTTAAGTCGCACGCCTGGAAAGCGTGTTTAGGTTAATAGCCTAACGCGGGTTCGAATCCCGCCCTCTCCGCCAAGTCAAGCCGGTAAGGTCCTGAAACGGATGAAAAAGACGAAACTGAGGCTGCTCGTTCCGGTCATGGCGCTGCTGCTCTGTGGCAGCGCGCTTTCGCAGACCATGTACAAGTGCGGAAAGACTTACCAGGACCGCCCGTGCGCCGACGGCAAGGGCAAATCGATGGGCGCAGCCACCAGCGATACGCCGGCGGCGACGGCGACAACCGGCCCATACGCTGCGGAATGTGCGCAGCGCGGCAAGGATTCTTTGAAGATCGCTTGGGCGCGCGAAGGCGGTGCGACCGAGGAGCGCATGCTCGGCGAGGCCACCACCGCAGCGCAGAGGAAGCTGGTGCAGGACGTGTACCGCAAGCGGGGCGCGGCCTCCCAGATCCAGGTCGCGATCGAGGCCGACTGCGTCGCCGAGAAGGAGAAGCTCGAGCGCGACGCGGCGCTCGCAGCCGCGGCGGCGGTGAGGGCGCAGCGCGAGGGAACACTCCCCTCGGCTCCGTCGTCCATGGGGGCGCCGTCGTCGGTTCCCAGCCAGACCGCGCCCGACCCGCGCCAGCAAGCCGCCGCCGACGAGGCCGAGCGCAAGAAGAAGACCTGCGCCCGGCTGAACTCCGACATGGAAGACCTTCGCACGCAGGAGCGGCGCGGCGGGAGCGCGGCGACAATGGAGAGGCTCGCCGAGTCGCGGCGCCGCCTTTCGGCGCAGATCACCCGCGAGGGCTGCTAGGCGCTAGCGGCGGTCAGGTCTTCGGCGTGGGCGAACGGGGGCCCGCTGCGCACATGTGCTCAGTCTTTCTTCATTAGCGCGAAGCCAAAGAGAGTCCCGATAAGCGAGAAACCCGCCGGTCTCGGGGAACCTGGAGCGAGCAGCAGGATGCCCCCTGCGGGAACGCCCGGTTGCCCTGGCGTACCCGGTGCTCCCGCTGCGCCGTTGCATGCGTAAGTGACACCCGTAGCCGAGTAGAGCCTCACACCACCCGCGGGGCAATTTCCGCCAGGCGGTTCCGACGATGCGACGACCGACTGACCCGGACCCCCCGGTGCGCCTGGCACGCCGCGTGCACCCGCTGGTCCGGGCGGCGCCAAGTCGAAATCGACGAACGCGATCCTGCCGAGCACCGCCGTACCTGCACCAACGTCAAAGGCACCACCACCGAAGAAGACTGCTGTGCGGACGCTTGGCAGCACGCTCAGGATCCTTACCCTGAACCAGATGACCGCACGTGGGGGTGCAACGACCCCGCCCGCTCCCGACACAAGCATCATCACGCTGTCGGTCCCCGTTGAAATAACTTCGATGGCGCTGGTCGGTGTGTCGTTAATGAACACTTGCGGAAGCTCCGAGGGAAGGAGCTCTGCTCCGGGAATCTGAACGTTAAGAGCCGAGAACAAACCGAGAGGGGTGGGCGCTACGGAATCGAGCTGCGCACTGACTACGGCAAGGCTCACTTCGCCCGCCTTCAGGGTACTAGGGTTGATCGAGAAAGTGGGTCCGCCCGTTGCGACGGCGGGCAGGAACGCGGCCAGCCATACGAAAACGGAAGCCAAGCGCTTCATGGGTCCTCCCCGTAAAGACGATGGTGAGGACAGCATACACCCGGGCCGAGCAAGAGACCCCGACCTTCCGTCGCGCTCCGAGGAACGCAACCCGAATGGGCGGAACACTCCGGCCACATCTGCCCCGCGCGACAGGTAACATTCGTGCTCGTCACTCAGATGGCCAACTCTATTTGGATGAACATACGGGATGCCCGCCCGGTTTCGAAGCGCTGGACTTCGCAATCTCTCGCCTTGGCCGCGATCTCGGCCCTGATCCTGTGCGGCTGCAAAGGGGGCGGTCCCCAGGTTACGCGCTTGCAGGCCCAGCCGGTCGCTCCGGCAGCCACCGCCGCGCCTGGCGTCTATCGGCTCGGCATGGGCGCGAGGCGGCTGCGCGACCTTGCGAATCGTGACGGCATGCTCGTCATTCCCAGGCAGGCCGCGTCGCGACGGCCGCTGCCGCTCATCGTGCTGCTGCATGGCGGGGGAGGGGCGGCCGAGGATTTCCGGTCGAAGTTTCCGCTGGCCGACGAGTACGGCGTCGTGATGCTCGCGATCGACTCGCGCCACAACACCTGGGACGGGATCGACAGCCCGTTCGGGCCGGATGTCGTGGCCATCGACGCGGCGCTGCGATACACGTTCGAGCGCGTGGCGATCGATCCGAAGAAGATCGCGCTGGGCGGCCTGTCGGACGGCGGCGATGTACGCGCTGTCGCTGGGCATCGCGAACGGGGATCTGTTCACGCACCTCGTGGCGGTGGCTCCGGGGTTCTACGCGCCTCCGGCGCCGCCGATCGGCCGGCCGCGGATCTTCCTCGCCCACGGCACGCGCGACAACGTGTACAACGTGGCCGGAACCCGGGAGCGCATCGCGCCGCGGCTGAAGGACGCCGGCTACGACGTGACCTATTTCGAGTTCGACGGCCCGCACTGGGTGACCGACGAGGCGGCGCGCCGGGCCCTGGAGTGGCTGGTCCGCTGATCGGGCGCCGTCGCGTTCACGCGAATATCCACCGCAGCCATCCCCGGATTTCCTCGGCCCGGGCCTTCCTCGCCTCGCGCTCGACCTTCTCGATCACTGCGGACGGATCCTTGCGGTACAGAGCGAGCAGCGGATGTTCGTACTCGGCTGCGGGCATCGCGGCTTCGGCGGTAGGGGCGATCGAGTCGCCGTTCCTGAGACACCTGGCGCTCGGGATCCGTTTTCCGGGTCCGGATGTAGCCGACCCGCGAGAGCGCCCCGAATCTCAAGACTGCCGTCTGATCGAACTCGATTTCTCTGACACCCATGTGAGCCTCCTGTGTGGTTTGCGGCCGGCGAAAATCGCCGCCCGACGAAACCCACTGTAGCCGTCCGTTCGCCGGCGCTCGCCGTCGCATCGCACAAGGATCTTGTGAGAAATGCACAGCCAGGGGCCGCTCGGGGGATCGCCGACCGGCGCCTGGAGCGACGCTCCGGCATTCTTTGACACGCCGGAGCGTTACCCGTCAAACTTAGGACATTCGCGGAGGGCGAGGGACAGTCAGTCCAGGGACGCCCTCTCTGCCAAAACAGAAAACGATACCCGTGGCGACCCAGGCCCAGACAGCGGCCACCCCTCCCTTTCGCGCCGACCAGGTCGGCAGCCTGCTGCGTCCCGAGGAGCTGCACGAAGCGCGCTTCCAGGCCAAGGCGGGCGCGATCACTCACGCCCAGTTGAAGGAAGTCGAGGACCGCTGCATCCGCGCGGCCGTGGCCACGCAGGAATCCATTGGCCTGCAGGCGGTGACCGACGGCGAATACCGGCGCGATTTCTGGCACCTCGACTTCATCCGCCAGTTCGAGGGGGTGGCGCTACGGCCCGTAGCCGGCATGACCTTCCAGGCCGAGGACGTACCGCCCATGGCGGCCATCGTCGGCAAGGTCCGGTGCTCGCGGCCGATCATGGTCGAGCACTTCAGCTATTTGAAGTCGGTCGCCGAAGGCGGTCCCGAAATTCTGCATTCCCGGGCCGGCCACGCTGCATTTTCGCGGGGGCCGAAACGCGATTTCGCGCGGGGCCTACCCCGAGCTCGCCGAATTCTGGGCCGACGCCGCCGCGGCGTATCGCCAGGCGATCGCGCACATCGCGGCGGCCGGCTGCACCTACCTGCAGCTCGATGACGTGAGCTTCGCGTATCTGTGCGACGCGAGGGCGCGCGAGAACTTCCGCGCCAACGGCGACGATCCCAAGCGGCTGCCCAAGACCTATGCCAGTGCGATCAACGCGGCGCTCGCCGGGCGGCCCGCGGGAATGACCGTCACCATGCACACCTGCCGCGGCAACTTCCGCAGCACCTGGTTCGCCGAAGGCGCCTACCGGGACGAGGTGCTCGAGGCGATGTTCTCGACCGACGTGGACGGCTACTTCCTGGAGTACGACACGCAGCGCGCAGGCGGCTTCGAGCCGCTGAAGAGGCTCCCGAAGGGAAAGAAAGTCGTGCTCGGCCTCGTCACGACGAAGACCGGGGACCTGGAGAGCAAGGAAGCGCTCAAGCGCCGCATCGGCCAGGCGGCGAAGTACGTGCCGCTCGAGAACCTGTGCCTGTCGCCGCAATGCGGTTTTGCGAGCACGCACCACGGCAACGAGCTCACCGAGGAGGAGCAGTGGAGGAAGCTCGAGCTGGTCGTCGAGGTGGCGCGCGAGGTCTGGAAGTAGAGAAGGCCTGCGAGTGGGCGAAAGCCCACTCGCCCCGGGGACGGCGTCGTTTCCGCGCGCAGGCGGATGATGTAGCATCCTCCCCGGAGGAGAGGCGAGTTCCATGTACACCGCGACGGCGGGAATCCTGCTGCCCACGACCATCATCGGCTCGCTGCCGCGGCCGCTGTGGTACACGGAGAACCTCGGCCGGCGCAATTTCCGCGAGGCGATGGTCGACCGCTCCTACCGCGAGCAGTATCTCGACGCGGCGTCCTCGCATATCCGCGACCAGGAGGTCGCGGGCCTGGACATCGTCACCGACGGCGATTGCCGCTTCGACTCCGACGTCGGCGGCCACAACTGGTTTTCCTACGCGCCGATCCGCATGGACGGCTTCGCCGGCGCGTTCGCCTACCGGAAGGAGGGCGGGCGCGCGGGCGTCGTCGCACCGCGCGGGCACATCCTGCACGACATCCTGGAAGCGCGCGTCATGCCCGACCTCGTCGGCCCGGTCGGCCGCGGGACGCTGCAGTACACGGCGATCTGGAAGGCGGCGCAGCGGCTCACGCCCCGGCCGGTCAAATTCGGCACGATCACCGCCGAGCTGATCGCGATGGCGGTGCGCGACCTGCACTACAAGGACCTGCGCAAGGCGATCCTCGCGATCAGCGACGCGCTCAACGAGGAGCTGCACGAGCTCGTCGAGGCCGGGTGCAAGGTGATCCAGATGGAGGAGCCGCAGATCCACCTGCTCGCCGCGAAGGGGCTCATCGACAAGGTGCTGAATCCCGATTTCATGGTGGAAGTGTTCAACAACACGGTGCGCGGACTGCGCGGCAAGGCCGAGATCTGGTGCCACACCTGCTGGGGCAACCCGGGCGCGCAGCGCATCTTCAGCACGCAGCCGAGCTACGCGCCGGCGATCGCGCCGCTCAACCGCGTCGACGCCGACGTCATCACGTTCGAGAACTGCAGCTCGGGCGGCATGGACCTGGAGGCGATCGGCCGCGGCATCACGGAGAAAAAGGTCGCGATCGGCGTCGTGGACCACCACACGCTGCAGGTGGAGACGCCCGCCCAGGTCGCCGACATGATCCGCCGGGCGCTGAAGCACATCCCGAAGGAGCGGCTGGTGCTCGCCTCCGACTGCGGCATGGGCCGCGAGGGCATGAGCCGGCGCCACGCTTTCCACAAGATGGTCTCGATCGTTCAGGGGACCAATATCGTGCGGCGCGAGCTCGGGGTTCCCGAGGCCCGCTGCCTCGCGGCGGAAGAGGGGTTCTCGCTCGTCGAGAATTGACCAGGAATTGCGATCCACAACCAAGGAGCCAGACATGATCCGTGCCCAGCCGTTCTCGATCACCGTGCTCGCGGCCGCTTTGCTGGCCGCGGTGGCGCTGCCTTCGTCCGCGCGTGAAATACAAGATGACGATCGGCTCGAGCCATCCGCCGGTCCTGCCCTGGACGATCCCCTTGAGGGATCTCGTCGTCCCGGAGTCGAACAAGAAGCTCAAGGCCCTCGGCTCGCCGGACACGATCAAGTGGACCGAGGCCTACGCCGGCGCGCTCTACGACTTCAACAACACGCTCGAGGGCGTGGCCGACGGCCTCGCCGACATCGGCTGGGTCGGCTCGCTGTGGGAGCCGGCGAAGCAGCCGCTGCAGAACGTCGCCTACTACTTCCCGTTCGTCAGCGGCGACGTCCATCTGATGACGGCGATCCAGCAGCGGTTGATGGAGCGCGTGCCCGCCTTCGCCGCCGAGTGGACCAAGTACAACACCGTTTTCCTCGGCGCCCAGGCCGCGGACAGCTACCACCTCGTCACCAAGTTCCCGGTGACGAAGCTCGAGGACCTGAGGGGCAAGAAGCTGATCGCGCCGGGCGCGATCGCCGCCCGCGTGCAGAACATCGGCGTGACCGCGGTCGAAGCCGGGCTGCCGGTGTTCTACAACATGATCCAGACCGGGGTCGCGGACGGCGCGGTGATCCTCATCACCGGCGTCATCCCGTTCAAGCTTCACGAAGTCGCGCCGTACATCACCAAGGTCGATCTCGGCGCGGTGTTCTCGGGCGCGCTCGCGATGAACAAGAAGACCTTCGACGGGCTGTCGCCGCAGATGCAGGAGCTGTTCCGTGAGATCGGCCGCGAGTACGCCAAGATGTGCGCCGACCTGGTGGCGCAGCGCGAGGCGAGCACCTGGGCCGCGCTCGCCAAGATGCCGAACGTCAAGGTCTCCGAGCATGCCGCAGGCCGAGCGCGCGAAATGGGCCACGGCGCTGCCCGACATCGCCGCGCGACTGGGTGAAGCGCAACGGCGAGCCCGGGCGCGTCGTCCTGAAGACCTTCATGGAGGAAGCGCGCAAGGGCGGCGCGAAGCCGCTGCGCGACTGGGACAAGGGCCTCTGAGCCGCCTCGCGGGCGGCGCCCGATGAGCCCGGCCGCGACCGCCCCGCGGCCTCAAGGGCTGGCTCGCGCGCCTCGGGCGCGGCTTCGGCGCGCTCGAGCTCGCGATGGCGAGCGTCGGGACGCTGTGGATCTTCGGCCTGATGTTCCTGATCTGCGGCGACGTCGTCGGGCGCTGGCTGTTCAATTCGCCGATCCAGGGCACGGCGGAGATGGTCGGCTACTCGATCGTCACCGCGGTGTTCCTGCAGATGGCGAGCACGCTGCACGCGGGGCGGTTCACCCGCGTGGAGATGCTGATCGAGCCGATGGAGGCGAAGCGGCCCGCGGCCGCCCACTCGTTCATCGCGCTGTTCAACCTGCTCGGCGCCGCGGTCTTCGGCGTCGTCACCTGGGGCACCTGGCCCAAGCTCGAGCACGCCTGGAGGACCGCCGAGATCACCGGGACGCCCGGCGTCTTCGACTTCATCATCTGGCCTTTTCTCGCCGTCATCGTTCTCGGCGCGGCGGTGACCTGCGCCGAGTTCCTGATCCGGTTCGCGGAATCCGCGCAGCGCGCGGCGCTCGCCTGGCTGCGCCCGGCGCCGGGAGCAGGCTCGGGCTGGCCGCCGATCGCGATCGCGCTCGCCTTCGTCGCGGCCGCCGCCGGCGTGGCGTCCCTCGACTTGAGCAACGTGCAGTACGGGGTCTTCGGGCTGGCGTGCATGGGATTCCTCATCATCACGGGGCTGCCGATCGGAATCGTGATGATCGTCATCGGATTCGCCGGGATCTGGCTGATCCGCGGCGAGCCTACGGTCGGCATCCGGGCGCTTTCGCAGAGCTCGACCGAGTACCTCAACAACTACTTCTTCGGCGTGGTGCCGCTGTACGTGCTGATGGGACTCCTGGTGAGCGTCTCGGACGTCGGCAAGGACACGTTTACCGTCGCCCGCTGGCTATTGCGCCGCGTGCGCGGCGGACTCGGGATCGCGACGGTCGCGGCCAACGCGGTCTTCGCTGCGGTCACCGGGTCCTCGATTGCCTCGGCTGCGGTATTCACCAAGATCGCCGCGCCCGAGATGCTGCGCCACGGCTACACGCCGCGCTTCTCCGTCGGCGTGGTCGCAGGCTCCTCGGTCCTCGGCATGCTGATTCCGCCGAGCCTCCTGTTCATCGTCTACGGCTTCCTTGCCGAGGAGTCGGTCGGGGCCCTGTTCCTCGCCGGAATCGTGCCGGGGCTCGTGCTCGCGACGGCGTTCTCGATCATGATCGTGCTCATCGCGATATTCTGGCCTTCCCAGGTTGGCGGCACGGCGGCTGGTGTAGAAGGAGAGGAGACGGAAAGCGTCAGGAGCGCGGCGCTGAAGCTCGCTCCGATTCTGGCGCTGATCGGCATCGTGCTCGGCGGCATCTACGGCGGCGTTTTCACACCGACCGAATCCGGCGCCGCGGGCGCCCTCGGCGCGCTGGTGATCGCCCTGCTGCGCCGCAAGCTCACCTGGCGCGTCCTCTGGAATACGCTCGCGGACACGGGCTACGTCACGGTCGCAATCCTGTTCCTGATTCTCGGCGCGCGCGTGTTCTCGGTGATGCTGGCGATGTCGAACCTGCCGCAGGAGCTTTCCGCGCTCGCCGCCCACGCGGGTCTCGGCCTGATCGGCTTCACGCTTCTCTACATCGCGCTCGTGATCGTGCTCGGCTGCTTCATCGACTCGGTCTCGATCATGGTGATCACGCTGCCTTTTGCCATCCCCGTGATCAAGGCGCTCGGCGGCGACCCGATCTGGTTCGGCGTGGTCGCGGTGGTGGCGATCGAGATCGGCCTCCTGACCCCGCCGTTCGGGATCTCGGCCTACGTGGTCAAGTCCACGCTGGACGACCAGCGCATCACCCTGCAAGACATCTTCGCCGGCGCATTCCCCTTCGTCGTCTGCATGGCGCTGGTGACGCTGCTGCTCGTCTTCGTGCCGCAGCTGAGCCTGGTCTTCAGATAGCAAGGAGACAGCAGTCGGGCGGTTTGCTCGAGCGACTTGCGCGGCGACACGCGTCACGGGTGGCCGCGCGCCGACTGCTTCAATGGAGGCGCAAGCGGCCGGGTACCCGTAGCGCACGCCGGAGCGTGGAGCAGGGGCCCCGCTTGCGGGGATGCGACCGCGTAGGCGTGCATGACGACCGCGGCTTCCGGCGTGCTGCATCCCGCTGCGGGGTCGCATCCACTCGCTGCGCTCGCGGAAACCTGCTCCGCCCTCCGCGGTCGCGTTTGCCGCGCCGGGAGCGAGGGCAAATCGGCCGACTGCAGAGACAACTCACCCGTTGACGGGAGCGAGGACCATCTCGATCAGCGCGAGATTTCCTTGGGCGACCGCCTCCAGCCCGCGCAAGAGCGCGGGACGCACTTCGGAAGGTTGCTCGACGGATTCTCCGTAGCCGCCGTAGGCGCGCGCGAGCGCCGGGTAGTCGGGGCGGGGCGCGATCGACAGGCCGGGAAAGCGCTTCAGTTCCGCGGCCCAGCCGTCGGGGTATTCGCGGATCACGTCGCCCTTCTGGGAGAGGTAGCCGGCGTTGTTGAAGAGCACGACGAGGATCGGGAGCCGCAGCTCCTGCGATGCGCCGAACGAAGCGACCACGGGGTTGTAGTGAAAGGCGCCGTCGCCGATGGTGACCGCCACGACGCGGTTCGGGCGCGCGACCTTGGCGCCGAGCGCGGTACCCAGACCCATGCCGAGGCCGCCGTAACTTGCCGAGATGAACCCGCTGGGCATGAGGCGGTCGAGCTGGCGAAGTACGTCGAGCCGGTGCGTGATCGTTTCATCGACGACGATCGCTCCTTCAGGGAGGACCGCGTTCAGCTCGTGGCCGATCCAGGCGGACTCGATCGGGCTTCGCGCGCCTGCGGCTCGCGCCTCCTCGCGCAGTATTTCGCGCTGGTCGCCGTTGCGCGCCGCCCAGCGCACGGTTGCGTCGGCGCGCGACCCCGGGGGAATTGCGCGCGCCACGCGCTCGGCGAGGAGCGAGAGCGAAGCCTCCACCGCGCCCGTCACCATCAGATCCGCGCGATAGCCCCAGTAGGGGAGGTGCACATGGAGAGGATCCTCGCCCAGCACCGCGATGCGGGCCCGGGAGTCCGAGAGCAGCGCCGGAGGATGCGCAGGCGCGACGGTCTCGACGCAGAAAACGAGGTCGGATTCCTCGAGCAGCGCTTTCATGTCCGGGGCGACGCCGCCGTAGAGCGGATGCGTGCGGGGAAAATTCGCGTACCCCGGCTGCCAGGCGTCGAAGACCGGCGCCCCCAGCATTTCGGCGAGCTCGACCAGCCGGCCGACGGCGGCAAAGTCCTTTCCCACTTCCTCGGTAAGGATCACCGGGTTGCTTGCGCCGCACAGCATCTGCGCAAGCTCGTCGAGGGCCGCCGGATCTGCGGCGGGGTTTCGCGCCGGCGCGCTCGCGCGCGGGGCCTCCCAGGCATGCTCGTTCATCAGGAATTCAGTCGGAACCGACACGAAGGCCGGACCGCGGGGTGCGGCCAGCGCGATCTGACAGGCACGTTCCATGGTTGCCGAGAGGAGCACCGTATCGTTCAGGCCGAAGCTCCACTTGACGCAGGGCGCGACCAGCCGCGCGGGCCCGCCGACGTCCGAGAGCAGGCGCAGCCACTGCGGTCCGATTTCGTAGTCGGCGCGCTCGCCGAAGCTGATCGATTCGCCGGCGAGAGCGACCATGGGAATGCGCTCGTGCAACGCCGCGCGCAGGCCCATGGTGGCGTGGAGCGCGCCGACGGTGGTGTGAAGGACGACAGCCGGGAGCTTGCCGGTCAGCTTGGCATAGCCGCTCGCCATCGCGATCGCCGTTTCTTCGTGGCGCGAAGAGAGATACTCGGGAACCTCCCCGGGCGCGTAGGGCTTGGCGAGCGCCTCCCAGAGAGGCGCCCAATCCGATCCGGGCGAGGCGAAGATCTTCTCCACGCCCATGCGGCGGAGCGTCTTGAGCAGCGCCTCGGCGCCGGTTATGCGTTCCATGAACGTCATGCCCGCGCAAGCGGGCATCGTCTGCATTCGGGATCGCCACCAACGCGCATGTTCTCACGAACTTGCCGTGTACAGTCCGAGCGCGTGCATCGCGGGAAACACCGGCCGTCGTGCTCGTTGCCCGTCTCGTCCGCGGCATCGGGACACGCGCAGGTTTGGGTCTCAGCGAGGGCCACCCGGCACGAGTATGATTGGTGCTCCTTCCAGATCAGAGGGTTCGTATGTCGAATCAACTCGAAATCGTCGAAGCCCAGGCGCTGAAGCTTACGGCCGAGGAACGGGCGCAGCTCGCGGATCGGCTGATTACCAGCCTCTTCGAGGACCACGAAATCGAGAATGCCTGGGCGGCCGAGGTGGAGCGCCGCATCGAAGAAATCGAGAGTGGTCGCGCCAAGTTGATTCCGGCGGCCGACTCCATCGCCCGAGCCCGCGCCGCGATTAAATGACGCCTTCGGTTAGCCCCGAAGCCGACTGGGAGCTAACCGAAGGCGCTGTCTTCAGGGTGATCGCGCTCGCTCACCACCGACGCAGGCCCAGCTACTGGAGCGGCCGGGAGTGAAAGCCGTGCCCGCGAGCGCCGTTCCCGCTCCCGACCCGCCCAAGGCTACTTGAGTTCGGAAATACCAGAGACTTGATCACTACCGGCACGGCGCCGGAAGTCTCGAGCAGCGCGCCGATGTCGATGAAGTCGAATTCCTTGAGGACGATGCCGTCGATCGAGACGATCGGATTCTTCATGCGCAGCTCTTCCATGCAATGGATGCCGATCAGGCCGCCGATGTCACCGTCGCCGACGAGAACAAGAGGCAGGCCGCGCTCGAGCTGTCTGCGGAGACCGGCGCTGACGCCCTGGCAGAAGGCGTCGAGCCGCTTGAAGGTAGCGGATCTCTTCCAGTGGTAACAGAGCGCCACAGGCTGCTCGCCCTCGTGCAGGTCGAGGCGCCGCAAGGCAGTCTGGACCGCTCCCGCGATCCTGTCCGCATCGAGCACGTCGTCATCGAGCGGCAGGTCGGGCGTGATGACCGGGACGTTGCGCAAGGGGAGGGCGTCCTGGGGCGAGACAAAGATCGTGCTGCCGCTCACCTGGATCGTGTACTGCGAGGCGCCGATCACCGTGGCGCGTATCCCCTCTTGCGGCGGTTCGATGCGGGGTCCCCAATGTTTCGTGCGCGCGAGAACGGCGCGAGCGAGCACGGGGCCGAGATCGCCGAAGGCGCCGTGCTCGCGCCCGTAGATGTACTCGGAGACGCCCCCGGAGAACGTGACGGCGTCGGGCCTGCGCTCGTTTCGCAGCGGGTCGAGACGCAGCAAGGCGTTGGTTTCCTTGCTCAGAGCGGACTGGCTCAGCACCTCGAACAGGCGATCGGCCATGCGCTCGACCATCGCGTCGAGGAGATTGGCGGGCGGTTTCTCCCCGATTTCCAGGACGAGCCCGACTTCTCCGGCGAACCGACGCCCTGCCTCCTCGATGCGCCTCACGCGACCCTCCGGGTCGAACGATAGGATTCGAGCGCCGATGTCGGCCGCCGTCATTTCGACGACTTCGCCTCCTTCGCACACCGCGATCTTCGAGGTTCCGCCGCCGATATCGACGTTCATGACACGCGCGGATTCCCGGATCGAGCGGGCCGCGGCGCCCGAGCCGAAGGCGGCCAGCGTCGCCTCGAGCGCGTCGCCTGCGCTCACCGAGACGAACTTCCCTGCCTGTGAGGCGAACAGCTCGGCGATGGCGCGCGCGTTGGCGCGCCGCACGGCGACGCCCGGTGAGAATCAGCGCCCCCGTGTCGATCGCTCCTGCGGAGATTCCGGAAAGCCCGTATTGCCTGTCGAAGAAGGCGCCGAGCGATCGCGCATCGATGGTCGTATCGCTCGGTGTAGGGGGTCAGGAGAATCTCGGACTCGTGAACGACTTCGCGCTTCGGCGACGACGTAGCGGTTGTCGAGCCGCTCGAGCACCAGACGCGAGAAAACGAGATGCGAAGTCGAGGAACCGATGTCGATGCCGACGCTCGTCAGGCGGATCTCGTCCTCGACTTCGAGGCTGCGTCCGACGCTGGAGAAGAAGACCCGGCCGCCTTGCTCTTCGCTCGTCACTTCGGTGGCATGTACCAGCCCGGATCCATCCGGTTGGGGACACCGTTCTGCTTCAAGGTCTCCTCGTATTCCCGGCGTATGTACGGGTCCTCCATCCAGTAGGGAATCGAGGTGCCGCCGTCCGGAATGTCCATGCCGGTGTAGTCGATGTGCTTCTCTCCCGGCGGGCCGGGATCGCGCCCGGGGTTGTGCGGGCCGAACCAGGCGGTGAGACGGAACGGATCCTTCGATACGCTGAAGTGCTGGTGATACCAGCGCGCGCCGCCGGGCGCAGCGCTGACCATGCCGACCGGCTCGTAATCGACGCGCTTCACTTCGTCGGCGCGGCCGTCCTTCCACGGCGTGACGCCGAGCCGCTCGGGCCAGGTGTAGGTGTAGCCCTTGCCCTTCACGCAGATGAGCACGGCGGCGGAGGTGTGCGCGTGGCCCTTCGAGTAGCGGCCGTTTTCGTGCTGGCCGATCCAGAAATAGAAGCAGTTGTTGGTCATGAAAGGCTCGACGCGCCGCCAGCCGGGCGAGCGGCGGTTGTCCAGAGGGCAGATCGCAATTGACGATGTCGGGGATGAAGTTCGTGCGCCGCATCGCGAGGCCCCGCACCGGATCGGGCTCGATGTCGTCCCTGGGCTTGAAGAAATCGTCGGCGCCGAGAAGCGGTCGCGGAACACGAAGGGGTTGTTGAACACCGCGTCGACGTTGTTGATCATGTTGAGCACGTTCGGCGCCGTGGTGCCCGCAAGGAGCAGGGCGCCGCCCGAGGTCGCATTGACGAGGCGGTGCCAGGCGTTCATCGGGATCGAGAACATCGAGCCCTTCTGCCACTCGAAGACGTGGCGCTTCGCGTCGCCCTCCTGCCAGACCTCGGTGGTTCCGCGCCCTTCGACGACGAGAAAGATCTCCTCGTACATGTGCTTTTCCGGCGTTCAGCGCCCCGGCCGGAGGGACTTCCACGACGTAGCAGCCCCATTTGGTCTCCGTGCCGTGGAGCTGGATGTAATGGCCGCGCCCGCCGGTGCGCTTCCAGGGCGCGAGCGGCAGGTTCTGCACGCGGGCGAGGCCGATGCCGCGGAAAACCGGGAGTCCCTCGGACTCCATGAAGGCGTCGTAGGGAGTCGGCTGCTTCCTGAACTCGCCGAAACCGGCCTTCTTGGTGCCGGAGGGTTCGTGCCAGTGAGTCTGGTCTTTCTCGTGGGGCATGAAGAGCCTTCAGGCGTGTTCCGATATACAGAACATGGTTCCGTATTTTTGCAGGCCGCGCTCATTCGAACATATAATCGGCGCGAGCGTCAATCGGGGATCGACTCGCAAGTCTAGGCGTCGCAAGGGGAACCCATGCGGTGGATTGTCCTGTTTCTGGCGGTGCTCCTGACCTTTTCCGCGCGGGCACAGTCCCCGGAGCGGAACGCAGCGGTCTATCTGTACGAGGGCGCCGATCGCGAGCAGCGCCTCGCCGAACGGGCGCGAGCGGAAGGGACGCTCGTGCTGTATACGTCCCTCGCCACGTCGGAGTCGGTCCCGCTCGCCCAGGCCTTCGAGAAGAAATACGGCGTCAAGGTCCAGCTGTGGCGCTCCTTGAGCGACGCGGTCGTGCAGCGCGCGCTGAACGAGGCGCGGGCGCGGCGGCACTACGTCGATGTCGTGGAAACCAACGCCCCCGAGCTGGAGGCGCTCGCGCGCGAGCGCGTGACCGCCCGGTTCTTCAGCCCCCACATGGCCGACATCCCCGCATGGGGCGTGCCCGCGCACCGAATGTGGGTTGCCGACCGGATCGATTTCTTTGTCGTCGCATTCAACACGGCCAAGGTGCGCCGCGAAGAGCTGCCGGCGACCTACGAGGGCTTTCTCGATCCCAGATGGAAAGGAAGAATCGGCATCGAGGCGACCGACCAGGAGTGGCTGGCCGGGCTCGCACTGCACTGGGGCGAGAAGCGCGCCCTGGATTTCTTCCGCAAGCTCGTGGCGATGAAGCCGGACGTGCGCAAGGGTCACGTGTTGCTCGCCGAGCTGGTCGCCGCCGGCGAAGTGCCGGTCGGACTGACCGCCTACGCTTCCAATGCGGCTTCGATGAAGAAGAGAGACAAGCCGATCGACTGGAAGCCGGTCGAGCCTGCGATCGGAAGGCCGCAGGCGCTGGGGCTCGCGGCGAACGCGCCCCATCCGAATGCGGCGCTGCTGTTCGCCGATTTCGTCCTGTCGCCGGAAGGGCAGCGGCTGTTCGATTCCATGGGGCGCTTTCCGTCGAGCCGGAAGGTCAAGAGCGCGATCGGCGACTTCCCTTTCCTGATGCTCGATCCCATCACGCTCATCGACGAGGACGAAAAATGGCTGAAATTCTGGAACGAGCTGGCCGGCTCGAAATAGCCCCGGCGGGGAGTCAAGGGTACGTTCGCGCGAGGCCGGCATGACCGCAACCCTGCCCCACGATCTCCTCGGACTGATCGCCATGGTGTTCCTGTTCGGGCTTCGGCACGGGATGGATCCCGATCACCTGGCGACGATAGACGGACTTGCACGCGGCGGCATCCAGAATCGGCCGGGCACTGCGCGCTGGTCGGGATGTTTCTTTTCACTCGGGCACGGGGCCGTGGTCACGCTGGTCGCCGTGATCGTTGCGGGCAGCTTGCACGAAGGCGGCGCTCCCGAGTGGCTGGAGCGCACCGGCGGATGGATTTCGATCGCCGTTCTTCTTGCGCTGGGGACGTACAACCTGGCTGCGGTGCTGCGCACCCCTCCGGATCGCGTGGTACGCATCGCCGGCATCAAAGGGCGCTGGGTGGGACGGCTTGCCGCATCGGGACACCCGGCTGTCGTCGCGATGATAGGCGCGGCCTTCGCTGTTTCCTTCGATACCGTGAGCCAGGCCGCGCTGTTCTCGCTGACAGGTGTGCACCTGGGCGGCTGGCCGCTTTCGCTTGCGTTGGGACTGGTGTTCACCCTGGGCATGATGACGACGGACGGCGTCAACGGCCTGTGGGTGGCGCGCATGCTCGCGCGGGCCGACCGGCGCGCGCGCGTGGCTTCGAGAGTCATGGGGCTCGCGATCGCGTTCCTCGGATTTGCGATCGCCGGGCTGGGTGCGGCACGGCTCGTTTCCGCACAGGCCGCGGCGGCGCTCGAGGGGGCCGGCCTGGCCTTGGGTATCGGGGTGGCGATGATCGTTGCCGCGAGTTTCGCGCTCGCCCTGCGCATGGCTCGGCCCGACGCCGCCTGAGGCCGGATGACGACTGCGATGGAACGCAAGCCCGCATCGGCAAGATTTCGCACGCGCCTGTCTTCGGTCGCCAATTCCCTGCGCCTCATCAGGGCGTTCTCGGAGGACGAGTACGAGATCGGGATCAGCGATCTCGCCAAGCGCCTGGGCCTTGCGAAGAGCACCGTGCATCGCCTCGCTTCGACCCTGCTGGAGCAGGGCATGCTCGAGCAGAACCCTGCGGACGGCAAGTATCACCTCGGGCTCGCTCTGTTCGAGCTGGGAACGATGGTGCGCCGGAAGATGGACTTCACCGTGGAAGCGCGGCCCTTCCTGCGGACGTTGATGGAGAAGACCGGGGAGACGGTGCACCTCGCGATTCTCGACCACGACTCGATCCTCTATGTCATCACCCACGAGAGCAAGCAGGCGCTGCGCATGGGCTCGAAGGTGGGCACGCGCGCGCCCGTGCATTCCACCGCGGTCGGGAAAGTCCTGCTCGCCTCCCAGCTCGGGGAGGAGATCGAGCGCATCGTCGCGCGCGGGCTCCCCCAGAGCACGCCCGGCACCATCGTCGACGCCAAGGCCTTGCGCCGGGAGCTTGCCCTGGTGAAAGCGCAGGGATACGCGGTTGACGACGAGGAGAGCGAGATCGGGCTGCGCGCGATCGCCGCACCGATACGCAACTACTCGGGCGAGGTGGTCGCAGCGATCAGCATCGCCGGTCCGGTGCACCGCATGACGAAGAAGGCGCTGCTCTCCTGGCTGCGCGAGCTGGTCGAGGCGGCGGAGGCCGTTTCACAACGGCTCGGCTGGCAGCCGTCTCGCCAGCAGGGATCGGCGAAACGGGGTTGAGCATCGGGCGTCAGATTCCCAGCCGCTGCCAGATCGTGGAGGTGAGGCCGGCCTGGTTCATGGTGTAGAAGTGCAGGCCCGGGGCGCCCGCCGAGAGCAGACGGTCGCAGAGCTCCGTGACCACGTCCAGGCCCAGGCTGCGGATCGACGCGCTATCGTCACCGAAGCCCTGCATCCTCAAGCGCAGCCAGCGCGGGATTTCCGCGCCGCAGGCATCCGAGAAGCGCGCGAGCTGCGAGAAATTCCCGATCGGCATGATCCCCGGCACGATAGGCGCCGCGATCCCGAGAGCCTCGCAGTCGTCCACGAAGCGTAAATAGGAATCCGCGTTGAAGAAATACTGGGTGATCGCCGAGTCTGCGCCCGCGTCCATCTTGCGCTTGAAGTTCCTCAGATCGTCCTGCGGGCTGCGCGCCTGCGGATGGAACTCCGGGTAGCAGGCGACTTCGATGTTGAAATGATCGCCCGTCCGCTCGCGGATGAAAGCGACCAGCTCGTTCGCATGGCGCAGCTCGCCCGCGCTCGCGGCGCCCGAAGGAAGGTCCCCGCGCAGGGCGACGACGTGGTCGATGCCCTTGCTCTTGTAGAGATCGAGAGTCGCGGCGACATCGGCACGCGTGGCGCCGACGCAGGAGATATGGGGCGCGGCCGGATGCCCGGCGGCCCGGATCTCGAGCACGGTCTCCAGCGTACGATCGCGCGTCGACCCGCCCGCGCCGTAGGTGCAGGAAAAGAATCTGGGGTTCAGCTGCGCGAGCTGCTTCCAGTTGGCGCGCAGCTTCTCCATGCCTTCAGGAGTCTTCGGCGGGAAGAACTCGAAGCTGAAGGCGCGCGGATACCGCTTTTGCGTTTGCATGGGTCTACCGCTCGTAGGCGAGGTTGGGCGCGAGCCAGCGCTCGGTCTGGTCCAGCGCGAGCGCCTTGCGCCTGGCGTAGTCGGCTGCCTGATCCTCGCCGATCTTTCCCACGGCGAAATAGCGGGCATCTGCGTGCGAGAGATAGAAGCCGCTCACGCTGGCGGCGGGAAGCATGGCATAGCTCTCGGTAAGCGTAATGCCTGCATCGGCTGCCTGAAGCAGCTCGAACAGAGTCCCCTTTTCAGTGTGGTCGGGGCAGGCCGGGTAGCCGGGAGCGGGGCGAATGCCCCGGTATTTCTCCGCGATCAGCTCGGTTACGGAAAGGTTCTCGTCCGCCGCGTAACCCCAGTACTCCTTCCGCACGCGCTCGTGCAGCCGCTCGGTGAAGGCCTCGGCGAGGCGGTCGGCGAGCGCCTTCAGCATGATGGCGCTGTAGTCGTCGTGCTTCGCCTCGAAAGCGTCGACCCTGGCATCGGCGCCGATCCCTGTGGTCACGGCAAAGGCGCCGATGTAATCCGGAACGCCCGAATCCCTGGGCGCGACGAAATCGGCGACACACAGGTTGGCGCGGTCGGCGGGCTTTTCGGCCTGCTGGCGCAGGCAGTGCCAGACCATGGCCGTTTCGCTGCGCGATTCGTCGGTGTAGATCTCGATGTCGTCGCCGACGCTCGCAGCCGGATAGAGTCCGAAGACTGCGTTGGCCCTCAGCCATTTTTCCGCGATGAGTTTCTTCAGCATCGCCTTGCCCTCGGCCAGGGCGCTGCGGGCGGCTTCGCCGACGACCGGGTCCTCCAGGATCTTCGGATAGCTCCCGGCGAGGTCCCAGGTCTGGAAGAAAGGCGACCAGTCTATGTAGGCCGCGATCTTGGCGAGATCGTAGCCGCGCAGGAGCCGGCGGCCCGGCACACGAGGCCGCGGCGGGATGGTGTGGCTCCAATCGATGCGGAAAGCGTTGGCGCGGGCCTTGGCGAGCGGAACCAGCGCCTGTTCCTTTTTCGAGGCGTGCTGGGCTCGGACCTTTTCGTAGTCTGCGCGCACGGATTCCACGTAGCCGGCTCTGAGATCCTCGGAAAGCAGGTTGGAGCACACCGAAACCGAGCGCGACGCATCGGGCACGTACACCGTGGTGCCCGCGTAGTGAGGCGCGATCTTCACCGCGGTGTGCACGCGCGAGGTGGTCGCTCCCCCGATGAGGAGCGGAATCGTGAATCCCTGCCGCTGCATTTCATGCGCGACGTGCGCCATTTCCTCCAGGGACGGCGTGATCAGGCCCGACAGGCCGATGATGTCGGCCTTTTCCGCGCGCGCCGTGTCGAGGATCTTCTGCGCGGGAACCATGACTCCGAGGTTGATGACCTCGAAGTTGTTGCACTGGAGAACCACGGTGACGATGTTCTTGCCGATATCGTGCACGTCCCCCTTGACGGTGGCGACGACGATCCTGCCCTTGGGTCTCAAGTCCCCGGATTTCTTCTTCTCGGCTTCGATGAAGGGGACAAGGTGCGCCACGGCCTGCTTCATGACCCGCGCAGACTTCACGACCTGCGGCAGGAACATCTTTCCGGAGCCGAACAGGTCGCCGACGATGTTCATGCCGTCCATGAGCGGACCCTCGATGACCTGGATGGGCCGCTCGTATTTGCTGCGGGCTTCCTCGGTGTCCTCGACGACCCAGTCGGCGATGCCTTTCACGAGCGCGTGCGCGAGGCGTTCCTCCACGGTGCCCTTGCGCCAGGCGAGATCGTCCACCTGGCTCTTGCCTGCGGCTTTGACGGTCGTGGCGAATTCCACGAGGCGCTCGCCGGCGTCGGGCCGGCGGTTGAGCACGACGTCCTCGACGCGCTCGCGCAGATCGGCGGGGATCTCCTCATAGACCCCCAGCTGGCCGGCGTTGACGATGCCCATGGTCATGCCGGCGCGGATCGCGTGGTAGAGGAAGACGGTGTGGATGGCTTCGCGCACCGCGTCGTTGCCTCTGAAAGAGAAGGAGATGTTCGAGACGCCGCCCGAGATCCTGGCGAGGGGCAGCTCGCGCCTGATGGCGCGTGTCGCTTCGATGTAGTCGCGCCCGTAATTGTTGTGCTCCTCGATCCCGGTGGCGACGGCGAAGATGTTCGGGTCGAAAATGATGTCCTCGGGGGGGAACCCGACCTTGTCCACGAGGATGCGGTAGCAGCGCCGGCAGAATCTCGATCCGCCGCTGCAGCGAATCGGCCTGGCCTTTCTCATCGAAGGCCATGACGATCGCGGCGGCGCCGTATCGGCCTGCAAGCCGGGCCTGGCGGACGAATTCCTCTTCGCCTTCCTTGAGGGAAATCGAATTGACCACCGGCTTGCCCTGGACGCACTTGAGTCCCGCCTCGATGACCGACCACTTGGAGGAGTCGATCATCACCGGGACGCGGGAAATGTCGGGCTCCGAGGCGATGAGATTGAGGAAGGTCGCCATCGTCTTCTGCGAGTCGAGCATCGCCTCGTCCATGTTCACGTCGATGATCTGCGCCCCGTTGTCGACCTGCTGGCGGGCGACGGCGAGCCCTTCCTGGTAGTCCCCCGCGAGGATGAGGCGGGCGAACGCGCGCGAGCCGGTGACGTTGGTGCGTTCGCCCACATTGACGAAGAGCGACCGGTCGCCGACGTTCAGCGGTTCGAGGCCGGAAAGCCGCAGCGCCTTCTCGACTCGAGGTGGCTTGCGGGGGGGCAGGGGGCGAACGGCTTCGGCGATGGCGCGGATATGAGCCGGCGTCGTGCCGCAGCAGCCGCCGACGATATTGAGGAAGCCGCTTTCGGCGAATTCCCTGAGCTGGCTCGAGGTGTATTCCGGCGTTTCGTCGTAGCCGGTTTCGGAAAGCGGATTCGGGAGGCCGGCGTTGGGGTAGCAGCTGATGAAGGTGTCGGCGATGCTCGACAGCTCTTCGATGTAGGGGCGCATCAGTTTCGCACCCAGCGCGCAGTTCAGTCCCACCGCGATCGGCCGGGCGTGTCGCAGCGAATTCCAGAAAGCTTCGGGGGTCTGGCCGGTGAGGGTGCGCCCCGACTGGTCGGTGATCGTGCCCGAGACGATCACGGGGAGGCGCCGCCCGTGCTCCTCGAAGAGGGTCTCGATCGCGAAGATCGCCGCCTTGGCGTTGAGGGTATCGAAGATGGTCTCGAGCAGGATCACGTCGGCGCCGCCGTCGGCAAGACCCGCGAGCGCGACGTCGTAGGCGGAGACGAGCTCGTCGAAATGGATGTTCCGGAAACCGGGATCGTTGACGTCGGGCGAAATCGAAGCGGTCTTGTTGGTCGGTCCGAGCACGCCGGCGACAAAGCGCGGCTTGTTCGGATCGCGCTCCATGCACCGGTCGGCCTCCTCGCGGGCGAGCTTCGCCGCGGCATGGTTCAGGTCGTAGACGATGCTCTCGAGTCCGTAGTCGGCCTGCGAGGGGAAATTCGAGTTGAAGGTGTTGGTCTCGATGATATCGGCGCCGGCTTCGAGGTACTGAGCGTGGATCTCGCGGATCACCTCCGGCCGGGTCAGCGACAAGAGATCGTTGTTGCCGCGGAGGTCGTGCCTGGAACGCGGCGAAGCGCTCGCCGCGAAAGTCGGCCTCCGAGAGCTTGTAGCCCTGGATGGTCGTGCCCATCGCGCCATCCAGAATCAGGATGCGTCGCTCGAGCAGGGCCCGCAGTTCTTCGCTTCGGTCAGGCTGCATCTTGGCGGCGAGGCGCTCTCTTTTTGACTCGAAGTATCATCGCTTATACTCAGCTATGAATCCAATGAAAGTTCATGTAGTATTCATGAATAGCATTCATAGTACTGAGCGGGAGTGAGGCTTCCCGATGCTCGAAATACGCCATCTTCGCTCTCTGATCGCGCTTGCCGAAGCGGGAACCGTCTCGCGCGCCGCCGACCGCGTACATCTGACGCAGTCGGCCCTTTCGCACCAGCTGAAGGCGCTCGAGTCGCACTACGGCGCGGCGGTGGTGAAGCGCCACGGCCAGTCGGTGAAGCTCACCGAGTCGGGGCACAGGCTGGTGGCGCTCGCGCGGTCGGTGATGGGCGAAGTGCAGAGCGCGGAGCGGGACCTCGCGAAGCTCGCGCGCACGCCGGCGCGGACATTGCGCATCGCGCTGGAATGCCATACCTGCTTCGACTGGCTGATGCCGATCATGGACGTGTTCCGCAAGGACTGGCCGGAAGTGGAGCTCGACCTCGTGTCGGGGTTTCATCCGAACCCGATTGCCTTGCTCGAGAACGGCAAGACCGATCTCGTGATCGGGTCGGAAAACAAGCCCCGGCGCGGCATTGTCTTTCACCCGCTATTCCGGTTCGAGGTGCTCGCCGTGCTGCCGACCGATCACCCGCTTGCGCGAAAAGCGCTATCTGAGCGCCGGCGATTTCGCGCGGGAGACTCTCATCACCTATCCGGTGCCGGAGGAGCGGATCGACCTGATCCGGCGGGTCCTCAAGCCGGCCGGGGTGCACCCCAAGCGGCGAACCACGGAGCTCACGGTCGCGATTCTTCAGCTGGTGGCCAGCCGCCGGGGAGTGGCCGCATTGCCGAACTGGGGAATCAAGAATTACGTGGACTACAAGTACGTGATCGCGCGCAGCATCGGCAGGAACGGACTGTGGAGCAATCTGCACGCGGCTACGACCCGCGAAGTGGCCGGGCAACCCTTCCTGCGGGACTTTCTCGAGATGGCGAAACGGGAATGCTTCGCCAAGCTCGACGGCGTGGTGCCCGTCGAATGAGGCATCACGTTTTTTGCGGCTTGTTCATCCAGTGCACCGGAATCCCGGTGATATCGCCTTTGCCCAGGCCGGCGCGCGAGGCTTCGCCGTAACAGTCCAGCGTCCGCGCGGTCACCGGGAGGGTCGTCCCCAGCGCGCTCGCCTCTTCGAGCATGGTGCGCAGGTCCTTGCGCATGGAGTCGATGTCGACGGTGATCGCACCGCCATCCTTGCCATCGATGACTGCCGCCAGCACCGCGGCACGATTCTTCAGGGCGTTGGGAGCGCCCGAGGTGTCTGAGAAAATCTCGACGATCCGCGCGGCGTCCAGCCGGAGCGGACGGCACAGGGCGAGCGCCTCGCCGAAAGCCTGCCAGAACACGAGGAGCGGCAGGTTGATCGCGAGCTTCATGCTCGCTCCCGCGCCGACGAGGCCGACGTGTTCCACCCTGCGGCACAATTGATCGAGAACCGTGTGCGCGCGCGCGACGTCGGTCGCGTCGCTGCCGAGAAACCCGAACAGCTTTCCCTCCCTGGCGGGACCGACCGTTCCCCCGACGGGGCATTCGACGAAGGCTGCGCCCTTTTTCCTCACCCTGGCGGCCAGCGTTCTTTCGGTTTCCGGCCGGACAGTGCTCATCTCTATGAAGAGTTTTCCGGTGACGTTGCCCGAGAGCAGGCCGTCCTTGCCGAGATAGGCGGCGTCGATCGCCGCTGCGTCGGTGAGGATCGTGATGATGACTTCCGAGTCCTCGGCGACGTTCACCGGCGTCGCGACGGCCTTGGCGCCTGCGGCTGCGAGCGCTTGGGTCTTTTCCGCGGTGCGGTTCCAGACGGTGAGTTCATGGCCCAGGCCGATCAGGCGTTGCCCGATCGCGGTTCCCATTCTGCCGGTGCCTGCAATTCCGATCTTCAATGTGCTCCTCCTCGCTTGCGGTCCGGTTGACACCGGACCTGCCGTGGGGTCAAACTGCCTTGCGGCAAATATAGCAGTATCGCCGCAGCCGGAAACACTCCAGGAGGGGAGGAGAGTCGTGTCTCGCCCAGCGTGCGGGCCGGGGACTGCGAATGGCGGAAGTCAACGGGGACGAGGCTCTCCAACTTCAGGAACGAGTTGCGCGGCTGCGGGCCGTTCCTGCATGATGACCCGCGCGACCGCCCGGCCGCGGTTTTCTGCGGCGCCTTCATGCGGGAGGCCCCGGTGGTGCCGAAACGTTGAGGAGTCGGGAAGCGATGGCAATGAAGCTCTACGGATTCTGGCGCTCGCTCGCCACTTACCGCGTGCGCACCGCGCTGGCCCTGAAAGGCCTCCAGGTGGAACAGGTCTCGATAAACCTTCTCGAAGGAAAACAGCACTCCGGGGAATACAAGGCGATCAACCCTCAGAGCGTGGTTCCGGCGCTCGTGGTGGACGGCGGGCCGCCGCTGTTCCAGTCCATGGCCATCCTCGAGTATCTCGAGGAGACTCACCCGACCCCGGCACTTCTGCCTGAAGACCCTCGCGGCAGGGCGCGCGTGCGCGGACTCGCGCAGATCGTCGTAAGCGACGGACATCCTCTGGTCGTCCCGCGGATTCGCGGATACCTCGAGAAGGAAATGCACCAGGACGAGCCGGCGCGCAACAAGTGGCTCGCGCACTGGACGGCGAAGGCGCTCGAAGCCCTGGAAGCGCATCTCGCGAAGGAAAAGGAAACCGGCCGCTTCTGCCACGGCGATTCGCCCACGATCGCCGATATCTGCCTCGCGTCCCAGGTCTTCGGCGCGAAGTTCTTCAACGTCGAGACGGCGGGCGTCCCGACCGTCATGCGCGTCTTCGGGGAATGCATGAAAATCGACGCCTTCGACCGCTCCCAGCCGGCTGAAGCAGCCCGATGCACCCAAGAACCCGACTCACTAAGTCCACTCAAGCACAAAAGGAGGAACACATGGCATTCACCCGCAGGCGATTCATTCAAGCCACCGGCGCCGGCGTCGGCGCCTCAGCGCTCGGCTTTCCGGCGATCGTGCGCGCGCAGAGCGGTCCGCTCCGGCTCGGGCTCATGACGGTCAAGACAGGCCCGCTCGCGTCGGGCGGGATCGACATGGAGCGCGCCCTGGTGCAGTACCTGAAGGAGAGGAGCTACACCCTCGCCGGCCGCAAGGTCGAGCTGTTCGTCGGCGACTCAGGCGGAGTGCCGGCGCAATCGCGCACCAAGACCCAGGAGCTGGTCGAGCGCGACAAGATCCACGTCATGATCGGGCCGCTCGACACCGCCTCGGCGCTCGCCACCGACGACTACATCCGCCAGGCAGCACCTGCTCACCTTGTCGGTCGCGGCGGCGGAGGACATGACCCAGCGGAAGCCCAATCCCGTGGTTCACGCGCGGGACCTCCACTTCGTCGCAGTGCTCGATGCCGCTCGCCGACTACTGCTACAAGACGCTGAAGATGCGGCGCATGGCGGTGATCGCCGACGACATCGCCTACGGCCACGAGATGTGCGCCGGCTTCATGCGCGTGTTCGAGGAGCTGGGCGGCAAGGTGGTGCAGCGCATGTTCCCGCCGCTCACCGTGCCCGATTACGGGACCTACCTCGCGCAGCTCAAGACCAACATCGACGGCATCTTCCTCGGCTTCGCCGGCTCGAACGGCTTCCGCTACCTGCGGCAGTTCAACGAGTACGGCCTGATGAAGAAGGTCACCCCGGTCGGCGGCATGACCGCGCTCGACGAGGCGGTGCTGCGCAACATGGGCGACGAGGCGCTCGGCATCGTCACCTCGTGCTGGTACTCGGCGGAGATCGAGAATGCGATCAACAAGCTCTTCGTGGCGAACTTTCGCGTCGACTGGAAGTACGATCCGGGCTTCTACGCCGCCGCCACGTACACCGAGGCGGCGGTCCTCGATGCGACCCTCAAGGCAATCAAGGGCAGGATCGAGAACAAGGAGCTGTTCATGAAGACGGTGCGCGGCATCAAGGTCGACACCGCGCGCGGGCCGGTCCGCTTCGACCAGTACGGCAACGTGGTCGGCAACATCTACATTCGCAAGGTCGAACGCAAGGACGGGCGCCTGGTCAATCGGGTCATCCACACCTACCCCAACGTCAGCCAGTTCTGGACCTACAAGCCGGAGCAGTTCCTCAAGAATCCGGTGTACTCGCGCGACTGGCCGCCGGCGAAGAACCTCGAGTCCTAAACGAAGGGACGCGGGGCCGGGACACCGGCCCCGTTTTTTTGTGCAGTTCTGGGTCATACAGACGCTGAACAGCCTCGCCCTGGGGGGGCTGTTGTTCCTGCTTTCGGCAGGGTTCTCGCTGATCTTCGGGTTGATGCGGATCGCGAACCTCACGCACGGGGCGCTGTTCATGCTCGGCGCCTATATCGGCGTTTCGATCCTCAAGGTCGTGCCCAATCTCTGGCTGACCGCGGTGCTCGGCGGGCTCGCGGTCGCGGCTTTCGGGGCGCTGCTCGAGCGCCTGATCCTGCGCAAGCTCGGTTCCAACGTGCTCGGGCAGGTTCTGGTCACGCTCGGCTTTGCGTTCATCATCGCCGACGCGTGCCTCGTTATCTGGGGCGGCGATCCGATCCCCTTGCCGACGCCGCAGTGGCTGCAGGAGCCGATTTCGTTCGCGGGCTTCGTATTCCCCGCCTACAGGCTGATGGTTTTGGCGATTGCGATCGTGACCGCCGTGGGGCTCTACTTTCTCATGGAGCGCACGCGCATCGGCGCCATGATCCGCGCCGGCGTGGACGACATGGACATGGCGCGCGCGGTCGGCATCCCGGTTTCCGGGCTCTTCACCACCGTCTTCTGCCTCGGCTCCATCCTCGCGGGCGCCGGCGGCATCATCGGCGGCCCGATGCTCTCGGCGTATCCGGGCCTGGATGCGGACATGCTGCCGCTGGCGCTGATCATCGTGATGCTGGGGGGCGTGGGGAGCCTGGTGGGCGCCTTCGTCGGCAGCTTCATCATCGGCTTCATCTACACCTTCGGGGTCGCGCTCTTGCCCGACCTCGCGTACGTGATCCTGTTCCTGCCGATGATTTTCGTGATCGCGTTCCGGCCGCGCGGGCTGTTCGGGAAGTTCGCCGCATGAAGCGCGCCGCCTGGCTGGGCCTCCTGGCGGTACTGCTGCTCGGCATGCCGTGGGTCGCTGGCGAGTTCTACATCAATCTCACCAGCCAGATACTGATCGCGGCGATCTTCGCCGCCAGCGTCAACCTGCTCCTGGGCTACGGCGGGCTGCCGACCCTGGGCCATGCGGCCTACGTCGGCGTCGCCGCCTACATGTCGGCATGGCTGTACCTGAAGCTCGGGCTCGGCCACTGGCTCACCGCGCCGATCGCGCTCGCCGGCACGACGCTGATGGCCTGCGCGTTCGGGCTGATCGCGCTGCGCGCAACCGGCCTCGGTTTCCTGATGCTCACGCTCGCGCTGTCGCAGGTGCTTTGGGGGACCGCTTATCGCTGGGTATCGGTTACCGACGGCGACAACGGCCTGCGCGGCCTCACGCGCCCGGCGCCGTTCGGCATCAATCTGGACGGCGCGACCGAGTTCTACTATTTCGCCCTGATCGTCACTGTCGCGTCGATATGGTTGATGGCGAAGTTCGTCGATTCGCCGTTCGGTGCTGCGCTGCGAGGCACGCGCGACCAGCCGCGGCGCATGAGCGCGCTCGGCCACGATGTCGGCATGATCCGCTGGGTCACTTTCGTGTATGCCGGCTTCTGGGGCGCGGTATCGGGGCTGCTGTTCGTCTATTACCACAAGTACATCCACCCGGTGTCGCTCTCGCTCACTAATTCCGCCGAGGGCCTGCTCGCCGTGATCGCCGGGGGCTCGGGAACCCTCGGCGGGCCGATCGTGGGCGCGGCGATCGTCATGATCCTCAAGAACTACGTCTCGACCTACATCGAGCGCTGGAACATGCTGCTCGGATTCGTGTTCGTCGTGATCGTGGTCTTCATGCCCGACGGGGTGGTGCCCGGATTTCGCCGCTGGTGGGCGCGCTGGAGGAACAGATGAACCCGGCGCTTCAGTTGCAGGGACTGAAGAAATCCTTCGGCGGGGTGCCCGCGATCAACGGAGTCTCGCTCGAAGTGATGCCGGGCGAGCGCCGGCTGATCATCGGGCCAAACGGCGCCGCGCAGGATGCTCGGTGAAGATGTGGCCTCCACACGTTTTGCACCACTTGCGATCACTGCGCGGCGTCTTGCTGTAAGTGCCGATGTTGTCCGCTCCCCGCGTGATCTGGACCGCTTCGGGTTTCCATAAAGTGAAGGCGTTGACAGGCGCTGCCGACCAGCTTCGACACGATTCACAATGGCAATAGCCCATTGCGGCTGGCTCACCGCTGACCGTGAACTGAACCGCGCCGCAAAAGCAGCTGCCTTCGTAAGGTTTTCCGTTGCTCATGATGCATCTCCTTGGTGGTTTGGGCGGTGCACGCCCACGCCGCGATTCAGCACGTGCGTGTAGATCATCGTCATGTCGACATGGTTGTGCCCCAGTAACTCCTGGATCGTGCGGATGTCCTGACTAGCGCTGCGCGGCGTTGGGATGCTCGTTACTGAAGCGGGGTGGCCGAAACTAGAAATTCGCCAAACACCTTCTCTACCTCGTCTTCGTCTTCGAGGAGGGCGTAGAACAGTCGCGCCGCGTCGTCGTCTGCTATACACAAGAAGAGCTCCTCTTGCGCGAAACTTGCACTGGGTACCGGCCTGGTCGTAGTCATGGGGGGATCCCCGTGAAGCAGAGATTGCTTTGCAGTGTAATGAGCAGGCGCGTTAGGGAAATTTCACCGTGAGGCCTCTTTTGTTTCGTTTGCTTCAGCCGCTTGGCACGTGCTGACCCGGTTTCGAGTGGACCTCTAGGCGTCGAGAGAGGCCGGGCGGGGCGAGATGCGACCGAGGCTGTAGAGTGGCATCATCTAGCGGGTTGCGCAGGACTACATTGGCGAACTCGCCACCATGAAGCCGAAAGCCATCTTCGCAATCATTTGTGTCGTTGCGCTGAGCGCGGGCGCAGCCTTCGCCTCGCCGCTTCCCATCTCCGAGGTGGTCAGGATGAGCGGATCGGGCGCGCGCCCCCAGGATGTAATTCAGCGCCTACGGGCCTCGCAAACCTCTTACGCCCTGCGCGGATCCGACTTCGGCAAGCTCAAGGCGGCTGGCGTGTCCGACGAAGTGCTGGATGATCTGCAACAGTCCTTCGTGAGCAACGTGGACCAGCTGACGCGCCGTTCGATGGCCGGCCCCCGCCTCGGAGGCTGTTCCTACTGCTACCCTCAGCCCGTAGATCTGGACCGAATGGTCTCCGGCTTCGGCGTCGCGAGCAGCGATGTGCCTGGACGCCATCCTCCCGGTCTGCCCGCGGGCGTACCCGACTGGGTCTTACCCAGCTTGAGCGGAGGCTCAGTGAAGGGAGTCTCGGTATCGGACATTGTAGACATGGGCAGGCGAGGTGTTTCCGACGCGCAGATCATCGACTTGGTGCGCCACTCCCGCTTAGAGCATGTAATCGGTGTTGGCAGATCAAATGTGGTCCGCGAGCACCTGATCACTGGTATATCGGGATCGCAACTCGCGCGATGGCGGAGCGAGGGCGTGTCCGACGCTGTGCTGGATGCGCTCCAAGGGCGCTTTCTTGCCCAGTTGATCGAATTAGACCGACTCCGCTATCAGAACTGGCTGTGAATTCTGCCTGATGACGGATAGCCGCCCGCGCGTATGCGCTCTGCCCGCGAATGTCCCCGCGGGGGCGGAACGCAAAGACGCAGTTGACTCCCGATAGCGCCTTAGGGCTTGGGTTTCGATCCCTTTTTCTTGTCATACCCAGCTGGATCCACGACGAACTCAGCCACGTCCTCGGCCAGATTTTTAGGGTTTCTTTGGACCATAGCTTCGGTCGAGTCCGTACATGCTCCTACCGGACACGCCGTGCGCTCGGAGATCTTGGCGGAGGCCACGTCTTGCTGCGCTCTCTCTCAGGCATTGATTTGACATATTTTGACGCGCGATCTCCGCCCCGATACATTCTGACTACCGCCGCGTGACGGCGATTAGATGTGTAGCGCGTTCATGGCATTCGACATCAATGGCGATCTAAGTTTTGCTAAGCTCTGTGTAAAGCAGCTCTCGCGGGCGCTGCGCGGGCCTTTTACGATGGAGAAAGCGCAGAGTGCGCGTCTCTGCCTCGGCGTCGTCCAGCGAGACATTGAGGAATGGATGAAACGCAATGCCGAAGAACAGACGTCTCGCTCTACTCAGAAGAGGTGAACGAATACGCAGCGGCTGTACCGTTCGCGCCCTTGCGAGTCTGTGAGCCTACCTATTCCTCAATCCAATACTCGCCGCTCGTTTCTGCTGTCAGTGAACTTGCGCCGGGCGCACGCTTGCCACCGCCGCGCAACTGCCCCCGCATGCCCTTGAACTTACCTGGTCGAGGGCAACCCTCGACCCTGAGCAGTAGAGCGTTAGTAAACCGTCCTTATTCTTCTTCATCTTGGGGGCATTTCCGAGTTCAGAAAATACCGGTTTATCGGATTCTCGATCAAGTGCTGCGTCTTTGGAAAACGTCGATGTGTCGCCACGGGCTGCGCAGGCGATGCAATCCGTAACGGTAGGGAATTTCCTTCTGTTGTAAAGCGCCGCGAGTGTTCTTAGGGTCGATGTCGTCATGGCATAGCAGTTGCTGACCAGACGATTGATGGATCAACGCCCCAACGCCAACCCAAGTTCCCGGCAGTGTGCCATGCCTCGATGGTTACAGGATCGTGTCGCGAACATCAATGCGGCTCGGCCAAGCATTCCGCGCTGCGTTTCGCAAGGATTCACGGTCGCTGAGCTTGTGATTGCGCTCGCGATCATCGGAGTCCTGGGGTTGCTGGCGTCGACTTCGTACAATCGTTACAGCGAAAGGACTCGTGTATATCAAGCGGCAGTCGACATTGGCAGCTTGCAGATGGCGATCAAGCAATACGAGGTCAACTACCTCGTCCTGCCCGACGACCTCAACGCAATTGGGCAGGCGGCGAAGCTCGATCCCTGGGGACGGCCCTATGTGTACGTCAATCTCCAGGCGAAGAATGGCAACGGCTCCGCCCGCAAAGACCACAAGCTGAATCCACTCAACTCAGACTATGACCTATACAGCCTGGGTAAGGATGGACTGACCAAACCGCAGATCACGCAAAAGGACAGCCTCGATGACGTGATCCGGGCGCACGACGGCGCGTTCATCGGCCTCGCCAGCGACTTCTAGAGCCGGGTGCCGATGAAACTGCACGGCACATTCTTGCGCAGCAGGGTCGCCCGGCGCATCTTTGCACTGTTCCTGCTCTCGGCGCTGATTCCCTCAGCGGGGATTGCCTTCCTATCGATCCGGCAGGTCGACCAGCTCCTGTTGCAGCAAACGCGAGCCGAGCTTGCTAAGCTGAGCAAGGCTAACAGCATGGCTTTGTACGAGCGGCTGTTGCTGGTGGAGGATCTGCTGCAGCAACTCGCCCCTGACCTGAGTGGGGACGCGGACCGACGTTCTGATCCCAGCATCCGCGCGAAGGGCAAGATCGTCTCACTCGCCTTGATCCGGTCGGACGCCACGACACAAACGCTGTTCGGCGCCCCAACAACGATCCGATACGCTCCCAGCGCAGACGAGCGGCACCACCTCGCTGAGGGCAAGACGATCCTGTTTTCAGTTGACGGGCCGCGCGCAGAGCCGAGAGTATTCATGATGCGCGCGCTCGGGAAAGGCGAGCCCGGACGAGGTTATCTGCTCGCGGAACTCGATCGACGCTTCCTGTGGGGTGATCCGACCGAGCTACCGTATAACACGGATATATGCGTCTTCAGGGAAGTCAACGAGGTCCTCTACTGTTCGACCCCGACGGCGCCGCCGGTCCTGGCAGCGATTGGGCATGACGACGCACCCAGCGCGTTGCGCCAACTGGAGTGGACCGACAAGCAGGTTCGCTATCTCGCGGGATACTACCGAATTCTCCTCAAACCCAAGTTCTTCATTCACGGTTGGACGGTGGTGGTGAGTCAACCCGAATCCGAAGCATTGGCGGCCGCCTCGGCCTTTATGCACCTCTTCCTTCCCGTGCTCGCGCTAGCGATTCTGATGGTTATCATGCTCAGCGTCACCCAGATCCGACGCACGCTCGTGCCGCTCGAGCGCCTGATCGACGGCACGCGGCGCATCGCGGCGCAAGACTTCGGCGATCAGATCGACATCGCTCGCCGGGACGAATTCGGAGAGCTGGCGGATTCGTTCAACACCATGGCGTCGCGTCTGGGCAAACAGTTCCACGCGCTCACGACGCTGTCCGAGATCGATCGGGTCATCTTATCTACGCTGGACGTCGATCGCGTGCTGGCAATGATCTTGGCCCGCCTCAACGACGTCATCCCAGCCGATTATATTTGCATCACGATCGCCGATCCCGACAGTACGGATACTGCTCGCAGCCACGTTCAGGACTATCACACTCTGAGCGTGCCGTTTACTGCGCGCACGGAATTGCAGCGAGAAGAAATCGAGGAGCTAACTGCAGGACAGGATATCTTCTGGGTCGAGCATGATGAGGTGCGAAAAGGCTATCTGGCTCCGCTGGCCGCGTTTCCTGCGACAGCGTTCCTCGTATTGCCCATTGTCTGGAAGGACAAGCTCTCCGGCATCATTGTCCTTGGGTATCGCAGGCGCCCGGTGCTCACCGATGACGACATGACACATGCTCGCGACTTTCGTGACCGACTCGGAGTTGCGTTGTCGACCGCCGCGCGCGATGAGCAGCTTTATTACCAGGCACGGTACGACACGTTGACCGGACTTCCCAATCGCCTGTACTTCAAGGACGAACTCTCGCAGCAACTGGTCAAGGCCGCACGCACACAGACCTGCGTGGCCGTGCTGTTCGTAGACCTCGACCATTTCAAGGACGTCAACGACACGGCGGGTCATTCCGCTGGCGATTTCCTGCTACAGGAAATCGCGACACGCCTCAAACAGTGTGCGCGCGAAAGCGACTTCATCGCCCGTCTCGGCGGCGACGAGTTCACGGTCCTCCTGCCTGGAATCACCACGCCCGAGAGCGCTGGCGTGCTCGCCGACAAACTGGTCCAGGCCATGGCAAGGCCCTTCCTGGTCGAGGGGGACGAAAGATTCCTGAGTGCGAGTGTAGGCATTGCTCTTTACCCGCACGACGGAACCACCGCCGACGCGCTGGTCAAAAACGCGGACACGGCCATGTACCGAGCGAAAGCCACCGGACGCAACAAGAGTGTGTATTTTGAAGACCGGATGAACGTCGAAGCTCGCGCGCGCGTAGCGCTCGAGCGCGAGCTGCGCCGTGCAATCGCGCAGACAGAGTTCGAGCTGCACTATCAACCTCAGCTTGACTTGCGCACCGGAGAGATTTGCGGCGCCGAGGCTCTGCTACGCTGGAACCACCCGCAGCGCGGGCTGCTGTTGCCATCCCATTTCATGGGACTCGCCGAAGAGGTTGGATTGATCGAGCCTCTAGGCAGATGGATTCTCGACCAAGCCTGCGCTCGATACAAGCTGCTGGCATCTCGGGGCATTCGCCTGAACCGGCTCTCAGTCAACGTGTCCGCCCGCCAATTCCGGCAGAGCGATTTCGTGGATTTCGTGGCGCGCACGGTAGCGAAGCACGAAGTCCTGCCGCTGTGCCTCGAGCTGGAGATCACCGAGTCCTTGTTGATGAGCGCGAACGACGACGTCCACCAAGCGCTGCGCGCGCTCAAAGACCTGGGGATTCGCCTTGCGATCGATGATTTTGGAACGGGTTACTCTTCGCTGGCGTACCTCAAACAATTCTCGTTCGACATCGTGAAGATCGACAAGTCCTTCGTGAGGGATCTCGAAACGAATGCCGAGTCGCGTGCGATCACCGCAGCCATCGTTGCGATGGCGCACGCCCTGCGCAAAGAGGTCGTGGCCGAAGGTGTGGAAACTGAAGGCCAACTTGCCATTCTCCGCAGCCTCGCTTGCGACCAGATTCAAGGCTACTTTTTCGCCGAGACAATGGCGCCCCGCAAGTTCACGGAATTTGCGGCTGAGCGCATGGCGGCCCCTGCGCTACCGTAGCGTGTTTTCAATGTGTGGTCACCCGATCGGCGCACCGGGACGTACTTGCAATCCCATCTGAAGCTATACAGAAGATGTTCCCATACAACACTTTTCTGCGCGTCCGTTGCGCGGCGAAGTGATGCGCTATTGACGTGCTGGTACCCCGAACGCGTCAGGCCAGCTCTCTTATTTCCACTTCCGCCTGCTCCAGGCAGAACCGCATGTCCATTTCGCGATACATCGGGGTGGCGGTCGTGAAGTGCTCTTGTGCTTTCTCGCGCTTGCTCGTCCGTCGGTAGAGTTTGGCCAAGCCGAAG
>CAVOUJ010000018.1:0-89685 GCA_963699535.1 uncultured beta proteobacterium | reverse complement strand
CGGCTTCTCGATCCCGATTACCATGTTCGCAGCGGTCCCCGAGAGCGGGCGGCCGAGCGTCGACGAGGAGGTGAGGATGGCGTTGGTTGCGGTGTAGCCCACCGACAGCGACGTGCCCGGCGTGCTGCGGAAAGAGCCAGAGACCTGCACATCGATCTTCCATGTAGACGCCGTGCGCCTTGAACTGCGTCAGGAACGGCGACTCGCGATGACAGAACTGCGTGGAGCGCCACGGTGCCGGCGCGTTCGTGGTATTGGCGCCGTGCGCCCCCCAGAAACAGCATCTCGGGCAACTGGGCGACGATCTCGCAGTTGTCCTCGATTTGTCTTACCGGTCGACAGACCACCCTGGAGCGTGAGCCCGGTCGTCGGCCGCGCATCGAACCGTCACGTCAACGCCGTTCCAGTGGTCGACCTCGTTCCCTAGTGATCGGACAACGTGTTCAGGTTCGCTGACCTGTCCGAACTTCGTCGGAATGACGTTATACAAACCCCGGACCGGGTAACCGCCGCCGCCCACAGCCGAGAATCGGCGGCACGTCGATGTCGAACCTGGTGAAGTCCGCCGGCGTCAGAAGCAGATTGTCGGTGACCTGGAAGTGGGTCCACACGCGGCGAAAGTAGCCGACGTCGAGCGCACGCGCGGCAGGATCTCGCGCTGCACGTGATCAGAACTCCCAGTTCGTCTGACGATGGTTCCAGCCCGGAATCAGGTCCTCGTCGTACAGCTCGCCGGGCCCGGTCGGTGCCAAACGTGATCAGCGAAATCGGACCGCAGGGATCCTCTCCGTTATTCGCCAGCGGATTCAGCAGATCGCACGGCGAACGTAGTCGCATTGAATCCCGGCCTCCATGCCGCATCGATCCACTGCGGTTCGCAGTGTCACCATCGGGACCGGATTACGTGCGTCCGAGCGCCGTTCCACCAGTGTCTGCCCGAGCAGGTACTTGTTGAACGCCACCTTGAGGGCGGTCTTGCCGTTGCCACCCAAGTCGTAGACGAGCCCGGTGCGGGTAGGTCCAGTCCTTCCACGAGGTTCTCCTGTTTCGGGGAACGTGACGTTGCGATGTCGGCATGAGCGGCGCCGATCCGACCGTCTGCTCAGGGAAGCTGGTCGCGAAGTATCGAAACGCAGCGCCAGACCCTGGAGCATCCGCGGTTCAGCGTCCAGCGATCCTGGGCGTAGAAGCCGAGATCGTTGTCGAGTTCGATTTCGACGGAACGGGCCGATGCATCGGTGATCTGATTCGGCACCCCACTGGATGAAACGGTAACTCACCGGATTCAGCGTGGTCACTGTTGATTCCTCGAGATACCCGTGCGGTGCGATTGAAACCCGGACCTTGACCGCATGCGAGCCGGTGACGTAGCGACATCGCGGCGCGATACGTCAAGCTCGGCACCGCGGTGTTGTTGTTGTTGGCTCCCGCCGGTGGTAGATCAGGTTGTTGCTCTGCTCGGTCACCGAGATCAGCTGCGGAAGCAGCGCCTCGAGCGCCGGATCGTCGAGCGATCCACCTTTATGGCGGAGGTGCATGTCGCCCCAGCGCTCGAAGAGGTGCAGACCCACAGCCTCGAACAGCAGCTTGTTGGTGATCGGCGACGTCATTTCCGCGTGCTCCTGCCGCAGCCGCGGGAAACGCCGGTCGCGCGCGGCCTCGGGAGCACGCGTCGCGCTGATCTGGTTCGGACAGTTGCACCACTTGTCCGCTTTGTACGTGCCGGCGATCTTCACCTTCGGGTTGACCTGCCACGTCACGCGAAGGCTGTTGTTGAACTGCTGGCCCTCGTTGACCGCCGGTGTTGTCGTCGGGACGTAAAGCCACTCGTTCGTCTTGAAGGCGTTGGCGTTGGTGAAGATGCCGGCCTCACCCTTCACGGACGTTGTAGCGCGTCGAGAACCAGAACCACACCTTGTCCTTCTTGAACGGACCGCCGAAGGCTTCGTTGAGGTCGAAGTTGTTGACGATCTTCGTTGGCGTCGCCAGGCCCGCGGCGCGCAGCTCGTCGGAAAAGTTGTCGCCCTGCAGGCCCTTGTTCGCGAAGGTGAAGAACGCGGAGTTGGCGAACCGGTTGCCGCCGTCGCGCGGGATGAAGTTGATGCGGACGCCGCCGGTCGGCAGGTCAGCCGAGAGTGACGTCGTGTCGATCGAGACCTCGGCCGCCGATCCCGACGTCCGGCGTCTGGCCGCCGATGTTGCCGCCCGCCTGCAGCGTCATCGTGTTGATGCCGTTGGCGGTGACGCGCTGATCGGTGGTGCGGCTGCCGTGGACAGTCACGCTACCGCCGACGTCCTGAATCAACGACCCGCCGACATCGTTGGCGCCATTGCCGCTGGCGTTGGTGCCGGACACCATGCGAGCCAGGGTGACGTAGTTGCGCGCGCTCGGCAGCGCATCGACAACGTCGGAGCTCAAGACCTGCTGTCTGGTCGAGCGTATGCGTATCAACGACGGGCGCTTCGCCGGTGACCGTGATCGTTTCTTCCAGCGATCCGACGCGCAGATCGGCATCGACGGTGTTCGCGGCCGCACCGCGAGAACCACGCCATCACGCCTGAAGGTGTTGAACCCGGTCAGCGTGAACGTGACGGTGTATGTCCCCGGCCGGAGATCGACGATCTGATAGCGACCGTTGCTGTCGGTGACGACCGTCCGGATCTTCTCGATCAGCACTGGGCTGGCAGCTTCGACCGTCACGCCGGGGAGCACCGCCCCTGACGTGTCCTTGACGTTGCCGGTGATCGACGCTTGCGCCAGCGCCATCGAAGGAACGAGCAACACGAGCGCTCCCGCAAGGGCGCCGAGCTTCCCGAGTATCCGCATACCTAACCTCCTAGTGCCTTGACGTGGTGCCCCGCGTGACGGACCCAGTGACCCGATGTCGACCAACGAAGAATCAGGACGGCCGAAATGAGGAGGATTGGAATATCAGTGCGGCGTTAAGATACCCGAGGTCGCACGGCCCAAAGTCAACTGGTTTGGGTTTCGGGCGTTTGGACACTGCAATCGTTGACATTCGAACTTTCCGGGACGTAGATTGCGCCACCATGTCGCGAGGAACACCCAACCGTCGCGTCGTGCTTTTCGCCCTGATCTGCGCAGCTGTCATGGCAGCGCTGACCGGTCATCGAGCGTTCGCGCAGCAGACTGCGTCGCGCAGACGGCATCGTCTGGACCCCGCTCGCCGCGCACGGCCGCTCCCGTCGATCTCACCGGCAACTGGGTCTCCGTCGTGACCGAGGATTGGCTGTGGCGGATGCGGACGCCGAGGAAGGGCGACTACACGAGCATTCCACTCTCCGACGAGGGCCGCCGTGTCGCGGATCAGTGGGATCCATCGACGGACGGATCGTGCAAAGCCTACGGCGCCGGCGGGCTGATGCGCATTCCCACCCGCCTGCGGATTTCCTGGCGCGGTGATGATGCACTGAGCGTCGAGACGGATGCGGGACAGCAGACGCGCGTCCTGCGCTTCGATCGAGCCGCATCGCCGGGCGCGCGTTCGCTGCAGGGCCACTCGCTGGCTGAATGGGAACCGATTGGCGGTCCACCCGTGCTTCGCAACGGCAGGGCCATCGGCGCCGCACCTCCGCAAGGCGGCACGCTGAAGGTCGTCACCGACGAATCTTGCCGAGGGCTGGCTGCGCAAGAACGGCGTCGCCTACAGCGAAAGCGCGAGCGCTGCTCGAGGACCGGGACCGCATGGCGTTTCCCAACGGCGACACCTGGCTCGTCGTCACGTCCGTCGTCAGCGATCCGCGCTATCTCCTGAACGACTACACGACGAGCACCCATTTCAAGCGCGAAGCGGACGGCTCGAAGTGGAAACCGACGCCATGCAGATCCTGACTCATCGAGCACTCGTCGCCGCGACCGCGGCGCTCATCACCGCCGCATCGCTTGGCGCGCCCTCGTCCGCGCAGGACCAGGGCCAGACCGCGCACGCCGACGATGGTCGATCTGGCCGGCTCGTGGACGATGTCCAACGAGGAAGAACTGTTGATTCGAGTCGATCCCGGACCAGAGCTGGGCAACTTCACCGGCTTTCCGATCAATGCCGCCGGCCGTCAGAAAGCGCTCTCCTGGAACTCGACGATCCAGGCTGTGCCTGAGCATCAGGCGCGGCCGCACCCCGCGCAGTATTCGATGCGCGGTCCCGGCCCCAACTTCCACATGGGCGAGATCATCGACCCGGTCTCACGACGTCTGATTGGCTACACGATCACCGGGTTGTTCGAGAACGCCAACCGCACGATCTGGCTGGACGGCCGTCCGCATCCGTCGGAGTTCGCCGAGCATCTCTGGAACGGGTTCTCCACCGGCGTGTGGGAAAACGGAATGCTGAAGGTCACCACGACGCACATGAAGCAGGCGTTTCTGCAGCGCAACGGTATCCCGTCGAGCCCGTACGCGGTGATGACGGAGTACTTCATCCGCCACGGCAACCTGCTGATGATGATGTCGCAGGTCGACGATCCGATCTTTCTCGATGAGCCGATGGTTCGAACCCAAACGTGGCGGTGGAATCCGAATCAGCGTGAGCCACCGATCGGGCAAGTGGAGATCGCGGAAGAACTGCCTGACCTCAAGCCTGGTGACGTGCCGCACTATCCGCTCGGCACGCGTCATCCCGAGTACGCCGACGCCAACGGCTTGCCGCTCGACGCGACGCTCGGCGGCAAGGAGACGCTATATCCAGAGTACGTCGAACGTCTGAAAGAGATGATGCGTGCGACGGAGAAGAAGGGCTCGCGGTGAAGCCGCTGACCTTCGCACGGATCGCGGCGGCTGTCGGGCTGTTTGCGCTCGGCGTCGACATCCGCGCGCAGCAGAATGCCGCTGCGCCGATGTATCGGCCGGGGCGTCCGACCTACGCGAGCCGCGGCGACATTCAGATCCTGCCGGTCCAGGGTTCCGTCTACCTGCTCGCCGGTGCGGGCAGCAACATCACCGTGCAGGTCGGGCCGGATGCGGTGATGGTGGTCGATTCCAACGAAGCCGCGATGTCGCAGAAGGTACTCACGGCGATCCGCATCGCTCTCGCCCGCGCCGATTCGCTACATCGTCAACACCAGCAGCGACCTCGATCACGTCGGCGGCAACGCAGCGCTCGCCACGTCCGCCGAAGGAACCGTCAACGCGATCCTCGGCCAGGGCGCGCGCGTCTACGCGCACGAGAACACGTTCTCGCGCATGGCCAACCCGCGCGACGGCTCGGCGGCAATGCCCACGGCGATGCTGCCGACAGATGCCTTCCTGGCTAGCAAGAAAACGATGTTCGTCACCGGCGAACCCGTCGAAATGATCCACCTGCCATCCGCCCACACCGACGGCGATCTGATCGTCTTCTTCCGCAAGTCCGACGTCGTCGCCGCCGGAGACGTGTTCGTGCTGAACGGCTATCCCGTAATCGATACCGGACGCGGCGGCAGCTTCCAGGGTGTGATCGACGCGCTGAATCGCATCATCGACATCACGATCCCCGAGTTCAACGCCATGGGCGGCACGCGCGTGATTCCCGGCCACGGCCGCATCGCCAACGAGATCGACCTCGTCGAGTACCGGGACATGCTGACGATCATCCGCGATCGGATTCAGCTGATTGCGGAAGAGGGCGGCACACTGCAGGACGTGAAGGCCGCGAAGGTCACGCTCGAGTACGACGGCACATACGGACTGGCCAGCGGCCCCTGGACGACCGACCGCTTTCTCGAGACCGCGTTCAAAGAGCTCAGCGCGCAGGTGGCAAAGACGAGGCTCTCCTCACGCGCGGCACCCCTTCGACAAGATCAGGGCAAGCGCGCAGCCGCGAGCACAACGCGGACCGCGGCGGCCGAGACGGCGAAGCCGGCGACAACGACGCGACGCACCAGCAGCGAGCCGTTCGACGGCGACTGGGTGCTCAACACCTTCAAGTCGCAATATCTGCCGTCCAACACCATGCCGTATCGCCGCGAGATGACGCTCGCATTCGCGGACGGAGGCTTCACGCACACGACGTCCACGTGGCGGCGCACCAACGGCAACGACTCCCCCCTCGCGCGAACAACGTATTCCGCGAAGCTCGATGGCAAGGAGTACGCGGTGACCGCATCGGCTGCGAAAGTCGTCTTCAAGCGCGTGGACGCGGCGACGATCGAGCGAACAGCGTCCGGCGAGCGCGGCGCGACCGAGAGCGCGACCTGGACGCTCTCGTCCGACCGCAACACACTGACCATCGTCACCAAGGGCAAGGACGCGGCGGGATCCGAATACAGCAGCACGCAGGTCTACGACCGGCGATGAGTCAGTCCGGCTAAAGCCGGACACGACGTGCTGCGCCGGACACTACCGTCGTGCAAGCTCGCGATAAATGGCCTCGATGAACTGATCCGTGGTCCATGGACCAGTGGTCGCGCCGTAGCGGCCGTCGTAGTCTCGGGTCGGGCCGGCAGCTTTGACCTCGGCCAGCGACTTCCCCGCAGCAATCAGATCCTGAATCCGATCGCGAACGATCGTCACCATGTCGCGGTATTCGACGACGTCGGCCTCGTCGGAAAGCCGCCCGTGCCCAGGCACGACGTAGGTGCCGCCCTCCGCCTTGTCCTTCGGGATGGTGATGTCGAGCAGCCGATTCAGCCCGTTGATGATGCCTTTCACGCTGCCGCCACGCGCGACGTCGATCACCGGATAGGTCGTCGTCTGGAACACGTCGCCGCTCGCGACGACATCGGAGCGGCGGAAGAACACGATCACGTCGCCGTCGGTGTGACCGGGTTGGTAAATCAACTGGATCGGCTTCGTCGTTGAAGAACAGTTCCTTGTCTTCAGTGAAGAACGTTTCGGTTGGCCACGCGACAAACGGCCGCGGCGGCGTCTGTCCGGATGGCGCGCTCATTCGCGCCATCACCTGCTCGTGCGCGAGCACGCGTGCGGTGGCCAGCGGCAGGCCCGAGTTGCCCGGCGCGTTGCCGCCCAGCGACTCGCCAACCCGGGCGAGTCGTTCGTTGGCGCCGGTGTGATCGGCGTGGACGTGCGTGTTGATGACGAGACGAATCGGCTTGTCGGAGATGCGTCGAATGGCCGCAAGCAACTCGTCGGCGCGGGCCTCGAGTCCGGTGTCGATCACCAGCACACCTTCATCGCCGGCCTGCACGACAATGTTGCCGCCGTCGCCGACGATCATGTGGACCTTGCCCTGCACGTGCACGATGCGAAGCGTGTTGTCCGTCTCGGCGCGACTCGGCGGAGCAGCCGTTGCACGGCAGCCGTATACGAGGACGTGCCGGGCCGGTTCATCGTCCGCTGGTACTCGGGATACATCGTGGCTGCACCACCGCGTGCGGCAGCCGGAGGCAATCCGACGCGCGTCGCAAACTCTTTCAGCTTCTGGAGCGCACCAGGGGATCCCGGCAGATAGTGCGGTACGTCACCCTTCTGCCGGCCAGCGACCTCGTCAACGACGTCGAACTGCGTACGCCGGATCTCCATGCCCGGGTTGAGCACCCAGTTCGTCGTGCGGATGAACGGCTCCTCGAGGTAAATCGGGTCGTCCACGATCGACACGACGGTGAGAACGTTGCCGTGTCGGATGAAGCGCTCGGTCATCGTCGCCTGGTCGCTGTGCGCGACGCCGTTGCGCTGCAGCCATCCAGCCTTCAGGTGCGTGGTGAAGACCGTGAGCGCGTCCCCCTCCCATCGCGCCGTCGAGAAGCCTGCCCACGTGTGCGCGGCATGCGCGGGCGGATGCGGACGGCCGTCGAGCCACAGCATGCGCGTCGCCTGACCGAACGTGCCGAACAACTCGTATCCGATCGTCTGCTGCGTGACCGGATCGAGTTCTCGACGGATGCGGATATTGGCCGGCCCGCGCAGTGAATACGTGGACGGGTGAGGCTTGGCCTGGTGCTCGCGCAGCGTCAGGATCGAGGCGTCCCAGCTGTCGGCCTTCAGGCGCCCGGCGTCGTTGATCGGCAGCCCGGTGTAGTCGCCGAGTTCGGGACCTGGGATGCGGTGCGGCTGGTCTTCGTGATAGAGCGCGGCCCACTCGCCAGCGAGATCGCGCTGAGCGTAGGCCGGAGCGCCGGCCAATACGGCGAGCATCACGACCAGGCCACCTGCTCTCATCGCGCGCTACTGTAGCGCCCCACTGAATCCAAGACAAATCCAAGGGAAACGCAAAGACGCGCCGCCACGCACACTCATAAGCTCTCCGCGTCAGTTGTAATGACCAACATCCACGCGCACAGGCGATCCTGACGGCGTTCTTTGGTAGCATTCCGGTGCAAGGAACCTCGGAAGGTCTCCCCGGCGTTGTGCGACCATTTCCAAGCTTCGCCGCCGCGGCCGACGAGGCGTTTATGGCGCGCATCTGGTCGGGTATCCATTTCCGAACGGCCATGCGAGATACACGAACCCGCGCGGAGCATATTGCGGCGTACGTGCTCGAGCACGTTGCCGTCCGAGTGAATGGGAGAGGCGATTAAGTTGCACCTGAGCCGAATCGTCGTTGCATGTCTCGGGACGCTTGCCATCGTCGCAGCCACCTCACTGGCGGCTGCGCCGGTCCCTGTGATGCTGCTCGACGGCGAAAGTGGCGGTCCCTATCACGACTGGCAGCGCGTGACGCCAGTGCTGAAGAAGATCCTCGACGAAACCGGCCTCTTCACAGTCACCGTCGTCACCGCGCCCGCTGCCACTGGAGAGCTGACAACGTTCGCGCCTGAGTTCGGCAAGTACAAGGCCGTCGTCATGAACTACGACGCGCCTGACGAGCGCTGGCCCGCATCGATCAAAGCGTCGTTCGAGCAATACATGCAGAAGGGGCGGAAGCCGCGTTGGTGTGCCGCCGTTCCAGGCGGCGCTGAAGGGCGCGCGGGAGGTCAGCTTCACCGTCGTGTCGATGAGCCTGTCGCTCATCGCCGTGTTCATCCCGATATTGCTGATGGGCGGCGTCGTCGGGCGCCTGTTCCGAGAGTTCGCCGTGACGCTCTCGGTGGCGATCCTCGTGTCCCTGCTCGTGTCGCTCACCTTGACGCCGATGATGTGCGCGCGGCTGCTCCGGCCCGCGCACGAACGCAGGCCCGGGCGCCTCTTCCTCGCGAGCGAGCGCGTGTTCCGATGGATGCTCGCCGAGTACGCAGCGAGCCTCGGCTGGGCGCTGCGCCACTCGCGCCTGATGATGCTGATTCTCGCCGCGACCGTCGGCCTGAACGTCTATCTCTACGTGAAGATTCCGAAGGGCTTCTTCCCGCAGCAGGACGTCGGGCGCATGGTCGGCTCGATTCAGGCCGACCAGGGGATCTCGTTCCAGGCGATGCGTCAGAAGCTCGCCGACTTCATCGAGATCGTGCGCAGCGATCCGGCGGTCGAGAACGTCGTCGGCTTCACGGGCGGCGGCCAGCGCAATTCCGGCTTCATGTTCATCACGCTGAAGCCCGTGAGAGAGCGCAGGGTCAGCGTCGACCAGGTGATCGCGCGGCTGCGCCCGCGCCTGGCGCAGATGCCGGGCGCGAACCTGTTCCTCGTTCCGGTCCAGGACATACGGATGGGCGGCCGTCAGTCGGGCGCGCAATACCAGTTCACCTTGCAGGCCGACGAACTGGCGGAACTGAGGCTCTGGGAGCCGCGCGTGCGCCAGGCGCTCTCCAAGCTGCCCGAGATCGCCGACGTCAACACCGACCAGCAGGACAAGGGTCTGCAGACGACGCTCGTCATAGACCGGCAGACCGCAGCGCGCCTGGGCATCACCATGCGGATGATCGACCAGACGCTCTACAACGCATTCGGCCAGGCGCAGGTCTCGACCATCTACTCGACGCTCAACCAGTACCACGTCGTGATGGAGGTCGCGCCGCAGTACTGGCAGAGCCCCGAGGCGCTCGCGAACGTCTACGTGCTCTCGCCCACGCGCGGCCAGGTGCCGCTTTCGTCGATCGCGCGCTACGAGCCCACCACCGCGCCGCTTGCCGTCAATCACCAGAGCCAGTTCGTCGCTTCGACGATTTCCTTCAACCTCGCGCTCGGCGTGACGCTCGGCGAGGCGGTCGACGCGATCAACCGGGCGATGGCGCAGCTCGGCGTGCCGACGACGGTGCACGGCAGCTTTCAGGGAACGGCGCGCGCCTTCCGGGCGTCGCTGGAGAGCCAGCCGTGGCTTATCCTCGCCGCGCTCCTCACCGTCTATATCGTGCTCGGCATCCTCTACGAAAGCACCGTGCACCCGATCACTATTCTCTCCACCTTGCCCTCGGCGGGCGTCGGGGCGCTGCTCGCGCTGATGGCGTTTCGGACCGAGTTCAGTGTCATTGCCCTGATCGGTGTGATTCTGCTGATCGGCATCGTAAAAAAGAACGCGATCATGATGATCGACTTCGCGATCGAGGCGGAGCGCGAGGGAGGCAGGAGCCCCGAGGCGGCGATTTTCCAGGCGTGCCTGCTGCGCTTCCGTCCGATCATGATGACCACCATGGCGGCGATGCTGGGCGCGGTACCGCTCGCGATCGGTTTCGGCGACGGCTCGGAATTTCGCCGGCCGCTCGGCATCGCCATCGTCGGCGGACTGATTTTCAGCCAGCTTCTGACGCTGTATACGACACCGGTGGTGTACCTCTACCTCGACCGGTTCCGTCTGTGGTGCCGGCGCGTTTGGACGGACGCCGGCGCGGAGCGGCGCTGGAGGTGAGATGAAGCGCCGGGCTTTCGCACTCGCCGTCTTCCTTCCGCTCGCGGGATGCGCTGTAGGGCCCGACTACGTCCGGCCCCAAGCTGCAGTCCCCCAGGCGTACAAGGGAACAGGCGAATGGAAAGTGGCGCAACCGCGCGACGAGGAGATAGGCGGGAAGTGGTGGGAGGCTTTCGGCGATCCGCATCTCAACGCCCTCGTCGAGCAGGTCGAGGTCTCGAACCAGAACGTGCTCGCGGCCGAGGCGCAGTTCCGCCGGGCGCGGGCCCTGGTCGACGCCTCGCGCTCGGCCTATTTCCCGACCGTAGACGCCAACGTTTCGGCGACGCGCAGCCGTTCGCCCTCCGGCGCGATCGGGGGAACGACCGCAGGAAGCGTGATCACCAACCGCTCGGCGAGCGTCGGTGCCGCCTGGGAAGCGGACTTGTGGGGACGCCTGCGGCGCACGGTGGAATCGAGCGAAGCAGGCGCGCAGGCGGGAGCGGCCGATCTTGCCGCGGCGCGCCTCTCGGCGCAGTCCGAGCTGGCGTCGAACTACCTTCAGCTGCGGGTGCTGGACGCGGGGAAGCGGCTCCTCGACGAGACCGCGGCAGCCTACGAAAGAACGCTCGAGCTGACGCGCAACCGCTACTCGGCCGGCGTGGTCCCGAAAGTGGACGTCGTCCAGGCCGAGACGCAATTGAAGAGCACCCAGGCGCAGGCGATCGATATCGGCGTGCAGCGCGCGCAGCTCGAGAACGCGATCGCGGTGCTGGTCGGCAAGCCGCCTTCGGACGTCTCCATTTCCGAGACGCGCCTGCGACCTGAAGATGCCGGGCATTCCGGTCGGTCTGCCCTCCGAGCTGCTCGAGCGCCGCCCGGATATCGCCGCGGCCGAGCGCAGGGTCGCTGCCGCCAACGCCCAGATCGGTGTCGCCAAGGCGGCCTACTTTCCGTCGCTCACGCTGTCGGGCGTATACGGCTCGCGCAGCGCCGATGCCGCCACCTGGTTCGCCGCGCCGAGCAGGTTCTGGTCGATCGGCCCGGCGCTCGTGCAGTCCCTTTTCGACGCGGGCCTGCGGCGCGCACAGACCGAGGAGGCGATCGCCTCCTACGATGCCACCGTGGCCGAATACCGTCTGGCCGTGCTCGCCGGATTCCGCGAGGTCGAGGACAACCTTGCGGCTCTTCGCATTCTCGAAGAGGAAGCGAAGGTGCAGGACGAGGCGGTGCGCGCGGCGCGCCAAGCTGTGGAACTCACGACCAACCAGTACAAGGCCGGCATCGTGAGCTACATCAACGTGGCTGTCGCGCAGACGGCGCAGCTCAACAACGAGCGCACCGCGGTGGGGATACTCGGACGGAGGCTCGTCGCCGCGGTGGGGCTCGTGAGAGCGCTGGGTGGGGGTTGGGACGCGTCGGCCTTGACGGCACGGGAGTAGCTTCCCTAGTCTCCGGAAATGAATCCGATCCGGCGCCTGGACTTCGGCTCCGGCGGTGCCATCAGTTCTCGGATGGCGTCGAACACGGTTTTGAATTGGGCGTCATATTTCTTTTCGAGCGCGGCGAACTTTCGCGCCAGATCGGCGTTGGAGGCGAGCAGAGCACGCAGGCGCACGAAGGCGCGCATGATCTCAATGTTGACCTGCACCGCGCGCTTGCTTCGCAGCACGGAGGAAAGCATGGCGACGCCCTGCTCGGTGAAGGCGCGAGGCGGGTACTTGAGGTGCATGCCGCGGCGGCCGCCGCGCTCCGGGCTCCTGTCTATGATCACAATCTGTGATCTTAAAGATTCCATCTCTTCCCACTCGAGCTGAATCATGAAATCTTCCGGAAAACGATCGAGGTTGCGCGTCACGGCCTGATTGAGCGACCGCACAGGGACCCTGTAGAGGTCGGCAAGATCCCGGTCGAGTATCGCCTTGTGGCCGCGCACAAGTACAATGCGTGCATCGATGCCGTCTGCAGTACGGGGCTGTGTTTTCATGACACCACCCGACAAACGCATCGGCCCCGGCTGCGTTGACGACCCACCCGGCGCTGACGGAGAAACATCATGGCCAAGCGCAAGTTGCCTCCCATTCACCCCGGAGAGATTCTCGCGGAGGAGTTTCTTCGGCCCTTAGGCATCACTCAGCACCGTCTTGCCAAGGGCATCGCGGTGCCGCCTCGACGCATCAACGAAATCGTCCAAGGCAAGCGCGCCGTCACCGCCGACACTGCGTTGCGGCTCGGAAAATTCTTCGGCATGGAGGCGCAGATGTGGATGAACCTCCAGTCGCACTACGATCTGGAGGTCGCGAAGGACGCGATTGCGGGCAAGCTCGACCGGGAGGTCGAGGTGCTGAAGGCTGCTTGAAGGGGAGGGCTTCATGCGCTGGGTCGCACCGACCGAGAAAGACGACGCCAACCACGCGCTGGAAAGGCGCCTGTGGGAGGCGGCGCAGGTCGAGGCAAGGAAGTAGATCAGCAGTCTGAACGGGCGGCGTCGCGGCGGCAAACCGCTACAATCGTAGCTTGGCGAGCCATAAGAGCAAGGAATGAACGCCGAAACTCATTCGCAGCTCGCGAACTTCATCTGGAGCATCTGCAACCTGCTCCGGGGACCGTACAAGCGCAATGAATACCGCAAGGTGATCCTGCCGCTGACGGTGCTGCGGCGCTTCGATTGCCTGCTGGCGTCCACCAAGGCGAAGGTCCTTGAGGAATATCCCGCGATCAAGAGCAAGCCGGAGAACGTCGTCCGCAGTCTGCTGCAGAAGATCACCCAGCGGCCCTTCTACAACCTTTCCAGGCTCGACTTCGCGAAGCTGCTCGACGACCCCAACCAGCTCGCGCCCAACCTCAACGGCTACATCAACAAGTTTCTCGGCAAACGTGCGCGACATCATGGAGCGGTTCGCCTTCGATGAGCAGATCGCACGCATGGCGCGAGAAGAATCTGCTTTTCGAGGTGGTCAAGAAGTTCGCAAGTCTCGACCTTTCGTCCGAGCACGTGGACAACGTGCAGATGGGCTACGTCTTCGAGGAGCTGATCCGCATCGGCGCGGAGCAGTCGAACGAGGAGGCAGGTGAGCACTTCACGCCGCGCGAGGTGATCAAGTTGATGGTGAACCTGCTGCTTTCTCCGGAAAAGGACTTGCGGCGTAGCCACGTCGTGAAAACTATCTATGACCCTGCCTGCGGCACCGGCGGAATGCTGTCGGTCGCAGAAAAGTACATCCGCGACCTCAACGCAGACGCCAATCCGCATCTCTTCGGGCAGGACTGGAACGACGAAGCCTGGGCCGTCTGCAAGTCCGACATGCTGATCAAGGGCGAGGATGCCGACAACATCGTGCTCGGCGACAGCTTCACCAAGGACGGCGTTCGACCGCGACGAGAAAGGCAAGAAGTGCACGTTCGACTACATGCTCGCCAATCCGCCGTTCGGCGTGGAGTGGAAACAGCAGCAGCGAGCTTCATCGAGAAGGAGCACGACACGCTCGGCTACGACGGCCGTTTCGGCGCCGGACTGCCGCGCATCAACGACGGCTCGCTGCTTTTCCTCCAGCACATGCTCTCGAAGATGCAGCGCGCCGAAGGAGGGCGGCAGCCGCATCGGCATCGTCTTCAACGGCTCGCCGCTCTTCACCGGCGACGCCGGCAGCGGCGAGAGCAACATCCGCCAGTGGATCATCGAAAACGACTGGCTGGAGGCCGATCGTCGCGCTGCCCGACCAGCTCTTCTACAACACCGGCATCTCGACCTACATCTGGGTGCTCACCAACCGCAAGGAGACAGCAGCGCAAGGGAAAGATTCAGCTCATCGACGCGCGCCAGTTCTTCGTCAAGATGAGGAAGAGCCTCGGCAACAAACGCAACAAGCATCGGCGACAAGGACGAGGGCGAGCCCGACCAGATCGGCGAGATCACGCGCATCTACGGCGACTTCCAGGACGGCGAGACGCGCAAGTTCACCGATCGACGGCACAGGAAAAGACGCTCGTCGTCAGCAAGGTCTTCGACAACGAGGACTTCGGCTTCCACAAGATCACCGTCGAGCGTCCGCTGCGGCTGAACTTTCAGGCGACCGCCGAGCGCATCGCGCGGCTGGAACGAGGAATCCGGCTTCAAGAATCTCGCTACCAGCAACAAGAAGAACGAAGAAGCGCGGCTGCGAAGAAATCGAAGACGGTCAGACAGCGGCAAGAAGCCATCCGCGAGCTGCTCCGCGACTTTGGCGAGGAGACCGGCGAGAAGCTCTACAAAGACCGCAAGGAGTTCCTGACCGACCTGAAGGCCGTCGACCGCGAAGCGCGGCGTGCGTCTGAACGCGGCGGAACTCAAAGCCGTCCTGAACGCGCTCGGCGAGCGCGACGAAACCGCCGAAATCTGCCGCGACCGCAACGGCAACCCCGAGCCCGATCCGGATCTGCGCGACACCGAAAACGTGCCGCTGAAAGAAAACATCGAGGCCTATTTCAAGCGCGAAGTCTTGCCGCACGTGCCGGATGCCTGGATCGACGAGAGCAAGACCAAAGTCGGCTACGAAATCCCGCTCAACCGGCATTTCTACCGCTATGAACCGCCGCGGCCACTGGAGGACATCGAGACGGACATCGAAATCCTGGAAACCGAAATCGTCGCAATGCTGAAGGAGACTACAGCGTGAGCGATATCAGGCACGAAAAGGCCTAGCCGTGCGATGCAAGCCCTACTCACGATACAAACCGAGCGGCGTCGAATGGCTTGGCAACGTACCGGAGTATTGGGACGTGAAGCGGTTGAAAACGGCGGCGACATCTTGGGTTAGCAATGTGGACAAGGTGCCATCGGACGACGAGTTGCCAGTGCGGCTCTGTAACTATACGGACGTCTATTACAACGACGAGATTCGCCCCGACATGGGCCTTATGGAAACGACGGCCACCCCAGATGAGATCGTTCGCTTCGCTTTACGAGTTGGTGATGTACTGATTACCAAAGACTCGGAAGAGTGGAACGATATCGCAGTACCTGCGCTTGTCGTTGAATCGGCGCCAGACCTCGTTTGCGGATATCACCTCGCTGTCATTCGGCCAAGGCAGGACGTTCTTCTTCCTAGGTTTCTACTGCGCACTATGCAGGCATCTGCGGTCAACCAGCAGTTTCAAATGGCTGCGACCGGAATTACGCGTTATGGATTGCCAAAGTCATCGATTGGCGAGGCTTGGTTTCCCGTGCCTTCGCTCGATGAACAGCGCGCCATTGCCGACTTCCTGGATTTTGAGACCGTAAGAATTGACACGCTGGTCGCGAAGAAGCGCGAGTTGACCGAGCGGCTAAAGGAAAAACGTGCCGCGCTCGTCTCGCGCGTCGTTGCTCGAGGCCATCTGTTGGCCGCAAGGCGCAAATTCAAACCGTCCGGCATTGCATGGATTGGCGATGTACCTGAGCATTGGCATATAAGGCGCCTTCGGCATATCTCGGACGGAATTACTGTTGGGGTCGTCGTCAACCCCTCGAGTTACGTCAGCGATGAAGGCGTTCCGTTCTTGCTTGGCGGGGATATTCATGAGGGCTCCATCGATACCTCGGATTGCGATAGATGTACGCCGGAAGTGAGTGATGGACCGTTGAGAAAGAGCCGACTGAACTCTGGGGACTTGGTTGTCGTGCGTGTCGGGTATCCCGGTGTTGCTGCCGTGGTCCCTCCTGAACTGGAAGGCGCCAACTGCGCGTCGATGATGATCGTTCGCAGACACGAGCGGTTCAATTCACGGTGGTTGATGTATGCCTTAAATTCTCAGATTGGCCGTGACCAGATCGAGATCGTTCAATACGGCGCGGCACAAAAACAGTTCAACATCAGCCATGCTGTGGACTTCTCGTTCCCGTTTCCTCCACTTTCCGAACAAGCGGTCATCGCCGACTATCTGGATCACGAGACCGCGAACCTCGATCGCATGATGCTGAAGGTGGACGCGGTCATCGAGCGCCTTCAGGAGTACCGCACCGCCCTGATTACCGCAGCAGTCACGGGCAAAATCGACGTGCGGGGTCAGACCCACGATAATAGGATTGAGGTGGCGAGCGTTTCCTGAAATCCCGTGGCCGAACAAAGCATTAACGTCAACCCCGAGCTGATCCGCTGGGCGATCGAGCGCTCCGGCCGCAGCCTCGAGGCGCTCGCGCGCTATTTCCCCCGGATCGGGCAGTGGGAGTCCGGCGACGCGCAGCCGACGCTCAAGCAGCTCGAGACGCTGGCGAAGAAGACGTGGACGCCGCTCGGGTATTTCTTCTTGTCCGAGCCGCCGGAGGAAAAGCTGCCGGTCCCGGACTTTAGGACTGCCCGCGACCAGCCGATCAGGCGTGCCAGTCCGAATCTGATCGATACGCTGCACACAATGCAGCGCCGGCAGGCTTGGATGCGCGACTACTTGATTGAAATGGGACATGAGCGTCAGTCGTACATCGGCGCTGCCAAGCTCGCAGACAACATCGAATCCGTCGCAAGGAACGTTCGCCGGACGCTCGGCATGGGCGACGGCTGGGCGGGCCGGATAGGAACGTGGACTGAAGCGCTGAGTGTCTTGCGGGAGGCGGCAGAAGCGGCTGGCATCCTCGTCGTCATCAACGGCGTCGTGGGCAACGACACGCACCGCAAGCTCGACCCGAGCGAGTTCAGAGGCTTCGTGCTCTCGGATGAGTACGCGCCGCTGGTGTTCATTAACGGCGCGGACGCGCGTTCTGCGCAGATGTTCACGCTCGCGCACGAGCTGGCGCACCTGTGGATCGGCGAGGGCGGCATCTTCGATCTTCCGGACCTTCACGCGGAAGGCGACCGGCGTGAAGTCTTCTGCAACCGCGTGGCGGCCGAGTTTCTCGTTCCGGCTGCAGAACTCAGAGAACTCTGGGTGCGTGCGAAAGCTCAGCCTGAACCCTTCCAGGCACTCGCGCGCGAATTCAAGGTCAGCCCCATCGTTGCCGCGCGGCGCGCGCTCGATCTGGACTTGATCGGGCGCGATGCGTTCTTCGATTTCTATCGGGCGTACCAGGCCGACGAGCGCAGACAGGCCGCGAAGGCAAAGGGCGGAGGCGATTTCTACAACAACCAGAACGTCCGCCTGGGCAAGCGATTCGCGCGCGCGGTGATGTCCGCCGCGAAGGAAGGCCGTCTGCTCTTCAGGGAGGCGTACAGCCTCACCGGGCTGCATGGGGTGACCTTCGACAAGTACGCGAAAGATCTGGGTATCAGTCTCTGACATGGCGCGGCGCGCTCGCTATCTTCTCGACGCGAGCGTGCTGATGGAAGCGCACCGCCGCTACTACAGGTTCGATGTTTGCCCGGGCTTCTGGGACTGCCTGGTGTGGCATCACAAACAGGGCGTCATCTCGAGCATCGACCGAATCCGCAAGGAAATCGAAGAGGGCAAGGACGAGCTGCGGGAATGGGTGAAGAACAAATCCCCTTCCACTTTTTTCGAGTCGACAAACAGCAAGACGGTCGGAGACCGCTACGGCAAGATCATCAGCTGGGCGGGAGCGCAGAACCGCTATCGCCCTGAAGCCCTCGCGGAATTCGCGATGGTGCCGGACGGGTGGCTGGTCGCGCATGCCGGCGAGCACGGGCTGACGGTGGTGACCCAGGAAGTTGCCGCACCCGAGTCGAAGAAAGAGGTCAAGATTCCGGACGTGTGCGCCGCGTTCGAGGTTCCCTGCATCGACACCTTCGAGATGCTGGAGAAGCTCGGCGTGCGCTTCACTTGGAAGTCCTGACGTGGCCCAGACCAACGAAAAGGCGTTTGAAACCTATGTCGAGACGATCCTCAAGGAGAAGTCTCGCTGGCAATCCGGCGACCTTGCGGAATGGGACGAGGAGCGCGCGCTCTTCCCGGCGCGAATCCTTTCGCTTCATCGAGGAGACGCAACCGAAGCTCTGGGCCGAGATGCAGACGCTGCACGGCGCGGGCCTGGAAGACCTGCTCCTCAACGCGCTGGTCAAGGAGCTGGACCTCAAGGGCACGCTCCACGTCCTGCGGCACGGCTTCAAGTTCTACGGCAAGACCTTCCGCCTCGCCTACTTCAAGCCGGCGCACGGCCTGAACGACGAGGTGCTGGCGCTCTACGCGCAAGAACCGGCTGACGGTCACGCGCCAGGTGCCCTGCCATCCCGGGCAAGCACGACACGGTCGACCTGCGTCTTCGCGGTGAACGGCCTGCCGGTCGCGACCTGCGAGCTGAAGAATCCCGGCACCGGCCAGAGCTGGCGCCATGCCGGTGCGGCAGTACCAGGAGGACCGCGACCCGCGCGCGCCGCTGTTCGAGTTCAAGACGCGCGCGCTGGTGCACTTCGCCGCCGACCCGGACGAAGTCCACATGACCACGCGGCTGCGCGGCGAGGAGACGCACTTCCTGCCCTTCAACCGCGGCAGCCATCCGGGCGAGGTGCAGTGCGGCGCGGGCAACCCGCAGCATCCGTCCGGCTACCGCACCGGCTACTTCTGGGAAGAGGTGCTGCAGCGCGACAGCTTCCTCGACATCCTCGGGCACTTCATGTTCGTCGAGAAGAAGGAGGAGAAGGTCGACGACGGCAAGGGCGGCCAGCGGCGGGTCACCAAGGAGACGATGATCTTCCCGCGCTACCACCAGCTCGACGCGGTGCGGAAGCTCGTCGCCGCGGCGCGCGGCGAAGGGCCGGGCCGCAACTACCTGATCCAGCACTCGGCGGGCAGCGGCAAGACCAACAGCATCTCCTGGCTCTCGCACCGGCTGGCGAGCCTGCACGACGCGCAGGACCGCGAAGGTCTTCGACTGCGTCATCGTCATCACCGACCGGCGCGTGCTCGACCAGCAGCTTCAGGACGCGATCTACCAGATCGAGCACGCGCAGGGCGTGGTCAAGGCGATCGACCAGGACTCGCAAGCAGCTCGCGGCGGCGCTGATCGACGGCACCAAGATCGTCATCACCACGCTGCAGAAGTTCCCCTTCGTGCTGCGCGGCCTGCTGCACGCGGCCGGCGCCGAGAGCCAGGAGAAGGCGACCGACGGAGGAGAAGGCAGCAGGCGAAGGCGTGGGAGGCGGCGATCGCGCAAGCGCAAGTACGCCGTGATCGTGGACGAGGCGCACTCCAGCCAGACCGGCGAGACGGCGCGCGAGCTGAAGGCGATCCTCGGCGCGGCGGCAGACGAGAACGACGAGGGCGAAGCCGGACTGGGAAGACCGGCTGAACCAGGTCATGCAGTCGCGCGGGCGGCAGCCGAACCTGAGCTTCTTCGCCTTCACCGCCACGCCCAAGGGCAAGACGCTGGAGCTGTTCGGGCGGCCGGGCGCCGAGCGGCAAGCCGGAGGCCTTCCACATCTACAGCATGCGGCAGGCGATCGAGGAGGGCTTCATCCTCGACGTGCTGACGAACTACACGACCTACGCCACCTACTACCGGCTGCTCAAGGCGGCCGAGGACGATCCCGAGCTGCCGAAGAAGAAGGCGGCGCGGGCGCTGGCCAAGTTCATGAGCCTGCACCCGCACAACATCGAGCAGAAGACCGAGGTGATGGTCGAGCACTTCCGCCGCAGCGTGAAGCACCGGCTCGGCGGGCGGGCCAAGGCGATGGTGGTCACGTCGTCGCGCCTGCACGCCGTGCGCTACATGCTGGCGTTCGAGCGCTACATCGCGGAGAACGGCTACACCGACATCCGGCCGCTGGTGGCCTTCAGCGGCACGGTGCGCGACCCGGAGACGGGCCTCGAGTACACCGAGCCGGGCATGAACACCGACGTCGTCACCGGCAAGCCGATCAGCGAGAGCGCAGCTGCCCGAGCGCTTCGACTCGCCGGACTACCAGGTCCTGCTGGTCGCCAACAAGTACCAGACCGGCTTCGACCAGCCGCTGCTGCACACGATGTACGTGGACAAGCGGCTCGACGGCGTGCAGGCGGTGCAGACGCTTTCGCGGCTCAACCGCATGATTCCCGGCAAGGACGCGCCGTTCGTGCTCGACTTCGTCAACGACGCCGGAGAACATCTACCGCGCGTTCAAGCCCTACTACGACACGACCGAGCCTGGCAGGAGGCGTCCGATCCCGCGCAGCTCGAAGCGCTGAAGCACGAGCTCGATCAGGCGCAGGTCTACCACTGGAGCGAGGTCGAGGCCTTCGCGCAGAGTCTTCTACAAGCCGACGGAGCGGCAGAGCGCCGCCGACCACGCGCACATGCAGCGGCACCTGCAGCCGGCCGTGGACCGCTTCAAGGCGATCGAGGACGAAGACAAGCGCGAGGAGTTCCGCGAGAAGCTCGGCGGCTACGTGAAGATCTACGCGTTCCTGAGCCAGATCATCCCCTACGCCGATCCGGACCTGGAGATGCTCTACAGCTACGGACGGTTCCTGCTGCCGCATCTGCCGCTCGACCGCGACACGACGATCGATCAAGGTCGGCGACGAGGTGGCGCTTGCAGTACTACCGGCTGGAGCGCGTCTTCTCGGGCGCGATCGACGCTCAAGGAGGGCGAGGCGCAGTACGTCAAGAGCCCGACCGATGTCGGCACCGGCAAGGCCAAGGACGAGAAGGTGCCGCTGTCCGAGATCATCGAGGTGCTCAACGAACGCTTCGGCACCAGTTCACCGAGGAAGACCGCCTCTTCTTCCAGCAGATCAAGGAGAAGGCCTGCCAAGAACGAGCAGGTCATCCAGACGGCGCTCGCCAATCCGCTCGACAAGTTCGAGCTCGGCATCCGCAAGCTGATCGAGGACCTCATGATCGAGCGCATGGCCGAGAACGACAAGATCGTCACCCGCTACATGGACGACCGGGAGTTTCAGAGCGCGGCGTTTCCGATTCTGGCGAGGGAGATCTTCGACGCAGTAAGGGCACAGGCGTCTGAGAAGAACCGTGCCGCTGGCCGATGAAACTGAGTCCCGGAAACACTGGGGATGGTAATATTCGCCCTCGCACCCCCACCCTAGGTTTCCAAGAAATGTTCAATCCCAACAAGACCCTGCATCAAGTCGACCCGGAGCTCTGGGCGGCGATACAGCAGGAAAACCAGCGCCAGGAAGACCACGTCGAGCTGATCGCCTCCGAGAACTACGTCAGCCCCGCGGTGCTCGCCGCTCAGGGCTCGCAGCTCACCAACAAGTACGCCGAGGGCTATCCGGGCAAGCGCTACTACGGCGGCTGCGAATTCGTCGATATCGCCGAGCAGCTCGCCATCGACCGCGCGAAGAAGCTGTTCGGCGCCGAGTACGCCAACGTGCAGCCGCACTCGGGCGCGCAGGCGAACCAGGCGGCGTATCTTTCGGTGCTGAAGCCGGGCGACGCGATCCTCGGCATGTCGCTCGCCCACGGCGGGCACCTCACCCACGGCGCTTCGGTCAACATCAGCGGGAAGATCTTTCAGGCGCATGCCTACGGGCTCGATGCGAACGAGCGCATCGACTACGACGAAGTCGAGCGGCTCGCGAACGCGCACCGGCCCCGAATGATCGTCGCCGGCGCTTCCTCGTATTCGAGGGTCATCGACTGGAAGCGCTTTCGCGCGATCGCCGACCGCATCGGCGCCTGGTTCATGGCCGACGTCGCACACTACGCCGGGCTGATCGCTACCGGCCTCTATCCCAGCCCCATAGGAATCGCGCACTTCGTGACGAGCACCACGCACAAGACGCTGCGCGGGCCTCGCGGCGGATTGATCCTGGCGGGAGCCGAGCACGAGAAGATACTCAACGCGAGCATTTTCCCGAGCCTCCAGGGCGGGCCGTTGATGCACGTCATCGCCGCCAAGGCCGTGGCCTTCAAGGAAGCGCTCGAGCCCGCGTTCCGCGACTACCAGAAGCAGGTGATGGCGAATGCCAGGGCGATGGCGAATGCCCTTCAGGAACGCGGTCTGCGCATCGTCTCCGGCGGCACCGACTCGCACATGTTCCTCGTCGACCTGCGCGCGAAGCGCACCACTGGTCGCGACGCCGAAGTCGCGCTCGGCAGGGCCCACATCACGGTCAACAAGAACGCCATCCCCAACGACCCTGAGAAACCCACGGTGACGAGCGGCATCCGCCTGGGATCTCCCGCGATGACGACCCGTGGTTTCCGCGAGGCCGAGGCCGGGCGCATGGGGAGCCTCATCGCCGACGTGCTCGATGCTCCGCAGGACGAAAAAACGCTGAAGCGCGTGGCCGGCGAGACGAAGGAGCTCTGCGCGCGCTTCCCCGTATACCGGGTGGCTGAAACCGCGAATGCCCAGCGCGCGGCGGAAGCGGCCGGGGCGTAGCGCGTCGCCGCGGGCTGATCCCTTCCCCTCCTCGGAAGAGGAGGGGTGGCGCGAAGCGCCGGAGTGGTGGACCTGACATGAAATGCCCTTACTGCAAGGCCGAAGATACTGCGGTCATCGACTCGCGCGAGTCGGAGGACGGCGACAGCACGCGCCGCAGGCGCCAGTGCGAGTCCTGCGCCAAGCGCTTCACCACCTACGAGCGCGTGGAGCTTTCCATGCCGATGGTGGTGAAGACCAACGGCAACCGCGTTCCCTACGAGGTCGAGAAGATCCGCACCGGGTTCATGCGCGCCCTGCACAAGCGGCCGGTGCCGACCGAGTACGTCGACGAGGCGATCACCCGCATCGAGCAGCGCATCCTCGCGCTCGGCGAGCGCGAAATCCCGAGCCGCGTCATCGGCGAGATGGTGATGCGCGAGCTGAAGAAGATGGACGACGTCGCCTACATCCGCTTCGCCTCGGTGTACGAGGACTTCCAGCGCGTGGACGACTTCCGCGAGGCGATACTCGAGGTGAAGAAGCCGGGCAGCAAGCGCACGCGCCGCGCCGCCGAAGTGATGTTCTCCGCCGCCGACCACGAGCTCATGGGGCGGGCGCTGGCGCTCGCCGGGCGCGGCCTGTATACGACGACCCCCAATCCGCGCGTCGGTTGCGTGATCGTCAGGGACGGCGCGGTCGTGGGCGAAGGCTGGCACGAGAAGGCGGGGATGCCGCACGCAGAGGTGCTCGCGCTCCAGGCTGCCGGTGCGAAGGCCCGCGGGGCGACGCTCTATCTCAACCTCGAGCCCTGCAGCCATCACGGACGCACCCCGCCCTGCGCCGACGCCATCGTCGCGGCGGGCATTGCGCGTGTCGTCGCCGCGATGCGGGACCCGAACCCGAAAGTCGCGGGCGCGGGTTTTGCGAAGCTGCGCGCGGCGGGGATCGCGGTCGAGCAGGGCTTGAGGGAAGACGAGGCGCGCGAGCTCAACATCGGCTTTGTCGCGCGCATGACGCGCGGCCGGCCCTGGGTGCGCATGAAGATCGCGGCGAGCCTGGACGGCCGCACCGCGCTCGCGAACGGCAAGAGCCAGTGGATCACGGGTGAGGCGGCGAGGGCGGACGGCCACCGCTGGCGGGCGCGCGCCTGCGCGGTACTCGCCGGCTTCGGCACCGTCCGGGACGACGATCCGCAGCTCAACGTGCGCGGAATCGACACGCCGAGGCAGCCGCTCAAGATCGTCGTCGATTCGAAGTTCGAGACTCTACCCTCGGCGCGTCTTCTCAAGGACGGGAAGACGCTCATCGCCGGCGCCGTGAACGATGAGGAGAGAATCGCCGCGCTCAAGTCGGCCGGTGCGGAGATCGTCATCATCCCGAACGACCGAGGCAAGGTCGAGCTCTTCAAGCTGATGGAAGAACTCGCGCGGCGGGAGCTGAACGAGATCCACGTCGAAGCGGGAACCAAGCTGAACGGCTCGCTGCTCCAGGCGGGCGTGGTGGACGAGCTGCTCGTCTACCTTGCGCCGAGCATCATCGGCGACTCCGGGCGTGGAATGTTCCACTTGCCTGAGCTGACCGAGCTTTCGCAGGCCAAGGCTTTGAAGATCCGCGAGATCGAGCGCATCGCCGAGGGCCTCCGCATTCTGGCGAGGCTTTGAGCCGTCCACCTGAAGCACAGCACTCATGCAACCGATCATCTCGGTAGCGAACCTCTCGAAAACCTACGCCTCCGGTCTCCAGGCACTCAAGCGCATCAACCTGGAGATTCGCCGCGGGGAGATCTTCGCGCTGCTCGGTCCCAACGGCGCGGGGAAGACGACGCTGATCGGCATCATCTGCGGGATTGTCAATCCGAGCCAGGGGAAGATTCTCGTGGACGGCCACGACATCGTCGCCGACTACCGGGCCGCGCGCAGCCTGATCGGTCTCGTGCCGCAGGAGCTGACGACCGACGCGTTCGAATCGGTGTGGAACACCGTGTCCTTCAGCCGCGGACTCTTCGGCAAGCCGGCCGATCCCGCGCACATCGAAAAGGTGCTGAAGGACCTGTCCCTTTGGGCAAGGAAGGACAGCAAGGTGATGACCCTCTCGGGCGGCATGAAGCGGCGCCTGCTCATCGCCAAGGCGCTGTCGCACGAGCCGCGGATCCTGTTCCTGGACGAGCCGACCGCGGGCGTCGACGTCGAGCTGAGACAGGAGATGTGGAAGCTGGTGCGTTCCCTCCAGGCCGCCGGCGTGACCATCATCCTCACCACCCATTACATCGACGAGGCCGAAGAGATGGCCGACAGGATCGGGGTAATCAACAAAGGCGAGATCATCCTCGTGGAAGACAAGGCCGAGCTGATGCGCAAGCTCGGCAAGAAGCAGCTGACGCTGCACCTGGAGAAGACGCTGGAGGGCATTCCGCCCGCGCTCTCCGCCTACAACCTCGAGCTGGCGAAGGATGGAGCCGAGTTGATCTATACGTACGAGGAGCGGGGCGATCGGGCCGGGATCGCCGCGATGCTGTACGCGCTGACCGGGGCGGGCATCCGGTTCAAGGACCTCCACACGACGCAAAGCTCGCTCGAGGACATCTTCGTCACCCTGGTGAGAGAGAAGAAATGAGCGGCATGAACCTCTACGCGATCCGCGCGATCTACAAGTTCGAGATGGCGCGCACGCGGCGCACGCTGATGCAGAGCATCATCGCCCCGGTGATTTCGACGGCCTTGTACTTCGTCGTCTTCGGCGCGGCGATCGGCGGGCGCATCCCCGAGGTCGAGGGCGTCAGCTACGGCGCCTTCATCGTGCCGGGGCTGATCATGCTGTCGCTCCTGACGCAGAGCATCTCCAATGCATCGTTCGGCATCTACTTTCCCGAAGTTCACCGGGACCATCTACGAGCTGCTGTCGGCGCCGGTGTCCTATCTCGAGATCGTGGTGAGCTACGTGGGGGCGGCCGCGACCAAATCGGTCGTCCTCGGCCTCATCATCCTCGCGACCGCGGCGCTGCTGGTGCCGCTCAGGATCGAGCATCCGGTCTGGATGATCCTGTTCCTGGTGCTGACCTCGGTGACCTTCAGCCTGATCGGCTTCATCATCGGCATCTGGGCGGACGGTTTCGAGAAGCTCCAGGCCATACCGCTCCTGATCATCACGCCGCTGACGTTTCTCGGCGGCAGCTTCTACTCCATCGACATGCTGCCGCCGTTCTGGCAGACGGTGTCGCTGTTCAACCCCGTGGTCTACCTCGTGAGCGGATTCCGCTGGAGCTTCTACGGGATCGCCGACGTCGGCGTCGGCGTGAGCCTCGCTCGTGACGGCCGTGTTCCTCGCGGTGTCGCTCGCCGTCGTGGCGTGGATCTTCAGAACCGGGTATCGGCTGAAGACATAGACCGGAGGCTTCTGCGGGCGCAGCTTCAACTGTGCGTCTGCCCCCAGTGGCGACGGGCCGGACTGAGGCGCCACCTGGGCGATCCCGATCCCGAGAAATCCAAAAGAGTCATGCAGGCGATGTTGAAGAAGAAGAAAATCGACATCGAAGGCTTGAAGAAGGCCTACGCCGGTCGATAGCCTCGGGAGCCGAACCATGAAGAAATCAGACGACCACCCGGTCAGCGGTCCTCATCAAGAACACTTCGCCGGCGGCGCCCTCTCGGCCGAGGGCCGCAATCTGTGATGGCGAGCCAAGGTTAAGATGGTCAAGGTGAACCTGGCACTAGAGTGGTCTGCTCCGGTGCTGCGAAGTCCCTGGCGTTCCCTGCGCCCTTACCCGGAGGAGCCCGCATGGGCGGATCTGCGGCGTGGGGCGGAGCGCTTCCCCGATAAGATCGCCCTGATCGACGCCGCCGGGACGCGGTCGACGTATCGTGACCTGTGGGAAGGCGCACGACGCGTGGCCGCGCTGCTGCAGCGGGAAGCCAATCTCGCCCCCGGCGAGACCGTGGCACTCGGGGCGGCGGCGACGCGTGAGCTCGTCGTCGCGATGTACGGCGCCTTCCTGGCCGGTGCGCGGGTCACGACCTTCAATGCGAAACTGAAGGAACGGGAGCTGCTGGCACATCTGACCGATGCCAACGCCGTCGTGGCCGTGGCGCCCGCGCCGCTCTTGTGGACCATCGAGCAGCTCGCCATCCTGGGTGAGCTCGACAGCGTCCGGTGGATTCGCGCCCTCGAAGACATCTGGGAGCTGCAGAAGGCTGAGCGCCACGACCCGGACGAGGTGGTGATCGACCCACTGCGAGACATCGCACTGCTGCCGTATTCCAGCGGCACATCCGGGCTGCCGAAAGGGGCCATGCTCACGCACACAAACCTCACCGCATCGAGCCGCCAGCTCGCGGCGACCGGTTGGGTGACCCCCGACAGCATCGTCATGACCCTCCGCTTGTTCTCTAACTCGATTCGCCTGGTGTTCGCACAGGGCGCTACCGCCATCGCGCAGAGCTGGCTCGAGGCCGACGAGACGCTGGCCATGTTCGGAGCGCACCACGCCACCCATCTCATGGTGCGGCCCACGTACCTGCGCCAGTTGGCCGAGCGCGCGCTCAGCTCACCGCAGGCGACGCCGACGCTGCGCGTGATCGAAACCGGCGGCGAGCCCTTGCCGCCCTCTACTGCGAGCCTGGCGGAGCGCGCGTTCCATTGCCCGGTGGTCCAAGCCTACCATCTCACCGAGACTGGCGGGGCGGCCAATCGCGTGCCTCTCGGAGAAGTGAACGCCACCTCAGTGGGCTGCCCGGTACCCGACACGGAGGAGCGGATCATCATTCCCGGGACTGACGCCGACGTCGCGACGGGCGAGATCGGCGAGGTGCTCATCCGCGGCCCGCAGGTCGCCGTCGGCTACTGGAACCAGCCGGAGGCGACTGCGGCGACATTTGGCCTCGACGGCTGGATGCGCACCGGCGATCTGGCCCGCCAGGACGCTCGCGGTCATCTGGTCATCGTCGGACGGACGAAACAGATGCTCAAGGTGGGAGGCCTGCCGGTCGCTCCCGCGGAGGTCGAAGCAGCCCTGCTGGAGCACCCTGCGGTCGCAGACGCGGTCGTGGTCCCGATGCGCTCGCCGCGTTACGGCGAAGTGCCGCGGGCCTACGTCGTGCTGCGCCCCGGACACGAGGTGAGTGGCGAAGCCTTGATCGCGCACGCCGCGGATCGCCTGGCTGAGCACAAGCGCCTGCGGCGGGTCGACGTGGTCTCCGAGCTGCCCCGGGGCCCGGGCGGCAAAGTCCAACGGAGCGGGCCGCGCTCACGCGACTGAGCGGGGCCTGCAACGTCCGACAGACGGAGGACTATACTCGCCGGTGGACGCGACCAAGGAAGACCCCTTGTGAAGCCCAAGTCGGGACCGTTCTGGCGCGGCGCTCTTTCCCTGAGCTGCGCCTGCCTGCTTGCTGTGAGCCTGCTCAGCGGGTGCGACTCCACGCCCTCGCCGACTCCAAAACCGGGCGCCACGCCAGCCCCGACCAAAACCCCGCCCAAGATGGTACGCATTGGCTTCATGGCCCCAGAGGATCCCGACCCGCGTTTGAGCGGAACCCGCAACTTTCTCCAGGGCATGGAGGAGCACGGGTGGGTCGACGGAGTGAATCTGACGGTCGAGTATCGTTACACGGGTTCCGACTCCGACCTCGTGCGTGCGGCCGCGGAAGACCTCGTTCGACTGGGTGTCGATGTCATCGTCACGGGCGGGACCGTCCCAACCGAGGCGGCACAGAAAGCCACCCGCTCGATTCCAATCGTCATGACGAATAGCGGTGACCCGGTGGAGTCGGGGTTCGTGAAGAGCCTGGCACGGCCTGGGGGCAACATTACCGGGATGAGCCTGCTCGCCCCGGGGCTGGCGGCCAAGCGGCTCGTCTTGCTCAAAGAGACGATGCCTTCGATCCGACGCATCTTGGTCCTGTGGAACCCGGACAATTCGAGCGCCCAGGCCGGCCTGCGAGAGACGGAGGCCGCGGCCTCAGCTTCGAACATCCACGTCGTCGCCCGCCGCGTCCGAGCCCCCGAGGAGCTGGCGGCCGCCCTGCAGAGTGCGAAGTCAGAGCGAGTGGGCGCGATTGTTCCGCTGGGCGATCAGCTCTTCTTTGCCAGGCGGGCGGAGATCGCTCGCTTCGCGCGCGAGCATCGCATGGCGACCGTGCACGATCTGCGTCCGTATGTCGTCGCGGGCGGGCTCATGTCGTACGGCCCCAACCTTCCCGACCTCTACCGTCGCGCCGCCACCCACGTCGACAAGATCCTCCGCGGTGCTAACCCCGCCGAGCTTCCGGTCGAACAGCCGAGCACATTCATCTTGGTCGTCAACCTGGAGACCGCTCGGGGTCTCGGCATCACCCTCCCGGACAGCATCGCCCTTCAGGTCACGGAGTTCCTGGGAACGAGCGCTTCCCGCGAACCGCGGCAGGCGCCCGGCCCCAGGGCTGCATCACCTGGCGCCAGGTCAGTAGACAGATGATCGGGCTCGCCAGCTTCTATTTGCACCCTGCGAAACCACGATCGTCGTAGGCTTCGCTCAACCGTTTTCCGTAGCCGCTGGACCGGCCAGCCCGTATCATCACGCGCTTCGCCACCTCTTCGACCTGTTCGGGCTTGAGGGGCGACTTGCCGTCGCCGAGGGCCATTGCATTCCGAAAGACGGCTAGGTTGATCGAGCCAAAAGGCTTACGGGCAGGAGGGGCAGAAGGGTCTTTGGGGTTTTCTTCGACAAAGAGCTTGTTGCGGCGCGCGTTGAATGCGGCCTCCGGGTCCTTGATAAGGGCACGGAGCAAGGGGAGCTGATTGCTATTGTAGAGAGTCATGAGGTTGCTCTTGACGACCTCTCCATCCTCGCGCACCACCTCGAGCCTCGCACCCTTATTGATGATCTCGTCGGCGATTTCGATCAGCAGTTGCGTCATGATCGCCTGTCGAATGGTACGTCGGTCGATGGCCTCGGGCACGGTGAGTGCGGAGCGCGCCTCCACCTGGATGGGATCACCTGTGCTGGCGTTATTGAGATCGAGCTTGAGCTGTGCCATCAGTTTTCCTCCTTTTGATGTTTTCCGGTGTTACTCCAGAGGCTGCCACGCTTGCCAGAGCGGTCCCGGTGCCCCAAACAGGGCGGTGTAGCGTTCTTCGAAGACCCGCCATTCGGCGCCAGGGTCCGCGATGGGCTGCATCTCCGGGTCGTGGTGCAAGAAGTAGCCGAGGACGCGCTGGCACAGGTCCGCGTATAGCCGTGTGAAGAGGATGCTCGCGTGCCAGACCTCGTCGACGACGGCACTGAGCATCATGACGGGGCCCGGGCTCAGCAATCGCAAGGCCAGATAGCGCCGAAACTCCAGGATGGCCATATCGGCCCACTCCTCGGGCAGCAATCCCTGCTGGACCAGCCGATTGCGCACCAGGGTGAAGTCGAACGCGGCAAGCTCTTCGACTCGGCGCCGCTCGCCGTAACTCAGGATGACATCCGTGCGCAGCCCAAGCGGCCGCCCCAATCCTCGCCCTCGGGCGCGGCGGCTCTCGGAGACGATGATCTCCGTCGCTAAATCCAGGTGGGCCACGTCCCTCCCCTGGTTGGTGGTGGTCTACTCGACCGGTGGATTGTACATCGATCCGGCCGCGCCCGACAAAAGGGGTTAGCGGCCGCCGCGTCCGCTGTGGGTCGGGCGCCGGGTCAAGGACTAAGCGCTGGCTCGGCATGAACTGTCCGAGGTGTCGGGCCGGTCTACCTTATTTGACAAGGGGCGGGTTTGTATTTAACCTATAGGTTAATTACAGTTTACCGATATTCATTGCATGTCCCCCGATCGCCTCAGCTCGACCTTTGCCGCTCTCGCCGATCCCACAAGGCGCGCGATCCTCGCACGGCTCGCCTCGGGCGAAACCTCAGTCCTGAAACTGGCTGAGCCCTTCGACATGAGCCTTCCCGCCGTCTCCAAGCATCTGAAGGTGCTCGAGCGCGCGGGCTTGATCGCGCGCGGCCGAGAGGCGCAGTGGCGGCCCTGCCGGCTCCAGGCGACCCCGCTGAAGGGCGTCGCCGACTGGGTCGAGTACTACCGTCGCCATTGGGAGGAGAGTTTCGACAAGCTCGGCGCCTACCTCAAGGAACTGCAACGCAAGGAGAAGGAACATGGCCGCAAGAAAAAGTAGTGCCGCAGCCAAGCCCGAGCAGCGAGGTCTTGTTCTCACGCGCGTGTTCGACGCGCCGCGCCGCCTCGTCTTCAAGGCGTGGACCGAGCGCGAGCACCTCATGCAGTGGTGGGGCCAGCCGAAGGGCGCGACCATGCCTTATTGCAAGGTCGATCTCCGCGAGGGAGGCACGCTTCACTTTCGCGTGAATCTACCCGATGGCAACGCAATCTGGGGCAAAGGCGTGTACCGCGAAATCGTCGAACCAAAGCGCCTCGTCTTCACCGATTACTTCTCGGATGAGCACGGCAACATCGTCGAGCCGCCGCCGGGCCATCCGAAGGAGTCGGTGATCACGGCGACGTTCACCGAGCGCGACGGCAAGACGACCGTCACCGTGGAGCACGCCGGCCTCGAGCGGGCTTCGAAGGAAAATCAGAAGGCGTACCAGCAAGGCTGGGGCGAATCCCTGGATCGGCTTGCCGAAGACCTGAGGAGGGCGCGTCTGGACGTTCGGCTGGCGACCCAGGACGAGCCCCTCGTCGTCGAGCGCACCTTCGATGCGCCGGTCGCCCTGGTCTGGAAGGCCCTCACCGACAAGGAGGACATCAGGCAATGGTCCTTCGACATCCGCGAGTTCGCGCCGGTGGTCGGCTTCGAATTCCAGTTCTATGGCGGAGACGAAGGAGCCAAGTATTCTCATCGGTGCAGGGTAACCGAGGCGATTCCCAACAAGCGGCTGGCGTACACGTGGCGGTACGAGGGGTACGCGGGCGACTCGCTGGTGACCTTCGAGCTGTTCGCCCAGGGGAGCAATACGCGGGTGCGGCTGACGCACGCAGGCCTGGAGACTTTCCCGAAGCTGCCCGCGTTCGCAAAGGCGAATTTCGTCGCAGGCTGGACCGAGATCGTCGGCACTTCGCTGAAAGATTTCGTCGAAGGCAGACACGCGGGCGAGATGATCCTCACGCGCGTTTTCGATGCGCCGCGCGAACTGGTCTTCAAGGTGTGGAGCGATCCCGCACATGTGAGGCGATGGTGGGGACCGAAAGGCTTCACGCTGCCCGGCTGCGAGATGGACTTCCGGCCGGGAGGCGCGTATCGCTTCGTAATGCGCGGACCCGGCGGCCAGGACTACCCGTTCCAAGGCGTGTACCGTGAGATCGTAGTACCCGAGCGCATCGTCTTCACCGCGATCCTGGACAACCTTCCCGGCCACGAGCTCGTGACCACGGTGACGTTCGCCGAGGAGGGCGGCAAGACGAAGCTCACCGTGCGGCAGACGACGCCTCCGGGCGAGGCCGGCCGCGGCCAGAACCAGGGCTGGAGCGAAAGCCTCGACCGTCTCGCCGATCTGATCACCGAGGAGATGAAACATGGCCGCAGAAAGTGAGAGCGCCGCGTTGGTCGGCGACCGCGAGATCCACGGGACGCGCGTCTTCAGCGCGCCACGCGAGCTGGTCTGGAGGGTCTGGACCGATCCGGAGCACGTCGTGAAATGGTGGGGCCCGAACGGGTTCACCACCACGACCCACAGCATGGAGGTGAAACCGGGCGGGGTGTGGCGCTTTGTGATGCACGGCCCCGACGGGCGAGACTACCGGAACAAGATCACCTACCTCGAGGTGGTGAAGCCGGAACGCCTCGTCTACAAGCACGGCGGCGACAAGGAAGTTGAGCCCGTGAATTTCCACGTGACGGTGACCTTCGTGGAGCAAGGCGGCAAGACCCGCCTCGACATGCACTCGGTCTTCCCGTCGGCCAAGGCGCGCGACTACGTCATCAAGACCTACGGGGCCTTCGAAGGGATGAAGCAGCACCTGGGACGCCTCGAAGAGTATTTGGCAGAGACCTCGTCATGAAGAACGCCCTTCTGATTTCCCTCGGCCTCGCCCTCTGCGGCGCCGCTTCGGCCGCGCCGGTCACGTACAACATCGATCCCGAGCACACCTATCCCAGCTTCGAGGCCGACCACATGGGCCTGTCGATCTGGCGCGGCAAGTTCAACAAGACCACGGGCAAGGTGACCATGGATAAAGTCGCCGGAACCGGAACAGTGGAGGTCGCGATCGAGACGGCCAGCATCGACTTCGGCCACGCCAAGGTGAGCGAATACGTGGCGGGTCCGGACCAGCTGGACGCTGCCAAGTATCCGATGATTACCTATAGAGGGAAGCTGGGTCGTTTCGTCAACGGGGCGCCCACCACGCTGACCGGGGAGCTGACCCTGCACGGTGTGACCAGGCCGGTCGCTCTGAAGATCAATCTGTTCAAGTGCATCCCCCATCCTCTCTTCAAGCGCGAGCTTTGCGGTGCCGACGCCTTCGGCACCTTCAAGCGAAGCGATTTCGGCATCGACTATGGGGAGCAGTACGGCTTCAAGCCGGACGTCACGCTGCGCATCCAGGTCGAGGCGCTCAGGCCCGAGTGAGCCGGCTAGCGCTGCCGACACTTGACGAGTACTTCAAAAAGAAAAGCTACTGTACCTGTCGATTTCGCTGCCTGTCGTTCGTCGTGCAAGTAGAGCCAGGTTGTCCGGCCAGGACCATCCGGAGGCCCCGCTCCCGACTAATAGGAGAAGACGATGCGATTCATGATCATAGTCAAGGCAACCCAGGACTCGGAGGCGGGCGTGATGCCGGATGAGAAGCTCCTCGCCGCGATGGGGAAGTACAACGAGGAGCTGGCGAAAGCCGGCGTAATGCTCGAGGGCGAGGGGCTCCACCCGAGTTCGAGGGGCGCGCGCATCAGGTTCTCGGGAGCCAAGCGCACCGTTATCGACGGGCCCTTCGCCGAGACCAAGGAGCTGATCGCCGGCTACTGGATTTGGCAGGTGAAGTCGAAGGAAGAGGCGATCGAATGGGTCAAGCGCTGCCCCAATCCGATGCCGGGGGATTCCGAGATCGAGATCCGCCAGGTGTTCGAGGCGGAGGACTTCGGCGCGGAGTTCACTCCCGAGCTGAGGGAGCAGGAGGAGCGCGTGCGCGCGCAGGTCGCGGCGAAGAAGAACTGAAGTCGCCTCGGCTGCCCTCGGCCGGCAGGGCAGACTTGCCGGAGCGTCGATTTCGACCGGCCTCGTTCGTCGTACAGTAGGCGCCTTCGCTCCGGCCGAAACCGTCTGGAGGGCGACGCCCAAACCGGAGCCAATGGAGGATTGACGATGCGATTCATGATGATAGTCAAGGCCACGAAGGACTCGGAAGCCGGCCTCCTGCCCTCCGAGAAGCTCATGTCGGAGATGCAGAAGTACCACGAGGAATTGCAGAAAGCCGGGGTGCTGCTGGACGCCTCGGGGCTCAAGCCGAGCTCCAAGGGCTGGCGCGTCCGGTACTCGGGGGGAAAGCGCAATGTGATCGACGGCCCCTTTGCCGAGACCAAGGAACTGATCGCCGGTTACACGCTCATCCAGGTGAAGTCGAGGGAAGAAGCGATGGAATGGGCGAGGCGTTTTCCCAGTCCCTCAGGTGATGGGAAGGAGTGCGAGATCGAGGTCCGGCAGCTCTTCGAGCTGGAGGATTTCGGACCGAGTGAGGCGGTCGATCGCTTCCGCGAGATGGAGATCGGAAAGAAGAAATAGCCGGCAAGAGACCATCATGGCAACGCGCAAATCGCCACGGAGCATCGACGAGTACATCACAGCGTTTTCGCCCGAGATCCGGGCGATTCTCGAAAGGATAAGGTCGACGATTAGCAAGGCGGCGCCCCGCGCGCAGGAGACCATCAGCTATGGAATTCCGACTTTCACTCTGAACGGCGCCCTGGTGTACTTCGCCGCCTTCAAGGAGCACATCGGGTTCTATCCGCCGGTGAAGGGCGATGCGACCCTGGAAAGGGCGGTTTCGGCCTATGCGGGTGAGAAAGGCAACTTGAGGTTTCCGCTCGATCGGCCCATCCCCTACGGCCTGATCGAAAGAATCGTGAAGCTGAGAGTGAAACAGAACTCGGCGAAGGCGGCTGCAAGGGGGAGGAGAGGGACCTCGAGCGAAGGCGCGCGCTCGGGTTCATCGCAACGAAGTAGGCCGACGTAACGCTAGCGAAAAGACCGTTGTTCAGAATCCGGAGCGAACATGAAGTACCTTTGCCTGGTTTATCTTGACGAGAATCGTCTGGCCGAGCTGCCCGACGAAGATTGCGTGGATTTCGACACCGAGATCCGCAAGAGCGGCCACTGCAGCGCCTCGGAAGCTCTCGAGTCGGTGAAGACGGCGGCGACCGTACGGGTCCGGAACGGCAAGGTATCCATCACCGACGGGCCTTTCGCCGAAACCAAGGAGCAGCTCGCCGGGTTCTACCTCATCGAGGCCAGGGACCTCGACGAAGCGGCCGCTCTCGCCGCCAAGATCCCGCCCGCGCGGGTGGGCAGCGTCGAAGTGCGGCCGATCCGGCCGATCCGGGAAACGGTCAAAGGTCGGAAGGAAGCCCATGAGCGGCGATAACGCAGCCGGAGAAGGACTTTCGATTCCGTCGGGTCGCCTGTGGCGAAGCACGGGCGCGGTGCTTCTGGGGTTCTTCGCCGTCGTCGTTCTTTCACTCGGCACCGATCAGCTGCTGCACGCGCTCGAGGTCTATCCGCCCTGGGGCGAGCCGATGCATGACACGGGCCTGCTTCTTCTCGCGCTGGCGTATCGCACCGTATACGCCGTCCTGGGGAGCTACATTGCCGCATGGTTCGCGCCCCGCAATCCGATGCGTCACGCCCTGGTCTTGGGTGCGATAGGCACTGTGCTCAGCCTGGCCGGTGCGATCGCCACGATACCGATGGATCTGGGCCCGAGCTGGTATCCGATCGCGCTCGTGCTCACCGCTCTGCCCTGCGCCTGGCTCGGCGGAGTTCTGCACCGCATGCGAGAAACCAAACCATGAACCGTTTCGCCATTCCCAAAGAGAGCATGAGGAGAGTCACATGAGCTACGTCGATGGATTCGTTCTTCCCGTTCCCAAGAAGAAAGCCGAGGCCTATCGCCGCCTGGCGCGCAAGGCCGGCAAGATCTGGCGCGAGCACGGCGCACTCGAGTTCCGGGAATGCATGGCTGATGACGTGAAGCCGGGCAAGCGCACCTCGTTCCCGCAGAGCGTCAAGCTCAAGAGCGGAGAGGTCGTGTGGTTCTCGTTCATCGTGTTCAAGTCGCGCAAGGACCGCGACCGCGTCAACGCCAGGGTGATGAAGGACCCGCGCATCGCGGGCATGGGAGACGTTTCGTCCATGCCCTTCGACGCGAAGCGCATGATCTACGGCGGCTTCAAGGTCATGGTGGAAGCCTAGGAACAAGGAGAAGGCCATGCTGAAGAAGATCATTATCGCAGTCGTCGTCCTGATCGCCGCCATTCTCGTCTACGCCGCGACCCGTCCCGACACGTTCCGCGTCGAGCGCTCGGCCGGCATCAAGGCGCCGCCGGAGAAAGTCTTCGCGCTGCTGAACGACTTCAAGCGCTGGGACTCCTGGTCGCCCTGGGAGAAGAAGGACCCGGCGATGAGGCGGTCCTGGGGCGACGCGACGAGCGGCAAAGGCGCTTCGTACTCGTGGGAGGGCAACAAGGACGTCGGCCAGGGGCGCATGGAGATCACCGAATCCGTCCCGCCCTCCAAGGTTTCGATCAAGCTGGAGTTCGTGAAACCCTTCGAGGCTCGAAACTCCGTCGATTTCACGCTGCAGCCCAAAGGCGACACGACCAACGTCACCTGGGCCCTATACGGCCCGAGCCCCTACATCTCCAAGCTCATCGGAATCTTCTGCAGCATGGACAGCATGATCGGCAAGGATTTCGAGGCCGGTCTCGCCAGTCTCAAGGCTGTAGCCGAGAAGTAAGCGGTGCGCGGATCGGGAACTCCGCCGTGACGGCTTCAGATACATACAGGGCGATCGACGCGGTCTGGAGAATCGAGTCGGCGAAGATCATCGCGGGTCTCGCGCGGATGGTCCGGGACGTCGGTCTTGCGCAGGAACTGGCGCACGACGCGCTGGTCGCCGCGCTCGAAACCTGGCCTAGGGCGGGCGTTCCGGACAAGCCCGGCGCATGGCTCATGGCGACCGCGAAGAACCGGGCCCTGGATCATTTCCGGCGGAACAAGCTCCTCGAGCGCAAGCACCAGGAGCTGAGCCGCGAGCTGGAAGAATCGGTCATTACCGACTTCGAGGCGGCGGTCGACGACGACATCGGCGACGATCTTCTACGCCTCATGTTCACGGCCTGCCATCCCGTGCTCTCGACCGAGGCGCGCGCCGCGCTCACGCTGCGAGTGCTCGGAGGCCTGACTACCGAAGAGATCGCGCGGGCCTTTCTCGTCCCGGAGACGACGATCGCGCAGCGCATCGTCCGGGCGAAGAGGACGCTCGCCGAGGCGCGCGTTCCCTTCGAGGTCCCCCGCGCCGGCGAGCTGCCCGCGCGCCTCGCGTCGGTGCTCGAAGTCCTCTACCTGGTCTTCAACGAAGGCTACTCGGCGACCGCGGGCGACGACTGGATGCAGCCTGCGCTGTGCGAGGACGCCATGCGCCTCGGGCGCATCCTTGCCGGGCTCCTTCCCGGGGAGCCGGAGGTCCACGGGCTTATCGCGCTGATGGAGATCCAGGCATCGCGAGCACCGGCGCGAACCGGCCCGTCGGGGGAGCCCGTGCTCCTGCCCGATCAGGACCGGGCGCGCTGGGATCACCTGCTCATCCGCCGCGGCCTCGCCGCCCTGGCGCGCGCACAGGCTCTGAGCGGAACGCTCGGCCCCTACACGCTCCAGGCCTCGATCGCCGCCTGTCACGCGCGGGCGCTCACGGCGGCAGAGACCGACTGGGTCCGGATTTCGGCGCTCTACGACGCGCTCGCCCAGATCGCGCCGTCGCCCGTCGTCGAGCTGAACCGGGCCGTCGCGGTCTCGATGGCTTTCGGCCCGGCGGAGGGGCTTGCGCTCGCCGACACCTTGATCTCCGAGCCGTTGCTCAAGGGTTACCACCTGCTCCCTGCGGTGCGCGGCGACCTGCTCGTTAAGCTCGGTCGCATGGACGAAGCGCGTGCAGAGTTCGAGCGGGCGGCTTCCCTCACGCGCAACTCGCGCGAGCGCAAGCTCCTTCTCGATCGAGCCAAGGCATCGCGTTCCAGGCTGCGCGTCGTCGAGTAGGCCGCCGCTCAGATCACGACCCGGGTTGCGATGCCCGGGGGGAAGATCTCCTCTGGCGTGTAGCGGCGGCGCGCGATGCCCTGCTGATACGTGTACAGCGCCATCTGCTCCCAGGTCGGGCGATTCTCCTCGATTCCGTAGGGAAAGGGATCGCCGCCGAAGCGCTCGACCATGCTGCGCGCGTAGGTGGCGAGCCACGGCAGCGGGTAGCGCGACACGGCCGGGTCGAGAAGGCGCGCGATACTGCGGCGCTTCGATTCCTGGAATGCGTTGTAGAGGTTGCGCGCGGCCCAGGGATGTTCGTCCACGATGCGTTTCTTCATCGCAATGATGTGCATGATCGGCCACACGCGAGTGTGCTCGTAGTACGCCTCTTCCATCTTCAGATAATCCGGAAAGAGGCGCGAAACGTCGGGGTGGCCCGCGAGAAAGCAGTCCGGCGGCCGGGCGATGATGGCGCAGTCGATCTCGCCCGCGGCGAGCAGCTCGGAGAGGGACTTGTCGGCGATGCGCGTGAGCCGCACGCCCTTGGGAAGATTGAGCTCGACTTTCTCCTCGCGCCCGGGCGTGTTCGCCCCCGCCTGGACCCAGTGAACCTCTTCGAGCTTCACGCCCATTTCGTTGTGCATCCAGCCGCGCATGTACACCGCGGCGGAATGCGCCCATTCTGGAGAGCCGACTTTCCTCCCCTTGAGGTCTTCCACCGATTTGATCCTGCTCTTCCGGTTGACATAGAAGGATCCGAAGCGGAAGAGCCGCGAACACACCACGGGAAGCCCGGTGATGTCGCTCCCCTCGCGCGTGACCTCCGCCGAAAACTTCGCGAAAGAAAGCTCAGAAAGATCGAACTCGCGATTCGCGGTGAAGCGCGCAAAGCACTCGTGGTGAGGAAGGTCGAGCCAGTTGTAGTCGATGCCCTCAGGCCTGACCAGACCCATCCTGAAGTCGCGAAAGTGGTCGTAGTCGGTCGTCGCGATGGAAAGACTGAGCTTCGACATGAGCTGGGATCTGCTTGCGCGAAAGCCGCGATGATAGCCGGATTGGGCTGGGGCGGGTTAGGATTCCCTGCTGTGAAAATCGCTACCTGGAACGTCAACGGGATCCGCGCGCGCCAGGCACAGGTGCGCGAGTGGATCGAGCGCGATCGTCCGGACGTCGTCTGCCTTCAGGAGCTGAAGGCAGAGGCCGCGCAGATTCCCGATCAGGTCAAGTTCGAGGACTACCACGCGTACTGGCATGGCCTGCGCGCCTACTCCGGAGTATCCCTGCATATCAGGAAAGGCCTGTTCGACGACGAGCCTGCGTTCAGCCACCCCGAATTCGACATGGAGTCGCGCATCGTGCAGGCCGACCTCGGCAACCTCGCGCTCGCTTCGGTGTACGTGCCGAACGGGGGCAAGGACTATGAGGCGAAGCTCGGCTTCGTGGTGAAGCTCGCGGCCTGGGTGAAGCAGTTGCAGCGCGAAGGGCGCGAGCTCATCCTCTGCGGCGACATGAACATCACCCGCACCGACATGGACGTGCATCCGAACGAGCGCAAGCCTGGAATGATCGGGCAGCGGGAAGAGGAGCGCGAACTTCTCGACAAGCTCCTCGGCGGGCACCTCGTGGACGTCGGCCGCACGATGGACCCCGACAACCCGAACCTCTTCACCTGGTGGGCGCCGTGGCGCAACCTGCGCCAGCGCAACATCGGCTGGAGGCTAGATTACATTCTCGCTTCACCCGCGATCGCGGCGCGCGCCGCGGGCTGCACGGTGCTCGCCGGCTTCGGAACGAGCGACCACGCGCCGGTAGTGATGACCACCGCGTAGGCGGCCCGCGAGTCCCGGCCTCAGAGCCCCATCATGGGTCCGAGCGCCGCCGAACCGTCCCCGAGCGCGGCGAGCGCGAGCAGCCCTACCGCCCAGAAGGCCGGATACTCCCAGCCGCCGTCCTTGTTGGTAAACAGCCACCCCGCCTTGCCGTGCACGAGGACGATGGTACCAAGGATCAGCGGCACGAGCAGTAGCGCTACCCAGCGCGTGCCGATGCCGAGGATGAGGAGCGCGCCGCCGGCGATCTCGGCCGCGATCGTCGCGTAGGCGATCCATCCGGGAATGCCGAGCGACTCGAAGTACTTCGCCGTTCCGGCGGGGGTGAACACCTTGATCTTCACCCAGGCGTGCGCGAAGAACATTATTCCCAGCGACACGCGCAGCAGCAGGGCCGCGACGCCGGCAAGCTCCGGGTTGGTCATGTGATCCTCCTCAGGGTCCGGTTGGAAAGAGGATTATGCTACCGTTCCTGGGACCAGTCCGAGGATACGAGGAGGTGCCCGTGAAGCCGATTCCCGATCCGAAGCCGTCGCAGCGCGACGGTCGCGGCGAGAGATACGCCGCGACGCGCGCCGCCAGCGTTGCGCTCGCCGCACCTCTTTCCGCGGAGGACTGCGCGATCCAGTCGATGCCCGACGCGAGCCCGGTTAAGTGGCATCTCGCGCACACCACCTGGTTCTTCGAGACCTTCGTCCTCGAAGCGCAGCCCGGGCTACCGGCCTTTCGATCCGGCGTACCGCGTGCTGTTCAACTCCTACTACAACGCGGTCGGCGACAGACACCCGCGGCCGGAGCGCGGCATGCTCTCCAGCGCCCGAGCCTCGAAGAGATCCTTGCCTATCGCCGTCACGTCGACGCGGCGCTGCTCGAGCTGCTCGCCTCAGGAGCGCTTGCCCGCGGAGGCCGGCGACCTGATCGAGCTGGGGCTGCACCACGAGCAGCAGCACCAGGAGCTGATCCTCACCGACGTGAAGCACCTGCTTTCGCGCAATCCCGCGAAGCCCGCGTACCAGAAGCAGTGGCCGCTCACGCCGATCACCGCGCGCAAGCGCGGCTGGGTCTCAGTGGCCGCCGGGCTCTACGAGATCGGGCACGCCGGCTCGGGATTCTCGTTCGACAACGAGACGCCGCGCCACCGTGTCTGGCTCGACCCCTTCCTTATCGCCACGCATCCGGTCACGAACGGCGACTTCGCCGAGTTCATCGAGGACGGCGGTTACCGCCGGCCCGAACTGTGGCTCTCCGCCGGCTGGGACCTCGTAGTTTCGCGCGGCTGGCGTTCGCCCCTGTACTGGGAGCGCCGCGACGAGGGCTGGCACGCGTTCACCCTGCACGGCGAAGTGCCGATCGATCCCCACACGCCCGTCTGCCACGTGAGCTTCTATGAGGCGGACGCGTTCGCGCGCTGGGCCAAAGGGCGGCTGCCGACGGAAGCCGAGTGGGAAGTGGCGGCGCGCGGCGCCGCCCTCACGGGCAATTTCCTCGAGACCGGCGCGCTGCATCCGCTCGCGCTGCGTGAGGCGCCGGGCGACGGCACGCCCGCGCAGATCTTCGGGGACGTGTGGGAATGGACGCGCAGCGACTACGCTCCCTACCCGGGATTCCGGCCCGCGGCGGGCGCGGTAGGCGAGTACAACGGGAAGTTCATGTCGGGCCAGCACGTACTGCGCGGCGGATCCTGCGCCACACCCGCGAGCCATATCCGCGCGACCTACCGCAACTTCTTCCCGCCGGAGGCGCGCTGGCAGTTCTCGGGGCTACGCCTCGCGCGCGACGGCTAGACCGCGCTGAAGAAGTCGACCCATTCGGCGCAGTCGGGGCGCTTTTTGAACCTTGGGCCGGGATTGGCGCTCATAGAGAGGGCGATAGTACACTCCCTATCCCGACAGATGACCCTCCAGGCAAGACTCATCCGTAGAGCGGCAGCGCTCGTGTGCGGCGCGGCGCTGGCTGCTTGCGCGACCGTCCCGGGCGACGAGCTGCTCGTCTCGAGCGAGATCGTCGCCGAGCTCGAGCGCGAGACCGGGCCTCAGGTCGAGGTGTCGCGCTTCTCCGAGGGCCGCGCGGGCGAGGTCCCGCCCGGCTGGACCCCCTTTGTCGTCTCGCCTTTCGTGGGGCGCACCGAGTACGCGCTGGCCGAGAGCAACCCGAGCATGGTGCTGGAAGCGCACGCCGAGGATTCGGCATCGGGCTTGTACCGGCGCATCCGCATCGATCCGGCGCGCCATCCGATCGTCGAATGGCGCTGGCGCGTCATGGAGCCGCTCGCCGGGGCAGACCCCCGCATTCATGCGCGCGACGACTCGCCGGCGCGCATCGTCATCTGCTTTCACGGGGACGTGAAGCGGCTCGACATCGAGGAGCGCACGACGGTGCGGCTGTACCAGGCGTTCACCGGCGAGAAGCTGCCCTACGCCATGCTCATGTACGTCTGGGCGAGCGACGCGCCCGTCGAGACCATTGCACCCAGCGGCTACACCGGCAAGATCCAGATGATCGTCGTTGACAGCGGCGGGCGCGCCGGGGAGTGGCGCGGGTTCCGTCGCAACGTTCTCGAGGACTACCGGCGGGCCTTCGGCGAAGAGCCCTGGGACATCGTCGCAGTGGGGGTGATGACCGACGCCGACCATTTGAACGAGAACACCCGCACCCAGTACGGCGACATCATCTTCAGGCAGGAGCAATAAGCGGGCATCGGGCGAGGTTCAGCCGAGCGCCCTGATCTTGGCGAGGAGATCTACCTCCTCGATCGGCTTGAGCACGTAGTCCTTCGCGCCCTGGCGCAAACCCCACACCCGGTCGGTCTGCTGGTTCTTGCTGGTGCACAGAATCACCGGGATGTGCTTGGTCGCCTCGTCGCGGGTGATGATGCGCGTAGCCTGGAAGCCGTCCATATCGGGCATCACCACGTCCATCAGGATGAGGTCCGGCTGCTCGGCTTTCGCCTTGTCGATCCCCTGCTGGCCGGTCTCGGCGAGCATGCACCGGTAGCCGTTTCTGGCCAGAATCTCGAAGATCACGTGGCGGTTGGTGGGCGAATCGTCGATGATCAGGATCTTCTTGACGGGCATGGCGGGTGAGTCGTCGTTTCGGACCTACTTCACCAGCCCCAGCAGCTTGGCGCTTTCCATGTACAGGGCGCGCTTTTCCTTCATGAACGCGTCCATCCGGTCGACACCGACGTTCACGAGCTCGAAGCCGCTCTTCGCGGCGAACGCCTGCATCTCGGCGTCGGCGTTGAGTGCGGCCCAGAGATCCGACAGGCGCTTCCTCGCTTCGGCCGATGTCGACTTCGGAACGCCGATCCCGCGGTAGGCGCCGTCCACCCAGTCGATGCCCAGCTCGCGAAAAGTCGGCGTGTCGGGGAGAAGCGGATGGCGTTTCTCCATCGCCACCGCGAGAGCCCGCACCTTGCCCTTGTTGTTGATCGCGAACGCCGTGTACGATATTGCTCCGTTCACGTGTCCGCCGAGCACCGCGATCGTCATGTCGCCGGTTCCCTTGTACGGAACGTAGGTAGTCTTGACGCCGAACTTCGCGTTGAGGCGCTCATGCGCGGCGTGGTTTGCAGAGTTGAGCCCCGAGCCTCCCAGGGATAGCTTGCCCGGATCCGCTTTTGCGCCCTTCACGAAATCCATGAAGGTCTTGTACGGGCTCGCCTCGCTCACCACCAACGCGTCGGGCGTGTAGTGGTACCAGAACACCGGGGTCACGTCCTCGGTCTTGTATTGGACCTGGCCTTCGAGAGGCTGGAGCACGATGTGCGGCAGGTTGATGCCGATGATGTTCAACCCGTCGCCCGGAAGCTGGTTCATCTGCGACCACATCAGACCCCCGCCCGCGCCGGGCTTGTACTGGATGATGGTTTCGATCGCGGCGCAACGCTTCTTCAGCACGAGTTGCTGGTGCCGCGCCGAGATGTCGGATTCCCCGCCGGAGGGGAAGGCCTGCCAGTAGAGCAGGTTCTTCTCGGGGCAGTTTTGAGCGAGTGCGGGTGAGGCGGCGGCAAGGCACAGGATGACGAGCAGCTTCTTCATTGGGGGACTCCCATTGCGGATTGGGCCACTTCGTCAGCCTGGCCAACCGCCCCGGCTACCACGTCGCGCAGTGGGAGCTCGCGATCAACCTCGCCGAAGTCCTGGCGATGCTCGCCGCGCGACGGCAGGACGTGCCGGCGGGCCAGTTCATCACCGCGATGGGCGCCGGCACGCCGCGGATGTTCGCCGAGCTGCGCCTGCCGACGCTCGCCGAGCTCGACGCCGCGGTGCCCGACCGGCCGGTATTCCTCTACCAGGGCGGCGGCGGGCCGGCGCGCGACCAACACGCTGGGCAAGCAGTTCTTCGAGAGCGCGACCGCGCCGCTCGCCGGCCCGGTGGCGGTGGGCGCCGACGGTTCGATCGCCGGCGGCAACCCCAACATGGCGAATCGCGCGCTCTACCACCTCAGAGTCCGCCAGACCTTCGAGGACAAGAAGCGCAGCGCGCTCGACGCGCAGGCGTTTTCGGCGAGCGTCGGCATCACCGCGGTGCTCGACCAGACGCTGGTCGCGGCGGCGACCGGGACGCTCGACCCGGCCTCGCTCGATCCGCAGCCGACCCACCCGCTCTTCAACCTGAACCACTACCGCATGTACGACGCCTGGCTCGCGCTGCACGCCGAGGACCGGAACGCTGATCCGCCTGCAGATCAACTTCCTGCACAACCAGGGGTTCATCCCCGAGCTCGGCGGACTCGACAAGCAGCTGCCCGAGCTGCGCGAGCGGCTGCAAGAACCAGTTCCAGTTCTTCGGCGACGACATGCTGCGCACCGGCGCGATCGGCGAATGGGCCGCGCCCTTCGCGACGCCCGCCAACGCCAACGGCTACGCCGTGTGGCTCGAAGCGCAGCGTCTGTGCGCGCAGGCGCGCTGGCGGAACGAGAACGCCCAAGCCGGCAGCCCGACCAGCGCCGACAATATCGAGCAGGTCGTCGCGACCTACGAGGCGATGGACGCCGAGTTCGGCATCAAGGACCTGCGCTGGGGCCTGCAGCACGCCGACTTCGCGACGCCCGGGCAGCTCCAGCGGTACGAGTATACCTTGGCGCGTTGTCTAGGCGTTGGGCAGCGGTAATAGCCGATTGGTGTCACACTCAGGACTACCTTTCAGGCTTGGGGGACACCCATCTCCCAATCGGGATTGATGGCTCTTCGGACAAAATCTCTTCGCTACGCGGGGGCGCTCGTCTGCGGCGCGGCGCTCGCCGCCTGCGCCGGTGCCCCGGTCGACGAGCTGCTCGCATCGACCGCGATCGTCGCCGAGCTCGAGCGCGAGACGGGTAACCTGGTCGAGGCGGCGCGCTTCTCAGAGGGCCGCGCGGGCGACCCGCTGCCCGGCTGGGGCCGCTTTGTCGTTTCGCCCTTTGCGAGGAAGAGCGAGTACCGCCTGGTCGGGAGCAGCCCGGGCGCAGTGCTCGAGGGGCGCGCGGACGGCTCGGCCTCGGGGTTCTACCGGCGCATCCGCATCGACCCGGCGCGCCATCCGCTGATCGAGTGGCGTTGGCGCGTGGTGCAGGCCCCGGCGGAGATCGACCCGCGGGTTCCCGCGCGCGACGACTCCCCGGCGCGCGTGATCATCGCGTTCCACGGGGATTTGAAGCGGCTGGACTTCGGTGAGAAGCTCGCCCTGCGGCTCTACAAGGCGCTCACCGGCGATAAGATGCCGTACGCGATCATCATGTACAGCTGGTCGAACAGCGCCCCGGCCGGCACCGTAGTCGCGAACGACGAGACCAAGAAGATCCAGACCATCGTCGTGGAGAACGGTGATGGCCGCATCGGCGAGTGGCGCGAGTTGCGGCGCAACGTGCTCGAGGACTACAGGATGGCGTTCGGCGAGGAACCCTGGGACATCGTCGGAGTGGGAGTGATGACCGATGCCAGGAACACGAGCGAGAAGGCCCGTGCCCAGTACGGGGATATCAGCTTCCGGGCGCAGTGATTACGGCACCGAGCACCTCAAGTTTGGATTGCACTCCAGGTAGGATGATCGCGAGCGATGGAGCCAAGACAAAGGAGGGAAGTATTATGATGCCGCGACTCAAGACGTGGAGCGCTGCGCTGCTCGCGGCGGTGTGTCTCGCGGGGGGAGCGGTCGCACAACAATATCCGACCAAGCCGATCAAGCTCGTCGTGCTGATCGCGCCGGGAGGCGCGCCGGACGTGGCGGCGCGGGTCATGCAGGGTCCGCTCTCGGAGCGGCTGGGCCAGCCGATCGTGGTCGAAAACCGGGCGGGCTCCAACGGCAACATCGCCGGCGAACATGTGGCGCGATCGGCACCTGACGGTTATACGCTGCTTTTCGGCGCGGACAGCCTGGTCGTGATCAACCCGCACATCTACGCGAAGATGAGCTTCGACCCGCTGAAGGATCTCGCGCCCGTGGCCACGACGGTGATCACGCAGCTCATCCTGTCGGTCAATCCTGCCGTTCCCGCGAAGAACTTCAGGGAGTTCCTCGAGTACGCACGCGGCGCCCAACCGCCCCTCAACTATGCCTCGGGCGGCAACGGCAGCCAGCACCATCTCTCGATGGAGATGCTGAAGCAGCGGTCGGGGATCAATCTCGTGCACGTCCCGTACAAGAGCGGGTCGCCGGCCGTCGCCGCGGCGGTCGCCGGCGAAGTGCCGATCGTGATGGCCGGGACGTCGTCCGGGCCGCTGGTCAAAGCGGGCAGGCTGCGCGCGGTGGCGGTCACCGGCCGGAATCGCCTGCAGTTGTTGCCCGAAGTGCCGACGATCGGGGAATTCTTTCCCGGCTATGAAGTCAACAATTGGCTCGGCATCTGGGCGCCGGCGGCTACGCCGCAGCCGATCATCGGCCGCCTGCGCGTGGCGATCAACGAGGTGCTCGCGCTGCCCGAGGTGAGAAAGGGCATGGGCAGCGTCGGTGGGGCTGAGCCATGGATCACGACGGCGGACGAGTTTGCCGCCTCGATCCGCCGCGACTACGAGAAGTACGGCAAGCTCGTGAAGGATATCGGCGCGAAGATCGATTGAGACGAGGGTGGCGCCACCGCAACGGCGCAAAGCGCCGGCGACGGCCGGATTGAATTTACCGTCACGCGCGCCGCGCCGCTCAGCGGAACGCCGCGAAGCAGAACCCCGTCCCGGTTCCGGCGGGGGAGCGATAGCCGGGGATGTATTCCGCCCACGCCGCGGGCAGATGCTCCGAGGCGCCTGCCATGGCGATCCAGTTGCGGATCTCCGAGTTGCCCGAGTTGAGCTTGCGCGGCGGCAGGCGCATGAGCGCATCGCCGTCTTTCGCCTGCAGCGCGCGCACGATCCCGCGGTCGAAGTCCTCGTCGATGGCGAAGTGAGTGAGCCCGCCCGATCCGAGCACGCCCACGCGCGCAGGCCTGCCCCAGGATTCGATCGCGGCGCGGACCGCCTGGCCGACGCGGAAGCACCGCGCCGGCGTGGGCTGATTGGGCGGGTAGTAGGTGTTGAGGAATACCGGCACCATGGGCACGACCGGCGCCGTCCGCCCGAAGCCGAACAGGCGCTGGTGGACGAACGCGAAGGCATGGCCCTCGCCCTCGCCGCGCGGGGGGCGGTCGCACACCGCGACGTCGAAATCGCGGCGCATCAAACAGGCGATCAGATGCTCCGCGAGTTCGTGCTCGACCGGAAACTCGGCGCGGCCGCTGGGGAGGTAGTAGCGTTCCTGGATCGCGGCGAACCAGTCTACCCACTCGGGCTTCGGTGGCCGCATCGCGTGCGCCAGGGTCTTGCCGCGATAGACGAGCAGGGCCGGGATATTGTCCTCGAGGAACAGCTCCTTCTGGTCATCTCCGAAAACCACCAGCGCGTCCAGCCTGGCGTCGCGGATCTCGGCGGACAGCCGGTCGAGCGCGGCCTGGGCGGCGGCGTGGCGCGCGGCGAATTTCTCCGGTGTAGCTTCGCCCGCGTAGCGGCCTCCGGCTTCCCGCAGCAGCGCTTCGTAGGTGCTGGGATTGCCCTCGCGGTCGACGAATTTCATGGTCGTCTCGCGCGGCTCGAACCGGCTCCATTCCTCGAGGGTCGCGTTCAGCATCGGCGAGTGCGAAGTGCCGACCGCGAGGACGATCTCAGCCATGCTGTTGCGCCACCAAGTCGATCAATGCGGACATGCCTTTGTGGCCCGCGCCTTCGTCGACCACGTCGTCGTGCGAGGCGAGGTGAAGGAACTGGAGTGTGGCGAAGCTCTCTCGAAGCAGCGGCTCGGTGTAGAGGTTCTCCACCTGTTTCGGTCCGCCGGTCGCGTAGCGGAGCTGCTCCGGGCGATAGCCCTGGAGGATCAGGAGCCCGCCGGGCTTCAGGGCGCGGATCATGCCCTCGAACATCCGGGATCTCTGGACCGGGGGAGTGAACTGGACGAAGATCGCGACGACGACGTCGTACCGCGCGGCGTCCCAGTCCCATTCGTTCACGTCCGCCTGGCGATAGTCCACCTTGACGCCGCTCTGCTGCGCGAGTTTCATCGCCTTGGCCAGGCCGACGGGCGAGAAATCGAACGCCGTCACTTCGAGACCCTGCTTCGCCAGCCAGACGCTGTTGCGGCCTTCGCCGTCGGCCACGCATAGCGCGCTCATGCCGGGCGCCAGGCGCGCGCGCTGCGAGGCGAGAAAGGCGTTGGGCTCGGTGCCGAATACGAAGCCCTCGGCGGCAAAGCGCGCGTTCCAGCGATCCAGTTCGGCGTTCTCGGCGGGGAGGGTCACGTTTTTCTTACGATTCCGTCCTAGGTTGTAGCCGCAAAGGCGACGCGATCGGGACCTATGTCCGCCTCCTATTGCCATGAGCATGGCGCGTATTGTCGCAGTCCGGCTACCATACGCGAGACCCTCGGAGCGACCCCGCCCTCGCGTGCCCCACTCTTCGAACCCGCGACGAGCGGCCGCTCCAAGTGCCGCGGCTGCGCCGACCATCGAGCGCGGAGAGCTGCGTTTCGGCGAACGTCTGCCCAACCCCTTCGCCGAGGGCGAGATGACCGTGTGGTTCCATCCTCTGTGCGCGGCGTACAAACGGCCGGAGCCGCTGCTTGCCGCCCTCGCGGAAACGGCAATGGCAGTGCCCGATCGCGAGAGCTCTGGAGCGTACCGCGCGCGCGAGCCTCGCGCACCCTCGCCTGCCGCGGATCGACGGCGCCGAGCGCTCGCCGGGTGCACAGGCGAAATGCCGCAGCTGCCGCGAGCCGATCGAGCGCGGGACCTGGCGCATCCGGCTCGTGTACTGGGAAGAGGGGCGCTTCGCTCCGGGCGGGTTCGTGCACCTCGAATGCCGCAACGCCTACTTCGAGACCGACGACATCCTCGATCGGATGCTCCACTTCAGCCGGGACTTGAGCGCGGACGAGCGCGAGGAACTGCGGCGCGCCTGCGGCGGCCGGTCGTGACTAGACCGCGATGATCGAATCGACCTTGTCGGGATAGAAGGCGAGCAGGCCCTTGATGTCGAGCATCTCGTCGTAGGGCTGTTCGTAGGACCAGACCGCGTTCTGCGCGCCTTCGAGCGAGTAGTACGAGGCGCGGCCCTTGTAGGGGCAGTAGGTCTGGTGGCTCGAGCGCTCGAGGCGCTCCATCTTCACGTCCTCGCGCGGGATGTAGAAGACCGCGGCGTAGCTCCCCTCCTCCGAGACGAACCGCGTCCGTCGTATCGGCGATGACTTCGCCCCGGAAGGTGACCTGCACGCGCACGCCGGCCGGCTGCGTCGTGATGCGGTAGTCGGGGCGCTTCTTGAAGCCGGGTGCGGCGCTCATGACGTCACATCTTCGCCGTCTTCCAGATCCCCATCATCCGGCCCTCGGGATCGGTGAAGAGCGAGAAGGAACCCATTCGGGGGACTTCCTGCTCCTCGACGTGGATCTTGCCGCCGGCGGCGACGATCTTCTTGCGGAACGCGGCGAGGTCGTCGACGTTGATGTAGAGCGTCATGTTGCCGGGCCAGGGGCCCTTGCGCTTGGGCTTGAAGATGCCGCCATTGATCCCGCCCTGGCCGCCGGTTTCCACCAGGTGGTAGTCCATCTCGGGCATTTGCTTGATCGTCCAGCCGAACACCTTCTCGTAGAAAGCCGAGATCTTGGCTGGGTTTTTCGACATCATCTCCCAGTGGACGACGGGGTTGGGCATGGGGGACTCCTTGCGAGGACGGCTCTAGAGTGTACCGCTCATTCTATTACCGGCCGTCGTTGCGAGGCGACAGTCGGGTCGCGAACGCCGTCCTTTTCCGCATCCTGTCAGTCATGAACGACCGGCACGACATCCCCTCAAAGTACAATGCCCTCGATGTTCCGCCGCCGGATGTTCGGTACTCCACCCTCGAGCCGCGCGAAGTTCTGGCGCTATCTCCGCTACGCTTTCCTCTCGCTCGCTCTGCTCGCGGCCGGCTTCACGCTGTATCTCGATTTCCGCGTGCGCAGCGAATTCGAAGGCCGGCGGTTCGCGCTCCCCGCGCGGATCTACGCCCGGCCGCTCGAGCTGCACGCGGGACTGCGGATCGCGCTCGCCGAGGTGATGCAGGAGCTGCGCGATGCCGGCTACCGCGACGGCTTGCGCGAGGGCGAATCGGGCTGGTTCGTAAGGACGGCCGAGGGCCTCGAGATCGCGCTGCGCCCCTTCGTCTTCTGGGACGGGCCGCAACCCGCGCGGCGCATCCGCGTCGCGTTCGAAGGCGGCAAGGTCGCGAGGGTCGCGGACGCCGAAGGCCGCGATCTCCCGCTGGTGCGGCTGGAGCCCCTTCCGATCGGCGGGATCTATCCCGCGAACAATCAGGACCGGGTGCTGGTGCGCCTCTCCCAGGTCCCCAAGCATCTCGTCAATGCGCTGATCGCGGTCGAGGACCGCAGCTTCCATACCCACCACGGCTACGATCTGCGCGGAATCGCGCGCGCACTTTGGAGTTTCGTGCGCTTCAGGGGTCTCCAGGGCGGGAGTACGCTCACCCAGCAGCTCGTCAAGAATTTCTTTCTCACGCCCGAGCGCACGCTCCGGCGCAAGGGTACCGAATTCATCATGGCGGTGCTCCTCGAACTCCACTACGGAAAAGAGGAGATCCTCGAGACCTATCTCAACGAAATCTACCTCGGCCAGGACCGCGACCGCGCCATCCACGGCGTCGGCCTCGCTTCGCTGCATTACTTCGGCAAGACGGTCGAGCAGCTCACGCTCGCCGAGAGCGCGCTGCTGGTCGCCCTGGTCAAGGGGCCGGGCGTATACGACCCCTACCGCCGCCCGCAGCGCGCGCTCGAGCGGCGCAATCTCGTGTTGCGCGAGGCACGCGACCGCGGCTCGATCAAGCCGGAAGAGTACGCCGTGGCGCGCGCCGCGCCGCTCGGAGTGAGCGCAAAGGCCGCGATGGGCACTTCGCCTCATCCGGCCTTCGTCGATTTGGTGCACCGGCAGCTGCGGCGCGAGTACGACGAAGCCGACCTGCGCTCCGAGGGTCTGCGGATCTTCACCACGCTCGATCCGCGAGCGCAGGGAGAGGCCGAGCGAGCGCTCACCCGCCGGCTCGCGCAGTTCGACCGCGACAAGCGCTTCGGCGCCCCCGGCCTCGAGGGCGCGATCGTCGTTACGGACAACCAGAGCGGCGAAGTGCAGGCCATCGTCGGCGGGCGCGACACCGGATACCGCGGCTTCAACCGGGCGCTCGACGCCGCGCGGCCGGTGGGCTCGCTCCTGAAACCTGCGATCTACCTGACTGCGCTCGCCGAGCCCTCGCGCTACACCCTGGTCACGCCGATCGACGACGGGCCCTTCGTGTGGAAGAGCCGCGGCGCGCCCGACTGGGAGCCGGCCAACTACGACAAGCAGTTCCACGGCGCGGTGCCGCTCAGGACCGCGCTCGCGCAGTCCTACAACGTCGCCACGGCGCGCCTGGGGACCGAGATCGGCATCGAGCGCGTGTTCACCACCTTGAGGCGGCTCGGGATCGAGCGCGAGCTGAAACCCTACGCCTCGACGCTGCTCGGCGCGCTAGAGCTCTCTCCCCTGGAAGTCGCGCAGATGTACCAGACGATCGCAAGCGGTGGCTTTCGTACACCCTTGCGCGCCATCCGCGAGGTGACGACCCAGGACGGGACGCCCCTGAAGCGCTACCCGCTCGCGGTCGAGCAGGCCTTCCCGCCCGAGCCCGTATACCTCATCACGGCGGCGATGCAGGGGGTGGTGCGCGAAGGCACGGGCCAGGCGCTCAAGAGCTGGCTGCCTCCCGAGACCGCGGTCGCAGCCAAGACCGGGACGACCGACGAGCAGCGCGACGCCTGGTTCGCGGGATTCACCGGAGACCGGCTCGCGGTCGTGTGGATCGGCTACGATGACAACCGCGCCGCGCGGCTCTCGGGCGCCGCCGCGGCTCTCCCGCCCTGGGGCGACCTCATGGCCGCGCTCCACCCGGAGCCGCTCGCACTGCCCAAGCCCGAAGGGATAGAGAACGTGCTCATCGACCCGATGAGCGGCCTGCGCGCGGACTCGGGTTGCGGCGGCGCTCTGGAGCTGCCCTTCGCGCAGGGCTCGGCGCCCGCCGAGCGTGCGCCCTGCGCGAGCGCCGTGGGCACGGCGGTCGAGGAGGTGAAGCAGCGCGCGAAAGGCTTGTGGGAACGGCTCTTCGGAAGATAGCAGAATTGGCGGAGAATAGCGGACCATGAACGTCCGCAGGTCTTCGCTCGTTGCCCTCGCCGCGCTCCTTTCGGCGTGCACAAGCCTGCCGATGCAGCCGAGCGCTCCGACGCCCGAGCCTGCGCCTCCCGCGGAAGCATCGCGCACCGAGACAGTCGCGATCGCAAGCCTGATGGAAAGCGCGCAGGCGGACACGCAAGCCGGGCGCCTGGCAAACGCCGCGGCATCGCTCGAGCGCGCGCTCAGGATCGAGCCGCGAAACCCGCGCGTGTGGCAGGAACTCGCGCGGGTGCGTCTCGCGCAGGGCGATTACATGCAGGTCGAAGGCCTCGCGGCGCGCTCCAACACCTGGGCGCGGGACGATCCCGCCCTGCGTGCGGAGAACTGGCGCCTCATCGCCCAGGCGCGTGAGGCGCGCGGCGACGCGGAAGGCGCCCTGGTGGCGCGCGAAGCCGCCGCGCGACAGAGATAGACCCCGAGCGGGGTAACCGAATTCTCTTGGCTCGCCTGCCCCGATCAGACGGCGCGCCGAGCCTCTTGGGACAAAAAAAAGCCGCGGTTTCCCGCGGCTTTGCCCGTCGCTCGCTTAGGGAGGGGAGAGCGAGGCGTCGGGACGATTGATGCTTCCAATCGTGAGGGCAGCATAAGGCCGGGAGCGAGCCGTGTCTCTAGGTGCGTTCCCTAGACGACCTCGGGGAATACCTTAGAAAGCCACAGAGACGCTGGCTTCGCCTGCAGAGGGCCGACCCGGCTCCTCGGTAGGGCGCGCACCGCGCTGCTCACTCCGGCTGCACCCCTACGCGCTTGATCAGTTCACCGTATTTCTTGAGGTCGGACTGCAGGACCTCCGCGAGCTGCGCAGGGGTGGAAGGCGAGGCCTCGAATCCTATGCGCCGAAGGCCTTCGACGACCTCAGGGTGGGCGAGAGCCGCTGCGATGTCCAACGCCAGGCTTCTCGCCACATCCGCCGGTACGCTCGCCGGTGCGACCATCGAGCCCCACGAATCGACGAAGAAGCCGGCCGGCCCGCCCGCCTCCTCGACCGTCGGAATGTCGGCGCGGTTTGGCAGCCGCGATCTCGTGGTCACGGCGAGGATTCTGATTTTCCCGGCATTGACCAGAGGCATGACCGAGCCCATCGAGCCCAGCGTCCAGTCCACGTCGCCGTTTGCGACCGCCAGGTACGGCTGTTGCCCTTCCTTGTACGGAACGTGAACCATTCGGGTATCGGTCATGAAGGCGAGCAGCGCGCCGCCCAGATGCGGCACGCTGCCGACGGAAGGCGAACTGTAGGTCAGCTTGTCGGGGTTTGCCTTTGCGTGAGCGATCAATTCTGGGATGCTGCGGTGCGCGCCGGCGGTCGATACGACGAGGTAGAACGGCGTGCGGTATACCATCGAGAGCAGCGCGAAGTCCCTCTCCGGATCGTAGGGGATGCTTTTCAAGAGGTTCGGGTTGATCGCGAGGTGTCCCATGCTGATGAAGCCCAGTTCGTGACCGTCCGGTTTGCCCTTCTTTATCGCGCCGATCGCGAGGATTCCATGCGCGCCCGGCCTCGGTTCGACGATCACCTGCTGGTTCCAGACCTTCGTCAGCCGGTCGGCGAGGACCCGGGCGACGACGTCCGGGCCGAGTCCACTGGGAAAGGGGGAGACGACCTTCACCGGCCTCGTCGGCGCGAAACTCTGGGGCGCGGCCGGGTGCGAGGCGAGCGACAAGGCGATTGCGGCGAGCGCGGCAAGCGATACGGTGCGAGGCAATCATGGGATTGTCTCCAGTGCCTATTCTCCGGAACCGCACACCTTCAGCGCCGACTCGATGGACTCCATTGGCTCCACTAAAGATCCGAACCCAAGTCTGACGCCGCCAATCCTGAACTCGCACGCGCGTCGAGAGCATTCTATGCCTGTTTGAGGGCTTAGGACTTTGAGTCGTATCCAGCTTCGGTATGCCACAATCGCGTAGCATCGCCAGATCTGAGAATACGCATGGCCCTCAAACGCCCCCAAGGCCCCGCCGGCACTCTCCTCGTGCTCGAGCACGCATCGAACATCCTCAAGGACAACCCCTTGCGCGATCCGCACGTGCGCAAGCTCGGAGTATGGCTGCCGCCGCAGTACGACGAAGGCGGCAACCGCCGCTTCCCGGTGCTCTACGACCTCGTCGGCTTCACGGGCTCCGGCCTCGCACACGCGAACTGGAAGCCCTTCGGCGACAACGTCCCGGAGCGCGCGGCGCGGCTCATCCACGAGCGGAAGATGGGGCCGGCGATCATCGTCTTTCCCGATTGCTTCACTGCGCTCGGCGGCAACCAGTACGTGAATTCGTCGGCGATCGGGAACTACGCCGACTATCTCACACGCGAGATCATTCCCTTCGTGGACCACGAATTCAGGACACTTGCGAGCCGCGAGCACCGCGGCTGCTTCGGAAAATCATCCGGCGGATACGGCGCGATCATCCACGGCATGAAGTACGCGAAGCACTGGGGCGCGATCGCGAACCACTCCGGAGATGCGTATTTCGATTTCGTTTACTGGCACGACTGGCCGAATACGCTCAATGAATTGGCCAAGCACCGCGCGCCCAAGCGCAAGGCCGGGCGATACGACGCGCGCGGCGAGTCGAACCGCAAGGGCCTCGCTGAAGGGCGGGACGATGGGCGCATCAAGCGCTTCCTTGCGTACGTGTGGAAAAAGGAAAAGCTCTCGACCGCCGAGGGTCACTGCATCATGAACCTGTGCATGGCGGCGACCTACGACCCGGACCCGAAGGCACCCAACCGCTTTCGCGTTCCGTTCAACCTCGAATCCGGCGAAGCGATCGAAGAGCGCTGGCGCAAGTGGCGAGAGCACGACCCGATCCGCCTCGTCGCACGATACCGCGACAACTTGAAGTCGCTCTCTGGCGTCTACATCGATTGCGGCTGGCGCGACCAGTACCACATCCATTACGGCGCGCGGATTCTCTCCAAGCGCCTCGCTCAGGCTGGCATCCGGCATACCTACGAAGAATTCGATGACGACCACTCCGACGTCGACTACCGGATGGATGTCAGTCTGCCGTTCCTTTACAAGGCCTTGAAGCTCTGAGAACCGGCTTCGAATCGAGTGGCTATTTCGGACTGGGGGGGTAAGCGAGCGGGGTATCTTTTTGTCGGGTCGCCTTCACGCCATGGACGATCGCTAACCCGACCAGGCAGAGAATGCCGACGCCGATCCACTGCGGAGGCGCGTCGAGCAAATGGGCGCCAATCGCCACGCCGGCGATGAATATGACGTATCCGACGACGAATATGCCAAACCACATCAGAGGCCACCCGAAGATCATAGGATCCCCAATGTACCCTTCCCGGCCGGTCCGCTCTGTGCGTAAGCGCACGTAAGGGCCAGGGATTGTTTCCTTCCCGGATGGACGCAAGCCTGCTGTTTCTGCATAAGGCGTAGCGATCGCGGCGTTCGTGCCCTAGAATCGGGGCATCGGACAACTCATTGACCGGAGGCCCGTTTTGACTCACGTGACTCACTCCAAGATGCTGGAGACCAGGCGAAGGAAGAAAAGAGCGAGGAAGGACTCCGCGGGGATAGCCAAGCGGGCGAAGAAGCTGGGGAAGCAGAGCGCGAAAACGGCCGGCTCGAATGCTCCGAAAAAGGAACTCTCCAAGGCCCCCAGCTGACACGAGATTCCCGGCCGCTCGGGGCCGATTCAGAGCTTGTGGCCCCCGATCATCAGCCGCTTGAACACCGAGTAGTGCTCCTCGACGCCTTCGCCGGCAGGAGTGCGCTCAACCGTAATCCAGACCTCCGAGCTGAAGCTTTCGCACAAGCCGGCCGTGTACTCGGCCTCGTCTTGTGCGGCGGCGCGCGCCGCCTCCACCGTAGGCGCGCCGAGGTCGTCGGTGAAATGTCGCGTCAGGCGCTCTATGACTTGCTGGTACTCCGCCTCGTCGATCTCCGCGACTTCGGCGAGCGTGCTACGCCCGTGGCTGTCCACAGCGACGAATGAGGTGAGGCAACGGCATTTGGGCGTGCGGTGGCTGCTTCCTGAGGGATCGCACACGGTGTAGCCCCCCGAAACCAGCCACTCTCCGTCGCGGGCGGCGCCGCTCTCGGAATAAACGAGATCGTCGGAAGCGTCCAGCCGGACTGCCCTCAGGAACTTCATCGGCCGCGCCGGTGCAGTTGGCCGCGGCGACTCGCCGGACAAAGCCAAGTAGAATTCTTTTCCATGTTTACCGGAATCATAGCCGCTGTCGGCAAAATCACCGGCGTCAAGCCGGCCAAGGGTGGAGTGAGCCTCGCCATTGACGCGGTCGCGCTGCGCTTGAGCGACGTTGCGGTGGGCGACAGCATCGCGGTCAACGGCGCCTGCCTCACCGTGGTGAGGCGCGGAAAGAAAAGCTTCGGCGTCGATGTGTCCCGCGAGACCCTGCGCTGCACCGCCGGGCTCGACCGCGCCGGCGAGGTCAACCTGGAGAAGTCTCTGCGGCTCTCCGACAAGCTCGACGGTCACTTCGTTCTCGGTCACATCGACGGCATCGGGAAAGTCACGCGCTTCGAGCCCGAGGGCGCGAGCCGACGGCTCCGGGTGCGCGCGCCGGCCGGGCTTGCGCGCTACATCGCGCGCAAGGGCTCGATCGCGGTGCACGGCGTGAGTCTCACCGTGAACGTGGTGCGGGGCGCCGAGTTCGAGGTCAACCTGATTCCACACACCCTGGCCGTGACCACGCTCGGGCACCTGCGCAAAGGCGACCGCGTGAACCTGGAAGTCGATCCGCTCGCGCGCTACGCGGAACGCCTTCTCCGCCGGAAATGATCAGCGGGGTCGACGGCACGCGCATTTGCCGCTGATGACGTTCTCTCCGGCCGAGATCGAGCGGCGACGCGCGCTGCGGCCGCGCCCCGAGTTTCCGCCGGAGCTGCCGATCTGCGCTAAGCGCAAGGAGATCGCCGAGGCCATCTCCGCGCACCAGGTCGTGATCGTCTGCGGGGAAACCGGGTCGGGCAAGACCACGCAGCTCCCGAAGATCTGCCTGGAGCTCGAGCGCGGCATCCGCGGGCTCATCGGCCACACCCAGCCGCGCAGGATCGCCGCGCGCGCGACCGCCGCCCGCGTCGCGCAGGAGCTGAAGACGGAGCTCGGCGGAGCCGTCGGCTACAAGATCCGCTTCACCGACAAGGTCGAGTCCGCGCTCCTACATCAAGATCATGACCGACGGCATCCTGCTCGCCGAGACGCAGGGAGACCGCGAGCTTCGCCAGTACGACACGCTGATCATCGACGAGGCGCACGAGCGCAGCCTCAACATCGACTTCCTGCTCGGGTACGTAAAGCAGCTCCTGCCGAGGCGTCCGGATCTTAAGCTCGTCATCACTTCCGCGACGATCGACGCGGAGCGTTTCTCGAAGCATTTCGAGACGGACGGAAGATCTGCGCCGGTCATCGAGGTTTCGGGGCGGCTCTATCCCGTGGAGATCCGCTACCACCCGGTCGAGTCGGATGGCGACGACTACGATCTCAACGACGCGATCAGCGACGCGGCGGACGAGCTGGCGCGCCGGGGCGAGGGCGACGTCCTCGTGTTCCTGCCCGGCGAACGCGAGATCCGCGAGGCGGCGGAGACGCTGAGGAAGCATCATCCCCCGCACACCGAGATCCTGCCCCTGTTCGCGCGGCTCTCGGCAGAAGAGCAGGAGCGCGTGTTCAAGCCGCACGGCGGACGTCGCATCGTGCTCGCGACCAACGTCGCCGAGACCTCGCTCACCGTGCCGGGCGTGCGCTATGTCGTGGACACGGGCCTTGCGCGCGTCAAGCGCTACAGCTACCGCAACAAGGTCGAGCAGCTGCGCGTCGAGAATATTTCGCGCGCCGCCGCGAAACAGCGTGCGGGCCGCTGCGGGCGGGTCGCGAGCGGGGTCTGCGTGCGCCTCTACGCCGAGGACGAGTTCGAGCGGCGCCCGGAATTCACCGATCCAGAGGTGCTGCGTTCATCGCTCGCCAACGTGATTCTTCGGATGAAGTCGCTCGGCCTGGGCGAGGTCGAGGACTTTCCCTTCATCGATCCGCCCGCGCCGCGCGCGATCCAGGACGGCTACGCGCTGCTCGCCGAGCTGGGCGCGGTGGACGAAGGCAATGAGCTGACCGACGTCGGCAGGCAGCTGGCGAAGCTGCCCGGTCGATCCGCGTATCGGCCGCATGGTGCTCGCAGCCAGGGCCGAAAACGCCTTGGCCGAAGTGCTGGTCATCGCCGCGGCGCTCTCGGTGCAGGACCCGCGCGAGCGGCCCGCAGAGCGCGCCGGCGCGGCGGACGAGGCGCAGAAGCGCTTCGACGACGAAAAGTCCGATTTCCTTGCGTGGCTCAAGCTGTGGAAGTTCTTCGAGGAAGCGCTCGCGCACCGGAAATCCGGCCGCAAGCTGCGCGAAGCCTGCCGCGAACACTTCCTCTCCTTCAACCGCATGCGCGAGTGGCGCGACATCCACGCCCAGCTCAAGGAACTGACCGCCGAGCTCGGCTGGCGCGCCTCGGGAACGCCGGCGACCTATGCGCAGATACACCGCTCGCTGCTCGCGGGCCTCCTCGGCAACATCGGCATGAAGACCGAGGAGGGAAATTTCCTCGGTGCGCGCGGAATCCGCTTCTGGGTCCATCCCGGGTCGGGCGTGGGCAAGAAAGCGGGCCGCTGGCTGATGGCGGCGGAGATCACCGAAACGACGCGGCTGTACGCGCGCTGCGTCGCCTCGATCGACCCGGAGTGGCTGGAATCGGTGGGCGCGCACCTCGTCAAGCGTCACCGTTTCGAGCCGCACTGGGAGAGAAGGCCCGCGCACGTCGCTGCCTTCGAGCGCGCGACGCTCTACGGGCTGCCTTTGTATGCGAACCGGCGCGTGCACTACGGCCCGATGGACCCCGCGGAGTCGAGAAAGATCTTCATCCGCCAGGCTCTCGTCGAAGGTGACTACGAGACCCGCGCGCCGTTTTTCGGGCACAACCGCCGGCTGGTGCGCGAGATCGAGCAGCTCGAGCACAAGTCGCGCCGCCCCGACGTGCTCGTCGACGACGAGCTGATCTACGCTTTCTACGAGAGCCTGATCCCGGAAGGTATCCACAACGGCGCGGACTTCGAGCGCTGGCGGCGCGAGGCCGAGGGCGCGAATCCGAAGCTGCTGTTTCTCAAGCGCGAGGACCTGATGCGTCACGAGGCGGCGGGGATCACCACCGCGCAGTTCCCGCACGAGGTCCGCATGGGAGGAAGCAGCTTCGCGCTCGAGTACCACCACGAGCCGGGGTCGCCGAAGGACGGCGTGACGCTCACAGCGCCGCTCCTCGCGCTCAATCAGATCGACGCGGCGAAGGCGGACTGGCTGGTGCCGGGGCTCGCGCGCGAGAAGATCACGCGGCTTGCCAAGTCGCTGCCGCATAAGCTCCGACACTCCCTCGGGCTGCTACCGGAGTTCGTCGACGCCTTCCTCGCAGCCGAGACGCAGGATGTGCCTCTCGCGCAGGCGATCGCCCGCTATGCGCGGCGCGAGCTGAATCTGGCCATTCCAACGGATGCGTTCAGAACGGAAATGCTCCCCGCGCACCTCTCGATGAATTTCCGCATCGTCGACGAGCATGGCCGCCAGCTCGCGATGGGCCGCAACATCGCGCAGCTCCGCTCCGAGCTGGGCGAGCAGGCGGGAGCAAAGTTCTCCGAGCTTGCCAAGGCCGAGGCGCCGGCAGCGGAATTCACCGGCTGGGAGTTTGGCGACCTGGAAGAGGTGATGGAGATCCGGCGCGGCTCCCAGGCGCTGATCGGCTATCCTGGTCTGCTGGACAGGGGCGGGTCGGTCAGCCTCGAGGTGTTCGACTCGGCGGACAAGGCGCGCGAGGCGCACCATGCGGGACTGCGGCGCCTTTTCATGCTGCAGTTGAAAGAGCAGGCCCGCCATATCGAGAAGAACCTCCCCGGACTGCAGGCGATGGCAATGCAGTTCGCGCCCTTCGGTGGGGCGGCAGGAATTGAAGGAGCAGCTTCTCGCTGCGGCGTTCGATCGCGCCTGCATGCAGGAACCCTGGCCGCGGACCCGAGCCGAGTTCGAGCGGCGGCGCGAGGAGGCGCGCTCGCGGGTGACGCTCCTCGCCCAGGAGATCGCGCGTCTTGCAACGGCGATCCTCACCGAGCACGCGGTGCTGCAGAAGAAGCTCCAGCAGACTTTCAAGGCGTTCCCCGAGCCTTGCCGCGACGGTCCGGGAAAGCATCGCGCAGCTCCTGTCCGGGCGATTCATCGAGCAAACCCCCTACGAGCGACTGCAGCATTTCCCCCGGTATCTGAAAGCGGCGAGTTTGCGACTGGACAAGCTGCGCGCCGATCCGGGGCGCGACGCGCGCCTCGCCGCGGAATTTGCGCCGCTCCACGCGCAGTGGGAGCGCGAACGCGCGAAGCAGGCGAAATCGAGCGCGAGCGACCCGCGGCTGGACCAGTTCCGCTGGCTGCTCGAGGAGCTGCGCGTGCAGCTCTTCGCGCAGGAGCTCAAGACGCCAGTGCCGGTTTCGGTCAAGCGCTTGACGAAGATGTGGCAGACTTACTAGCGCCGCATGGAAAGAGTCTTCTCCGCCCTGCTCAAAGCCTTCGCGAGCCTGCTGCATCCGAGGATGCTGTGGCTCATGGTGTGGCCAATTCTGGTCGCGCTCGCCGTCTGGGTGACGCTCGCCTCGCTGTACTGGAGCGAAGCGGCACGATGGATCGACTTCCAGTTGCACCAGTGGCCGGTGTACGAATGGGCGGTCTCGATATGGCCGATGACTCTGATCGCAGCGTGGTTCGGGTGGCTTCTCCTGTTGTTCCTCTTCGTGCCCGCGGTCCTCATCACGGCGGTCGTGATCATCAGCATCGTATCCATGCCGGCGATGGTCGCCCACGTCAGCGAGCGTGATTATCGGGATCTCGCCAGGAGAAAGGGCGGTACCTTCTCAGGAAGCGTCTGGAACGCGCTCGTGGCGCTCATCCTGTTTTCCATGCTTTTCATCCTCAGCCTGCCGCTGTGGCTGATTCCGCCGTTGTGGCCCGTGCTGCCGCTCGCCCTGTTCGGCTATTTCAACCAGCGCGTGTTCCGCTACGACGCACTCGCCGAGCACGGCAGCGCCGCAGAGATCGCCGAGACGATCCGGCGCAGCCGTGGCGAGCTCTACCTGCTCGGCGTCGCGCTCGCGCTCATCGGGCACATTCCGCTCGTGGGGTTTGTCATGCCCGTGTACGGAGGGCTCGCCTTCATCCACTACGGCCTGGCTCGGCTCGGTGAGCTGCGCACCGAGCCGGTCGAGGGCGAGGCGAGGCGCGTGTGAGGGTCGGCGCGATCATCATCGGCGACGAGATCATGCGCGGCAAGCGCGAAGACAAGCATTTCGCGAAGCTCATCGCAATCCTCGCGGCGCGCGGCATGCGACTCGACTGGTGCGAGTATCTCGGCGACACGCCCGATCTCATCACCACCACACTCAAGCGCACGCTCGCTTCGGGAGATCTGGTCTTCAGCTTCGGCGGCATAGGCGCAACGCCCGACGATCACACCCGCCAGTGCGCAGCAGATGCGCTCGGTGTTCCGCTCGCCTTGCATCCGGACGCCGAGGCGGCGATACGCTCGCGTACCGACATGGAAGTCACGCCGCAGAGGCTGAAAATGGGCGAGTTTCCGCGCGGTTCCCGCATCATTCCGAACTCGTACAACAAGATTCCCGGTTTCTCGGTCGCGGATCACCATTTCGTGCCGGGCTTTCCAATCATGGCCTGGCCTATGGTGGAGTGGGTGCTCGACCAGCACTATGCCCATCTGTTCCATCTCGCGCCCGAAGCCGAAGCCTCGATCATCGTCTATGACTTGCCGGAATCGACGATCACGCCCCTCATGCAGGAGGTGGAAACGCGCTACCGGCGCCTCAAATCCTTCAGCCTTCCGAGCATGGGCGAGGCGGGCGTACGCCGCCATATCGAGCTCGGCGTGCGCGGCTCGCCCGACGAAGTCGCGCCGGCCATCGAGCAGATGAAGGCGGGAGTCGCCGCGCTCGGTGGAAGGTGGGAAGCGGCCGGGAAGGGCCGGGCCGCTTGACGCCGGGAAGCCCGGCGACTGTGCGTCGCGGGGTCAGCCGCCGGAGGAGTGTTTATGATCGATAATCTCAGTCGGTGACGTTTGTGGAGGAAGCATCGTGAAAGAAGCGGCCGGCGATCCGGTGATGTCTGCGCAAGGCGACCTGCGGGTCAAGCGCGACGGGGAGATAGCGGTCGTGCGGCTGGATCGCCCTGCCAAGCGCAACGCCCTGAACGACGCGCTCTTTTCCGGGATCGAGCGGTTCTTCTCGAGTGTCGACCCGGGCGTACGCGCGGTGGTGCTGTACGGCGAGGGCGGCAATTTCAGCGCGGGCCTGGACCTCGCGGAACTGAAGGACTTGACCGCCGCCGACGGCATGATGCACTCGATGATGGGACATCGCGCTTTCGACCGGGTCCAGTTCGGTTCGGTGCCGGTCGTCGCCGTGCTGCAGGGGGCGGTGGTCGGCGGCGGCCTGGAGCTCGCCTGCGCGGCGCATATTCGAGTGGCCGAGCCTTCCGCGTTCTACGCGCTTCCCGAAGGCCAGCGCGGAATTTTCGTCGGCGGCGGCGGCTCGGCGCGCCTGCCCCGCATCATCGGCGCCGCGCGCATGACCGACATGATGCTGACCGGGAGGGTGTATTCCGCCGAGGAAGGCCAGCAGTTCGGGATTTCACATTATCTCGTCGGCGCGGGGGAAGGGCTGCGCAAGGGCCTCGAGCTGGCGAGATTGATCTCGGCCAACGCGCCGCTCACCAACTTCGCGGTGATGCACGCGCTCCCTCGGATCTCCGAAGCGGGGCAGGACCACGGCATGTTCATGGAGGCGATGATCTCCGGCATCGCGCAGGCCGACCCCGAAGCGAAGAAGCGCATGCAGAGCTTTCTGGACAAGCGCGCTCCCAAGGTGAGGAAAAGCAGGTGACGACCTCCGCTCCATTCAGGCGCACGCATTTCGGGCCGATCGGTATGGATGTTTCGAAGGCTCCCGGCGGCGTGACCTATCTGCGGTCGCCGTATCCACTCGGCCCCTATCCGCGGACCCTCACCGAGCGGCTCCTGCATTGGGCCCGCGTTGCTCCCGATCGAATCTGCATCGCGGGCCGCGCCCGATCCGGCGATTGGAGGAGGCTCGACTACGCCGCCACGCTGCGCGTCGTGCGGTCGATCGGACAGGCGCTTCTCGATAGAGGGCTGTCGCAGAATCGGCCGGTCGTGATTCTCTCGGAGAACGACGTCGACCATGGATTGCTCTCGCTCGCCGCGCTGCATGTGGGCGTGCTGTTCGCGCCGGTGTCGCCGGCGTATTCGCTCGTCTCCTCCGACTTCGGGCGGCTCCGGCATATCCTGTCGTTGCTCAAGCCAGGACTGGTATTCGCCACGGACGGGCGCCGTTATGCGCGCGCGATCGCGGGCGCGGTGCCGGCCGAGACGGAACTGGTCGTGGCGGGGGAGCCCCCCGAAGGGCGCCTCGCGACCCCTTTCGCGGAGCTGCAACAGACCGGTCCCACTGCAGCCGTGGACCGAGCCCACGACAATGTCGGTCCCGATACCGTCGCCAAGATCCTGTTCACCTCCGGCTCCACCTCCCTCCCCAAGGGCGTGATCAACACGCAGCGCATGCTGTGCAGCAACCAGCAGATGATCCTTCAGACGCTGGCGTTTCTCGGTGATACCCCCCCGGTGCTCCTCGACTGGTCGCCTTGGCACCACACCGCGGGTGGAAACCACAACTTCGGGCTGGTGATCTACAACGGCGGATCGCTCTACATAGACGACGGCAGGCCGGGTCCCGGCGAGATCGAAAAGACCGTGCGCAACCTTCGGGAAATCGCGCCGACCTTCTACTTCAATGTCCCGAAGGGTTACGAGGATCTCATTCCCTATTTGCAGCGCGAACCGGCGCTGCGGGAAAGATTCTTCAGCCAGCTCTCGATGCTGCTCTACGCGGGAGCAGGCATGTCCCAGAACGTCTGGGATGCGCTCGAGCGGCTTGCAGCCGAAACCTGCGGCGAGCGCATTCCGCTTATCACGGCACTGGGCTCGACCGAAACGGCGCCCTTCGCGTTGTGCGGCAACTGGGACACCGGCGGGCGCGCCGGCGTCGTCGGCCTTCCCGCTCCCGGTCTGGAAGCGAAGCTCGTCCCGAACGGCGAAAAGATCGAACTCCGCGTGCGCGGGCCGAACGTCACGCCAGGCTACATTCACGAAGCAGAACTCACCCGGGCCGCGTTCGACGAAGAAGGTTTCTACCGCATGGGCGACGCGGTGAAATTCGCCGATTCCGCGGATCCCTTGAAGGGGCTGGTCTTCGACGGCCGCATCTCCGAGGATTTCAAGCTTTCTACTGCAACTTGGGTCAACGTCGGGGCGCTGAGAGCGAAGGTGATCCTGGAGGGGGCGCCCCACGTGCGCGACGTCGTGATCGCGGGACACGAACGGGACTTCATCGCGGCGCTCGTCTTTCCGAATCTCGCGGCCTGCCGGGATATCTGCGGTGGCACGGATTCGGAAGTCCTCGGCGATGAGCGCGTTCGCGCCCGTTTTGAGAATCTGCTGGAGCGCCTGGTTGCGGGCAGCACCGGCAGCTCCAACCGGATCGTCCGCATGATCCTGCTGGAGTCACCGCCCTCGATCGACATGCACGAGATCACCGACAAGGGCTCGATCAACCAGGGCGCGGTTCTGAAGAACCGCGCGGACCTCGTGGAAGAGCTGTACCGCGAGCGGCCTTCACCAAAGGTCTTAACGATCGGTGCGGACGCAGGGACGCGCGCCGCAGCCTGAACGGCTCCTTGCGGAGCACAAACAAAAAGCCCTGGCTTGCGCCAGGGCTTTAGGGCGCCCACAGAGAGGAGGAGGAGGACTGTGGGCGCGGAGGAGACTTTGCGATCTAGGCTGTCGCGCGTTGCTGCTTCTTGTGCGTTTCCTTTGCTGCCGTGGTCGCGGCGGCAAAATTCGCCTCGGCGATCTCGGTGGCCTGCTTCGCCGCTTTGTTCATGCTTTCGTAGGCCGAGTTGGCCGCGGCAAGCGCGGATTTCACCGCGGCGACCGCAGCGTCGGAACCTGCCGGCGCGTTCTTCGAAACCTTGTCGAGAAGTCCGACGACGTTCTTGCTAAACTCCGCGGTCCGCGCTTCGAAAAACTTCGCTACCTCGCCCTGCGTTTGAGAAGCGACTTCGTAAAGGCCGTGTGTGTACGCAATGGCCTTTTCGATCGCCGGTTGCGCGATTGCTGCGTTCAAGCTGAGGTATTCCTGGACGTCCTTGGCGGCAAGGAGCGCCTTGGCGTGTCCGGTGCCTTCTTCGTAGGCAGCCTTGGCCGCGTTGACGTTCAGTTGCGACAGGCGTTCGAAAGCTGCAAGTTGAGAGTTCGCGAGACCCAGGATGGCTTCTACGCCAGCCTTGTTGGCGGCGGCGACTTGTTCGTTCGTGAAGTACATGGTGATCTCCTTCATTCGGTTATTGCGGTCTAGAAATATTGCACTGCACCAATCGAGATTCTACCGGGAAAACAAGCTCTGTCAACAATAAATTTGTGCTTCGCAATATATGCGAATGTAAGTCAATATAAACAATGTGTTAGAGGAGAAAAAAGTTTCCCCCGGACTCCGAAGTCAGTGAATACTATCCAGTAACACGCTGTTTCATATTAATAAACGGGTCCAGGTATGAGCACGCGCACGTCCGCCTTGCCTCCGGCGATCATTGTCCTGGTGGTTCTGCTCGCGCTGGGCTGGGGATCGAATTGGCCGCTGATGAAGGTCGTGATGACGGAAATGGCGCCGCTGCATTTCCGCGTCCTGTGCCTGATCGCCGGCGCCGTGGGTCTGTTTACGATCGCACGCGCCAACGGGCTGCCGATCCGGGTTCCACGCGGACAATGGCCGCGCTTGATCGTGATCACTGCCTTCAACGTCGCCGCCTGGAATGTCCTTGCGGTCTATGGCGTCACGTTCATGGATTCGGGCCGGGCGGCGATCCTCGCGTACACCTTTCCGGTGTGGGGTGTGCTGCTCGGGGTGTGGGTCCTGCGCGAGCCGCTGACCGGCAGGCGTCTGGCGGGTGTGGTGTTGGGTCTCTTGGGGATGTTGCTGCTCCTCGGCGAGGAGGTGCGCGCCGTCGGGCGCTCTCCGACCGGGGCATTGCTTCTGGTCGCCTCGGCGATCTGCTGGGCGATCAGCACGGCTATCATGAAGCGCTGGCCGGTCAATCTTCCCACGACTTCGTTTACCGGTTGGCAGATGCTGCTGGCCCTGTTGCCCATCACCACTGGCGCTCTCGTTTTCGAGAAGGGGAGCTTCTCGCCGTTCGGGCTTTCGACCTTGCCGTTGGTGGGGCTGATCTACAACGCGCTCGTCAGCTCGATCTTCTGCAACTGGGCATGGATCAAGATCGCGACCCACGCGCCGATCAGCGTTTCGTCTCTTTCCACTCTGATGATTCCGATCGTCGGTGTTTTCAGCGGCATGCTCGTGCTCGGCGAGCGTCCGCAGTGGAGCGATTTCGCCGCGCTGGTCCTCGTCGTCGCGGCGGTTGCGGTCGTTCTCATGCCGCAGCGCAGGGCGGCCGGATTGCGGTACTAGAGGGCTTCATCCGCCGGCAGGCTGCCTCGCCGGGGGATGTCTTCGGTGCGCCAGTTCTTCCGCGCCCAGGTCCAGATTTCGGGAATGCTCGCCTCAGCGAGGTCGGCGGGCGTACTCTGACCGAGGAAGCGCAACGCCCGCGCGAGCTCGGCCGGCGCATCGCGCTCCGTAAGGGGCGCGGCGAGCGTCTGTTTGCTGAGCTTTTCGCCATCTCGATTGACCGCAACCGAAAGGTGCGCATAGCCCGGCGTGGGGAAGGCCAGCAAGCGTTGCAGCAGGATCTGCCGGGGGGTGGAGGCGAGGAGGTCCGCGCCGCGCACCACGTGGGTGATGCCCTGCTCAAAGTCGTCCACCACGACCGCAAGCTGGTAGGCGAAGTAGCCGTCCGCGCGGCGCACCACGAAATCCCCGACTTCGCGGCCGAGGTGCTGCTCCATCCTTCCCTGGAGCAAGTCGTCGAAGGCGATCGCCGATTGCTCCACCCGCACGCGAGTCGTCCGCGCCTCGCGTCCCCGCGGGACGCCATTTCTGCACGTGCCCGGATAGACGGGCTCGCCTGCAATGGAGAGCGAGGAGTCGGAGATCTCCCGGCGCGTGCATGCGCAGCGGAACACCGCCCCCTGCTCCTCCAGGCGCTCGAGCGCCGCGGCGTAGGCGGCGTCACGGCGGCTCTGGAAAACGATTTCTCCATCCCACTCGAATCCAAACGCCTCGAGCGCCCGGAGAATCGCGTCCGCCGCGCCGGGGGCCTCGCGTTGCCGGTCGAGATCCTCCATGCGCACCAGCCATTCGCCGCCGCGAACGCGCGCTTCGAGACAGCTTCCGACCGCCGCGACGAGCGATCCGAAGTGCAGCGGGCCGGTGGGCGAGGGCGCGAAGCGCCCGCGATACTTTCCAGTCCAGTCATGCATAATTCGCGTCGAAAATCATATCAGGGTCGGCCTGGCGGCAAACCGGGCTTTCATGAACGATCGGCATCACGTCGTTGTGGTCGGCGGAGGAGCGGGGGGCCTTGAGCTGGCAACTCGGCTCGGCGACCGGCTCGGGCGCAAGGGCCGGGCCGTCGTCACCCTGGTGGATCAGAACGAAACCCACGTCTGGAAACCCCTCCTGCACGAGGTTGCCGCGGGCAGCATGGACGTCCATGCGCATCAGCTGGACTACCTCGCGCAGGCGCGCTGGCACCACTTCAACTTCTGTTGCGGAGCGCTCGAAGGGCTCGACCGCAGGCGTCGAGAGATCGTTGTGGCGCCGACTCTGGACGAGCGCGGAAGCGAGGTCATCCCGCGCCGCACGCTGCGCTACGACACGCTGGTCATCGCCATCGGCAGCGTTGCGAACACTTTCGGCGTTCCCGGCGTCGAAGAGCACGCTTACGCGCTCGAAACGGCCGCCGACGCCGACCGCTTCCACAGGCGACTGATCCGCGCCTGCATCCAGGCCAACTACCGGCCGGGCACGGCGCCGGCGCAACTGCGCGTGGTGATTGTGGGCGGTGGCGCGACCGGCGTCGAGCTCGCCGCCGAGTTGCACAATACGACGCGGGTGCTCGCGGCGTACGGCCTGGAGAACATCGATCCGGAGCGGTTTCTCGACGTCACGCTGATCGATGCTGGCCGGCGCATCCTGCCGATGCTCCCGGAACGCATCGCGAAAGCGGTGACCCAATCGCTCCAAGGACTGGGCGCGAGGGTGCTCTGTTCCGAGCAGGCGGTCGAGGTGACTGCGACCGAGGTGAAGACCCGGGGCGGCAATTCGTTCCCCGCGGACCTCGCAGTCTGGGCGGCGGGAATCAAAGGGGCGGACATCCTCGGGAATCTCGACGGCCTCGAGGCGAATCGCCTGAACCAGCTCATTGTGCTCGAGACGCTGCAAACGACTCGCGATCCGGACATTTTTGCGCTGGGGGACTGCTCGGCATTCCCGCGCAGGGAAGGACACCTGCCGGTGCCGCCCGCGGCGCAGGCCGCGCACCAGCAGGCCTCCCACCTGGCGCGCACGATCGATGGTCGATTGCGAGGAGAGCCGCCGCGTCCGTTCCGCTACCGCGATTTCGGCTCGCTGGTGTCGCTGGGCGAATACAGCACCATCGGATCTCTGATGGGCTTCCTCTCGGGCAAGAGCTACCGCGTCGAGGGCTGGTTTGCGAGGCTCATGTACGTCTCGCTGTACAAGATGCACTTGTACGCGCTACACGGTCCGGTGGGCGTCGCCCTCGATACCCTGGCGCGCTTCCTCAAGCGTGGCACCGAGCCGCGGGTTAAGCTGCATTGATGATCGCCTCGCTCGTCAGGATCATCCTCGGCGTCGCTTTGGTACTCTCACTGCTCATGTGGTCTTTCCAGGAACGGTTGTTGTTCTTTCCCAGGCCGCTGGAGTCCCGCCCCGCCCCGCGCCCCAACGTCGAGGATTTGACCCTGGTCGCTGCGGACGGAGCGAGACTGCGCGGCTGGCTGGTGAAGGGGTCCGGGACGCCCGCGCCGCTCGTCGTCTATTTCGGCGGGAACGCGGAGGAGGTCTCCTGGCTCGTCGACGTCGCAGGCCGGTTTGCCGGCTGGTCCCTGCTGCTCGTGAACTATCGCGGTTACGGGGAAAGCGAAGGCCGGCCGGGCGAGAAGGAACTCTTCCAGGATGCTCTCGCGATCTACGATTACGCCAAGCTTCGGCCCGACGTGAACCCGGACCGCATCGTCGCGATGGGCCGAAGCCTCGGGAGCGGGGTCGCGGTACACCTTGCGGCGCATCGCCCTCTGCGCGGCGTGGTACTGGTGTCGCCTTACGACAGCATCGCGGAAGTCGGGAGGCGCCATTATCCGTTTCTGCCGGTGTCGCTCATGCTGCGGCACCGGTTCGACTCGCTGGCCCTCGCGCCAAAGGTCGACGCTTCGCTCCTTTGCCTGGTGGCGACCGAGGACCGCATCATTCCGGCCGCGCATTCGCGGGTCCTGTTCGAAGCGTGGCGCGGCGCGAAGACCTGGCGCGAGGTTCCCCGATCCGATCACGACGGTATCTCGGGCGAGCCTGAGTACTGGCGTTCGATCGAAGGGTTTCTCAAGGCGCTGCGCTGAATAGGGCAGAGTGCCCCTGTTATACTGCCGGCGGTTCAACGGGTTCGGAGATTCCCAAATGGCGACGGTGGAGCTGACCAAGGACAATTTCGATCAAGTCGTGAACGGCAACGACATGATCGTCGTCGACTTCTGGGCGCCTTGGTGCGGGCCCTGCAAGGGCTTTGCGCCGGTCTTCGAGGCGGCTTCCGAAAAGCATGCCGACATCGTGTTCGGCAAGGTCAACACGGACGAAGAGCAGGAGCTGGCCGCATCGTTCAACATCCGCTCGATACCCACGCTGATGCTATTCCGCGAGAAGGTGATCCTTTTCGCTCAAGCGGGCGCGCTTCCCGGCTCGGCGCTCGAGCAGATCATCGCAAAGGGCAAGGAACTCGATATGGCGGCGGTGCACAAGGAATTGGCCGAGCGCGAGGATAAGCCCGCCGCCCAGGCGTGAACACCCATCGTCGGCCTCCGAATCCGGAGATGCCGGGAAACGCAAGAAAGAAAAAAGGCAGGGAGGAGCTCCCTGCCTTTTTCGGTACGTCGCGAAATTTACTTCTTCGCTTCGTCTTTCTTGGCGGCCTTGGTGTCCTTCTTGGCGGCCTTGGTGTCCTTCTTGGCGGCTTTCTTCTCGCTCTTGGCGGCTTTCTTCTCGCTCTTCTTCGCTTCTTCCTTCTTCCCTTCTTCCTTCTTCATCGGCTGGGCGCCGGCGTGGGAAGCGGCAACTGCGAAGCCGCTCGACACTGCAAAGGCTGCGGCGGTCAGCAACAAAACAAGCTTCTTCATCTGATCTCTCCTCTGAGCGTTTTTAGAATCCGGTCACCGGAAACCGGTCAACCAGCGCGTATCGTATCAGAGATACTTGAAAACGCGAAGGTTTTCCAGAATCCCCAGGGGTGGGGTCGAGGCCGCATGCGCGGGCGCCCCATACTCCGTTGTTTTCCCGTGGGTCCGGAGGCCGCCGTGGCATGAAACCCGGCGTCTCTCATGCCCTCGCCGCTGCGGCCCTGTTCGGGGCGAGCACACCGATCGCCAAACTGCTCGTTGGCACCGTGGAGCCGGTCATGCTTGCAGGCCTCCTCTACGCCGGATCCGGGGTGGGACTTGGACTGTGGCTCGCCCTGCGCAGCCCGGACGCGGCCGGCACCGAGCGCCCCCGGTTCTCCCCGGGCGACGCCAAGTGGCTCGCCGCGGCGGTTGTCTCGGGCGGGGTCGTTGCACCGGTGCTGCTCATGCTGGGCCTCGCCGCCACCCCGGCGTCCAGCGCTTCGCTGCTGCTCAACCTCGAGGGCGTGTTTACCGCGGTTCTTGCGTGGTTCGCGTTCCGGGAGAATTTCGACCGCCGCGTGATGCTGGGAATGCTCCTGATCGTGTGCGGCGGGGCCCTCTTGAGCTGGCGGCCGGGCGAGGTGGCCGTTTCCTGGCCGGCTCTTGCGGTGGCGGCTGCCTGCTTCCTCTGGGCGCTCGACAACAATCTCACGCGCAGGATTTCCTCGGGCGACGCGGTAAAGATTGCCGGCATCAAGGGTCTCGCAGCGGGTGTGGTCAACATCTCGGCGGCGACGGCTTTCGGGGCAGGGCTGCCGCCTCCGGGTCTGGCGGGGGCTGCGGCTCTGGTCGGGCTGCTCGGATACGGGGTCAGTCTGGCCCTGTTCGTGGTGGCGCTGCGCCATCTGGGCACCGCGCGCACCGGGGCGTACTTTTCAACCGCGCCATTCATCGGCGCGGTCCTGTCGTTCGTACTGCTCGGTGAGCGGTCCGATGCCTGGTTCTGGGCCGCATCGATTCTGATGGCGGCCGGGGTTGTCCTGCATCTCACCGAGCACCATAAGCACCTGCACAGGCATGACGCGCTCGCCCACGTCCATCCTCACACGCACGATGCGCATCATCGCCATCAGCACGATTTCGACTGGGGCGGCGCTGAGCCGCACTCGCATGCTCACCAGCATGAACCGCTCACCCACAGCCATCCGCACTATCCGGACATACACCATCGGCACGATCATTAACCTGGCTCGTGGTGCCGCGGTCGCGGTGTTGGCGGCTGCGGCGCATGCTGCTCCCTACGTTCCCAAGGATGACGCCACGGTGCTCGAGCGCCTCCCGGTGAGACCGGGCGATCCCGTCGCGCGCGAGCTGCGGAGGCTGCGTGCCGAGCTCGCTCGCGATCCCCAAGATCTGGAAGTCGCGCTCCGACTAGCCGAGCGCTACTTCGAACTTGCCGGCGAGGAAGGCGACCCGCGCTACGCCGGCTACGCCCAGGCCGCGCTCAAGCCCTGGTGGGATTCGCCCGAAGCGCCGACCGAGGCGCTCGTGATGCGCGCAATCGTCAAGCAGTACAGTCACGACTTTTCCAGCGCGTTGCGGGACCTGGAGGTTGCGACGCGCGCGGACCCCAAGAACGCCCGGGCCTGGTCCTGGCGCGCGGCCATACACATGGTCCAGGCCGACTATGCCGCCGCGCGCGCCGATTGCGTCGCTCTGCGGGGGATCGAGACCGAGCTGGGCGCGGTCGCCTGCATGGCTTACGTGGACGGGACCACCGGGAAAGCAGCCGCGGCGCATCGTGCTCTGGCTGCGGCGTTCGCACGCGACCCGGACGGTTCGCCTGCCGCGCGCGTCTGGCTACTGACCCGGCTCGCCGAGATGTCACTCCGCCAAGGCGACGCGAAGCAGGCCGAGGAGCATTTTCGGGCCGCGCTGGGCCTGCGCGTCCGCGACCAGTTTCTGCTCGCGGCCTGGTCGGATTTCCTGCTCGATCAGGGAAGGCCCGCTGAGGTCGTACCTGTGCTGCGCGACTGGGTGCGCTCGGACGTGCTGCTGCTGCGTCTGGCGCTTGCCGAAAAAGCTCTCGATGCGCCGCAAGGTCGAGAGCATGTCCAGGCGCTCAAGGCGCGCTTCGACGCGGCGGCACTGCGCGGCGACAAGCTCCACCTGCAGGAGGAGGCACGGTTCAACCTCCATCTTCTCGGGCAAAAAGAGAGGGCGCTTGCCCTCGCGCAGGAGAACTGGAGGTCGCAGCGCGAGCCGCGCGACGCGCGCATCCTTCTGGAAGCGGCCCTGGCTGCACGGGACCTTCCGGCGGCGAAAGAGGCGCTCGACTGGCTCGATCGTTCCGGGCATGAGGACCCGGTCCTGCGTCGGACGGCGCATGTGCTGAAGAAGCTCGGGCGATGAGAGCGCTGATCGTCCTGCTCCTGGTGCTCGCCGCGCCCTGCGCGCAGGCGCACAAACCGAGCGACAGCTACCTTGCAATCCGCGTCGAGGGGGCAAGCATCACCGGACAGTGGGACATCGCGCTTCGCGACCTCGATTTTGCGATCGGCCTGGACGACAGCGGCGACGGCGACATCACCTGGGGCGAGGTCAAGGCGCATCACGCCGACATCGGCGCCTACGTGCTGGCGAGGCTGAAGCTGCGCTCAGAGGGCTCCGATTGCCCCGCGCGTGCGGGCGAGTTTCTCGTCGACGAACACAGCGACGGCGCTTATTCGGTCATGCGCTTCGCCGCGAGCTGTCCGGCCGGGATCACGACCCTCGAGATGGGCTACAGCCTCTTCGCCGACCTCGATCCGCAGCATAAGGGCCTCTTGCGCCTGGAGCACGGAGGGGGGACGCGCACCGCGATCTTCAGCCCGGAGCGGGCAACGCAGTCCTTCGAGCTCGCAAAGATCTCGGCGCTCACGCAGTTCTTCGATTACGGCCGGGAGGGTGTGTGGCATATCTGGATCGGATTCGATCACATCCTCTTCTTGCTCTCGCTTCTCCTTCCCGCGGTGCTTGTAATTGAAGGGGGGCGCTGGCGGCCTCTCGCGCGCTTCCCTCCGGCTTTCTGGGAAGTATTCAAGATCGTCACTTCGTTCACCGTTGCGCACTCGATCACGCTCAGCATCGCGGCGCTGGGCGTGATCTCGTTGCCTTCGCGGCTGGTCGAATCGGGGATCGCGATCTCGGTGGTGCTCGCCGCGCTGAACAACGTCTTTCCGGTCGTGCACGAACGCAGGTGGCTGGTCGCTTTTGCCTTCGGTCTGGTTCACGGCTTCGGCTTCGCGAGCGTGCTGCAGGACCTCGGCCTGCCGCAAGGGGCGCTGGTCATAGCGCTCGTCGGCTTCAATCTCGGTGTCGAGGTCGGGCAACTCGCGATCGTGAGCGCATTCCTGCCCGCCGCGTACGGGTTGCGGGCAAGCTGGTTCTACCAGCGCCTGGTCTTCGTGGCCGGTTCCCTGGTGATCGTCGCGATCGCGGCAATCTGGCTCGTCGAGCGCGCGTTCAACCTGAAGCTCATCAGCGCTTGAGGAACGATCCACTCGGCCCAACATCCGATCGAACCGGGAGTCCGCCATGATTGAAATCCGAAAAGGCAAAGACAGGGGCTACGCCGATCACGGCTGGCTGCGCTCCTACCATACGTTCTCATTCGCCGACTACCACGATCCCCGCCACATGGGCTTCGGCCATCTGAGGGTGATCAACGAGGACCGCGTCCAGCCCGGCACGGGCTTCGGCACCCACGGCCACCGCGACATGGAGATCATCAGCTACGTGCTGGAGGGGGCGCTCGCGCACAAGGACAGCATGGGCAACGGCTCGACCATCGTCCCTGGCGACGTCCAGAGGATGAGCGCGGGCAAGGGCGTGCTGCATAGCGAGTTCAACCACGCTCAGGACGGGGTTACGCACTTTCTCCAGATCTGGATCGAGCCCAGCGTCAACGGCATTGCTCCCGAGCTACGAGCAGAAGCACTTTGACGCCGCGTCCAGGAGGGGCAGGCTGCGGCTCGTCGCCTCGCCCGACGGCCGGGAAGGCTCGGTGAAGATCCACCAGGACGCGCTGCTTTTCGCGGCCCTTCTCGATGGGGCGGAGCGGGCGGTCCACACGCTGCAGCCGGGCCGGCGCGCCTACGTTCACGTGGCGCGCGGGAAACTCGAAGTCAACGGCCAGCCGCTCGAAGCGGGCGACGCGCTCAAGGCGGTCGGCGCGAGCGAAATCGTCCTCGAGAAAGGCGAGGGGAGCGAAGTCCTCCTCTTCGATCTCGCATGAGCGCCGGCGCGACGCGCAACGGTTCCAGGATGCCGGTCGTCTTCTTCGGCCACGGCAGCCCGATGAATACGCTCGATCGCAATCAATACACGGAGGTCTGGCGCGCGCTCGGCGAAACGATGCCGAGGCCCCGGGCGATCCTCTGCGTCTCCGCGCACTGGTACACGCGAGGTACGGCCGTGACGGCGATGGATAATCCCAAGACCATCCACGACTTCTACGGTTTCCCGCAGGCGCTGTTCGACCTTCAGTACCCCGCGCCGGGCGATCCGCGGCTTGCCGCGCGCGTGCGCGAGCTGCTCGCGCCGCTGGAGGTGTACCCGGACCACTCGTGGGGCCTGGACCACGGAACCTGGTCGGTGCTGAAGCACGTGTACCCGGAAGCGGACGTACCCGTAGTCCAGCTCAGCATCGACGGCACGCAGCCGCCGCAATTTCACTACGACACCGGTGCAAAGCTCGCGCCGCTGCGCGACGAAGGAGTGCTCGTCGTGGGCAGCGGCAACGTCGTTCACAACCTTCGGTTGATGAAGCGCGGCGGCGGACCGGCCTACGACTGGTCGGTGCGCTTCAACGAGAAGATACGCGAGGCGCTCGCCTCCCGCGACCACGCGACGCTGGTCGATTTCGAGCGCCTGGGCGAGGACGCGCGGCTGTCGGTCCCGACCCCCGAGCACTACCTGCCGCTGCTCTACATCGCGGCGCTGCAGGGTGAGGACGAGTCGATGTCCTTCGCCGTAGACGGTTACGATCTGGGCTCGGTGAGCATGCTGACCGCGGTCGCGGGGATGCGCGTGAGCTGACGGGGATTGGACAGCGGGCCATTTCGCCTTCGCTCCTGGCGCGGCAATCGACCCGCTACGGGTGCCCGGCCGCCTGCGCCTCCATTGAACCAGTCGGCGCGCGGCCACCCGTCACGCGTGTCGCCGCGCAAGTCGCTCAGCAAAATCGGCCCACTGCCGGCCATCGCCGAGCCGGTTTCGCGCGCTGCGCCGCCCGCGCATAATGCGGCGAGTTCTTTCTAACTCGGATCGCCGCCATGCACTTCCTCGAACAGGCAGCCGTATTTCTCCTGACCGCGGTGCTGCTCGTACCGCTGTTCCGCCGCTTGAAGCTCGGAGCTGTGCTCGGCTACCTCGGTGCCGGCATGCTGATCGGACCCTGGGGCCTCGGCATGGTCGGCGAGGTGCAGTCCACCCTGCAGTTCGCCGAGTTCGGCGTAGTGCTGCTGCTCTTCCTCGTGGGCCTCGAGTTGCAGCCGAGCCGTCTATGGGTGCTGCGCCGGCCCGTGTTCGGCCTCGGCGGGGCGCAGGTGCTTGTGACCGGCGCGGCGCTCTATGCCCTGGGACTCGCCTTCGGATTGTCCTGGCAGGCGGCGCTCGTCGCGGGCTTCGGCCTCGCGATGTCCTCGACGGCGCTCGTGCTCGCTTCGCTCGCCGAGCGCAAGCAGCTCGCGACGCGGCACGGCCGCGAGGCGTTCGCGGTGCTGCTTTTCCAGGACCTTTCGGTGATTCCGCTGCTTGCGCTCCTGCCGCTGCTGGGTGACACGGGGGCGCGCGCCGCGGGCGGCTGGCTGCCGGCCCTGAAGGGGCTCGCCGCCATCGTGGTCGTGATCGTGGCGAGCCGCCTCATCGTGCGGCCGGCGCTCAAGGCGGTCGCGAGCTACGGCGGGCGCGAGGTGTTCACTGCCGCGGCGCTGCTGCTCGTGGTCGGGGCCGCGCTCATCATGGAGAAGATCGGCCTGTCTGCCTCGCTCGGTGCCTTCCTCGCAGGGGTGCTCCTTGCCGACTCGGAGTTCCGGCACGAGCTGGAAGCGGATCTCGAGCCTTTCAAGGGCCTGCTCCTCGGACTCTTCTTCATCGCGGTGGGCATGAGCGCGAATCTCGCGCTCGTACTCGAACGCCCGCTCACGGTGCTCGGATTGGCCGTGGGCTTGATGTTCGCCAAGGCCGCTTTGATGTACGGCATTGCGAGAATCGGCGGCGCGAATGACAGCACGGCGCAGCGCCTCGCAGTCGCTGTGTCGCAGGGCGGGGAGTTCGCCTTCGTTCTCTTCGTTGCGGCGGGCGCGCTGGGCGTCTTCGAGTCCGGAACTGCGCAACTGCTCGTCGTGGTCGTGACCATTTCGATGCTGCTCTCGCCGCCCGCGTCCGAGCTGCACGAGCGCGTGCTGTCGCGCTGGCTGGACCGGCATGCCGTGCCCGAGTACGACTCGATAGCGGGGCCGGGAAATCCGGTCATCATCGCCGGGTACGGCCGCGTCGGACAGATCGTCTCCCGCGTGCTGCGCATGTGCGGCGTGCCGTTTACCGCGCTCGAAGCCAGCTACCAGCAGGTGGATTTCGTCCGGCGCTTCGGCAGCAAGGTCTATTACGGCGACGCGTCGCGGCTCGAGCTTCTCGAGGCGGCCAAGTCGGGCGAGGCGAAGCTCTTCGTGCTCGCGATCGACGACGTCGAGGCGTCGGTCAAGACGGCCGAAGTCGTGCGCCGGCATTTTCCACACCTGCCGATACTCGCACGCGCGCGCAATCGCGTGCATCTGTTCCGGCTCCGCGACCTCGGCGTGAAGCTCATCTGGCGCGAGACATTTCCCACGAGCCTGGACATGGCCAGACGCGCGTTGTTGTCGCTCGGCTTCGGTATCGCGGCCTCGGAGCGCGCCGTGACCCTGTTCAAGCAGCACGACGAGCAGCAGCTCGAAGCGCAATACGCAGTGCAGCACGACGAGGCGCAGCTCATCCAGACGTCCAAAGAGGCGGCCGCGCAGCTTCAGGAATTGTTCGAGGCGGATGGCTTGGAGCGGCTCCCGGGACTCCCGCGCGCCGGCGCCTGATCGCGCAAGCACCGTAGAATAAGCAGCGTGAAGAACATCGTCATCCTGATCTCCGGTCGCGGCAGCAACATGGAGGCGATCGTGCGCGCGAAACTTCCCGCGAAAGTCGCCGCGGTAATCAGCAATCGCGCCGACGCGGCGGGTCTGAAATTCGCCGCCGAGACGGGCATTCCCACCCAGGTCGTCGATGACCGCGGGTTTCCCTCGCGCGAGGCTTTCGATGCCGACCTCGCCACAAAGATCGATGCACACTCGCCCGACCTCGTCGCGCTCGCCGGCTTCATGCGCGTTCTCGGCGGCAATTTCGTGCGCCGCTACTCCGGCCGGCTCGTGAATATCCATCCGTCGCTGCTTCCGGCGTTTCCCGGGCTGCACACCCACCGGCGCGCGCTCCAGGAAGGCGTGAAGCTCCACGGCTGCACGGTGCACTTCGTCACGCCGCAGGTCGATCACGGTCCGATCATCGTCCAGGCCGGGGTGCCCGTGCGCGCCGACGACACCGAAGAATCGCTCGCCGCGCGCGTGCTGCGCCAAGAGCACCGGATCTATCCGCTCGCCGCGCGCTGGTTTCTGGAGGATCGGCTCATAGTCCGGAACGGCGTGGTGCGGGTCGACGGGGCAGACGCCGCGCAAGCTCTGCTCTTCGAAGAGTGAACCCCGCTCCAGTATCGCTGCGCCATGCAGGCCTCGCCGCGCTCGCGCTGTGGGCAGCGGGGGCCGCGGCCCTGCCGCCCGAGCGCGTCACGCTTCACTATCAGATGCTGCGCAACGGTTCGGTGATCGGTGATCTTGTGGAGACCCTCGAGCACGATGGGCGCAGCTACACGATCACGTCCGAATTGAAGGGCAGGGGGGCCCTTGCAGTGCTCGGGTCGCTGAAACGCACCACCCGCGGACGCATCACACCGGATGGGCTCAGGCCGGATGAATTCTCCGATCGGCGGCTGGGCGGCGTCTGGGTCGCTTCAGCGAAGTTCGACTGGGAGGCGCGCACGGTGACGCAAGGACGCAAGGGTAAGGAGGAAGCGGCCAAGATGCCGGGGACGGTGATGGACCCTTTGAGCCTTGCCTACAACTTCGCCTTCGTGCCGCCCAAGGGGAAGGAGTACGATGTCGTCCGCGCCGACGGCCGCGGGCTCTCGCAGTTTCGCTTCAAGGTTGTGGGCAACGACAAGCTCGCCACGCCCGCGGGCGAGCTCCAGACCCTGCGCATTGCGAAGGTGTCCGAGGGGCCTGATGACAGGGCGACCGATATCTGGTTCGCCACCGAGCGCGATTATCTTCCGGTGCGCGCTCTTATCGTCGACAAGGACGGCACGCGCGCAGACCAGATCCTATCGCGCATCGGCGATTGATGCGCCTCTCGCGCCCGCTGCTCGACGCCTGTACCGCGGCCTTTGCTGCCGTAATGCCGCTTGCGCAGCCCGCAGATGCCGCGCTTTCGGCGTTCTTCCGCAGCCATCCGAAGATCGGCCAGCGCGACCGGGGCCTGATCGCTGATTCCGTCTATGCGGCGCTGCGCCGCCGCCGGTTGCTCGAACGGGTTGCGGCGACTGCAAGCTCGCGGCGCGCAGCGCTCGCGACCTGGGCGGTGCTGCTCGGGTTCAACCTGCGCGAGATCGAGCCCTGGCTGCGGGGCGACGAGGCCGAATGGCTGGCGGCGGCAAAACGCGAGGCGCATTCGCCTCAGCCCCTTGAAATCGAGTCCGAGCTTCCCGACTGGGTCATCGGGCGCCTGCGCGCTCGCATGGACGAAGGCGCGTTGCTCGAATTGGCAAAAGGCCTCCTCCGCGCCGCGCCGCTCGATCTGCGCGTCAATCTCATGAAATCCTCGCGCGAGGCGGCACTCGAGCGTCTCGCGCAGGACGGGCTGGAACCCGCGGCGACTCCGTATTCACCCGAAGGCGTCCGGCTTGCGGGCAGGCCCCTGATCAACCGGCATCCGTTGTTCCTGGAAGGCGCCATCGAGATCCAGGACGAGGGGAGCCAGCTGCTCTGCCATCTGCTTGCACCCAGGCGCGGCGAAATGGTCGTGGACTTCTGCGCCGGAGCCGGAGGCAAGACTCTCGCGCTCGGTGCGCTGATGCGCTCAACCGGGAGACTCTACGCCTTCGACATCTCCCCGAAGCGGCTCGCGGGCTTGACGCCGCGCCTCAAGCGCTCGGGGCTCTCGAACGTGCACCCGCAGCGGATCGAAGGCGCTAACGACGCACGCGTGAAGCGGCTCGCCGGCAAGATCGACCGTGTGCTTGTCGATGCTCCCTGCAGCGGACTGGGGACGCTGCGCCGCAATCCGGACATGAAGTGGCGTCAGACGCCGCAGGATGTCGCCGAGCTCGTCGAGAAGCAGAAGTCCCTGCTCGCCGCAGCGGCGCGATTGGTGAAACCGGGCGGGAGGCTCGTCTATGCGACGTGCAGCATCCTCGAAGAAGAAAATCGCGTCATCGCCGAGAGTTTTCTCGCCGACCATCCGCAGTTCGCGCTCCAGTCCGCGGCCGACGTATTGAAGAAGGAGCGGATCGAGCTCGATACGGGTCCATATCTCGAGCTCTGGCCGCACCGGCACGGCACGGACGGTTTCTTCGGCGCGGTCTTCGGGCACGCAGCGTGACGTGCAGCGTATCGTACGTCGTTCCGCGATGCGGAATAGGTGACCACGAAGTCCTGCGGCCCGCGGGATTTGAAATGCGGGGTAAAGTCCCCACATCCATGCGGTATTTGTCACTTGCCCTTTGCCGGGATTCACGTAGAATCCTCGCACTCTAAAAAGGATCCTAATGGAGCTTAACTCCCTGTTTTCAGGCATATTTAACCTTCCCTGGTGGGGCTACGTTTTGGTGGCCCTGGGGGTGACGCACGTCACCATCGTGGGCGTCACGGTGTTTCTGCACCGCTGCCAGGCGCACCGCGCCCTGGACCTGCACCCCATCGCGAGCCATTTCTTCCGCCTGTGGCTGTGGCTGACCACCGGCATGGTGACCCGGGAATGGGCGGCGATCCACCGCAAGCACCACGCGCGGGTCGAGACTCCGGAAGACCCGCACAGCCCGCAGGTGTATGGGTTGCGCAAGGTGCTCCTCGAGGGTGCCGAGCTTTACCGGCGCGAAGCGCGGAACGCCGAGACGCTCGAGCGCTACGGTCACGGCACGCCCGACGACTGGATGGAGCGCAAGGTGTACACGGGGCACAGCATGCACGGCATCATCCTGATGCTGATCATCCAGTTCGCGCTGTTCGGCCCGATCGGAATCACGATCTGGGCGGTGCAGATGGCCTGGATCCCGTTGTTCGCGGCGGGCATCATCAACGGCGTAGGCCATTACTGGGGCTACCGCAACTGGTCCACCGAGGACGCGAGCACCAACATCGTTCCGTGGGCCATCATCATCGGCGGCGAGGAGCTGCACAACAACCATCACGCCTACGCGACTTCGGCCAAGCTCTCGAACAAGTGGTATGAGTTCGATATCGGCTGGATGTACATTCGCATGCTCGAAGCGCTCGGCCTCGCGCAGGTGAAGAAGGTCGCGCCCACGCCGCGCTTCACCGACGCGAAGCCCGCCGTGGATTCGGAGACTCTGGAGGCGGTGATCACGCACCGCTATGATGTACTGGCGAAGTACGCCAAGTCGCTCAAGCACACCTACACCGAGGAGCTCGGCAAGCTGCGCCGCTTCGCCCCGCACGACGTGCACGTGGTGCAGAGCCTGAAGCGCTGGCTGCATCGCGACGAAAAGTCGCTGTGCGAGACCGAGCGCGCAAGCTTGAGGCATGGATTGTCGAAATCGCGTGCGCTGCAAACCGTCTATTCGATGCGGGCCGAGCTTGCTTCTCTTTGGGAGCGCTCGAGCGCGTCGCGCGAGCAGCTCGTGCGGCAGCTCCAGGACTGGTGTCACCGTGCCGAAGCGAGCGGCATTCGCCAGCTCGAGGAGTTCTCGCGCCGGCTGCGGCGCTATGCTTGATAGGGAAGAGCAAAGGAGATCGAGATGAAGAGCCTTGTTGCAGTTCTTGCGTCACTGTTGATTGCCTCGCCGGTCTTTGCGCAGGTGAAGCCCTGTGAGGAGTTGAAGTCCGAGATCGATGCGAAGATCAAGAAGAACGGCGTGAAGGAATTCACCTTGACCATCGTGGACAAGGATGCGGCCGAGGACGGAAAGGTCGTCGGTACCTGCGAAGGCGGGACGAAGAAGATCGTCTACAAGAGGGGCGGCTGAACCTCGCTCTTCCGGCAGCAGACACTAAAAAGCCCGCGAAAGCGGGCTTTTTCTTTGGTGGGCGGAGAAAGCTACTTTATTTTTGTTTCCTTGTAGATCACGTGCTTGCGCACCACGGGATCGTATTTCTTCATTTCGATCTTGTCGGGCGTGGTGCGCTTGTTCTTGGTGGTGGTATAGAAATGACCCGTCCCGGCCGTGGATTCGAGCTTGATCTTCTCGCGCATGACTGCACTCCTGGAAGCTAGATGTCGCCGCGCTCGCGCAGCTCTTTGAGCACCACCTCGATGCCCTTCTTGTCGATCACGCGCAGCCCGGCGTTCGACACGCGCAGGCGGATCCAGCGCTTCTCGCTCTCCAACCAGAAGCGGCGGTACTGAAGGCTGGGGTAGAACCGGCGTATGGTCTTGTTGTTGGCGTGGGAGACATGATGTCCCACCTGGGGCTTCTTGCCCGTGACTTGGCAGACGCGTGCCATGAGATGCTCCGCAGCGAAAGGGGCGGATTATAGGGGAGAAGCCGAGGGGAGTCCAACCCGGGTCCTCATTGTCGTAGGCTATTCTGCTTGAGCGACTTAAGCGGCGACACGCTCCGAGTCTAAACTGCGGGGTGGCCGCGCGCCGACCGCTTCAATGGAGGCGCAAGCGGCCGGGTACCCGTAGCGTGTCGATTGCCGCGCCAGGAACGAAGGCAGAGTAGCCTGAAGGCAGAGTACCCCGCGACTCCCTCACAGCAGGCCGCGCTCGGCGAAGGACAGGGTGCGGGTTCCCGCGACGATGAAATGGTCGAGCACCTGGACGTCCACCAGCGCGAGGGCCGCTTTCAGCGAGCGGGTGAGCAGCTCGTCGGCGTGGCTCGGCTCTGCGACACCGGAAGGGTGATTGTGCGCGAAGATCACGGCTGCGCAGTTGTGCCTGAGCGCGCATTTGACGACTTCGCGCGGATAGACGCTCGTCTGCGTGAGCGTGCCGCGAAACAACTCCTCGGTGGCGATGACGCGATGCTGCGCGTCGAGCAGAAGGACCACGAAGATTTCGTGTTCGCGCCCGGACAGGACAAGGCGCAGATAGTCGCGCACGGCGCGAGGCGAGGAGAGGGCGTCGCGCGAGGACAGATCTTCCCTCAGCGCGCGCCTCGCCAGTTCGAGCGCCGCCTGGAGCTGGGCGAGCTTCGCTCCGCCCAGGCCGGGAATCTCCGCGAGGCTTTCGTGACCGGCCTCGAGGAGGGCCGAGACCGAGCCGAAGCGCGCCAGCAGTTGCCGCGCGAGGTCCACCGCGCTCTTCCCCTTGACGCCGGTGCGAAGCAGGATCGCGAGCAGTTCGGCGTCGGCGAGTGAAGCGGCGCCTTGCGCAAGCAGGCGCTCGCGCGGCCGCTCCTGCACGGGCCAGTCGGTGATCGCCATGGAATTCGCTTAAAATCCTCGTTTTCCGGCTTAACGCGCCGAGCTCATCCAAGATGACCGACGTTGCAGGAAAGAGGATTCTGCTGGGGATCACCGGCGGGATCGCCGCGTACAAGGCGGCCGAGCTGACACGCCTGTTCGTGAAGGCGGGCGCCGACGTGCGCGTGGTCATGACCGAAGCGGCCTGCCGCTTCATCACCCCGGCGACGCTGCAGGCTCTGTCCGGAAAGACGGTCTTCACCGACATGTGGGACCCGCGGGTGGCGGACGGCATGGGCCACATCGAGCTTTCCCGCGACCGCGACATCATCGTCGATCGCGCCCGCCACGACCGACTTTCTTGCGAAGCTCGCGAACGGGTTCGGCGACGATTTGCTCTCGACCCTGTGTCTCGCACGACGCGCGCCGCTCATGGTTGCGCCCGCGATGAACGTCGAGATGTGGCAGAACGCCGCGACTCAGCGCAACGTCGAGCGCCTGCGCGCCGACGGCGTAGGCATCCTGGGTCCGGTGGAAGGCGAGCACGCGGACCGGGAGGGCGGCATGGGGCGCATGCTCGAACCCGAGGCGATATTCGCCGAAGTCGCCGCGGCGCTCGGCCCCAGGGCACTCTCGGGGAAGAAGGTGCTCGTCACCGCAGGCCCGACCTACGAGCCGATCGACACCGTGCGCGGCCTGACCAATCAGAGCTCGGGCAAGATGGGCTACGCCGTGGCGCAGGCGGCGGCGGAGGCCGGGGCGGAGGTGACGCTCGTCTCCGGCGCGACCGCGCTCGCCGCGCCGGCAGGCGTCGCGCGCGTGGACGTGACCACGGCGCGCGAGATGCACCAGGCGGTCATGGCGCGCGCGAGAGAGGCCGATGTCTTCGTTTCGGTCGCGGCGGTCGCCGACTACCGGCCCGTGGATTCCAAGCCGCACAAGATCAAGCGCGGGAACGGCAACCTCAGCGTGGAGCTTGCGCCCAACCCTGACATCCTCGGCGAAGTCGCGGCCTTGCCGAAGGGGCCTTTCTGCGTCGGTTTTGCCGCGGAGACCGAGGACCTCGTCGCGAACGCAAAGGCCAAGCGCGGCAAGAAGGGAATTCCCCTCCTCGCGGCCAACCTCGCGCAGGAGACTTTCGGCAAGGACACGAACGCGCTCACGCTCTTCGACGAGGACGGCATGCACGAGTTGCCGCGCGCGCCGAAGATCGTGCTCGCGCGGCAGTTGGTCGCGCACATCGCGAAGATGCTGCCCCGTCGCTAGGCGGCTCTTCGCTTGAAGACCCTCGACGTCAAGATCCTCGATCCCCGGCTGCGCGACGCGCTGCCGCAGTACTCCACCGCCGGCGCGGCGGGCCTGGACCTTCGCGCCTGCATCGGGGAACCGATGACGCTCGCACCCGGCGCGGCCGAGCTGATCCCGAGCGGCATCGCCATCCACCTTTCCGATCCCGGGTTGGCGGCGATCGTGCTGCCGCGCTCCGGGCTCGGGCACAAGCACGGCATCGTGCTCGGAAACCTGGTGGGTCTCATCGATTCCGACTACCAGGGGCAGGTGATGGTATCGGTCTGGAACCGCTCGGGCGCGGCGTTCACCATCAACCCCATGGAGCGGATCGCACAGCTCGTCGTCGTGCCGGTCGTGCAGGTGAGGCTCAACGTGGTCGAAGAGTTCAGCGCGAGCCAGCGCGGCGCGGGCGGGTTCGGCAGCACCGGCAAAGCCTGAACGCCAGCTTTCCGGCGCGCTGGAAGGCTCAGGCATCGGGCTCACTTGCGAGCGCATGCAACTTGAGGACTGTTGCCCAGTTTCTCGTGGTGGCTGCCTTGCCCACTCTACCGAGCAAGGCTTCGCCGGCCTTGCTCTTGAGTATGCCGGAGGTGCAGAGGAGGTAAGCGGCGTTCCTCCCCATGGTGAACTTCTCCGGAGGCTTCACAAGTGCTTTAATGGCTGCAAGACCCGACAGGGCCTTGGCGTCCTGGACGAAAGCGACGAGGAGACGTGAAGGGTCGGGGGCTGACCTGGCGAGTGGGTTCTCGGAGACGATGGCTGCCAGTTCGCCCGACGACTTGACGACCACCGGCACTTCGACTTTCAGTTTCCGGGTGATCGCGGCGGCGATGTCCGCGGCATGTTTCGCTGGCGAGCCCCTGGCGGCTCGGAAGACGGCGTTCCCGCTGTTGAGCAGAGTCGCGACACCGGTGTAGCCGAGCTCGGAAAGCAGCATGCGCAAGTTCGACATCGGAACACGCTTGGCTTTGCCGACGTTGACGCCGCGCAGCAAGGCTACGAATGCGGGCATTTGCGAAGCCTAAGGTCGCAAGTCAGCGGCGGGCCGGTCGCAGAGCGCCGAGTGATGGAGGCGCCCCGATGCGCGACTACCGCCTACTTCACAAGTCGCGCTTGCAGCCTGATCTGCGGCCCCGCCAGTGCCTTCGACACCGGGCAGTTCTTTTTCGCTGCCTCTGCGTGCTTCTGCAAGTCGGCGTCCGTCAAATTCGGGACCTCGGCTTGCGTGTCCAGTTCTATCAGAGTGATCGTCGGGCCTTCGCCCAGGTGCACCTTGGCGGTGGTGGCAATCCGAGTGGGAGTGAAGCCCGCGCTGGTGAGCAGAGCGGCCAGGAACATCGAAAAGCAGCCGGCCTGCGCTGCGCCGATCAATTCTTCGGGGTTCGTTCCTGGGCCTGATTCAAAGCGTGAGACGTAGGTAAACGGGCCCTCGTAGGCACCACTGCCCAGTTTCATCGTGCCGGACCCTTCCTTCAGGGTGCCTTTCCATTGTGCAGATGAAGTTCGGACGGCCATGCTTTCCTCGCTTTCAGAAATGAAATGAATTTGATGTTACTTGAAATCATGCGCCGCCCACGCGCAAGCTCTGGGGCGGCGAAGCTGCCCGCCGGGCCGCCGCTGCCCTGCCGCCCACCTGGCAACATCCTGGTCCTGCCCGCCATGTCAGGAAGGCTGAGGACCATCGTATCCTTCGATAATGACCAGATCGATGGATGAGACCGGCAGCCTGAGCTTGATGGCTTCCTGGTATTCAGGTGACTTCCAGCAGTCGAGCGCCGCTTGATAAGAGGGAAACTCGATCACGACATTGCGGCTGCGGCTGGACCCTTCGGGATTGTCGAAGCGACCGGCGCGCACCAGAAACTTCGCCCCAAACATCTTGAAGGGTTTGGCGTTGGCTTCCGTGTATGCCTTGTACTTTTCGGCGTCGGTGACGTCGACGCGACCGATCCAGTAACCCTTTGGCATGCTTATCTCCCTTGGGTACCGCAGTGGCAGGGTGGGTTGGAAGGTGCCTGACATTCACGTTGAGCGGCGCGAGCAAGGGGGCGAAGCCATGCTTGCGAGGGGCCGTTTTCCAATGCGGGGTCGGGTTTCATTGCTCGCGCTCGACACCAGCCACGGAATATGTCTTGGAGTCTGTCAATCCCCTTCGATGCGCTCGCAAGCGAACTTTGTCACCGCGAGCCAGAACGGCATCTGAACTCGCGCTCGCCACCACGACTGCCCCGGTGGTAAGACGTATGTATACGAGCCTCATGTTCGAAGCGTCTCCCGATCGGTAGGCGGAGGACTGAACAACTCCGCGCACCTCCTCGGCGGGCCCGATTGTTTGATGCAGGACAGCACCGGTAGCGGTCTGTTGTGTGTCGACTAGCTGGAAGGCGCGCGGGATCGTGCCTTCGCCGAACAGGCGCTTGCCAGTGCCTATAACCACAGGAAACTGCCAGATGCGCAGCGTATCGATGAGATCGCGCTTGAGCAGGGTTTGGAGGAGGTCGCCGCTGCCGTGGACCTGAATCTCGCCGCCATCCTCTGCCTTGAGCTTTGCGACCTCCTCGGCAATGTTGCCCTTGAGCAGGTGCGAGTTGTTCCAGGTGACTTTATCGAGCGTCCGCGAAGCGACGAACTTCGGCCGGGTGTTGAGGGCCGTAGCGATCTCGTCCGCCGGGTCGGTGGACTTGGGCCAGGACGCCGCGAAAATCTCATAGGTCTTGCGGCCGACAAGAAAGGCGCCGGCGCGCTTGGTCCACTCGGTCATGATCCCGAGAAACTTTTCGTCGAAATAGGGTACCAGCCAGCCACCGTGCTGGAAGCCACCGTCGCGGTCCTCGTCGGGGCCGCCCGGTGCCTGCATAACACCGTCCAGAGTCACGAAAGTACCCACAACCAGTTTTCTCATATTCTTCGTCTCCTTCTTTCAAGCGCCTGACGTTCGCGGCCACTAGGCCGACGAGATAAAGCATGCCACAGCGAGCGCTGCTTCAGAGGTTCCGGGTGGGCGGCGCTGTTAGAACGCATGGTTCTCTAGTTTGGCGTTACGTGAATCACCAACAGTACGTACCCCAGAACAAACAAGGCAAGGAACACCCAATGCCACGGTTTGTCAAAAGGATTCTTCTCGTAAATCGGCCAACGTGAGTTCGGCACTACACCAACGGCACCTGCGGCCAACAGCGCTACAGCAGAAAAGACCAGGGCAACGATCTCAGCGGCGATAGGCCCCAGAAGGAAGCAGACGAGTGTGAAATAGGCTGCGGTATACCAGATCACCGCCGTTGAGAGAACGACGAACGACAGCAGGCCGCCAAGTACAAGACCAAAGCAACCCCCGGCCACCGCCAACACGCGGCGATCGCCAAACGATGTCGGTTGACGGAGAGCCATGCGTTCTAACGTCTTGCAGTGCGGCGGGCCCACACGGCGGCGGAAACCGATGCATCGCTCTCGGCCCGTCCGCACCAGCTAGATGTTAGACGGCGAGAGTGTCGGTAGCTTCTCATTCGGCCACCGGCTGCATCTGAGGGAGCCAGATCAAATCTGTTATGCCTGGATCAATACCTCGCTGGAATAGCAGCGTAGTAAGTTGCCCTCGATGATGCGTTTGATGATTGAAGAAATGCGTTATGGCGAACCAAAGCGGATAGCGCCGTGGCGCGGGGTTTACCGCGCTCATGTAAGAGAGGTCTCGGCTAAAGTCGGTTTCAGCGAGCGATGATACCCATGTGGCGATTGTTTCATCCGTGGCCACGCGCTCCGCGCGAAGCTCCACGAAATCGGCATACAACTCCTGATTCAGTGATCGGAACGGGAAGGGTTTGGCCATGAACCGACCAAGCCAAATTCGATCACCGAGCAACAGGTGATTCAGAGTGCCGTGAATAGATTTGAAGAACGCACCGACATCGCGTTTTCTCTCCGCGTCGGAGAGTTGCGCGCAGCATTCGTACAATCGATCATTCATCCAGCGGTTATACGCCGCCATCGCCTTTGAGTACGCCAGCGAACTCACGGACACCCCCTGGGACACGATTCCGCCGTCTAACGCTCCGGTTCAGCGGCGGGCCGCGCAGCGGACCGTCCGCTGCAACCGGTTGTTAGACGCCAACGCCTGAGTTCTCAACGCTTACGTTCCATGGGATTCTCTCGGGAGGTCTGCTGCCCGAGCTGTTGGGCGAGCCCGATGAGAATTCCTTCGGGACCCCGGATGTAGCAGAGCCGGTAGATGTCTTCGTAATTGACGACTTCATCGACCACCGTCGCACCGAGCTTGCGGAGCCGGGCGAGGGTGTCGTCGATGTCCTCGACGGTGAACATGACGCGCAGGTATCCCAACGAGTTCACGGGGGCTGTGCGGTGATCGGACGCGATGGCGGGGGCGTCGAAGCGCGAGAGCTCGAGGCGGCTGTGGCCGTCGGGGGTGCGCATCATGGCGATCTCGACGCGCTGGCCGCGCACTCCGGTGACGCGGCCGGCCCATTCGCCTTCGATGGGCATGCGGCCTTCGAGGGTAAGGCCGAGTTCGGTGAAGAACTCAATGGCGGCATCGATGTCTTCCACCACGATGCCGACGTTGTCCATACGCTTGACCGTCATGATGTCTCCTTGGCGTCTAACGTTCGCGTTTTGCCGCGCCGAAGGGAGCGCGGAGCAGCGACTTGGCGTCGGTCAATAACGCGCCGTTAGGTTGCACTTCTCT
>CAVOUJ010000017.1:0-95301 GCA_963699535.1 uncultured beta proteobacterium | reverse complement strand
CCAAGGCATGCTGCAGGAATATGACAGGCTCCCGTGACTTTTTAGCATATCTTCAATAAGATATGCGTCCCTCATGAAGAACTGCCTGAAAATCGTCCCAGGCCTGCTTTGCGTACTGACCGCTTTCGCGGCGGGTCAGGCCTGCGCGGGGGCACGAGGCGAATTGCTCGTCCAGTTGGCTCAGGCGGCGGGTGACGCCGCGACGGGGCAGGTGCCCATGGGTGCCACCGGGATCCAGCCCCCGGCACCCCCTGTACCGCACCCGCCTCCGCCGCCAACCGCCACAACCGCCGAAGCCTCCAGCGGCGCAGGCCCTGCCCGGCGCTCCGGCAGGGAGTTCCGCGCCCGCCCCGCTGCGATCGGGTGAGGTCCTGCTTAATTTCCAGGCCGCGGACCTGCAGGCGGTCGTCAAGGCGGTGTCTCAGATGACCGGCCGCAACATGCTGGTCGACCCGCGCGTGCGCGGCCAGTTCACGATCATTTCGGCGCGGCCGATGTCGGTTTCCGCGGCGTATCAGGTCTTTCTTTCGGCGCTCAAGGCCCAGGGCTTCACCGCGGTCGAGGGCCCCGGGGACGTGGTGCGGATCATTCCGGTCGCCGAAGCGAAAGCGGCCTCCCCGGTGAACGAGCTGGAAACGCCGCCGCGCGGCGGCGAGCAGATCGTCACGCACATCGTCATAGGCCAGCACGTTGCGGTGTCGCAGCTGCAGAACGTGCTGCGCCCGCTGATGTCGCCGACGAGCCAGCTCTCCGTGTATGAGCCGGCAAACGCGCTCGTCATCACCGATTTCGCCGAGAACGTGCGGCGGCTGCTGCGCATCATCGACAGGGTCGACTTGCCGGCCGGCACCGACGTGACGGTGGTCCAGCTGCAGAACGCCTCGGCGATCGACGTCGGGGAGCTGGTGGTGCGCCTGTCCGGGTCGGGCGTTGCCGCCCCGGGAGGCGTTCCGGGGGCGCCGCAAACGCAGATCGCCGTGGGCGGCGACCGCTTTTCGGTCGTGCCCGACACGCGCACCAACAGCCTGTTGCTGCGCTCGGACAACCCGGGACGAATCGCGCAGCTGCGTTCGCTCATCGACAAGCTCGATGTCCCGGCGCGGGCGACGGGGAGCACGCGCGTTATCTATCTCAAGCACGCCGAGGCTTTGAAGCTCGTCGAGATATTGCGCGGCATGCTCGCGGCGTCGCAGGCTCCCGGAGGGCCCCCGGGGGCCGCGGCGCCGGGCGGCCGGCCGGGAACCGCGGCGCCTTCGCTCATCCAGGCGGACGAAGCGACCAATTCGATCATCATCAACGCCTCGGACACCGTATACAACAACCTGCGCACGGTGATCGAGCAGCTCGACGTCCGCCGCGCCCAGGTCTACGTCGAGGCGCTCATCGTGGAGATGACCGCCGATGCCGCCCTCGAGTTGGGCGTCCAGTGGGCAGGCGCGACCACCTCCGGCGCGAACACGATCGGAGCGGCGGCCAATTTCCCCTCGGCCGCTCCCAGCCTCGCTGCTGCGGCCGCGGCCAACTCGCTGGGTCCGGCCGCAGCGATCGCGCTGTCGCCGGCCGGGCTGTCGGTGGGCGTGCTCCGCAGCGGGAGCCTGGGCGCGCTCGCGCGCGCGCTGCAGTCGAACACTGAAAACAATGTTCTCTCCACGCCGACTCTCCTCACTCTGGACAACTTTCAGGCGAAGATCGTCGTCGGGCAGAACGTGCCCTTCGTCACCGGGAGCTTCGCCCAGGCGACTACGACGACGCCGGGCGCCGGCGCGGTCAACCCGTTCCAGACGATAGAGCGCAAAGACGTCGGTCTGACGCTGCGGATCAAGCCGCAGATCTCCGAGGGCGGGGCCATCCGCCTGGAGATCTACCAGGAAGTCTCCAGCATCGCCCGCAGCGTGCTGACGGGCGCGAGCGACATCATCACCAACAAGCGCTCGATCGAAACCAAAGTCGTGGTGGATGATGGCACCACGGTCGTGCTGGGCGGCCTGATCGACAACACCATCACGCAAACCCAGGAAGCGATCCCGCTGCTCGGCAGCATTCCCTATTTGGGCGCGTTGTTCCGCTACAAAAAGGAAACCCGCGCTAAGACCAATCTCATGGTCTTTCTGCGCCCGGTGATCATCCGCTCTGCCGACGACAGCTTCCGCGTCACCACCGATCGCTACGACTATCTGCGCGCCTATACGCGTGGCGAGGGTGAGGAGCGCGAGGCGATTTTCGACCGGCTAGTGCCGGTGCAGCCTGCGCCCGCTGCGCCGAAGCCGCCCGCGCCGGGCGCCGCACCGGCGCAGCCCGCGGCGCCGAAGCCGCCTGCGCCCGAAGCACCGCCAGGCTGAGAAGATGGACATGTCCTCGAGCTCCCTAGCGCCCGACGCGCGCGCGGTCGAGCGCCTGCCGTATGCCTTCGCCAAGCGGCACGGCGTGATCAGCGCGCGAGCGCTCGACGAAGGCTTCGAGCTGTGGGTGCGCCCCGGCGTGCGCGCGGGCGTGCTCGCCGAAGTGCAGCGCGCGCTCGGCGGGCCGCTGGCGGTGCGCGAGCTCGCCACGAGGCTTTCGACGCGGCGCTGGCGCGCGCCTACGAACGCGGCGCCTCGCACGCCGCCGAGATCGTCACCGACCTCGACTCGAGCCCGGACCTCGCGGCGCTCGCGGAGAACCTTCCCAAGGTCGCCGATCTCCTGGAGAGCGAGGACGACGCGCCCATCGTGCGGCTGATCAACGCACTCTTCTCCCAGGCGGTGCGCGAGAACGCTTCGGACATCCACATCGAGGCCTTCGAGCGGCGCTCGGTGGTGCGCTTCCGCAGGGACGGCATGCTGCGCGACGTGCTCGAGCCGCCGCAGGCGGCGCACGGCGTGATCGTATCGCGCATCAAGATCATGGCGCGCCTGGATATCGCCGAGAAGCGCCAGCCGCAGGACGGGCGCATCGCGCTGCGCCTCGCGGGCCGGTCGGTCGATGTGCGCGTTTCGATCCTGCCCACCGCGCACGGCGAGCGCGTGGTACTGCGGCTCCTCGACAAGCAGGCCGGAAGGCTCGACCTGACCGGTCTCGGGATGGCCGACACCACGCTCGCGACCCTGCGCGATCTCATTCGCCAGCCGCACGGCATCATTCTGGTCACCGGCCCGACCGGATCGGGAAAGACGACGACGCTGTACGCCGTGCTCGGGCAGCTCGACGCCAAGCACACCAACATCGTCACCGTCGAGGACCCGATCGAGTACGACCTCGACGGCGTCGGGCAGACCCAGGTCAACCCGCGCATCGATCTCACGCTTCGCGCGCGCCCTGCGCGCCATCCTGCGCCAGGACCCGGACGTGGTCATGATCGGCGAGATCCGCGACCTGGAGACGGCGCAGATCGCGGTGCAGGCGAGCCTCACCGGGCACCTCGTGCTCGCCACCCTGCACACCAACGACGCCGCCGGCGCGGTGGTGCGCCTGGTCGACATGGGCATCGAGCCCTTCCTCGTCGCCTCGAGCCTCCTCGGGGTGCTCGCCCAGCGGCTGGTGCGGCGGCTATGCCCGGCGTGCCGGCGTGCTCATGCGCCCGACGAAGCAGAGCGCGGGCTGCTGCAAGCGTGCGAACGGCGGACACGCTGAGACCGAATTGTTCAGCGCGGTGGGCTGCGAGGCGTGCAGCTTTACCGGCTACCAGGGCCGCACCGGAATCTTCGAGCTGCTTCTCGTCGACGATGAGTCGCGTCACCTGATCCACAATCGCGCCTCCGAGGCCGACCTGCGCGAGCACGCGCGCCGCGGCGGCATGAAGGGCCTGCGCGAGGACGGCATGCGCTGGGTGCGCTCGGGCGACACCAGCCTCGAGGAAGTGCTGCGCGTCAGTCGCGAATGAGCCGAGAGTAGGCAGTAAGAATGTCGGGCTTCGAGTACAGCGCGCTGGACGCGGCGGGGCGCGAAACCCGCGGGGTCATCGAAGCGGATACCGAGCGCCACGCGCGATCGCTGCTGCGCGATCGCGGCCTCGCCCCGCTCGCGGTCGAAGGCATCCGCGCCGCGGCGGCGGCGCGATCGGGTTTTCGCGAGCGCTTTTCGCGTCCGGGATTGTCGCGAAAGGGGCTCGCGCTCCTCACGCGCCAGTTCGCCACGCTGGTTCGCGCCGGGCTCACCCTCGAAGAGTGCCTGAACGTGCTGATCGAGCAGAGCGAATCCGCGGGAGCGAAGAGGCTCCTCGCGGCGGTGAGGGCGCGCATCCTCGAAGGCCAGTCGCTCTCGCGCGGCCTCGCCGACTATCCCGGCGCGTTTCCGCAGATCTACCGCGCCATGGTCGAGGCGGGCGAGCAATCCGGAAAGCTCGGCGACGTGCTCGAGCGCCTCGCCGACTACACGGAAAACCGCGAGGCCTTGCGCGACAAGGTGGTGATCGCCTTCATCTATCCGGTGCTGGTGACGCTCGTGGCGCTCGCCGTGGTCGGGCTGCTGCTCGTGTACGTCGTGCCGCAGGTGACGCGGGTGTTTGCCAACCTCGGACAGACCTTGCCGCTTGCGACCCGGATCCTGATCGCGATCAGCGATTTCGTTCGCGCGAGCGGCGCGGTTTCGCTTGCCGGCCTTGTCGTCGCGCTCGTCGCCGCGAACGTTTCGCTGCGCGACCCGGCGCGGCGCCATCGATGGCACGGATGGCTGCTGCGCATGCCGCTCGCAGGACGCCTCATCCGTGGCGTCAACGCCGCACGCTTCGCCGACACCCTGGGTATCCTCACAGCGAGTGGTGTGCCGCTGCTCAACTCGCTGCAATCGGCTGCCGCCGTTCTCACGAACCTGCCGATGCGCGCCGCGGTGGATGAAGCGGTGCGGCGCGTGCGCGAGGGCGGGGCGCTGGCGCCGGCGCTCGGAGCGGCGAAGCTCTTTCCGCCGCTCGTCATTCACTTGATCGCGAGCGGCGAGGCGACCGGGCGGCTGGATACGATGCTCGCGCGCGCCGCCGAAGCGCAGTCGCGGGAGCTGGAGAACTGGATCCGCGGGCTCACCGCGCTGCTCGAGCCTCTCCTCATCCTTGCGATGGGAATGGTGGTACTGTTTGTGGTGGTCGCCATCCTCCTTCCGATTTTCGAGATGAACCAGTTGATACGCTAGGAAACGTCATGACCAAAGTCTTTGCGTCTTCGCGCCGCGCCGGCGGCTTCACCCTGATCGAGATCCTGGTCGTCATCGTGATTCTCGGCATCCTCGCCGCGCTGATCGTGCCGCGCGTGATGGACCGCCCCGACCAGGCGCGCGCGGTCGCGGCGAAAGCCGACATCGCCGCGATCATGCAGGGGCTCAAGCTCTACCGGCTGGACAACGGCACGTACCCGAGCACCGATCAGGGTCTCCAGGCGCTGGTGAAGAAGCCCGAGCGCGGCGAGATCCCGCGCAACTGGAAATCGGGCGGCTACCTCGAGCGCCTGCCCAAGGACCCCTGGGACAGCGATTACCAGTATCTCAATCCCGGGATCCGCGGCGAGGTGGATGTGTTCTCCCTCGGCAGGGACCGCCAGCCCGGCGGGGAAGGGCCCGACGCCGACATAGGATCATGGCAGTAGCGGCGTCCATGCGCGCGGGCCCGGCCCGCGGCTTCACCCTGATCGAGGTGCTGGTCGTCGTGATGATCATCGTCGTGATCATCGGCCTCGTCGGCGTGCGCCTCGCGCGCGGTCCGGAGGATATCGTGCGCGAGGAGAGCGAACGCCTCGCGCTCCTGCTTTCCGCGGCGCGCGAGGAGGCCATCTTGCAGGGACGGGTGTTCGCCTTCGGCGCCGGGCGCGAATCCTACCGCTTCATGCGCCTGGAGAAGGACGGCCGCCTCAAGCTGACGAGCGAAGACGAGCTGCTGCGTCCGAAGCAGCTCCCGCAGGGAATCGCCATCGAGCTGCTGAAGATCGAAGGCGTAGGGGAGGAGACGCTCGACGGGCTCGTGTTCCTGCCGAGCGGCGAGCTGCCCGCGTTCCGCATCGTTCTCGCGGGCGCCGGCATCCGCTGGAGCGTCGTCGGCGAGCCCGACGGGACCATACGCGCGCGGGCGGGTTTGTGACGCGCGTGCGGTCGTCGCGGGGCTTCACGCTGCTCGAGATCCTGGTGGCTCTCGCGGTGCTCGCGATCGCGCTCACCGCGACTGCGCGGGGAATCGGCGCCGCGATCGACACCACGGTGGAGCTGCGCGAGCGCACCCTCGCGCGCTGGGTTGCCGAGGACAAGCTCGCGCAGCTGGAGATCTCGCGCGCATGGCCGGCGCTGGATACCACCGAGGGCGACGCCGAAATGGGCGGGCACAAGTACCGCTGGCGCCAGCAGGTTTCGCCGACTCCCGTCGCCCGCATGCGGCGCGTCGAGCTCGGCGTCTTCCTGCCCGGGGCGGAGACGCCGCTTGCGCGCCTCACCGGATTTCTCGAGCAGCCATGAGACATCCCCGCATCCGCTCCCTCGGCGTGACGTTGATCGAGTTGCTGGTCGCGCTCCTGATATTCGGGATCTTTTCGGTCCTGGCGTACGCCGGGCTCTCGCGGCTCCTCGAAGGACGCGCCCGCCTCGCCGACGAGCAGCGCGTCTGGCAGACCCTGTCCCAGGTTTTTCTGCGCATTTCCGACGATGTCGCGCACGCCCGCGGGCGCACGGTGAAGAACGTGAGCGGGTTTACGCTGCCGGCCTTCATCGGCCGGCCATTCGATCCGCGGCCGCTTGCCGAGCCGAGCCTTGAGATTACCCGCGGCGGAGTATTGACCTATGGTCAGGGCGTCCGGTCCGATCTGCGCCGCGTCGCCTATCAACTCAAGGAAGGGCGTCTCGTGCGCATGACCTGGCCGGTGCTCGACCGAGGCCCGGTCACTGCCCCGCTCGAAGCGGTGCTCCTGGAAGGTGTCGAGGCTTTCGAGCTGCGCTATTACGGAGGAAGCACCAGTGCCACGCTCCAGACCTGGCCGCCGGCGGGTCAGGTCGGCATTCTGCCCCAGGCGGTCGAAGTGACGCTCGAGGTGAAGGGCTTGGGCAGCTTCAAGCGCCTGTTTCTGGTGAACCGCTGATGCGCGCGGCGCGCACGCAAAGAGGAATCGCCCTGGTGACGGCGGTGATGATCGTCGCGATCGCCGCCGTGATCGCGGCGCAGATCGCGTTCGCCCAGCAGATCTGGATGCGGCAGATGGAGAACACCTTCGACCGCGGCGCGACCGACTGGCTGCGCCGCGGCGCGCTGCACTGGGCGAGCACGGCGATCGTCGACGACACGGTCAACAGCAACACGATCGATCATCTGGGCGAGCGCTGGGCGATGGGGCTGCCGACGCTGCCCGTCGAAGGCGGGACCATCCGCGTCTCGATCGAGGACGCGCAGGGGCGCTTCAACCTGAACAACGTCGTGCGCAACAACGTCGGCTACCCGGACGACATCGCGGTGTTGCAGCGCCTCCTCCAGGAGCTGAAGCTCGATCCGTCGATTGTCCATGCGCTCGTAGACTGGATCGACCCCGACAGCACTACAAGCCCCGGCGGAGCCGAGGACATCGACTACCTGAACGGGGAGCCCCCTTATCGCTCGGCGGACCAGTACCTTGCGGCCGTCGAGGAGCTGCGCCTGGTGCGCGGGTTCGACGCCAAGACCGTGGCGACGCTCGCTCCGTACGTGACCGTCCTGCCGACAGCCACCGCGACCGTCAACATCAACACCGCTTCGCCCATCCTGCTCTCGGCGCTCGTGCCCGGCCTGGCTCTCGCCGACGCGCAGCGCATCGCGGACGAAAGGCTCATGAAGCCGTTCAACAACGTTGCGGACTTTAAAGCACGCCTGCCTCCGGGCCTTTTGCTGCCGAAGGGCGTGGCGCCGAGCGTGAGGACTGATTATTTTCTTGTTACGCTCGAGACCTCGATCGGGCGCCACGAGCGCCGCACCGAGGCGCTGCTGCTGCGAGGAGCCTCCGGCAGGGGCGCGGAGCTCGTCTGGCACAGGCCGCACCCACTGATTGACCCGGATGAAGCCCACTAATCTCGACAGCCGCTTTCGGCTCACGGCGGGGGCCTGGCGTCCCAAGGGCAGCGACCGCCTGGAGCTGTGGCTGCCGCGCGACTGGCCGAACGGGGACGCCGAGCTGCGCTGGCGCCGCACGGCGGGAAGCGGAGCGGTGCGTCAGGGCAGCCAGCGCGGTCTCGAGGGGATTGCGTCCGCCGAGGAAATCATCGTGTGGATTCCGGCCGCCGAAGCGCTGCTCCTCTCCGCGCGCCTGCCGACGCGCTCCGAGGCGAAAATCGCGCAGGCGCTTCCCTACGCGCTCGAAGAGCAGGTGGTCGAGCCTCCGGAGCGGCTGCATTTCGCGTTCACGCGCGAGGCCGACGGCGCGCTTGCCGTGGCGGTAGCGAGCCGCGAACGCATGGATCGCTGGCTCTCCGCGCTCGCCGCTGCCGGGCTCGAGCCGACGCGCCTTGCGCCGGTGACGCTGTCGCTGCCGCTTGCCGAGCGCTCGTGGGCGCTCGCCTTCTTTCCGGGCGAGATCGCGCTGCGCAGCGGCCTCTACTCCGGCCTCGGCGGCCCGATGGAGCCGCGCCCCCCCGCCTGGCTGCACGCGGCGCTCGCGGAGGCGAGGAGCGAATCGCGGGCGCCCGAGCGCATCCTGCTCTTCGATGCGCCGCAGGATCTCGATATCGCGGCGTGGAGCGAGGCCCTGGGGCTGCCGCTCGAGGCGGCCCGGCATGGCGACGCCGCGGTTCCGGCTGCACAGCTCAATCTGCTGCAGCAGCGCTATGCGCCTCGCGGGCGCATGTCGGCGCTCTGGACCGCTTATGCTCCCGCCGCGGCGCTGCTCGCGGCCTGGCTCGTGGCGACGCTCGTCTTCGACGGGATCGAGTGGGCGCGCCTCGCCGTCGGCTGCGCGCGCGAACGAGCAGGAGATGCGCGCGCTGCTCATCAAGAGTTTTCCGGACACGCGCGCCGTGCTCGATCCGGCGGCGCAGATGCGCCGCGGCCTCGACACCCTGAGCGCGGCGGGCGGAGTTGCCTCGCCGGACGACATGCTCGTCCTGCTCGCGCGAGTCGGCCCCATAATCGAGCGCGAGTCGCGCGTCAGGGTGCAGAGCCTCGAGTACGGCGAGCGCGCACTCACGATCCGCCTCGCGGCGTCGCAGGCGGACGCCGAATCTTTCGCCCGCAGGCTGCGCGCGCGATCGCTCGAGGTCGAATCGCAGCGCGGCGGCGGTGAGACGCGATTGAAGGTGCGCGCGGGAGCCGCGGGCGTGCCGCCGGGGGAAAAGTCATGAATCTCGCGTGGATCGAGCCCTGGCGCGCGCACTGGAAGGCTCTGGGTGCGCGCGAGCGCCGCACCTTCGTCGTACTCGCCGTGATTCTCGGGGCGGTGCTCTTCTATCTGGGGATCTGGAGTCCCGTGCAAAGCGGAGTCGCCAGGGCGCGCGAGCGGGTCGCCTCGACGCAGATGCAGCTCTCGCAGGTCCGTGAACAGGCCGCGCTCGTCGAGAGAGCCCGGAACGCGCCGCGTCCCACCTTGCCCTCGGATGCCGCGGCGGCCGTGGGGCAGGCGGCCGCGCGCTATCGGGATGCGCGAGCGCCTGAAGCGCGTCGATCCGGAGGGGGTGCGCGCGGTGCGCGTCCAGATCGAAGAGGCCCCCTTCGTGGCGGTGATGGCCTGGCTCAACGAGCTGCAGCAGCAGAGCGGCCTTCGCGCCGAAAGCGCGATGTTCGAGCGGCACCCGAATCCCGGAACCGTGAACGCCCGGCTGCTGCTGCGGGCGCCGGGCGCATGATAGGGGCTCTGCGCCGCCCGTGGGTCGGGCTTGCCGCGCTGGGCGTTGGCGCCTATCTTGTTTTTCTGCTGGTGAATCTCCCCGCCGCCTGGGTCGGGTTCGCGCTCGAGCGCGCAAGCGGCGGCGCGCTCGCGCTCGGCGAGCCGAAAGGCACGGCCTGGAAGGGACGAGGCGTGCTCGCCCTGCGTTCCGGGTCCGCGTACGCCCCGGTCGCCGGAATCGATTGGAGCTGCAACCCGCTTTCGGTGTTCACGGGCAGGCTGGGCGTGGCGGTCTCGGGCAGCGAGCAGGAAACGCAGTTTCGCGCGAGCCTGAGCGTCGGCGCGGATTCGGTGCGCCTGCAGAACCTCGAGGCGAACGTGCCGGCAGCCCTGCTCGAACGGGCAACCTCGGCGGCGGCGTTCGCGAGACCGGAGGGAAGCCTGCGCGTCAAGGCCGAATCCCTGGAGATCGGCAAAGCCTCGGTGCGCGGCGCGGCGAGCGCCGAATGGATCGACGCGGGCCTCGCCGGCATGCAGGTGCCGCGGCTCGGCGACTACCGGCTGCAGATCACGGGGAGCGGCGACCGCGCCGACCTGAGGCTTACGACGCTGCGCGGCGACCTGCGCCTCACCGGCGAGGGCGAATGGCTCGCATCGCGGCCGCGGGTGGTGCAACTGCGCGGCACAGCCCAGACTGCCCCGGAACGAAAGGACCTCGAACCTCTGTTGCGCATGATGGGGGCGCGGGGCGGTGGACCCTCTCAAGCCTTCGTGTGGACGCTGCCGATTTAACCACTACAATTGCCCGGAGGATGAAACTTCGGGCGGCACGATGACGAAGATGAGCGGTGCTTTGGTCTCGGCGAGTACGCTCGCTGCGACCTTGTGGATCTCGGCATGCGGTCCGGCCGTTACCGCGGGAACCCAGGTCAGCCCCTCCCAGTCGTGGGAGGTGAGCTTCGAATTGTCCGGCGGCATTGCCGGCATGACGAAGCAGATGACGATCTCCCATGACGGGCGGCTGGTGGCGGAGAACCTGAAGCGCAGGACGCGCGCTGAAAAACGCATATCGCCGGACCAACTGCGCGACCTAGACCGGATGGTCGGGCAGTACCAGCCGGCGCCGGCGGCCACGGGCACTCTCAGCCGGCGCTGCGCCGACTGCGTGCACTACCGGTTGACGGCCACCCGGGCGGGGGACGAGCGCGCGCTTTCCGAAAGCGGCACGGTCGAGGGGCGACGCCCCGGAGACCTCGACTTGATCGGGTTTCTGATCGCGGTCCTGAATGAGGCGATCCCACCGTGAAAAATGCCACGGTTTGCACCCGGCGAAAGCAGCCGATGGCGGAACGGTGTTAGGCTTGAGCGCATTCACCGAAAACAGTGCCCTGGGAGGGTCCATGTCCTTTATAAGAAGCAGCCTATCGGCTTTCGTTTTCCTCGTTCTCGCGGCGCCGGGATTCGGGATGGCCGCCGAGCCGGCGGCGTTCCTGAAAGAAAAAGGCGCTCGAGTCACTCATCACCGTGACACCGGCGCGGTCACCTTCATAGGCGCCGACCCGGCAGCGCCGATTGCGCCACGCGGCGTGAGCCGCGGCGCGCTGCTGCAGGATGCCGCCATGGGCTTCGCGCAGGAATACGGGCCGCTCTTCGGCTTGAGCGACCCGGCCAACGAGCTGCGCACCCTGAGGGCCAGAGGCAATCCGGACGGCCGCGCCATGGTGCGCTTCCAGCAGATGCACAAGGGGGTTCCCATCATCGCGGGCGAGATCATCGTCGGCATGGACCGCAACGGCAACCTCCTTTCCATGGGCGGGGAGATCTCACCCAGTCCGAAGGTGGCGACCAGAGCCCGCCGTCACCGAAGCCGAAGCCGGCGCCACCGCGATGGCTGCCGTCGCCAAGTGGTACGGCGTTTCGGCCGATACGCTCGCGGCCTCGCCGGCCGAGCTCTCGATCTACGATGCGCGCTTGATCAGCCCCGGTACCTGGCCCGCCAAACTCGTGTGGCGCACCGAGGTGACCAATGTCGGCCTCGTCACGATTCGCGAGTTCGTGCTGATCGATGCCGTCGGCGGCGGCATCGTCGTGCATTTCACCAAGATTATGGACGCCAAGAACCGCGTGACTTCAGACGCTAACAGCACCGCCACGGTGCCGGGCGCGCTGGTGTGCAACGAGTCCGATCCCACCTGCGCCAACGGCGTCACCCTCAATATTCCCGATGCGGTAAGCGCCCACAGGTATGCGGGCGATACCTACGACTTCTACTTCACCCGGCACGCACGCGACAGTCTCAACAACGCCGGACTGACTTTGCTCTCCACCGTGCGCTACTGCCCGAGTCCGGCCCAGTGTCCCTACGCCAACGCTTTCTGGGACGGCACGCGGATGACGTATGGCGCCGGTTTCTCCGCGGCCGACGATGTGGTGGCCCATGAGTTGACCCACGGCGTCACGGAATTCGAATCCAATCTCTTCTATTACTATCAATCCGGCGCGATTAACGAATCCTTTTCGGATGTGTGGGGAGAATTCGTCGACCAGGTCAACGGCAGCGGCAACGATACCCCTGGGGTCAAATGGCTCCTGGGCGAAGACGTCCCTGGCGGCGGCGCGATTCGCAACATGGCCAATCCTCCCGCGTTCGGCGATCCCGACAGGATGCAGAGCGCGAACTACTACACGGGGGCAGCCGATAACGGAGGAGTCCATACCAACAGCGGAGTCAACAACAAGGCCGCCTTCCTGATGACCGACGGCGGGACCTTCAACTCGATTACCGTCACCGGTCTGGGCATCGACAAGGTCGCCAAGATCTACTACGAGGCGCAGACCAACCTGCTCACTTCCGGCTCGAACTACGCCGACCTGTACAACTATCTGTTTCAGGCCTGCAACAACCTGATCGGCACTGCCGGGATTGTCGCGGGGGATTGCACGCAAGTGCGCAACGCCACAGACGCGGTGCAGATGAACCTCGAGCCGGTCGTCGGCTACCTGCCGACGGCAAGCCTTTGCACGACCGCCGGCCAGGTTCCGTCCAACCTCTTCTTCCACGACATGGAAACGACGGCCAACTGGACGTTCACAAATCTCGTGGGTGCGAATTCGTGGGGCTACACAACCGGTTATGCCGCGTCCGGCATCCGATCCTTGTTCGTGAACGATATCGGTTCAGCATCGGACTCGGTCGCCGCGATGAACGCGGGAGTCCTCCTCCCGGCGAACGCGTTCCTGCATTTCAAGCACGGCTTTGGTTTCGAGTTTGATGCGGGTGGAAACTATGACGGCGGCGTTCTCGAGTACTCCATCAATGCCGGCGCCAGCTGGATTGATGCTTCCGTGCTTTTCAGCGCCGGAAAGAACTATAGTGGAACCGTTTTCTCCGGCGGCGGCGCCAGCACCCTGTCGGGGCGGCAGGCTTTCGTTCAGGAAAGCCACGGCTATGTGTCCAGCCGCTACAACCTGAATTCGCTCGCCGGCCAGACGGTCAGGTTCCGCTTCCGCCAAGCGAACGACGCCACTGTTGGAGCGTTCCTGGGTTGGGTCGTGGACGATGTGCGCATCTATACCTGCGTGGGAGGCAACGCCGATGTAGGAATAGCGATGACCGACTCGCCGGATCCCGCGACGGTGGGCAACAATCTCACCTATACGATCACGGTCTCCAATGCCGGGCCGAGCGCGGCGGCGGCGGTGACCGTGACGGACGTACTGCCTGGCGGTGTGACTTTCGTTTCCGCGGCACCGAGTCAGGGCAGCTGCAGCGGCACGACGACTGTCACTTGCAGTCTCGGCACGATCAATAACAGCGCGACCGCCACGGTGACCTTGGTGGTAAGACCGACCGCCACCGGAGCCTTGAGTAATACCGCTACTGTCGCCAGCACGACGGCAGATACTGTTCTCGGCAACAACAGTTCCACTGCCACCACGACGGTGAACAATCCGGTGCCCACCCTCGGCAGCCTGAGTCCCGCTTCGGCCGCGCCGGGCGGTGCGAACTTTACCCTGACCGTCAACGGCACCAATTTCGTGACCGGGTCTCAGGTCCAGTGGAACGGGAGCAACCGCACGACCAGCTTTGTCTCGTTCACGCAGGTGACCGCTCAGATTCTGTCAGGAGACATCACCACTGCGGGCACGGCCAACGTGACGGTCGTCAATGCGGCGCCCGGAGGTGGGACGTCCAATGTCCTCAGCTTCTCGATCGCCGTCCCGTCGGACAGCGGGGGCGGGGGCGGAGGCGGCGGTTGCTTCATCGCCACTGCCGCGTACGGCACGCCGATGGCGAAGGAAGTCGCCACGCTGCGCGCCTTCCGCGACCAATACCTGCTGGCGAGCGCCGCGGGGCGGAAGTTCGTGAACCTCTACTACGAGTACAGCCCGCCGGTGGCCGACTACCTGCGGCGGCACGACGACCTGCGTGCGTGGACGCGCGCCGCGCTCAAGCCGATTGTCGCGCTCGCCCGGATGTTCGTGGGCCCGCAGACCCGGGACGGTTCGGGCGAAAATAAGCCCTGAGCGGCCGTAGGTTCGTCAGGCGTCGGTGGCAAGGCACCGCCACCGATGCCGACGAAGCCGGATCGTCCCGTCCGGTTCCGGGTTTCCCATTGAGGATCCCCAATTTCCCCGGAACCGGCCCAGTTGGGGCCTCGCTTCCTAGTGCCTGCCGAAGAAGCCTTGAATCGCGGCGGAGACGCGGGCTTCGGCGGACCGAGGGAATCCCGAAGCTGCCCATAGCAAACTTGTGAACGAAACGAAGGCCGCGATCCCGAGAGCGACCGCCGAGGCGAGAGCCAGTACCGCGTGACTCGCCGCGAAACCATGTTCCGTCCAGGCGAGATATTCGCTCACCACCCACGCCATGGCGATCGCTGCGGCTACAGGCCGCCAGAGCACCCCGGCGTGCTCCGCCAACCGGATGCCAAGAACGCGGTGCATGAAGAACTGCGTGATCGGAAGAAACGCGACGGCGGTTCCGAGGATAGCCCAAGCCGCGCCTTCAGTGCCAAACCAGAGGGTTCCGAAGATCAACGCGGGCAGGACGATCCCAAATCGCACGGCGGTCATGACGACAAGTAGTCTTGACCTGCCCAAGGCAAGGAAGACGTAACCCACATTGGTGCGCAAGGACACCAACAACCCCGCCACCGCGAGAATCTTCATCAGCGGGACAGCCTCGCGCCACGCTTCGCCCAGAAGAAGCGGGACGAGCAGGGGAGCGACCGCGGCAATGCCGAAGGCGACGGGTGCGGTCAACAAAGCCGTCAACCCCAGAACGTCGAGAAATTGCGCCCTGAGCCTGGCCTGATCCGCAGCAACGCTGGCATAGGCCGGGTACACCGCACGATTGATCGGGGCTGACAGCTCCGAGCTTGGCAGGTATGAGATCTCTTGAGCGAGGCTGAACAGCCCCAGTGGGCCTGGGCCAAGAACTTTGCCCATGATGATATCTACCGCGCGTGTGGCGAACGTATTGAGGATGTTGTCGACCACCCTCCATTTCGAAAAGTGCAACAGCTCACCGCGGGCGGTCAAGTCGAAACGTGGACGAAAAGGGTGGAACAGATAGCTCAGCACGACGCCGGCCACGTTACTCGCGAGAATTCCCAGCACCAATGCCCAATAGCTGCGGACCGCGAGCGCAATCGAGATGGTCACCAGGAATGCGACAATCCGTTTGGTCAGCAGAAGCTGGAATTCACGAGAGAGCTTGAGCTCCTTGCGGAACGCGACGACGCCGATGTTCTCGAAGCCCCGGATGCAGGTCGCGAGCGAGAGCCATAGCATGATCGGAGCGAGGCGCTGGTCGCCGTAGAAAGCTCCGGCGGGAAAGGCCGCAGCCGCGACCAGCAGTGCGCATGCCCCTGCCATGGCGACGTTCAGGGTCCAGGCCGCGTCGTAATGCGCCCTCGTCGTCTGCTGGTTTTGAATCAGGGCCATGTCGAAGTTGAAGGCCGAGAGCAATTCGATGATCGCGATGATCGCGGTCGCCATCGCGACGAGTCCAAAGTCGGCGGGCAGGAGCAGGCGGGCGAGTATCGCCATGCTCACAATCCCGATCGAGCGGTCGAGAAGCCTGAATACGACCATCCATGCCGCACCTGCGGCAATTCTGGTTCCGAGGGTCGCAGGCATTCAGCGCAGGGCCTGGAGAGGCATGCAGCGCGAAAGTCGCAGCGTCCTCTTGAAACCCGTCAGGTCCGCAATTCGAATCACTTCAGCAGTCTGCAGCGTCAAGAATTGTCGTATGGAAACGCACCGGACGTACCCCCATGGGCTATTATCAGCGTTCCCGTTGACCCGAACGCTATACTTGCGGGGCCAAACCAAGAAGATTTGTCCGGTATTTTCATGCGAAGGGGCGTCTTTCGTAGTCAAGCCCCCGATTCCCAGAGCAGGGAGGGGACGCCGCGGCGGGAGTTGTCCAGCCGCATCGTTCAGTATTCCGCCGAGCACAAGCCACTCGTAGCGGAGCTGGCGCGACACCTGTGGAGCGCGGACCCACGGCTGAACGAGCGCTATCTGAACTGGAAATACCACCAGAACCCTTACATTCGGGATCCATTGATCTACCTGGCGTTTGTCGGCAACAAGCTCGCGGGCATGCGCGGCGCCTTCGGATCCCTATGGGAAGTCGGCAATCCTGCGGAATTTTTTACTCTCCCCTACGCGGACGACCTCGTCATCGATCCCGCTTTCCGCAGACGGGGGCTCCATCGTGTGATCATGAATTTTGCCTTGCACGACCTGGCGGGGCGCGGCTACCCGTACGTGGTCAACCTGAGCGCGGGCAAGGTGACAGCCGGGGCTTCAATGAATATGCGGTGGCGCGATGCAGGGAGGGTGAGAGCCTTGTACCGCCGCACACTGCGCAAGGCGGCCACCGACTTTCTGGTCGATCGAGCCCGGCCCACGCCACTCTTGTGGCGGTGGGCGGACGACTTGTCCGGTCTCTCCGGACGGTCCGGGGAACATCTTTTCGACCGGCTGGACGCACGCTTCTCGGTGCCGGATCAATGGCGGGACGCAGGCTCTCCGTTCGTGCAAAGAACGCCTCTGATTCGAGAAATGGGCGAACTCGTGGCGCGCCTGCCAAGGGACGGGCGAATCCGGCACGTGCGCGACGAAACGTTTTTTGCCTGGCGATTCGGCAACCCGCTGTACGACTACCGATTCCTCTACATCGGGCGTGAGCGGCTCGGGGGGTATATGGTTTTGCAGCGGTCGCCCTTCTTCATTGGCGAACGTGCAAGCATCGTTGACTGGGAAGCGGAGAGCGACCTGATACGGGCCCGGCTTCTTGCCGCGGTGATCGAGCACGGAGGTTTTCCGGAACTGTGTATCTGGCAGCTTGGGGCTTCGTCCGCGGCTACCCAGCTGGTGGATCGCCATGGGTTCAAACCGCTCCGTCGGCATTACGAAAAGTCCGTTCTGGTTCGGTCCGCGTCCGAGGACAAGCTGGACGCACCCTGGATGCTTGGCGGGCGTCCTCTGGATGACGCAGGCCAATGGGATCTCAGGATGATCTACGCGATGTAGTGGTGAATGATCAGCTTTGGTGACGTGAGGAGATGATGAGCGAGCGCGGGATAATATGAAGCTCATCACCTGGAACATCCAGTGGTGCCGCGGCTGCGACGGCAGGGTCGATCCCGCGCGCATCGCCCGGGTCGCCCGGGAAATGGCCGACTTCGACGTGCTGTGCCTTCAGGAAGTCGCGAGCAACTACCCCGACCTGTCCGGCTCCGGAAGAAACCAGTACGAGACGCTCGCCGACCTGTTCCCGGAATACGGCGTGGTCGAGGGGCGCCGCGATCGACGCGCTCGGCCCGCAGGGCGAGCGGCGCGAGTTCGGCAACGCGATCGTCACGCGCCTGCCGGTGCGGCAGGTGTTCCGACATCTGCTGCCGTGGCCGGCGGACGCCGCGGTGCCGAGCATGCAGCGCGCGGCGATCGAAGTCGTGCTCGATACGCCGTCCGGTCCGCTGCGCGTGACCACCACGCATCTCGAGTACTACTCGGCGAAACAGCGCGCCGCGCAGGTCGAGCGGCTGCGCGATCTGCAGGAACGAAGCGGCCGGCCACTCGCGTGCGCCGCCCAAGGACAAGGAGGGCGGGCCGTTCCAAGCTACTGCCGCGGCCGGCATCGGGCATCCTCACGGCCGACTTCAATTTCCCGCCCGAGGACCCGTCTTACGCGCGCCTGCAGGCGGCGCTCGGCCCAGGCGTTCCGGCCTACCGCGACGCCTGGGCGCTGCGCCACCCGGGCGAGCCGCACGCGCCCACGCTCGGCGTGCACGACAAGGAGCAATGGCCGGGGCCGCCGTTCGCCTGCGATTTCATTTTCGTGACCGAGGACCTCGCGCACCGCGTCGAGGACGTGCGCGTGAACGGATCGACCGACGCCTCCGACCATCAGCCGGTGCTGCTGGTGCTGCGGGATCTACGCGGCGCGGCCGTAGAACCGGTACGCGAGCCCACGCTCGCGTAGGTGTTCGAGCTGCGCTCGGCGAGGGGACTGCGCGCGGCGTCGCCGTGCAGGTCGGCGCGCTTCGAGGCTCCCACACAGCATCCATTCCCGGCTGAGATCGACCGACCAGAGCAGTCCGACGCCGAGGAACAAGCGGTCCGCTTCCGGCGTCGAACGACGGGAGCCCGGTGCCGCCGACTGCTGCGGCGTGACGCCGTAGAAGGACTGGGTCGATTTTGCGTTCGCCCAGGTCCCCTGGACGAACACGGCGGCGAGAATGCCGCTCGTCTCCGTAGACTCCCGCCGTCAGTCGCAGGTCGGCCTGAGCGCCGTGATCCGAGTCCGCGTGCTGTCGTCCGCGCGCGAGCAGCGTGATCGGGACGGGCCCGACCTTCGCGTCCCATTCGAGGTGCAGGCCGAACGGACGCGCCGGGGCGATATCGGGAACGTCGTAATCGCGCCGAGAAACCCGGATTCGCTCGTGGTACGCCCTTCCTCGTACGCGATCTGCGCCCCGAGATAGAGCGCGGGAGCGAGTTCGACCCTCGCGCCGCCTTCGAGCACGCCCTGCGTCGTGCGCGCAAACCAGGTCTTGCCGAAGTACCTCACCACGGGGATCAGATCGCGTTTGCTGGGAGTCCGAGCCGTCGTATGCCGGCCGCGTGCGCACGGCAGCGCCGATGAGCAACGTAGTCCGGAAGCACGCTCTGGGCGTATGCAGCGAGCGCGCGCTGCGGGCGACGAGCGCTAGAAACGCCGCAGCGCTCCGAACGGGGAGCCGTTGCCGGCCGCGGTCAGCGCAGGAAGTCCCTGAGCAGATCGAGCACTTCATCGGGCTTTTCACCCATGAGGTTGTGGCCGCAGCCGCGGAGCGTCACGGTTTTCGCGCCCGGAATCTCTCCTGCGATTTCCTGCGCGCCGCGCGCGGGCGTCATCACGTCGCGCTCCCCGAGGATGAACAGCGCCGGACACTTCACACGTGACGCGAGCTCGCGGCCACCCCCATAGTCGTTGCAGGCGGCGAAGTCGGCGTGAACGACCCCGGGCTTCTGTCGCTGCATCAGGCGCAGGTTCTCCCCGCGCACCCAGAAGCCGGGTCCCGGATTGCTCGGATAGTGCGCGTAGGCGGAGTGCGACCAGGCATTGATCATAGTGAGCGCCGCGGGCTCGTCGTCCCGGGTCGCGTCGAGCAGCGTGCGCGACACGCGCATCGGGTAGGCGAACGCGAGCAGCGCGATGCGGCTCACCCGCTGCGGATGCCGCCCCGCGCAGTCGAACGCGACCAGGGATCCCATGCTGTGCCCGACGAGGGCGGCCGTTCTCACCCCCGCCCAGTCCAGGACGGCCACGATCCAGTCGGCCATATCGCCGATTCCGGTAAGCGCCGGACCCGCGCTCCTCCCGTGGCCGGGAAGATCGACCGCGAGCACGCTGTGTCCGTGGTGCGCGAGATAGCGCGACTGCAAGCCCCACACGCTGTGGTCCTGCTCGCCGCCGTGGATGAAGACGACCGCCGGAAGCTTGGGGTCGAAGGTCCTGCCGCCGGTGTACGCGTAGGCGTTGCGGCGGTCGACCGTGAGCTCCATGGGTCAGGCCTTTCCTGCGGCGCGCAAGCCCCGGTCCAGGTCCTCGATCAGGTCTTCGGGGTCCTCCAGCCCGATCGAAAGGCGCATCGTTCCCTCGGCAATGCCGGCGGCCGAAAGCGCCGCGGCGTCCATGCGGAAGTGGGTCGTGCTCGCCGGATGAATCACGAGCGACTTCGCGTCGCCCACGTTGGCGAGATGCGAGAAAATGCGAAGCGCCTCGACGAAGCGCACCCCGGCGGCGCGGTCGCCTTTCAGCTCGAAGCTGAACACCGCGCCGCAGCCGCGCGGCAGGAGCTTCTTCGCGAGCAGGTGGTCGGGGTGATCGGGCAGCTCGGGGTATGACACCGCCGCAACCGCCGGGTGCGAGACGAGAAAGGCGACGATCTTGCGCGTGTTCTCGACGTGGCGCTGCATCCTGAGCGGGAGCGTTTCTATGCCCTGAAGGATCTGGAACGCGGTCGCGGGGCTCATGCACGCGCCGAAGTCGCGCAGGCCCTCGCGGCGCGCGCGCAGCGCAAAAGGCGCGACCGTGGATTCCTCCGCGAAGTTCATCCCGTGAAAGCCAGAATAGGGCGCCGTGAGCTCGGGGAATTTCCCGGAAGCTTCCCAGTCGAAGGTGCCGCCGTCGACGAGCACCCCGCCGATCGCGACGCCGTGACCTCCGAGAAACTTCGTCGCGGAGTGGAAAAGAAGATCGGCGCCGTGCTCGAAGGGCTTCTGCAGCCAGGGCGTCGTGAAAGTGGCGTCCACCATCAGCGGCAAGCCGTGCTCGTGCGCGATCGCGGCAACCGCCGGGATGTCGAGCACGTCGAGCCCGGGATTGCCGAGCGTCTCGGCGAAGAGCACCTTGGTATTGGGGCGGATCGCCTTCCTCCAGGCGTCGAGATCGCGGGGACGCACGAAAGTCGTTTCGATGCCGAAGCGCGGCAGCGTGTACGAAAGCAGGTTGTGCGAGCCGCCGTAGAGGGCGGAGGAGGACACGATGTGCGAGCCGGCGCCCGCGATGGTGGCGAGTCCCAGGTGCAGGGCGGCCTGGCCGCTCGCGGTGGCGATGGCGGCGACGCCGCCCTCGAGCGCCGCCATGCGCTCCTCGAGCACCGCGTTGGTCGGATTGGAGATGCGCGAGTAGACGTGTCCGGCGCGCTCCATGTTGAAAAGCGCGGCGGCGTGATCCGAATCGCGGAACACGAACGACGTCGTGAAGTAGATCGGCGTCGCGCGTGCACCCGTGACCGGATCGGGCCTCTGGCCCGCGTGCAGGCTGAGCGTGTCGAACTGGAGAGTGCGGGGTGCGGCCATGGTGTCCTCCTCGGAGTCCGGCCGATTCTAACAGTCGGCAGGACGCGCTCGCGCTGCGGATCTCTGGGAACCGAGCTGTTGCGCGCGAGCGACTTGCGCGGCGACCCGCGTTACGGGTGGCCGCGCGCCGACCGCTTCAATGGAGGCGCAAGCGGCCGGGTACCCGTAGCGGGTCGCTTGCCGCGCCAGGAGCAAGCGCGAAATGGCTCGGTTCCCGGGGACCTCAGGTCTGCTGGGCGGCCTGCCTGGCGAGCATCGCCTGCTCGCGAACCTGCTGCTCCGCCCGCGCTTTCTTCAGGATCTCGGCGCATTCCTGCGCGCCGGTGCGCAGGGCGAGCTCGATCGCCGTGTCTCCGTCCTTGCCCACCAAGTTTACGTTGGCACCGTTCCTGATCAGCAGATCGACCATCTTCGCGTCGCCGCGCGCAGCCGCGTACATGAGCGGCGTGTAGCCGCTCTCGGCGATCATGTTGGGATCGAAGTTCTGGGACAGGACCTTCTGTGCATAGAGGAGATTGCCTTTCTCGATGGCGTAGAACAGCACCTTGATGCTTTCGGCGCTCTGCTCTTTCGGCTTCTTTTCGAGTCCGGTGGGCAGGAGGTCCACGACGTAGTTGATGAGCGAGACGCCCACCATGGTGGCCATGGCGATGATCAGAGGGAGGGTCGAGATGCCCAGGCTTTCGGCCACTTCGCCCGGCATGTTCGCCGCGAGCGCAAGCAGGACGACGAGGAAAAAGAACTGAAACCTGAGGTACAGGAACAGCGATATGAACACGGTGAGTGCGAGCATTCCCAGCAGGTAGTTCCGGTCGATCCCGACGAACTCATGCCACTCTTCGGGGAGGTTGGCAGCCGCTGCAGCGATCGCCACCAGTACGACGAGGATTACTTCCCGTCCGCGTTTCGTCAGCTTCAGCTTCATTGTTCTGTCCTCCTGGCCGCCTTCCTGCCCTGATGCGCCATTATAATTCAGCAAGGAACCAAACCTGTATAGCAGCAGCCTGTGAGCAAGGCATTTACTCGCGAAGAGGACGCGGCCGAGGAGGAACTCGTGCCCGAATTGCACATGCCCCCGGAGCAGAGGAACTACATCACGCCTGCGGGCTACGCTCGCCTGAAATCGGAGCTGAGGGCGCTGGTCGAGGTCGAACGGCCGGAGGTCGTGAAAACGGTCGCCTGGGCGGCGTCGAACGGCGACCGTTCGGAAAACGCCGACTACCTCTACGGCAAGAAGCGATTGCGCGAGATCGAGCGCCGCATCCGCTTCCTCATCAAGCGGCTTGAAATCGCCGAGGTGGTCGATCCACGGGACAGCGACCAGGACCGCGCGTTCTTCGGCGCCACGGTCAGCTATAGGGACTCGAGGGGCGCGGAGCACACCGTGAGCATCGTCGGCACCGACGAGGTCGATCCGGCGCGAGGGCGCGTATCCTGGGTGTCGCCGATCGCGCGCGCCCTGCTCAAGTCGCGGGAGGGCGATGCGGTCACGTTCAGCACTCCCGCGGGTGAGGAGTCGCTGGAAGTGCTGCGAATTCGCTACGGGGAGCTGGAATAGGCCGGAGACGGGCTTCTATTTTCCTGGGGCCTGGCTCCGCTGCGCTCGGCTGACTCGGAAAATTGGGGCCTGTCCCCGGTTTTGAAGTCTCCGGCCTTGATCGTCGAGAGCTTCGCCGGGTCCAGGCGGCGGCGCATGGCCTCGACCACCTCCTTGGGCGTGAGGGCGGCAATCCGCCGTTCCAGCTCCTCGTCCCAGGAGAAGGTCCGGCCGCGCGACAGGTAGAAAGCGAGGCGGTCGGCAAGGTTCTCGTCGTTCGTGCGCGCGAGCTGCCGCGCCTGCAGCAGGCCCTTCTTTCCCGATTCGATCTCCTCCTTCGCGAAGCCTTCTGCGAGCGCCCTGCGGAGTTCCTCGCGCGATCGCGGTTTCGACCTTGGTGCGGTTTTGCGGCGCATAGATCGCGAAGACGCCGAAGCTTCCGCGCTCGCTGAAGCTGTCGGCGGAAAGGAACGAGCCGACGCTGTAGGACAAACCCTCCTTCTCGCGGACGCGCCGAGTCAGGCGGGAATCGGAGGAGCCGCCAAGGAGGTAGTTGCCGAGCAGCAGCGCCGGGTAATCGGGATCGTCGTCGCGCAACCGCAGCAGCATCCCCGCGCGCAGCACGGCGTTCGCCTTGTCCGGCGTGTTGATGATGCTGTCGAGCGGCGGCACGTCCGCGACCTTGAGCGGAATGCGCGCGTAGGCCCGCGGGCTCTTCCAGTTGCCAAAGAGTTCCTGCGCGAGCCGCGCGATGGACTCCGGCTCGAAATCCCCGACCACCGCGAGCTCGCTGTGAGACGCGCCGTAGAAATCGGCGTGACATTTCCTGACCTCGTCGAGTGAGAGCGCCTTGAGCCGCGCGCTGCGCTCGTCGAGGGTCGCGTTGTAGAGCCAGTGCCCGGGAGGATAGGGGTTGAGGTGGCGGCTGAGCGCAAGGCCGGCGAGTGCGCCGGGATCGCTGCGTTGAGCGTCTATGCTGGTGAGGGACGAGCGGCGCAGCTGCTCGAATTCATCCGCAGGGAAGGACGGCGCTTGCAGCACTTCGGCCATGAGCCGAAGCGCATCGGGCAGGTTTTCGCGCACGGTTTCCACGGAGCCGCCGTCGCCTCCGACGCGCACCTGGGCCTTGAGCCGGTCGAACTGATTGCGAAGCTGCTCGCGTGAATGCTTCTGCGTGCCGCGCATCAGCATCGAGCTGGTGATGCCGCAGGCCGCAGCCCGTCCGTTCTTGTTCTCCTCGTCACCCCAGCGAAGCGAAAGCTGCGCAACGACGGTGCCGCCGCGCGTTTTCTTCGGGAGCAGCGCGAGCTTCATGCCGCCTGGCAGGGTTCTGCGCTGGACGCGCGCCTCGATGCTCGCCGGCGCGGGATTGAAATCCTCTCCTTGAGATACCGCGCCCGAGCCGCGGTAATCCTTGAGCATTGCGGAGACGTCGGGCACCGGAGGAATCTCCGCCCGGTCGGGTTCCTTTGTCGGCAGGAACATTCCGACGGTTCGGTTGGCCGGTTTGAGATAGCGGCTGGCGACGGCCTGGACTTCGGCGGAGCTGACCTGCTGGAGGCGGTCGCGATGGAGGAAGAACAGCCGCCAGTCGCCGATGGCGACGGTCTCGGAAAGGGCGTTCGTGAGCTCGCGGGAATCGGCGAGCGTGAGCTCGATGTCGTTGAGAAGCCGCGTGCGCGCCCGCTCGACCTCGTCGTCGGTCACCGGGTTGCGGGCAAGGCCTTCGAGCACCCCGAGCAGCGCGTCGCGCGCCGCTTCGAGGGAGGCGTCCTGGCGCAGGGTCGCACCGAAGTAGGCCATGCCGGCCTCGCGCGCCTGGCGTTCGGTGCCGAAAACGGAGCTTGCCAGCCCCGGCTCGACCAGCGCCTTGTGCAAGCGGCCGGAAGGCACGTGGTTGAGAAGCGAGACCAGCACGTCCACGGCGGCATACTCGGGATGAGAGCCGGGTGGCATGTGATAGAGCGCCGAGACGAGCTGCACGTCGCCCGCGCGCCGCAGCATGACCGAGCGCTCGCCGTCCTGGGTCGGCTCCACGGTATAGGTTTGGCGCACTGTGCGTGCCGGTTTGGAGATTCTTCCGAAGCGCTTTTCCGCGAGCCTGAGCGCCTGCGATTCATCGATCCTTCCCGAGAGGATCAGCACCGCATTGTCGGGCTGATAGTAGTGCCGATAGAAGGCCCTCAGCCGCTCGATCGGGACGTTCTCGATGTCCGAGCGCGCCCCGATGATCGCCCGGCCGTAGTTGTGCCAGAGGTAGGCGCTCGCCGCGACGCGCTCGCGCAGCACGCTGGAGGCGCTGTTCTCGCCCGACTCGAACTCGTTGCGCACCACGGTCATCTCGGCGTCGAGGTCGCGCTTGGCGATCGGGGCGTTCACCATGCGGTCGGCTTCGACGTCGAGCATATGATCGAGGGTCTTGTCGCTCGCCGCAAAGGTTTCGAAGTAGTTGGTCCGGTCGAACGACGTCGAGCCGTTGTAGCGTGCGCCGCGCTGCTGGAAGTCCGCCTTGATGTTCGGAAACCGCTTCGTTCCCCGGAACATCAGGTGTTCCAGGAGATGCGCCATGCCGCTCTCGCCGTAGCCTTCGTGCCGGGAGCCGACCAGATACGTGACGTTTACCGTGATGGTGTCGATCGAGCGGTCGGGAACGAGCAGAATCCTCAGGCCGTTCGCCAGGCGATACTCGGTGACGCCCTCGACCGAGGTGATCCGGGCCGGGCCTGCCGGCGCCGGCTTCGCGCCTTGAGCGAAGGCGTGCAGCGGCGCGACGAGTAACAGCGTGGAAAGTAGGACGGCCCTTCTGAGCATTGTCGGATCCCGCGGTTAGAGACAGGCGGCGTTGCGGCAAGTTCCATTCTATGGGCAGGCGCCCTTTCCCGCGCGGGTCGTTTGGACAGGGCTCCACACTGGGCCTGGAGCGCTGTTTTCGACTAAGATTTGCGGAGCCGTCGTGCGGCCCGACAGGCTTGAACCACGCGGCGCATAACCCAAGATCCGGGTTTTCTCGACAGGAACAGAGGCGATGACGACGGCAGCGACAAAGGAAACCCTCGGCTTCCAGGCAGAGGTGAAGCAACTGCTCAACCTCATGATCCACTCCTTGTACGGCAACAAGGAGATATTTCTGCGGGAACTCATCTCGAACGCCTCCGACGCCGCGGACAAGCTGCGCTTCGAGGCGCTGTCCAACAACGCGCTGTACGGTTCCGACGCCGATCTCAAGATCCATGTCGCCTTCGACAAGCAGGCGCGCACCATCACCGTGTCGGATAACGGCATAGGCATGTCGCGCGACGAGGTCATTCACAACATCGGGACGATCGCGAAGTCGGGTACGCGGGAGTTTTTCGATGCGCTCACCGGAGACCAGGCGAAGGATGCACGACTCATTGGTCAGTTCGGAGTAGGCTTCTATTCGTCATTCATCGTCGCCGACCGCGTGACCCTGGTGACGCGGCGAGCGGGCCTCGCGGCAGGCGACGCGGTGCGCTGGGAATCCGACGGCGCCGGCGAATTCACGGTCGAAGCCGCGGAAAAGGCGGGGCGCGGCACCGACGTCGTCCTGCACCTGCGCGAAGGCGAAGACGATCTGCTCTCGGAATGGAAGCTGAAGGAGATCGTCCGCAAGTACTCCGACCACATCGCGATCCCGATCGTGATGAAGAAGCAGAAGTGGGACAAGGAAAAGTCGCAGGAGGTGGCGACCGACGAAGACGAGACGATCAACCAGGCGAGCGCCTTGTGGGCGCGCCCGAAGGCGGAGGTCAGCGAGCAGCAATACCAGGAGTTCTACAAGCACGTCGCACACGACCCGGAGGCGCCGCTCGCCTATACGCACAACCGCGTCGAGGGCCGCCAGGAGTACGTGCAGCTTCTCTACATCCCGGGGCGGGCGCCCTTCGACCTCTGGGACCGCAACCATCGCAGGGGCTTGAAGCTCTATGTCCGGCGCGTGTTCATCATGGACGATGCCGAGCAGCTGCTGCCCGCCTACCTGCGCTTCGTGCGCGGCGTGATCGATTCGAACGACCTGCCTCTGAACGTATCGCGCGAAATCCTCCAGGAGAGCCGAGACATCGAGGCGATCCGCGCTGGATCCACCAAGCGACTCCTGTCGCTGCTCGAAGACCTGGCCGAGAACCAGAAAGACAAGTACGCGGCCTTCTGGAAGGAATTCGGCCGCGTCCTCAAGGAGGGCGTGGGCGAGGATCTCGCCAACCGCGAGCGCATCGCCAGGCTCCTGCGCTTTTCATCCACGCACGCGGACAAGGAAGAGGAAACGGTGTCGCTTGCCGACTACATTTCCCGGATGAAGGAAGGGCAGGACAAGATCTACTACGTGACGGCGGAGACCTTTCTCGCCGCGAAGAACAGCCCGCACCTCGAGGTCTTCCGCAAGCGCGGCATCGAAGTGCTGCTCCTTTCGGACCGCGTCGACGAGTGGCTGGTCGCGAATCTCTCCGAACACGAAGGCAAGCAGCTCGCTTCGGTCGCGAAGGGCGAACTGGACCTCTCCAGGTTCCAGACCGAAGAGGAAAAGAAGGAGGAGCACAAGGTCGCGGGGGAGCACCGGGCCCTGGTCGCGAAGCTGAAGGACGCGCTCGGCGATCGGGTGAAGGACGTGCGCGTGAGCTCGCGCCTCACGCAGTCGCCCTCGTGCCTCGTCGCCGACGAGCACGACATGGGCGGAAACCTCGCGCGCATCCTCAAGGCCGCCGGCCAGAAGGCGCCGCTCGCCAAACCGATCCTCGAGATCAATCCGGCGCATCCGGTGGTGAAGCGGCTGGAGGAAGAAAAGCAGCGCTTCGCGGACTGGAGCCATCTCCTCTTCGACCAGGCCCTCCTCGCCGAGGGCGGCCAGCTCGAAGACCCTGCCGGGTTCGTGCGCCGCATGAACGAGCTGATGCTCGAGATGGCAGGCGAGGGCAGCCGCATCATCGTTCCAGGGCGGTGAGAACCCGGACACTAGTGCTAGACTGAAAGCATCAGAATCCGCTACACCGGCGGATCCTTTTCGGAGGGCGGCTTCGTCGTGTGGCTGCGCCGGCTGCTGATCGCGCCCGAGTATCCCGGAGACCCCGAGCGGACCGCGCTCGGGCGCTTGTTCAACCTCGGCTCCCTGGTGCTGCTCGCGGCCTTGTTCGTCGCCGCACTCAACAATCTCTTGGCTGGCGAATATCACATCGCCGCGGCTGCCGCCGCGCTTGCGGCCGCGGTGGGCGCCCTGATCGCGGCAGCACGGCGCCGGCAGCTGGGGTTGGCGACCGCGGCGCTGCCGCCGCTCCTGCTCGCGGTCTTCTTCTCCGTCGCCCTCATCCGCGACGGCGTGCACGACAGCGCCATGGTCGCGCTCGCAGCGACCATGGCGATCGCGGGAGTCCTGATGAGATGGCGCGCGCTGCTTGCCTTCGTCGCGCTGGCGCTCGCCGCGTTTCTCGCGATGGGATATGCGGAGATGGCGGGGCTCCTCCAGAACCGCCTGGCCGGGTTCACCGACTTCAGGTTCCTCGTCGGGATCTGCCTCAGCCTCGTCTTCATCGCGGTCGTCGTGCGCACGCTCGCGAACACCATGATCGGAAGCCTGAGCGAAGCGCGCAGCGCACGGGACCGGCTCGGGCTCGCCATGCAGGCTTCGCGCGCGTCGTTGTGGGAGTGGGACATCGGCAGCGGAACGATGTATTTCGACCAGGGCTGGACCGAAACGCTGGGATTCGATTCCGTGGGCAACGAGACGAGCATTCATCTGTTGCGGGAAATAATCCATCCCGAAGATCTGGACGCCCTGGTCGCGGCGCAGCTGAAGTGCTTGAAGGGCGACACGCCCGACTACGCCCAGGAAGCTCGCGTCAGGAACCGCGCGGGAGAGTGGGTCTGGATCCTGGGCCAAGGCAGGGTGATCGAGCGAGGTCCAGGCGGGCGGGCGCTGCAAATGGCCGGAATCCTGCTCGACGTCACCGAACGGAAAAACGCCGAGCTTCGCCTGCGTCAATCCGAGGAGCGCTTTGCGAAAATCTTCCAGGCGAGCCCGGGAGCGATCGTCATCAGCCGGCTGAGCGACGGTGGGTACCTCGAAGTGAACCAGCGCTGGCTGGAGCTTTTCGGCTACGCGCGCGAGGAACTTGTGGGACGTACCTCGCTCGACTTGGGCGCCTGGGTCCATCCGGAGGGCCGGGCGCGCTTCGTGGCGGAGATACGCAAGCGCGGGGCGCTGCGGGAGTTTGAAACGCAATTCCGCAAGAAGTCCGGCGCGGTCATCGATGCGCTGATTTCCGCCGAGCTGATCGATATCGACGGCGAGCCCCACGTGATCGTGCCGATATTGGACATCACCGACCGCAAGCGCGCCCAAGAGCTGCTCAACACCATCGCGCGGGGGGTGAGTTCCCAGACCGGCGAAACGTTCTTCCGGGAGGTCGTGTTGTGCTTGTGCAGGGAGCTGCCCGCCGACATGGCGTTCGTGGGCGAGGTCACTCCGCCGGGCGATCGGATTCGCACCATCGCCTGCTGCCGCGACGGCGAACTCTCCGAGAACTTCGACTATCCGCTCGCCGGTTCACCCTGCATCGGCGTGCTGGAGCGCCGTGGAACCATGGTCTACGCCGAGCGCGCCGCCGAACTCTTCCCCGAGGACGCAGGACTTGCCCATCGCGCGATAGAGGGCTATGTCGGAACCTCGCTGATCGATGCGGCGGGAAAAGCCATCGGGATTCTGGTCGCGTTGACGCGCAAGCCGATCGAGCACAAGGAGTTCTTCGTTTCCCTGCTCGAGATCTTCGCCTCGCGAGCGGGGTCCGAGATCGAGCGCTCGCGGGCCGAGGAGCGCGTCCGGCAGCTCGCGACGCGCGACCCGCTGACCGGTCTGCCCAACCGCCTGCTGCTCAACGACCGCCTGACCCTCAGCATGAGCCAGGCGCGGCGCAATAACGGCTCTCTCGCCCTGTTCTTCATCGATCTCGACCGGTTCAAGTACATCAACGACTCTCTGGGGCACGCGGTCGGCGACGCTTTCCTTCAAGCGGTTGCGCAGCGCCTGTCCAGCGTCGTGCGCAAAGGCGATACCCTGGCGCGGCTCGGGGGGGACGAGTTCGTGGTGCTGCTGGAGGACGTGAAGGCGCTGGAGGACGAGGCCGGTCAGGTGGCGCGCAAGATCATCCACTCGTTCAAAGAACCGTTCTCGGTCAGGGGACATACCCTGAGCTGCTCGTGCAGCATCGGCATCAGCGTGTTCCCCTCCGACGCCACGGATCCGCAAACGCTGCTCCGCGACGCAGATACGGCGATGTACCATGTCAAGGAAGGCGAGCGCGGCTCCTACCAGTATTTCTCCGCAGAAATGAACGAGCGCATGCAGGAGCGGCTTCAGCTCGAGAACGGCCTGCGCGACGCTATCGCCAGCCGGCAATTCGCGGTGATGTACCAGCCGAAGGTGACCGTCGCGGACAGCCGGATCACCGGTCTCGAGGCGCTGCTGCGCTGGCGCCATCCGAGCTGGGGCCTGGTTTCTCCGGCGCGGTTCATTTCCATCGCAGAAGACACGGGGCTGGTCGTGGACATCGGGCACTGGGTGCTGGAGGAGGTCTGCAGGCAGATCCGCGATTGGCGCGGGCGCGGCCTGCCGGTGCATCCGGTGGCGGTCAACCTCTCCGTCCGCCAGTTTACGCCGGCCTTGATCGGCGAGATCTCCGCCTTGCTGAAAGAATTCGACATCGATCCCGGCTTGATCGAGCTCGAAATCACCGAGAGTCTCTTCCTGAAGAACTCCGAAGACATCGGCGCGACCCTGAAAGGCCTCGCGCAGGTCGGGACCCGCGTGATGATCGACGACTTCGGGGCGGGATATTCGTCACTGAGCTACATCAGGAATTTCGCTGTGAACGGCCTGAAGATCGACCGCTCCTTCATCAGCGATATTGTGGCCTCGCCTGAGAACGTGGCGATCGTGCGGGCGATCATCACCATGGCTCGCGGGCTGGGTATCCGGGTCATCGCAGAGGGCGTCGAGACTCAGGCCCAGCTGGATCTCCTGCGAAAGCACCGCTGCGACGAATTTCAGGGCTTCCTGTTCTGCGTGCCTCTTCCGCCGGAAGAGATCGAACGCCGCTATCTGGGTATCGCGGGCACCCTTCGCCCGGCGAACCGGATTGCATGAACGCGCGCTCGCGGGCGGTCTGCGCTTCCCCTTCGCCGGGTTGCCCCGGTCCCTGAACTCTCGCGTCGATCCGTGGCCAGTTTCCGGGCAGTCGTCCTCGCAGGCGCGGGACTCGTTCTCGCTGCGCCCGGCGCCTGGGGGCAGCCGGCCCCCGAGCCGGCGACCGAAATCGTTCCCAAGCAGCTCGTCACCGCCCGGCGCTTCATGATGGTCGCGGCGCATCCGCTCGCCGCGCGCGCCGGCTACGATGCGCTGCGCCGCGGCGGCAGCGCGGTCGACGCCGCGATCGCCGCGCAGCTCGTCCTCAATCTCGTGGAACCGCAATCCTCCGGTATCGGCGGCGGAGGGTTTCTCCTCCACTATACCGCGCGCGACGGGAGGCTCGCGGCCTATGACGGCAGGGAAACCGCGCCCGCGGCGGCGGGGCCCGGGCGCTTTCTCGATTCGAACGGAAGGCCGCTCGAGTGGCCCGACGCGGTGGCGAGCGGAAAATCGGTGGGCGCGCCGGGCTTGCTTCGTCTGCTCGAGATGGTGCACCGCGAGCATGGGAGGCGTGCGTGGGCTGAGCTCTTCGAGCCGGCGATCAAGCTGGCGGAGCAGGGATTCCCGATCTCGCCGCGGCTGCACGCGCTCGTCGCCACCGACCGGTTCCTTCGACTCGATGACAATGCCCGCGGCTACTTCTATTCGTCCGATGGCGCCGCGAAGCCGAAAGGCACTTCGCTGAAGAATCCGCAGTTCGCGGCGGTGCTGAAACGCATCGCGTCGCGCGGCCCCGATGCGTTCTACCGGGGGGAGATCGCCCGCAACATCGTCGCCGCGGTGCGCAATCACAAGCGCGCTCCCGGCGACATCTCCGAGCCGGATCTTTCCGGATACGCGGCGAAGAAACGCGAGCCGCTGTGCGGCGCGTACCGGCGCTGGCGAGTGTGCGGCATGCCTCCGCCCAGCTCGGGCGGGTTCGCGGTACTGCAGATACTGAAGATTCTCGAGCGCTTCGACGTGCGCGCTCTCAAGCCCGACTCGGTCGAGGTGGTTCATCTCTTTTCCGAGGCCGGGAGGCTTGCCTATGCCGATCGCAATCGCTATATCGCCGACCCCGATTTCGTGCGAGCGCCGCTCGCCGCGCTGCTCGATTCCCGCTACCTTGCGGCGCGCGCGAAGCTCATCGACCTGGAGCGCTCGATGGGACGGGCCCGCGCCGGTGATCCGGCGGGGATCGCGGCCGGCTACGGGATCGCGGAACCGGCGGAGCTTCCGGCGACGACCCACATCTCGGTGGTCGATGCTGAGGGGAATGCGGTCGCGATGACGACCAGTATCGAAGCCGCCTTCGGCAACCGCCAGATGGTGCGCGGCTTCCTCCTCAACAATCAGCTCACGGATTTCTCCTGGACACCCGAGGAAGACGGGAGACCGGTCGCCAACCGCGTCGAAGCGAAAAAGCGCCCCCGGAGTTCCATGGCGCCGACGATGGTGTTCGACGAAAACGGGAAGCTGTACATGGTGATCGGCTCGCCGGGCGGCCATTCGATCATCAATTACGTGGCCCTGACGCTCGTGAACCTGCTCGACTGGGAGATGGACATCCAGAAGGCCATCGACGCGCCGCACATGGGGAGTCGCAACGGTCCGACCGAGCTGGAGCGCGGCACGGCGCTCGAGCGGCTTGCGCCCGAACTCGAGCGCATGGGCCACAGCGTGCGCATCCGCCCGGAAACGAGCGGCCTGCACGGGATCGTGCGGACGAGCGAAGGTTGGACGGGTGGGGCGGACTCAAGACGCGAGGGGGTTGCGCTGGGGGAGTGAAGGTCCGTCGACAACTGCAACGCCAGGCGGAATTCCGCGCGGTTTCATGGGTTAGCCGGAGGGAGACTTGGGGGTTTCTTGAGCTAGATCAAATCGGAGCCCCCCTGATACCAGAAGATTGCCGAAACGGTTCCCGCGGGCCGGTCAGGCGCGCGGGCATCATCGATGCCCGGGACAGGAAAAGCCGCAAGTTTCGAGATCGTGGCGCGAGAGGACTTCTCGGACGTCACCTTCCTGCTCGAAGTCCGCCATCCGCTGATGGCAAAAGCCGCGCGGCCGGGCCAGTTCGTCATCATCATGTCCCACGCCGAGGGCGAGCGCATCCCGCTCACCATTGCGGACTTTGACCGCGGTAAGGGCACGATAACCCTCGTGATCCAGGCGGTCGGTAAGACTACCCGGGAGATGCAGCAGCACTGCAAGGCCGGTAGCTTGCTCCATGCGCTGGTCGGACCGATGGGCGTCCCGAGTCATTTGAGCAACGCGAAGAAGGTCATGTGCGTCGGGGGGGGCCTCGGAGTCGCGCCGGTGTTTCCCCAGGCGCGCGGTTTCAAGGAGGCGGGCGCGTACGTGATCGGGGTGATCGGTTTTCGCTCCTGGAAGCTGATCTTCTGGGAGGACAAGTTCCGCGGCTGCTGCGACGAGCTGATCGTGTGCACCGACGATGGCTCGGTGGGCGTGAGGGGGCCGGTGACCGAAGGCATCAAGCGCGCGATCGCCAAGCATCCGGACATCGGCGAGGTGATCGCCATCGGCCCGCCGGTGATGATGAAGGCCTGCGCCGAGGAAACGCGCCCCCACAAAATCAAGACGGTGGTGAGTCTCAACCCGGTGATGGTCGACGGCACCGGGATGTGCGGTGGCTGCCGCGTACGGATCGGCGGCGAGGTGAAGTTCGCCTGCGTCGACGGTCCGGACTTCGACGGCCATCAGGTCGATTTCGAGGATCTCACGACGCGGCTCAGGCGCTTTGCGGCCGAGGAAAAAGCGGCGCTCGAGCGCTGGTCGGAAAGCTGCCGGATGAAGATCCCGCCGCAGCCCCCGGCGGGCGAGGCGCTTGTGCTGCCCGATCCATTTGAGGAAGTGCGAGGCGGCTAGGATGGCGAAGAAACGGACCATACGGTCGATACCGCAGGAACGCACGCGCGCGCGCGAGCAGGATCCCCGCGAGCGCGCGACAAATTTCGCCGAAGTGACCTGCGCTTTCAGCGTCGAAGATGCGCTGCGCGAGTCCGAACGCTGCCTGTTTTGTCCGGACCCGGCCTGCGTCGAGGGCTGCCCGGTCAGCATCGACATCCCCGGCTTCATCCGCAAGATCGGAGAGAAGGACTTTCGCGGTGCCTACGGCGTCATCACCGACGCCAACCTGCTCGCCTCGGTGTGCGGCCGCGTCTGCCCGCAGGAGACGCAGTGCGAGGGCCCGTGCCCTGTCGGCGAGAACCTCGAGCCGGTCGCGATCGGACGCCTCGAGCGCTTTGTCGGCGACATGGCGATCAAGGAGGGCTGGAGCAACGTCCCCTACATCGAGCCGAGCGGCTTCCGGGTCGGGATCGTCGGCTCGGGCCCGGCCGGGATGGCGTGCGCGGCCGACATGGCCAAGGCCGGCTGCGAGGTCACGGTATTCGAGGCTTTTCACGTTCCCGGCGGGGTGCTGCGCTACGGCATTCCCGATTTCCGTTTGCCCAACGCGGTGGTCGACGCCGAAATCGAAAACCTGAAAAAGCTCGGAGTCCGGTTCGAATGCAACACGCTGGTCGGGCGGCTGTTCACGATCGAGCAGATGATCGGCGAGATGGGATTCGATGCCGTCTTCATCGGCACCGGCGCGGGCTACCCGAGATTCATGGGCATCCCGGGCGATTCGCTCAACAACGTGCTCTCGGCGAACGAGCTGCTCACCCGCTGCAACATGATGCGCGCGCGCGATCCGGGCCATGACACGCCCCTGCCGCTCGGGCGGCGCGTGGCGGTGATCGGCGCCGGCAACACGGCGATGGACGCGATGCGCGTGTGCAAGCGGCTCGGCTCCGAGAAGGTCACCTGCATCTATCGCCGCACGAAGGCCGAGAGCCCGGCGCGGGTCGAGGAAGTGCACCACGCGGAGGAGGAAGGCATCGAATTCCACTGGCTCACCAACCCGGTCGAGATCCTCGACGACGGCAAGGGCAACGTGCGCGGGATGCGCTGCATCCGCATGGAGCTCGGCGAGCCGGACGAATCCGGGCGGCGCGGCCCGGTGCCGGTCCCGGGGAGCGAGTTCGAATTCGAGACCGACACGGTGGTGATCGCCATCGGCACCCACGCCAATCCGATCATCGGGCAAACGTCGAAGCTGAAATTGAACCGCCGCGGCTACATCGAGGTGGACGGGAACCTCGCGACCTCGATGGCCGGCGTCTTCGCGGGCGGCGACATCGTGACCGGCGCCGCCACCGTGATCGAGGCGATGGGTGCCGGGCGCAAGGCCGCCCGCAGCATGAAGGCCTGGCTCGGCATCCGGGATACGGAGTCGGTGTACCTGCCGGAGCGCGCGGGCAGTGAAGGAACCCTGTTCGGCATCGATCCTGCGGAGAAAACCTTCGCGCGCGTGCACCTCGCCTGAGCGGGCGGCGTCCGGCGGCGACACTAGGATGACAAACTGACTATGAACGAGACGACCGCACTGGATCCCACCACCGGAACCCGGGCTGGCAAACGTGCTGGCGGGTGCGAAGCCGGCCACGACGCTCGCCGAGCACGTCATCGAGATCGTCAGCGATTCGGGGGAAGGCGCGCAGCGCTGCGGGCAGTCCTTCGGCGCGATCGCCGCGCGCATGGGCAACGGGATCTGGACCGTCGAGATCATTCCCGCCGAGATCCAGCCGCCGGCGCGCAGCATCGCCGGCGCGAGCGGCAACCGGGTCCGCATCGGTTCGCGCCGCGTCACCAACGGCGGCAACGAGGCCGACCTGGTGGTCGCCTTCAACGAGCAGGTGCTGCTCGGGCGCGTGCGCGACCGCGAGTTGAAGCCCGGCTGCACTCATCCTGCTCGAGAGCATGTGGCGCGAGCACCCGGACGCGAAGATCGCCGCCGCCTACCGTGAAACCTTCGACCGGCTGGTCAAGGACGGCTACGACGTGCGCGAGATCCCGATGGAGCGCGAGTGCAAGACGCTCGTCTCCGATCCGCGCCGCGGCAAGAACATGTTCGTGCTCGGGATGCTCTGCAACCTCTACAGCCTCGACCTGCAGCTCGCCCGCGAGCAGATCGCGTTCATCTTCGGCAAGAAGGAAGAAAAGGTGATCAAGGCCAACGTGGCGCTGCTCGAAGCCGGCTACCAGTGGGCCGAAACCCATCTCGATTTCAAGTACCGCATCCCCGCGACCCGCGCGAAGGAGGCGCAGATCGTGGTCAACGGCAACACCGCGCTCGCCCTCGGGGTCCTCGCTTCGGGGATGGAGGTGTGCGCGATGTATCCCATCACGCCGGCGACCTCGGCGTCGCACTACCTGAGCGAAGTGTTCGAGAAGGTGGGCGGCGTCGTGCACCAGGCGGAGGACGAGATCGCCGCCTGCGCTTTCGCCATCGGGGCCTCCTATGCCGGCAAGTGCGCGGTCACCATCACCTCCGGCCCGGGCTATTCGCTCAAGCAGGAGGCGATCGGCCTTGCCGTGATGTGCGAGATCCCGCTGGTGGTGGTCAACGTGCAGCGCGGGGGGCCGAGCACCGGCCAGCCGACCAAGGCCGAGCAAGGCGACCTGCTTGCCGCCTGCTTCGGCAGCCACGGCGACGCGCCCAAGGTGGTGATGGCCCCGAGCAGCATCGAAGACTGCTTCTATTCGATCATCACCGCGCGCAAGATCGCCGAGACGTTCAACATGGTGGTGGTCGTGCTCTCGGATGCCAATCTCGCGACCTCGCAGCAGCCGTTCCCGCGGCCGGCGTTCAACGAAGCCTGGCTCGCGCCCCCCGTGGACCAGAGCCCGGTGCCCGAAGGCGCGAAACCCTACGACTGGGACCCGCTCACCGGTCTCGCGCGCCGCTTCGTGCCCGGCCAGCCGCACGGCATGCACACGCTGACCGGTCTCGCGCACGACCGCCTCTCCCACGTCGCCTACGATCCCGAGATCAACGAGGAAAGCCTGCGGCACCGCAGCCTGAAGCTCGCGGCGCTGCAGAAGACGTTGAAGACGCCGCCGGTGTTCGGCGGGGAGGAAGGCGATCTGCTGGTGATCGGCTGGGGCAGCACGCAGGGCGCGATCGAGGAGGCGGTCGAGCGCCTGCGCGCCGAAGGCCGCAAGGTTTCTTCGCTGCACCTGCGCTTCCTCCAGCCCATGCCGGGCGGGATCAAGGAGATCCTGAAGCGCTTCAAGCAGGTGATGACGATCGAGGCGAGCTGGTGCGACAACCCCGAGGACGAGTTGATCGACGAAAGCAACCGGCGTTACTCCGCGCTCGCCATGATGCTGCGCTCGCGCTACTCTCGCCGACGTCGATTGCTGGAGCGAGGTGCGCGGCCAGCCGATCAAGCCGGATGCGATCTACCGCGTGATCTCGAACAAGCTGGTGCAAGGAAAGCGCTGACCATGACAACGCGAGCCCATGAATGCCTGATGCGGATGTACGAGGAGGAGCACAACCTCGAGGACTACCAGGGCAGCATTCCGCGGTGGTGCAACGGCTGCGGCGACAACGCCATCCTCACCGCGGTCCAGCGCCTGTGCCGCGACGAGAAGCTGCGCCCGGAGAAGACCGTGTTCGTCTCGGGCATCGGCTGCTCGAGCCGCTTTCCGCATTACATGAAGACCTACGGTTTTCACGGCATTCACGGCCGGGCGCTGCCGATCGCGGAGGGCATCCGGCTCGCGCGCCCGGACCTGCACGTCTTCGTGAATACCGGCGACGGGGACTGCTGCAGCATCGGCGCCGCCCACTGGGTGCACGCCATCCGCTACAACATGAACCTCACCGTGGTGGTGCACGACAACCACATCTACGGCCTCACCAAGATGCAGGCCTCACCCACGACGCCCAAGGGGCTGAAGAGCAAGACCACGCCGCGCGGCGCCTATCTCGACGCCTTGAATCCCCTCACCGTCACGCTGGGGATCCAGAACGTCTCGTTCGTCGCGCAGGCGGTGGACTGGATTCCGGAACTGGTCTACGACATCATCTCCAGGGCCTTTCACCACAAGGGCTGCTCCTTCGTGCGCATCATCCAGCGCTGTCCGGAGTTCCTGCCGAATCTGCTGGACCCCTGGATGAACGACCCGAACCGGATCCTGCTGCTCACGCACGAGAAGGGCCTGCACGTGAGCGCCGCGCTCGGCAAGGTATACAAGAACCAGCAGGAGCACGACCCCTCGAACCTCGATCGGGCGCGCGAGATCGCCTCCGCCGAGGATCCGATTCCGGTCGGCATCCTGTACCACAATCCCGCCGTGCCCTGCTACGAGGATGTGCGCGCGATCAAGCAACTGCGCACCCCCGAGCTGATCCAGCGCGGGCTCGAGGCGGAGCTCGACAAGTTCACGGTCTGGCCGCAGGAGGAAGCTGCGCGAGGCGCGGCCATGAGTCGGTCGCGCGCGAACCGAACAGCGGATTGATCACGCCATGGGTACCGAACTTCAAGCGCACCTTGCCTTCCATCTGACCGGCAAACGAATGGGCGCCAGCCTGCAGGCGGCCGAAGGGCTGGACCTGAGGCCGGGACTGCTTGCCCGCTTCGGGGACCTGACGCAGTTGCGCTACGACTTCCCGCTGGTTCTGGTCGCGGATCGCGCCGACGAAACCGGCATCCAGTCCCTCTCGGTCCTGGTCGACGGCGTCCTGCAGGCGATCGCCCCGCGCGGCATCGAGGGCGAGGCGACGCGCCGCCACGTGCTGCGCCTCGAGCGTGAAATCCGCATGCTGGCCGCGAATGGCGACACCGGGCCCCTGTCCCGGCTGTGGGACCTGGCCGCGAAACGGGTCGGGAGCACCGGCCGACCCGGCGCTCGCCGGCAGCCTCAACCGCGCGCGAGCCGCGCTGCAGGTCGACGGCGAAGTCGTCGATTGCACCTATGAACTGCCCGCGCGTCTCATGACGCACGCCTGGCACGCCTTGCAGCGGCACAAATTCAAACGCTTCGACGAGGAGTTGAAGTGGCTCATCGCCAAGTTGTCGGACATCCTTCAGGCCGATTTCGTCCGCTCGAGCGCGGGCACGAGCGCGGCCCGGCTCAAAGCCGCGGTCGGGACGGGCATGGAGGGGGCCTTCGACTTCCAGGCGCTGTCGAAGACGCTCGCGCAGGTTTCGGGCAAGAACACGCTTCCGGACAGCCGCCGACAGCGGGTGGAGCAGGTGCTTTCCGTGCTGAAGGCGCACCAGTCAGGCGAGCGGCGGGGCGCCGGCTGGCCCGACGACCTCAAGTCTTGCGCATTCGCGAATTGCAGGGAAGCGCTGGCGGCGTTCCGCAACCGCCTGCCGCAGACGATCGGCCTCGTCAAAGCGATGGCCATCGCCGAGCTCGAGATCGAGGGGAGCTACCTGGAGGCGACGCACGATCCGTTTTTCTCGGATTTCGACGAGAGCTCGGTGGGAGGCAAGGACCTGAGCCTGTTTCCCGACTACCTCGTCTGCATCGGATCGGAAAGCCTGCACGACCCCGAGAACGCCGACCTGATGGAAATCCTCGCATCCGAGATGCCGATCAAGGTCGTGGTGCAGGTGAGCGATGTTCTGGAGGAGCCGGCGCTGCGCGCGCGCCGGAGTCTCGTCACTCCCGCGGCGCAACTCGGCAAGATGGCGATGGGGCTGGGGAACGCCTACGTGCTGCAGGCGAGCAACTCCCACCTTTACCGGGCGCGGCGCGGGATACTCGCCGGGCTCAGCTTTGCGGGGCCCGCCCTTTTCAGCGTGTTCTCGGGTTCCCCGAGCGGCGCCGGGACGCTGCCGCCCTATCTCCACGCCGCCGCCGCCATGCAGTCGCGCGCGTTCCCGGCGTTCACTTACGACCCCGCCGCGGGCCCGGACTGGGCGACGCGCTTTGCGCTCGACGGCAATCCGCAGCCCGAGACCGACTGGCCGGTACACGAGTTCGGCTACGAGGACGAGGCCCATCAGAGCGTAAGCGAACAGATGGCGTTCACCTTCGTCGATTTCGTCGCGTGCGATCCGCGCTATGCGAGGCATTTCGCGCTCGTGCCCCGGGCCGAATGGAACGGAAGCATGGTCCCGGTCGGCAGCAGCCTCGGGAGCGACTCATCGGCCGTCGCGGGGAAGGTTCCGTATCTCCAGATGGTCAACGGCGAGCACGCGCTGCGGCGCGCGCTGGTTGACGAGAAGCTGCTCGCGGCCGCGCACCGCTGCCGCGAGATGTGGCACAGCCTGCAGGAACTGGCCGGCGTTCGCAGCTCGCAGGCGGAGCGCTTGCTCGCGCGGGAACGGAAAGTCTGGGACGAGCAAAAGCAACACGAGATCGAAGCCCTGAAGCGCGAAGCGAAGCCCGCGACCGCGGGAGCGCCCGTAGCCCCGGCAGCCGCCCCTGCGGCGAAGCCGGTTGCGGCCGAAGCCGAGCCGGAAAAGCGATCCGACGACCCCTACATCGAGACGCCACGCTGCACGACCTGCAACGAGTGCACCAATCTCAACAACCGCATGTTTGCCTACGATGCGAACAAGCAGGCCTATATTGCGGACGTCAACGCCGGGACTTATCGCGAGCTGGTGGAGGCGGCGGAGAGCTGCCAGGTTTCGATCATCCACCCGGGAAAGCCGCGCAATCCAAACGAGCCCGGCATCGCCGAGCTGCTGAAGCGCGCGGAGCCGTTCCTGTAGGAGCCTGTCGAGGCGAACTCCCTGCGGGACATCGTGCGAGCCCCCAAGGCTGGTCGGGCGGGGCGGATTCGCGGAGAGAGGGCGTTGCCTTGGGCGAGTGCCCGCCGCCGCCCCCTCCACCGCGCTCTACCGACTATCGCAGGCGCTAGAGTAAACTTCCGGAATGGCCGTTTCTTCCGAAGTCATTCCCACCGGGACGGTCGGCGCCGAGGTGAGGGGCGTCGACTTGGCGAACGCAACCGGGACGCAGATCGAGGCGATCAAGAGCGCGTGGTACAAGCACGACGTTCTGGTCTTTCGCAATCAGACACTGAGCGACGCCGATCTGCTCGCGTTCTCCCGGCACTTCGGCGCGCTCGATCCGCCGCCCAACCAGGGCGCCGGGCGCAGGTCGCCCGCGGGCTATCCCGACATCTACGTGATCTCGAACGTGCTGGACGACGAGGGCGAGCCGATCGGCGCGCTCGGGGACGGCGAGGCGGCGTGGCACACCGACATGAGCTACCTCGCCCGGCCGCCCGACGCCTCGATGCTCTATTCGCTCGAGATACCCGGGCAGGGCGGCGACACCTGGTTCTGCGGCATGAAGGCGGCGCTCGCGAAGATGCCGCGCAGCCTGGTCGAGCGGATCCGGAACCTCGACGTCAAGCACGACGGCACCTACGACTCCGGGGGCAACGTGCGCAAGGGCCTCGCCCCTTCGAACGACCCCCGGACCTCGGTCGGCGCGCCGCACCCCATGGTGATCCGCCATCCGGTGTCGGGCGATGCCGCCCTGTACCTCGGCCGCAGGCGGAACGCCTACGTCATGGGCCTGCCGCTCGAAGAATCCGAACGTCTGCTCGACGAGGTCTGGTCCTACGTCGACGCTGCGGTGTACAAGCACCGCTGGGCGCTCGGCGACCTCGTGCTCTGGGACAACCGCACCACCATGCACCGCCGCGACGCCTTCGATCCCAAGTCGCGCCGCGTGATGCACCGCACGCAGATCAAGGGCTCGGGCGCGCCGGCGCGCGCCGCGCTCTAGTTTCCCTATTCCGGCTTGATTCCGGCGTTGCGGATCACCTCGGCCCAGCTCTTGAGCTCGGTCTTCACCACGCGTTCCAGCTCCTCCGGGCTGCTGCCCACCGGGTCGGCGCCCTGTTCGATGAGTCTCTGCTTCACCTCGGGCAGGTGCACGACGCGCGCAATTTCCTTCTGCATGCGCGCGACAATGGCCGCCGGCGTCTTCGCCGGGGCGAACATCGCGCACCAGGAATCGACCTCGTAGTCCGGCAGGTTCAGCTCCTCGGCGACCGTGGGGATGTCCGGCGCGGAAGCGGTGCGCTTCCGCGTCGTGACCGCAAGCGCGCGCAGCCTGCCCGAGCGCGCCTGCGAAAACGCCGCAGACGCGGTGAGGAAGAGATACGGGACCTGTCCCGCGAGCACGTCCGCGACCGCGGGACCGCCGCCCTTGTACGGCACGTGCACGATGTTGATTCCGGTCCTGAGCTTCAGCAGCTCGGCCGCGATGTGGCCGGGCGTGCCGCTGCCGGGCGAAGCGTAGGTGTAGAAGCCTGGGCGCTCCCTCGCCGTGGCGACCAGCTCCCGCAGGGTCTTCGCCGGCGCGTTCGGGTTCGCGGCGATGAGCTGCGGCGCGCTCACGACGAGCGACACCGGGGCGAAATCGCGCTCGACGTCGTAGCTGAGCTTGTAGAAGAAGGGATTGATCGTGTGCGAGGAGAGCGTGTACAGGAAGGTGTAGCCGTCCGGGGCGCTCCTCGCCGCCGCCTCGGTGCCCGACCGCGCCGCCCGCGCCGCCGCGGTTCTCGATGACGACCGTCTGCCCGAGAGCTTCCGAGAGCTTCGGCTGCACGACGCGCGCGGTGATGTCGACCGTGCCCCCTGGCGGGTAGGTCACGATCAACCGGATCGGCCGGGACGGATAGTCCTGCGCGAGCGCGCCGAAGGCGAATGCGAAGCCGGCGATCAGGCCGAGCGCCGCGAGGACCAGTCGAGGCTTCAGAGCTGCGACAGCATCGTCTCGGCGCCGCTTACCTCGTACTTGCCCGGCGCCTCGACGTTCAGTTTCTTCACCACGCCGTTCTCGACCAGCATCGAGTAGCGCTGCGAGCGCACGCCCATGTTGCGCCGACGTGCGGTCGATCTCCAGGCCGAGCTTCTTCGTCCAGTCGGCGTTGCCGTCGCCGAGCATGCGAATCTTGCCCCGTGGCTTTCTGGTCGCGGCCCCATGCGGCCATCACGAAGGCATCGTTCGTCGCCACGCACCAGATCTCGTCCACCTTCTTCGCCTTGAGTGCATCGAAGTTCTTGACATAGCTCGGCACGTGCTTCGCCGAGCAGGTCGGCGTGTACGCGCCGGGGAGGGCGAAGATGACGAGCTTCTTGCCCTTTCGCCGCTTCGGCGACGCTGATGGTCTTGGGGATTGATCGGGCAGCCGGCTTGCGCGTCGAATTCGGTCGATTCGGAAAGCTTGCCGTCGGGAAGGGTGTCGCCGACTTTGATGGTCATATCGGTCTCCGTAGGTTCGCGTCTTGAGGCGGCAAGCATCGCGCAGATGTTCGGCAAAGTCAAAGCGCTTGCCGGCGGCGAACGGGGTGGCTATATTCCAGCCATGCAGCCAGCAAAGAGCGCCGTTCAGGATCACCGCCTCGCGCTCCCCGAGGTGCTCCAGGCCCTCGTCGCGGACGGCGTCGTGCCCAAGACGGATGCCGACAAGCTCATCGCCGACAGAAGGCTCCATCGCGGCGACCACCATCCGCTGGTGGTGATCGCAGACCAGAAGTGGCGCTCCCAGAAGCCCCCGCAGAAGTTGCTGAGCCTCGAGTGGCTGACGGAGTGGCTGGCCAGGCAGACCGGCATGGATTACTTCCATGTCGATCCGCTCAAGATCAACTTCGCCGCCGTCACCGAGGTCATGTCGAATCACTATGCAGCGCGCTTCAAGATCCTCCCGGTTGAAGTCAACACCCGCGAGGCGGTGATCGCGACCTGCCGAGCCCTATGTCAAGGAGTGGGAGAAGGAACTCAAGCAGATGCTCAGGCTCGAGATTCGCCGCGTCATCGCAAATCCGCTCGACATCAGCCGCTACCAGGTCGAGTTCTACAACCTTGCGAAGTCGGTCAAGGGCGCGGCGCAGAAGGGCGACCAGCGCAGCGGAATCGGCAATTTCGAGCAACTGGTCGAGATCGGCCAGACGAACAAGCAGTTCGACGCCAACGACCAGCACATCGTCCACGTGGTCGACTGGCTGTGGCAGTACGCGTTCGACCAGCGCGCGAGCGACATCCACATGGAGCCGCGGCGCGACGTGGGCGAGGTGCGCTTCCGCATCGACGGCGTGCTGCACCCGGTGTACCAGATCCCGATGCCGGTGATGGCGGCGATGACTTCGCGCATCAAGATCCTCGGGCAGGATGGACGTGGTCGAGAAGCGCCGGCCCCAGGACGGGCGCATCAAGACGCGCACCGCGGACGAGCAGGACGTGGAGCTGCGCCTCTCGACGCTGCCGACCGCGTTCGGCGAGAAGCTCGTGATGCGCATCTTCGACCCGGAGGTCATCGTCAAGGATTTCGCCGAGCTCGGCTTTTCGGAGGACGACAAGGGGCGCTGGAAGCAGATGATCGAGCAGCCGAACGGGATCATCCTCGTGACCGGCCCCACCGGATCGGGCAAGACCACCACGCTCTATTCGACGCTGAAGACCCTGGCCACGCCCGAGGTGAACGTCTGCACCATCGAGGACCCGATCGAGATGATCGAGCCCGCGTTCAACCAGATGCAGGTGCAGCAGTCGATCGAGCTCGGCTTCGCCGAAGGGGTGCGCGCGCTCATGCGCCAGGACCCGGACATCATCATGGTCGGCGAGATCCGCGATCTGGAGACCGCCGAGATGGCGGTGCAGGCGGCGCTCACCGGGCACCTCGTGTTTTCCACGCTGCACACGAACGATTCGGCGAGCGCGGTGACGCGGCTGCTCGAGCTGGGCGTCGCGCCCTACCTCCTCAACTCGACCATCCTCGGGGTCATGGCGCAGCGCCTGGTGCGCACGCTGTGCAAGCACTGCAAGGAAAAAGTCCCCTACGACTCCGACCGCGAGGGCGATGTGAGCTGGGAGGAGTTCGTCGCGCCCTGGAAGGCGAAGCGCCCTGCGCACGTCTATCGGCCGGTCGGGTGCCTCGAGTGCCGCAACACCGGTTACACCGGGCGGATCGGCCTATACGAGATCCTGCTGCTTTCGCCCGACGTGAAACGCCTGATCACCGCCGAGGTCGACGTCGCCAGGATCAGGGAGCAATCCTACAAGGAAGGCATGAAGCCGCTGCGGATCAGCGGCGCGATGAAAGTGGCGATGGGGTTGACGACGCTCGAGGAAGTGCTCAAGGTCGCGCCGCCGCCGGGGCAGGCCTGATTTCACACAGGAGGAGCAAGGCATGACAGTGCGCGACATCACCCGGCGGCGTCTGCTCGCCGGAGCGGGCGCCGCGATGGCGCTCGCGCACCTGCCACGAGCCGGAGCCCAGGCATTCCCGTCGCGTAACATGCGCGTGGTCATCCCGACCGGACAGGGCGGCGGCGCGGATCGGCTCGCGCGCGTGTTCGACGATTTCTGGGCGCCGCTCCTGAAGACCCAGTTCGAGTACAGCTTCTTCCCCGGCGCAGCCGGGCAGGTGGGCTACGAGGTCTTCCTCAACAAGCGCGAGCGCGACGGCCACAACCTGCTGTTCGGGAACATGGGTCCCGAGATGATCATGTACGCGCTGCAAAAACCGCCGTACCGCTTTCCCGAGGACTACCAGTACTTCTGCCGGCTCGACGTGGACGACAGCATCATCTTCGTGCGCCAGAAGAGCCCGTTCCGGCGGATCGAGGACGTTGTCGCCGAGGCGAAGAAGCGCGCGGTGAACGTGGCGGTAAGCCGGCTGCCGCACCCGGCCTCGATCGGGCTGCTCGCGCTGGGCAGGGCGGTCAATGCAAGGTTCAACCTCGTGCCCTACGGCGGCGGCAATCCGACGATGGTCTCGGTGATGAACGGCGAAGCCGATTGCGGCGCGCTGCCGATCGCGGGGATCGTCGCTCTGGGCGAGCAGATGCGCATCCTCGGCGTGTTCAACGACGAATACAAGCTCCAGCGATACACGAACAACGCGCCGTCGGTGAACAAGGTATTCGGGACCAAGATACCGCCGCTCTATTCGTCGCGCTCCTGGGCGGTTCACACCGAGGTCGATCGAGAAGTTCCCGGAGCGCTTCGCGCTGCTGGAGAAAACGGCGAAGCAGGTCTTCGATAATCCCAAGTACAGGGAAGAGTACGCGAAGACCGGCGCGCCGGTCGAGACCATCCAGTACGGCGATCGCGCGCTGTGCACGCGCTACGCTCGAGGCGATGGTCGAGCTTGCGAACGAGTACCGTTCACTCCTGACTGCCAGGGGGAAAGCTTAGTGAAGAAAGCGCCGCTCGGCGCAGATCTCGTCATCCCGGCGCTCGGCTCGCCTTCGCGGCATATTTCTTCTTCTCGATCGCCGATCTCGCCTGGGAAGCCAAGGCGAACGGCGTGCTGATCGGGACGGTCCTCGTCGCGCTGATCGGGGTTCAGGTGGTGCGCACGCTCGTGCGGCTCGCCTCGGGCCGGAGCGACCTCAAGCTCGATCCGCTGATCGAGCCACGCGACGCGCTGGGCAAGCGTGTCGGCCTCGTCCTCCTCACCGTCGTCTTCATCGCGGCGATGCCGTGGCTGGGCCTTTCGCTCTCGCTCTTTCTGGGCCTTGCCGCCGCGCTGGTATCTGATGGGTGTTCGCAGCCGCGGGCATCTGTTCTGGGTGTCCTTTGGCGTGGCCGCGTCGGCTTATCTGCTTTTCATCGCTACGCTCAATGCGGACCTCCCGCACGGGCCGGTCGAGAATGCCTTGACGCCTTGACGGCCTTGTTCCGGAAGTAGGCCGTGTCCTGGGAATTCCTCGCCGGCCAGTTCGCGACGCAGTTCGGCCTGTGGTGGATCATCTGGCCCGCGATCCTGCTCGGCATCGTCGTCGGCATCCTGCCGGGATTCAGCCCGCAGAACACGCTCATCATGCTGCTGCCGCTCACCCTCGCGGTGCCGGTCGAGCAGGCGCTCGCGTTCATGATCGCGCTGTACTGCGCGAACCACCTCGCGGGGGGAATTCCCGCGATCCTGGTGAAGATCCCCGGCTCGGGCGGCGCGGCCGCGACGACGCTGGACGGCTATCCGATGACCCAGAAAGGCCAGGCGCAGCAGGCGTTGGTGCTGTGCTTCACTGCGTCGGTGTTTGGCGGACTGATCACCACGCTCGCGACGCTTGCGCTGCTGCCGTGGCTCTCGCAGATCGGCCTTGTCCTGCGCTCGGTCGAGATGGTCGTCGTCATGCTGTTCGGCCTGACCTTGATCGCCGTGCTCGCCGCGAAGGACCTGCTCAAAGGTCTGATCGCCGGATTCTTCGGTCTGCTGATCGGCGTGATCGGAACCGACCATATCTACAACACGCCGCGGGCGACCTTCGGCTTTCTCGAGCTCTACGACGGCGTCCCGCTCGTGCCCGCCCTGATCGGGCTCTTCGCGATCTCGGAAGCCCTGGTCATGATCGAGGAAAAGCTGATCGTCGGAAAGGAAGGCCGCGAGCGTGCGGCTCAGGTGCGTTGGGCCGACATCGTCGACGGCCTTCGCATGTCGCTTGCGAAGTGGTGGCACATCGTGTGGACGGCCTTCGTGGGCCTTTTTATCGGCATCGTCCCGGGCGCCGGGGCGAGCATCGCGGCTTTCGTGGCCTACCAGCAGTCGCGCATGTGGTCGAAGCACCCGGAAGCCTACGGCACGGGCGTGCCGGAGGGCGTGATCGCGCCCGAGGCGGCGAACAACGGCGTCACCTCGGGCACGCTCGTCCCGACGCTCGCGCTCGGCGTGCCCGGGGGCAGCACCGCGGCGGTCATGATGATCGTGCTCCAGTACCACGGCGTGGTGATGGGACCGCGCCTTTTCGCGAGCCACCCCGAGATCGCCTACGGCGTATTCGTCTCGATGGCGGTGGCCTACATCTTCATGATCTTCACGATCCTGCCGCTCGCGCGCTACGTGTCCCGCATCGTGCTCATCGAAACGACGTATCTCGCTCCGATCATCATCCTCGTGACCATCGTCGCCGCTTTCGTCGAGCGGCAGTACCTCTTCGACATGGGGCTCGCGCTCGTCTTCGGGGTGATCGGCTACATCGCGCACAAGACCAACTACCACGTCACCGCGATCCTCATCGGCGTCATCCTCGGGCCTCTGTTCGAGCAGTACCTGGTGCGCGCGCTGCGTCTTTCGCAGGGCGACATCACGATCCTGTTTTCCTCGACGCTTGGAAACGTGCTGTGGGCGCTGCTCGTCCTTTCGCTCATTCTGCCGCTGTGGCGCGGCTGGCGGCGGAGCAAGCTGGAGGCGGAGCGGTTCGGGGAGGAGCGCTGAAAGCGGATTCGGAGACTCTCAGCGCTCTCGCCAGCCTTCTGCGAAAGGTGCGCGTGGCGCACCTCGCAACATTGCGGCAGGGCGCGCCGATGGTGTCGATGACGCTCTACCTGCCGGCGCCGGACTTTTCGGCCTTTCACGTGCACGTGAGCCGGCTGGCGTGGCACACGCAGGACATGGCGAAGGATGCGCGGGTCGCGCTGTCGATCGCGGAGACCGACGACGGCCGGGCGGATCCCTTCACCCTGATGAGAGTGTCGATCCGGGGGGGAGCAGAGCAGTTGCAGGGGGAAGAGCCGGAGTTGAGGAAGTCCTGGCTGCAAAGATTCCCGGAACAGAGAATCAACTTCGAGCTTCCCGACTTCTCGTTCTGGCGCATCGCTCCGCGCGAGGTGCGCTTCGTCGCCGGTTTCGGGCGGATCTACAATCTGTCGGCAATGGACCTTGTCGCATGCTCGACGGGCTGATCGCCACCCGACTGAATCCGCGAGAGCTTACTTCGTGCAGGCCCACACGGCGATCGTGCACCGGTCGCCGCACTTCTTGAGCGCCTTGGCCTGCGCGATCTCGCGCGACGCGCCCGTGTCCGAGGCGATACGTTTCTCCCGCGTCGCGACCGCGGCGCAGCCGTTGCGGAAGCTGCGGACCAGGTCGCAGTTGGTGCCGCAGATGCGGAAGGCTTCGGTCTCGGCGGCGCGCTTGGTCGCGTAGTCCACCGCGTACCCATAGGCGCCGGTCTTGGTGCTGTAGGCGATCGCTCCCCAGAGGGCTTTCGGCGGCTTTTGCGCAACGGCGCTGCAGGCCACGAAGCTCAACGCGAGGGCAAGGAACGCTGACGGTGCGAGCGGCTTGCTCACCTCTTGCGCCCCGCTACTTGACCAGCGAGCGCATCGCGCGCTCCAGTCCCACGATCGTCGTCGGGTACATGCGCCCGCCCATGATCTCCCTGATGATGCCGATCGACTGGCGGTAGGGCCAGATCTCCTCGGGCTCGGGGTTGAGCCACACGGCCTTGTGGTAGACCTCGAGCATGCGCTTCAGCCACACCGAGCCCGCCTCGTCGTTCGAGTACTCGATCGAGCCTCCCGGCTGCAGGATCTCGTACGGGCTCATGGTCGCATCCCCGACGAAGACGAGCTTATAGTCGTGCCCGTACTTGTGCATGATGTCCAAGGTGCGGGTGCGCTCGGCGTGCCGGCGCCGGTTGTCCTTCCACACGTAATCGTAGAGGCAGTTGTGGAAGTAGAAGTACTCGAGGTGCTTGAACTCGGTCTTTGCCGCGCTGAACAGCTCCTCGCACAGCTTGATGTGGTCGTCCATCGTGCCGCCGATGTCCAGGAACATGAGCACCTTGACCGCGTTGTGCCGCTCCGGGCGCATGTGCAGGTCGAGCCAGCCCGCGTTCCTCGCGGTCTTGTCGATCGTCGTGTCGAGGTCGAGTTCCTCCGGGGCGCCTTCGCGCGCGAACTTGCGCAGGCGCCGCAGCGCGACCTTGATGTTGCGAGTGCCCAGCTCGACGGAATCGTCCAGATTGCGGTATTCGCGCGCGTCCCACACCTTCACGGCGCTGCGGTTGCGCGACTTGTCCTGGCCGATGCGCACGCCCTCGGGGTTGTAGCCGTAGGCGCCGAAGGGCGAGGTGCCGGCAGTGCCGATCCACTTGTTGCCGCCCTGGTGGCGGCCTTTCTGCTCCTCGAGCCGCTTCTTGAGCGTTTCCATGAGCTTGTCCCAGCCGCCCATGGCCTCGATCATCGCTTTCTCCTCGGGCGAGAGGTTCAGCTCCGCCTGCTTCAGCAGCCACTCGAGCGGCACGTCGAACTCCGCGCCCGCGATCGACTCGATGCCCTTGAAATACTCGCCGAAGGCGCGGTCAAATTTGTCGAAGTTGTTCTCGTCCTTCACCAGCGCGGTGCGTGACAGGTAGTAGAACTCGTCGATCGAGGGCGAGATCACGTTCTTCTGCATCGCCTCGAGCAGCGTCAGGTACTCCCTGATCGAGACCGGGAGCTTGTGGCTCTTGAGCTTGAGGAAGAAGTCGATCAGCATAGGGTCGGTGGGGCTATTGTAAGCCCTTGCAATTCAACACGAGGAGAGCGCGATGATCAGATTCGTGATTTCGGCCGCACTCGCGGCCTTTGCCGGCTTCGCCGCTGCACAGAATTTTCCGACGCGGCCGGTCACGCTCATCTCGCCGTTCCCGCCCGGCGGCTCGACCGACACCACCGCGCGCATCATCGCCGAGCGCATGCGAGCGCCGCTCGGGCAGACGGTGGTCATCGAGAACGTCGGCGGCGCCGGCGGCAGCATCGCGCTGGGGCGCGTGGCGCGCGCCAATCCCGACGGCTACACCATCGACATCGGCCAGTGGGACACGCACGTCGGCAACATCATCTACCCGCTGAACTACGACCTGCAGAAAGACTTCGAGCCGATCGGCCTGATGTCGATCAACCCACAGCTGATGATCGCGCGCAAGGACTTCCCAGCGAGCGACCTGAAGGGGCTGGTGGCGTGGATGAAGGCCAATCCGGGAAAGGCGACGCTGGTCGAGCAGACCGCGGCGGCGAAGCTCGCAGGCATCCAGATGCAGCAGGCCACGGGGACGACGCTCACGTTCGTCCCCTTCCGTGGCGCCGGGCCGGCGATGCAGGCGATGCTCGGCGGGCAGGTCGACCTGATGATCCTCCAGGCCGCCGCGGCGCTGCCGCAAGCGCGCGCCAGAGCGGTCAAGGTCTTCGCCAACCTCTCGCCCAAGCGCTCCGCGGTCGTGCCCGACGTGCCGACGTCGGACGAAGCGGGAATACCGGGGCTCTACGCCGCCGGCTGGTTCGGGCTGTTCGGCCCGAGGGGCATCCCGAAGCCTGTCGTCGCGAAGCTCAACGGCGCGATGGTCGAGGCGCTCGCCGATCCGGCGATCAAGGCGCGTTTCGCCGAGCTGGGCCTGGACGTCGCCCCGCGCGAGCTGCAGACGCCCGAAGGCCTGGCGGCCTTCCACAAGGCCGAGATCGACAAGTGGTGGCCGGTCATCAAGGCTGCCGGTATCAAGGTCGAGTAGCTTCCTCAGCAGCCCCCGGCGCGCGTTCAATACGTCCGCGCCAGCCCGAGCTCGACCCGGGTGTCGTAGGTCGCCTGGATCCCCGAGGGCCCCCAGGCGCGGCGGCCCGCCATGAGCCAGGTTCGCCAGTTCGCCATGAGCATGCCTATCTCCATCTCGGCAACGGCGCCTGTCTTGTCCTGGATCCAGTCAACATTCGGTTTCAGCTTCACCTTCATCGTGTACCTGCCATGCCAGAGATCGTAGAGGGTGAATTCGAACTTGGTGGCATTGATGTCCTTGCGGTCCGGGTCGCCGGCGACCGAATTGACCTGGGACACCTGGGCCTCGAACTGCATCCTGTGGGTCGCGGGATCGAGGAACGGCGGGCTCACCCGCGCGAGCATCCTCAGTCCGGCGCTCAGCTGATACTTGCCGCTGCCGAGATCGTCGGCGGCGGTCGGGAAAATCGCCTCGACAAACGAGGAAAAGGAAAGCTCGCCTGATTTCACCGCGCGGAATCGGGTCCGGACCTTGATGTCTCCCATGCGCGGGCTGAACGGGCTGCCGCTGAAGTCCGTCTCTTCATCGGGAAACGGAAGGTCGAGGCGCAGGAGATCGACAGTCCCGTCGAGGAAGGCCTCGAGCCGCAGATTGGTCTGGGTCGACTCCTCGGACGTTCCGCGCGAGGTGTTCCAGCGCTTCAGCTCGACCCGTCCAGTCTGCTTTTCCGAGGTGCGGGGAGATTCGGAATCCGTCAGGCGGGCGCCGCCCGGAGTTGACTGCGCGAGGTTCGGCTCCCCGGTTTCCGCGGTTGCTGGCTGCTGAGCCAGGGCGACGGACGGGACAAACAAGGCGGCGAGCGCGATAAGGCGTCCGATACTCGCGCTCACCTGCATTGCCGCCAATGCCTCATCGCGTGGAAGGCATGCAGGATTCGCAGTTTCGGCTCAGCTAGTCTTGGCGCGCGTCATGAACACCAGGCGTTCGAAGAGGTGCACGTCCTGCTCGTTCTTGAGCAGCGCGCCGTGCAGGGGAGGGATGATCGTCTTGCGATCCTTGCTTCTGAGCGCCTCGGGGGGGATGTCCTCGGCGAGGAGGAGCTTCAGCCAGTCGAGCAGCTCCGAAGTCGAGGGTTTCTTCTTCAGGCCGGGGACTTCGCGCACCTCGAAGAACACTTCGAGGGCCTCGCGCAGGAGCGACTTCTTCAGCCCCGGGAAGTGGACCTCGACGATTCTCTCCATCGTCTCCTTGTCGGGGAAGCGGATGTAGTGGAAGAAGCAGCGCCGCAGGAATGCGTCGGGCAGCTCCTTTTCGTTGTTCGAGGTGATGAACACGACCGGGCGGCTCTTCGCCTTGATCAGCTCGCGCGTCTCATAGACGAAGAATTCCATGCGATCGAGCTCGCGCAGGAGGTCGTTCGGGAACTCGATGTCGGCCTTGTCGATCTCGTCGATGAGCAGCACGACCGGGGTCGCCGACGTGAACGCCTGCCACAGCATTCCCTTGACGATGTAGTTGCGGATCTCCTGCACGCGAGAGTCGCCCAGCTGCGAATCGCGCAGACGGCTCACCGCGTCGTACTCGTACAAGCCCTGCTGCGCCTTGGTGGTGGACTTGATGTGCCATTCGAGCAGCGGCAGTCCGAGCGATTTCGCCACCTCCACCGCGAGCATCGTTTTCCCGGTCCCGGGCTCGCCCTTCACCAGCAGCGGGCGCTCAAGCTTGATGGCAGCGTTGACCGCAAGGGTCAGGTCGTCGGTGGAAACGTATGCGTCGGAACCGCTGAAGCGCATGGGTTCTGTCCTTTGGTCGATGCGCCATTTTAGCGGCTTCTTGCAGCCCGGGCGCGGCTCGCGCACAATCCGTGCGTGCGAATTGTCCTCTTTGCCTTCTCGCTTGCCGCGGCATCGGTCCAGGCGCAGACCACCGTGGCCATTGACGTAGGTCACTACCATGAGGAGCCCGGCGCCACCAGCGCGCGCGGGCGCGCCGAGCTCGAGTTCAACAGGGACCTCGCCCTGGAAATCGATTCCGCAGTTCTCGCAAAGGGACTGGCCAGCTTCCTGATCGGATTCGACGGCCTCATGTCGAGGCTTGCGGCGCGCTCCATGGCCGGCGCGAAGGCGGGCTTTCTCCTTTCGGTGCATCACGATTCGGTACAGCCGCACTTCCTCCAGACCTGGGAGCACGAAGGAGTCGAGCGCCTGTATTGCGATCGCTACTCGGGATTCTCGCTGTTCGTCTCGCGCAAAGGACCTTTCGCTTCGCCGCAGTCTCGCCTGCGCTTCCGCGATCGGCGAGGAGATGCGCCGCGCCGGTTTCTCGCCTTCGCTCTATCACGCCGACCCGATTCCGGGCGAGCGGAAGCCGTTTGCGGACAAGCTGAACGGGGTCCACTACTACGACAACCTCATTGTGCTGAAGACGGCGCGAACACCCGCCGTGCTCCTCGAAGCCGGAGTGATTCTCAACCGCAACGAAGAACTGGAAATGCAGAAGGAGAGCGTGCGCCAGCGCATCGCTGCCGCCGTGGCCGCCGGATTGGACCGCTGCCTGCCCGGAGGAGCCGCCCGCACTGCCGCTTTGCGTCCGCTTTAACCTGGGATAGAATTGCGCAGCTTTTTTTGGCCGGGAAGAGTTCCCATCAAATCAATGAAAAAATCGCTCGCTCTGGTCCCGTTTCTGCTGGCCTGCGCCGCTGTCCACGCACAGACGGGAAACGCCGAAGCCGCCAAGGGAAAGGTCTCGATGTGCATCGGCTGCCACGGCATTCCGATGTACAAGACGGTATTCCCCGAGGTGTACTCGGTGCCCATGATCGCGGGGCAGTCGCCCGAGTACCTCGTCAAGGCGCTGCAGGCCTACAGAGCCGGCGAGCGCAGCCATCCGAGCATGCAGGGAATCGCCAAGAGTCTCAGCGATCAGGACATGGCCGACGTCGCCGCCTACTATGGGCGCGCGGGAAAGGCGGGCAAATGAAAGCAATTCTCGCGCTCGTCCTCGCCTTCGCCGCTTCGCCGGCCCTGGCCGCGGGCGACGCCGCGCAGGGGAAGGCGAAATCGCAGGCCTGCGCCGCATGCCACGGACCCGATGGAAACAGCCCCGCCGGGCCGGATTTTCCGCGGCTCGCCGGGCAGCACTACGATTACCTGCTGAAAGCGCTGCGCGACTACAAGTCCGGCGCGCGCAAGAACCCGATCATGGCGGGGCAGGTCGGGAATCTCACCCCGCAGGACATTGCGGACCTCGCCGCCTTCTACGCGAGTCAAAAAGGCTCCCTGCACGTTATTCGGTAGTCTTTCCCCGGTATTCGCACAGGTCCCTGATCACGCAGGCCGGGCAATCCGGCTTTCTCGCCTTGCACACGTAGCGCCCGTGCAGGATCAGCCAGTGATGAGCATTCTTCAGGAAAGTCTCCGGGACGAATTTCAGCAGCTTGTCCTCGACCTCGCGCACGTCCTTTCCCGGCGCGAGGCCGGTGCGATTGGCGACGCGAAAGATGTGCGTATCCACCGCGATCGTCGGGTGGCCGAAGGCCGTGTTGAGGATCACGTTTGCGGTTTTCCGGCCGACGCCGGGCAGAGCTTCCAGCGCCTCCCGCGATTGCGGGACCTGTCCGCCGTGGCGCTCGCAGAGCAGGCGGCAGGTCTCGAGGATGTGCCTGGCTTTGGAGCGGTACAGGCCGATCGTGCGGATGTGCTCGACCAGACCCTCCATGCCGAGCGCGAGAAACTGCTGCGGAGTGGAAGCCACCTTGTAGAGCTTTTCGGTGGCGAGATTCACGCTCCTGTCGGTCGCCTGCGCGGACAGAATGACCGACACCAGCAGCTCGAAAGGCGTTCGATACGCGAGCTCGGTGGTCGGATTCGGATTTGCCGAGCGCAGGCGCTCGAAGATCTTGCGGCGCTTTTCGGCGTTCACGGGGCCTTCAGCCTCTTGCGTCTTCGATCGCCTTCTTGATCCGCGCCCGGCGGGCGTCGACTTCGGCGATCCGCGCCTGAGCGTCGGCGGCGAGATTCTCGGTGTTTCGCGGCGCGACCGCGGCGCGCTTCGCCCGCGCCCGCTCGATCGCCGCCTGGATGATCGCGCGTTTCTTCCTCGGCCTCCGGATCGGAGCGTCTCGCCTCGAGGGCGCGCTGCGCCAGGCGCTCGGCGCGGTCGCTGCGCTCGCGCTCCAGACGCGCACGGCGCAGCTCGAAGCGCTCGCGAGCCGCATCCGCCCGCGGCCGGTCCCAGAGCGCGTCATCGCCGGTCGCGGGCACCATTTCGATGCAATCCACCGGGCAGGGCGGAACGCACAGGTCGCAGCCCGAGCAAAGCTCCGTCACCACCGTGTGCATCAGCCTCGCCGCGCCGACGATCGCATCCACCGGGCAGGCCTGGATGCAGAGTGTGCAGCCGATGCAGCGAGCCTCGTCGATCAGTGCAACGCGGCGCGGCTGCTCGACCCCGCGAGAGAGGTCGAGGGGCTTGGCCTCGCGGCCGAGGAGCGCCGCGAGCTTGCCCACGCCCGCCTCGCCGCCGGGGGGGCAGCGATTGATGTCCGCCTCGCCGTTCGCGATCGCTTCGGCGTAGGGCCTGCAGGCGGGGTAGCCGCATTTCGTGCACTGCGTCTGCGGGAGAAGCGCGTCGATCCGGTCGACAAGGCTGCTCATCGGGATTGTCCCGCCGCGAGGCCTCTTACGATCTCGCCTACCAGGGACGGCCCCCGAAAGACGAGTGCCGTATAGAGCTGGACGAGGCTGGCGCCTGCGTCCAGCTTTTCGCGGGCGTCGGCGGCGCTCGCGATGCCGCCGACTCCGACGATCGCCACGCTTTCGGGCAGCACACGGCGAAACTTGGCCACGATCGCCGTGGCGAGCGCCTTGAGCGGCGAGCCGGAAAGGCCGCCGCGCTCGTGGCTCGCGGGCAGGTGCTCGACTCCTTTGCGCGATACCGTCGTATTGGTCGCGATCACCGCGTCGATGCCGCGGGCAACGACGCGGTCGGCGATCGCCTCGATCGCAGCATCGTCGAGATCCGGTGCGACCTTGACTGCGAGGGGAACGCGTTTTCCTTGCTCCCGGGTCAGTCGATCGCGTTCTGCGGCGAGGGCGACGAGGAGCCCATCGAGGCCGTCCGGGCGCTGCAACGCCCGCAGGTCCTTGGTGTTGGGTGAGGAAATGTTCGCGGTCACGAAGCTCGCGTGCGCGTGGACCTTGCGCAGGCAGGCGACGTAGTCGTCGGCCGCGCGCTCGTTGGGAGTGTCGAAGTTTCTTCCTATGTTGACTCCGAGAACGCCGCGATACTGCGAGCGGCGGATGTTTTCGACGAGGACGTCGACCCCGGCGTTGTTGAACCCCAGTCGATTGATCAGCGCTTCGGCCTCGGGGAGGCGGAAAAGGCGCGGCTTGGGATTGCCCCCTTGCGGGCGGGGGGTCGCGGCTCCGACTTCGAGGAAGCCGAAGCCGAGGGCGGAAAGTCCGTCGATGTGCTCGCCGTTCTTGTCCATGCCGGCTGCGAGGCCCACGGGATTGGGGAAATCCAGGCCCATCGCGCGCACGGGAATGCGGGGCGCGGCGGTGGCGAGGAACGACGCGGCGCCGAGGCGGTTCAGGGCGTCGAGCGATGCCAGGCTCGCGCAGTGCGCCGTTTCCGGATCGAGCGTGAACAGCAGCGGCCGGACGGCGCTATAGAGCATGCCGACATTGTACCGCCGCGCTGGCGGCGCTCCGGGCTAGGAGCCGATCTCCTCCGGGGACACGCGCCGCCACGCGCCGTCGATGAATCCTTCGATCGGCTGGAAACGCGCCTTGTAGGACATCTTGCGGCTGTCCCTGATCCAGTAGCCGAGATACAGGTAAGGCAGGTGAAGGCGGCGGCACTGCTCGATCTGCCACAGGATGTTGAAAGTGCCGAAGCTCGCGCCGGCGGCGTCGGGATCGTAGAAGGTGTATACGGAAGAAAGGCCGTCTCCCAGGTGATCGACGATCGACACCACCATCAGCTTTCCCTTGTCGCGGAATTCCACCAACCGCGTGCTCACCCGGCTCTGCAGCAGGAAATGCGAGTACTGGTCGCGGCTGTCCTGGTCCATGCCGCCGCCGGCGTGGCGGCTCGCCTGATAGCGAAGGTAGAGCGAGTAATGCTCGACTCGGAAGCGCAGTCCCGTCACCGTGGATTGCAGCGCTTCGTGCTTGGCCCACGCGCGCCGCTGGCTTCGCGAGGCGCGAAACTCCTCGACCGGGACGCGCACCGGAACGCAGGCGCGGCAGTGGTCGCAGTAGGGACGGTAGGTGAAGATGCCGCTTCGGCGAAAACCGAGACGCACCAGATCGGCGTAGAGGTCGGTGCCGATCAAGTGACTCGGGGTCGCGACCTGCGAGCGCGCCATCCTGCCGGGCAGGTAGCTGCACGGGTAGGGCGCAGTCACGTAGAACTGCAGTACTGCGTGCGGCAGGTCGTTCAGTTTCGACATGGCTCGTGCACGAAGGATGCGCCGTTCCAACTCCCCGGCGGGCGCGGATAGTGTATCAACTCCTCGAGGAGTCTGGAAAACCGCCGCCGCGGGATCTCGCGCGCACCGAGCGATTCGAGATGCTGCGTGCGCATCTGGCAGTCGATAAGGCGGAAATCGGACGACTTCAGATGCGCCACCAGGGCAACGAGCGCGATCTTGGAGGCGTCGGTGCTGCGCGAGAACATCGACTCGCCGAAGAACACCTGGCCGACCGCCACGCCGTAGAGCCCTCCGGCGAGTGCCCCGTCGATCCAGGTTTCTGCCGAATGCGCCCAGCCCAGCGCGCGCAGGCGGCGATAGGCGGCGATCATCTCGCCCGTGATCCACGTGCCGGCCTCGCGGCTCCGCGGAGCGGCGCACCCCGCTATGACTTCATCGAAGGCCGAATCGAAGCGTACTTCGTAGCGGCGGTTGCGCAGGGTCTTCGCCAGCGAGCGCGAGATCCTGAGTTCATCTGGAAACAGGACCATGCGCGGGTCCGGGCTCCACCACAGTATGGGCTCGCCTTCGCTGAACCACGGGAAGATCCCGCGACGATAGCCTTCGAGCAGGCGCTCGGAAGACAACTCCCCGCCCGCGGCGAGCAGACCATTCGGTTGCTTGAGCGCCGACTGTACCGGCGGGAAAGGCGCGCCGAGCGCCAGCCAGGGGATCATCCCGCTTTCAGCACTTCACTTGCTGCCGGCAGTATTCTGCGAGCTCGCTCACGACGCAGCTCCCCGAGACCGCTGCGCGAGCCTGCCCGTTGTGATCGACCGCGAGACGAAATTCGTATTTGCTGAAAAACTCGTTGAACATCTCCCCGCCCAGGGTTCCGACCGCGTACAGGCCGTCGCTCGCGGGATCGTGTTCGAGAAGAATCGCGGCGAGCGGCTGCGGGGCAGGGCCCGCCACGACCTTGGCGCCCTCCGAGGGATCGTACTGGCTGTGCTCCGAGCAACAGTGAATCACGCGGGAGAACTTGCTGCCGGCCGATTTCTCGCCGCGATAGCTGATGAAGCTGATCTGGCGGGTAGGATAGGTCAGCTTATGGGCGCAGATCGCGGAGTAGGCGACGATGTTCTGGTCCGCGCCGACTCCGCCCGGCCACTGATACACGTGTTTGTCGGCGGTTCTGAGCTGCGCCGATACCTTGGCCGGCCTGCCGAGGTTCAGAAGGAAGCAGGGCGTGCCGGCGAACGGGTAGTGGAATATGAAGTTCTGGTTCGCGGGCAGGGCGCGTGCCCTGAGCGGCTGGCCGCCCGGGTTCACCAGCCGCGCGCGGGAGTACAGTCGCGGTTGCGCGTCGGCCGGCGCTGCCGGCATCGAGACGCCGAGTGCCGAAGCAGCGCAGGCGAACATGAAATCGCGTCTCTGCATGGAATCCGGCAACGCTAAAGGGTGCGGGTGGATCGTGTCAACTGGGCGGGCGGGCCATGCGGTGTGAGGCGCAGTGTGTCTTGCGAAAACGACGACATTGAGTCCATCATTCGCATCGCGCCGGGAGCAGCCTGCGGCGCGCTCGAGGAGGAGATCAATGACAAAAATCCGCTGCCGTTCTTCCCTCATTTCATTCCTGCTGGCTCCGTTGATCCTTCACGCGCCCTTCGCCTTGGCGGGGAGCCGCCCAAGCTGGACGCGGCGAACACGGCGTGGATGCTCACCTCGTCGGTGCTCGTCCTGTTCATGACGCTCCCGGGACTCGCGCTATTCTACGCGGGCCTCGTGCGCATGAAGAACGTGCTTTCCGTCCTCATGCAGTGCTTCGCGATTACCTGCATCGTGACGCTCGCGTGGCTGGTGGTCGGATACAGCATCGCGTTCGGCGACGGCGGCGCGAGCAACGCGTGGTACGGCGGTTTCGCCAAGTCGTTCCTGGCCGGAATCGACCTCAAGGCGATCAGGACAGGTACGACCATTCCGGAGACCGTGTTCGCGATGTATCAGCTCACCTTTGCGATCATCACGCCGGCGCTGGTTCTCGGCGCCTATGCCGAGCGCGTGAAATTCTCGGGCATGCTGCTCTTCAGCCTGCTGTGGCTGCTCGTCGTCTATTGCCCGATCGCCCACTGGGTCTGGGGCGACGGCTGGCTGCAGAAGATGGGGATCATGGATTTCGCCGGCGGCACCGTCGTGCACCTGAATGCCGGCATGGCTGCACTGGTCTGCGCGCTCGTGCTCGGCAAGCGCAGGGGCTTTCCCGGAAACGCCCATGCCGCCGCACAACATGACCATGACGGTGACCGGTGCCTGCATGCTGTGGGTGGGCTGGTTCGGCTTCAACGCGGGTAGCGCGATCGCCGCCGACGGCGCCGCGGGCATGGCGATGCTGGTGACGCACATCGGCGCAGCGACCGGGGCGTTCGCCTGGATGGTTTGCGAATGGATGCGCTACGGCAAGCCCTCGGCGCTCGGCATCGTGACCGGCATGGTCGCGGGCCTGGGCACGATCACACCGGCCTCGGGTTTCGTCGGACCCATAGGCGCGCTCGCGATCGGGGCCGCCGCCGGCATCGTCTGCTTCTTCGCCACCAGCTACATGAAGCAGGCGCTCAAGGTGGACGACTCGCTCGACGTGTTCCCGGTGCACGGCGTCGGAGGCATGCTCGGCACCCTCCTCACCGGCGTGTTCGCCGCGGCCTACTTTGGCGGCGTGGGTTACGCCGAGAAGGTGACGATGGGCGGCCAGGTGCTGGTGCAGCTCACCGGAGTGCTCGCGGTCGCGGCGTGGTCCGGCGTGGTCACCTTGATCCTGCTCAAGCTGAGCGATGCGGTGGCCGGGATGCGCGTGCAGCCGGAGGAGGAGAACGAGGGCCTCGACACCGTCCTGCACAACGAGAAGGGCTACAACCTTTGATAAATCCGGACGTCGCCTGACGCAGCGCCGGTTTACTCCGCGCGATGGAACGGACGCCTCGCACCGTTCATCGCGCGGTGCAGGGCGCTGTCACTTCGGCGGAAGGATCTCTCCGGCGTGAAGGCGGAACCGGCCTGCTTTCCTGTCGGAGAAGAAGTGCCGCAGCGTCGTCGAGATCGTGCGGAAGGCGATTGCGTCCCAGGGAATCTCGCTTTCGCCGAATAGCCTCACTTCCAGGGTTTCCTCGCCTGCGGCGAACTCCTGGTCGAGCAGCCGGGCGCGGTAGTACAGGTGCACCTGGTTCACGTGCGGGACGGAAAGAAGCGTGAAGACTTCGCCGAGCTCGACGCGCGCTCTGGCTTCCTCCAGGGTTTCGCGCAGCGCCGCCTGCGCGGTCGTCTCGCCCAGTTCCATGAATCCGGCGGGAAGCGTCCAATATCCGTGACGCGGCTCGATGGCGCGCCGGCACAGCAGGATCCGCTCCTCCCACTCGGGGATGGTACCGACTACCACGAGCGGATTGCGATAATGGATCGTCCCGCAGCTGTCGCAGACGTGACGCGGAACGGTGTCCTCGGGCGGAATGCGCAAGCTGACCCGGGCGCCGCAGCTCGAGCAGAAGTTCATCGGAGGGAAAGACATGCCGCTACGTTGGACGGCGCACCAGAGCCGGAAGCTCATCGAGGCTCCGAATGGTGTAGTCGGGTGCCGCATCCAGCTCGTCGACGGGCGCCCCGGTGCGGTTGATCCAGAACACGCGAAAGCCGAAGGACTTCGCCCCGCAGGCGTCCCAGCAGTTGCTCGAAACAAATCCTATCGCCGCCTTGGGCACGCGTAGCTTCTCCACCGCGAGCCGGTATACGGCGGGCGCGGGTTTGTAGATTTTCCCGGGATCGACGCTGATCACCGTCGGAATGAGGCTGCGAAGGCCCGCATTGGATACGACAGGCCGCAGCATCGCGGGCGAGCCGTTGGACAGGATGGCAGTCCTGAGCTTCATGGATTTCAGCTCGGCGAGGACCCTTGCGACTTCCGGGAAGGTCGCGAGCTTCAGGTAGGCGTCCATGAGCCTGCGGCGTTGGGCATCGTCGAGCACAAGTCCGAGCGCCGCGCAGGCGTAGTACAGTCCGGCTTCGGTGACGCGGTCGAAGTCCTCGTAGCGGCGCATCAGGCTGCGCTGCCAGGTGTACTCGAGCTGCTTCGTGCGCCATAACTGGCTCAAGGCAGCGCCCTTGCCCGGCCAGAGCTCGTCGCAAAGCGCGACGACGGAATGCACGTCGAAAAGCGTGCCATAGGCATCGAAGACGAGCGCGCGCAGCGAAGGCAAACCACCTCCCGAGAATCGGCAAGAAGCCCGAGTATACTCGGGGCCCGTATGCCGGATCGTTATCGCGAGGTCTATGACGGCTTCAAATGGCAGGTGCCGGCGCGCTTCAACATGGCTGCCGCCTGCTGCGGCCAGCACGCGCGGGACCGCAGCCGCGTCGCTCTCTACTGGGAGGACGAGGGCGGGGCCACCGCGGTACGCAGCTTCTGGGATCTGCAGCAGGAGGCAAACCGGCTCTCGAACGCGCTCTTGGGCCTGGGCATCAAGCGCGGCGAGCGTATCGCCGTCATCCTTCCGCAGCGCATCGAAACGGCAATAGCACACCTTGCCTGCTACCAGATGGGCGCTGTGGCGATGCCCCTTTCGGTGCTCTTCGGTCCGGAGGCGCTGGAGTACCGGCTCCAGGATAGTGAAGCGGTCGCTGCACTCGTCGATCCCGCGTCGCTGCCCAACCTCGCCCAGATTCACGACAAGCTTCCGATGCTGAAATCCGTCATCGGTGTCGCGGGCGCCAGCGAATCCTGGGTGCGGCCCTGGGAAACCCTCCTTGAAAACGCGTCGTCCAGCTTCTCTCCGGTCGATACCGCCGCGGACGAACCGGCGCTCCTCATCTACACCAGCGGCACGACCGGCCCCCCCAAGGGCGCGCTCATGCCGCAGCGCGTGCTCCTCGGAAACATCCCGGGCTTCGTGCACTCCCACGATCTCTTTCCTCGAGGCGGCGATTTTTTCTGGTCTCCGGCGGACTGGGCCTGGACCGGCGGCCTGATGGATGCGCTCCTCCCGTCGTTGTATTTCGGCACTCCGATTCTCGGCTACCGCGGCCGCTTCGATCCCGAAAAGGCGTTCTGGCTGATGCAGAAATACGGCGTGCGCAACACTTTTCTCTTTCCGACCGCGCTCAAGATGATGATGAAGGCGGTGCCGCGGCCGAAGGAGCGATACGGGATTTCCCTGCGCTCGATCATGAGCGCCGGAGAATCGGTGGGCGAGACGGTATTCGCCTGGAGCCGCGAGGCGCTCGGCGCGACGGTCAACGAGATGTTTGGCCAGACCGAGATCAACTACATCGTCGGCAATTCGCACACCCTGTGGCCCGCCAAGCCAGGCTCGATCGGACGGCCGTACCCGGGCCATCGGGTCGCCTGCATCGACGACGCGGGCAACGAGGTCCCGGTCGGCGAGATAGGGGAAGTGGCGGCCTGGGACGAGGGCGATCCGGTATTTTTCCTCGAATACTGGAAGAATCCCGAAGCGACGCGAAAAAAATATACCGGCAAGTGGTGCCGGACAGGGGACCTCGCCAGGCGCGATGCGGACGGAGATTTCTGGTACCAGGGCCGGGCCGACGACATGTTCAAGAGCTCAGGCTACCGCATCGGCCCATCGGAAATCGAAAACTGCCTGGTCAAGCATCCCGCGGTGGCCAATGCCGCGGTGGTGGGAAGCCCCGATCCGGAGCGCACCAATGTCGTGAAAGCCTTCATCGTGCTCACGCCGGGCTACCGTCCCTCGGCCGAGCTGGAAGCGGAATTGCAGCAGCACGTGCGCGGCAAGCTCGCCCCTTACGAGTATCCCAAGGAAATAGAGTTCATCGATGCCCTGCCGATGACTACGACAGGCAAGGTGCAGCGGCGCGTCCTGCGAATGCGGGAAGAACAAAGGAAGGGCAAGGCTTGAACATGAACAACGATCTGATCGGCGCTCTAGCCGGCGCGCTCACCACCCTCGCCTTCGTTCCCCAGGTGTGGCGCATCTGGCAGACGCGATCGGCGCGCGACCTGTCGCTGTCGATGTATCTGATCTTCACGTCCGGCGTGGCGCTTTGGTTCGTCTACGGGCTTCTGCTCGGGGCCTGGCCGATCATCGTCTGCAACGGCGTGACGCTCGTCCTCGCCGGGACCGTGCTGGCGATGAAACTCCGCTTCGGGTAACCTGCCCGCGATGAAGCTCTACACTTTTTCCCGGTCTTCGGCCTCGTTTCGCGTGCGGATCGCGCTGAACTACAAGGGCCTCGAGTACGAGCCGGCGCTCGTCAGCCTGCCCAAGGCCGAGCACCTTGAGGCGAAATACAAGGCGATCAACTCCCAAGGCCTGGTCCCGGCGCTCGACGACGCGGGACACATTCTCACCCAGTCGCTTGCGATCATCGAATACCTGGACGAGGCGCATCCCGGGCCGAAGCTGCTACCCGCGGACCCGATCAACCGGCACTACGTCCGCGCGTTTTCGCAGATCATCGCCTGCGAGATCCATCCGCTCAACAACAGCGCACGCTGAAGCACATCCGCGCGGCATACAAGCTGGACGAGGAGAGCGTGAATACGTGGTACCGCCACTGGATCGCCGACGGATTCCGGATAATGGAGTCGTTCCTCGCCGAACACGGCAAACACGGGAGATTCTGCTTTCGCGACGAGATCACTATGGCCGACTGCTGCCTCGTGCCGCAGGTGTTCAATGCGCAGCGCTACAACTGCGATCTGAAGCCCTACCCGACGGTCATGCGGATACACGAGGCGTGCATGAAGCTCGAGCCTTTCATCCAGGCGCAGCCCTCCAAGCAACTCGACGCTAGCTGACCTTCCGGGCCACGAACAGGAAGTTGGCGAACGGCGTGCCCGCGCTCATCGGCTGAACGTCCAGGGAAAAACCGCGGCTCTCCAACTCCGCAGTCCACTCGGCGGCGCTGCGGTAATGCTCCCGCTGCCGGAAATCGCCGCGAAGTGCGGCCGCGAAGCGCTCGCTCCACCGGCTCATCGCGAATCTCGAAGCCACCGTCGGCATCGGTCTCGCGCACCAATAACAGGCCGCCGGGCTCGAGCGCACCCGCAGCCTTGTCGAGCACGCGCTGCTGCTCTGTCTTTCTCCAGATAGAACAGTACGTCGAGCATCGTCGACTGCCGAAGCACGGCGGCAATTCCCGATGACGCAGATCGCCTTGAACCACCTGTGCTCCGCTCGCCGAGCGCGCAGCGCGCCGCCCGCACCCGGCGCTCGCTCAGCTCGATGCCCAGCAGGTGCAGATTCAGCGGAGGCGCTGGGCCAATCTCGCGGCCACACCCCGGCCTGGTACTGCTCCTTCGCCGCCTTGAGCAGCGACAACAGAATGCCCTGGCCGCAGCCCAGGTCGAGCAAGGCTCCCCGGTCCGGCAGAAAGCCGTGGCGCAGGAGGGAAAAGAACACCGGGTCGTGGCGCAGCTTCCCCCGGGTGAAATGCCACGCGTAGCGTCCCGCCGCGATATAGGGCCGCGTCGCGGCCTCGAACAGCGACCTAAGCTGAGGATCCATAGGAGGGGCGCCCGAACAACAAGAGGAGATGTTCCGGGTCGCCTTGCCCCCGGATATCTATGAACTTGCCACTCCAAATCGGGTTCCCGCGTGAGGGGATTTACCCTTGCGAACAGCATTCTGAGTAAAGAACGATACGATCAACACGGCTAATCCAACGATAGCGGGAGGATAACCGCCATCCCCTGCGTTCATATGCGCTGACGCAGCAAGAATAAGATGGAAAAACATGCCGGCATAAGCGAGGTCGCTAAGTGCAATCCACTTACGCACCAGGATGGCCAATGGTCCCAATATTTTGACGACCGGCAACAAGGTCGCAAGGTATGCTGGATAGCCTAGGGCACCAAGTGCTGCAACCACTGAGTCGTGCTGGAGTAAATAGAAGGCTGCGCCAGCAAAGTACAGAAGTACTAGCAATCCGGTGCTGATCCAATAAGTGACAGTAATTTTCATTTACGCTCCTCCAGCTCATGGGGGGTAGACCTCAGAACCAATTTAGTTGCCCCGCCATCTGCAAATACTGAGTTGCAACAGTATCAAAACGGTCAAAGCTTCCCCCGAACATCCCTGCCCTAAGGGGAAGCTGGCTTCGCCAGGTACAAGTGCAGTGCGCGCAGGTCGGTGTCGCTCATGGTCTTGAGCGAGGCGAAGGGCATCACGGCGATGGCGCTGCCGTCGGCGCGCTTGCCGCTGCGCATCATGGCCACGAAAGCTTCGGCGTCCTTGTAGCGGGGCATCACGCTGCCTTCTCCGGGGGCAAGGCGCGCGGCGGCCGGCCAGTCGGGCGGGGCGCCGGGGATCTTGCCGCCCTGCAGACGCGCGCCGTGGCAGCCGGCGCACATCTGCGCGACGTAGCGTCCGTGCTCGACAGTCACGCCTTCGGGTACCGGCTTGGCGGGCGGCAGGCTGTGGTCGATCTTGGTCACGGCCTCGGGAATGGCGCCCAGACCGTACATCACGCGGCCGGGCAGCGGCAGCTGGATGATTCCCAGCTCGCGGCCGGTCTGCGGCGCGAGCTGGCGCACATAGGCCACGATGCCGGCCAGGTCGTCGTTCGTCAGGCGGTTGTAGTCCTCGCTGGGCATCAGGCGCAGCGCGCGCCCGTCGGCGCCCACGCCATGGCGGATGCTGCGCACCCAGTCCACCGCTTGGTAGGAGGCCATGCGCGGATTGCCTGCCGTGAGATTCGGGCCCGCCAGTTTTAGACCCTTGCCGTCATCGGCCAGCGTGGCGCCGCCGCCGTTGTCACCGTGGCAGTCCACGCATCCGCGCGAGCTGTACAGATAGCGACCGCGCTCGACCGCCTCGGCATCGCTGCGCAGCGACACCGGCGCCACGGTGATACCGATACGGCGGGCAGCGCGCTGCTCGCCCAGGATCAAGCCGGTCGCAACGAGAGCGCCCAGCGCAAGGACCAGGATCAATGCGACGAGAACGCCCCATTTCAGGTATCGCTTCATCGATGTCTCCTCTGCGGAACCTGTTGGATACCTCCCATGATCATGGGATGTTGAATCGGCACCCATAGGGAGTAGTATGACCTGCAAATAGGAAGCACTGAAACCGTTCTGGTTTTAGGGCCAGCAGGGCCCGTCCTTTCGGTACATCTGTACCACTCTGCCAGAAGCACCGGCAAGCGCAGTGTCGGCAAGCGGCAAGGAAAGGAGTCTCACTAATGAAACCAATTGCCAGAAACGCGATGGTCGTTGCGACGCTAATAGTCCTGTCAGGCTGCGCTGGCAAACAGCGCCCCGTGACGCCTAACGATCCGCTCTCGCTTTCCTCGTACCCGCACTTCATCGCGATCCACCACCCACCAAGCGCGATCTTTACGCTTAGCTACGGGTTCGGGGCGCCGCTCGTCGCGATACCACTAGCAGTGTCTGAGGCCGCGAGGCTGGAGGGCGACATGCGGCTGGAGGATCCGGCCCCGTATTTCAAGGAACGGTTCGTGAACGCGCTCCAGACGAACTTCAAGCTTACGAATGTGCGCCCGGCATCGGAGTACCCGCAGAACCTCAAGATCGCTCTCGAAACCTATTCTGAAACCATCCGGAAGCGGGGCTTTTGGGATGGCAAAGCAGCCTGGAAACCAGACTGGGATAAGGAAGCGCCGCCATGTGTGCCTTCGCCCGGAACTGTCTGCGGGCCCGAAGACGAAGTCCGGTTGAGCCGATTGAGGCTCAACAACACCCTCAAGGAAACTTTCCCGAACAGTATTGTCCTTGAGGTCCAGACCACCCGATGGGCGCTCGACAGTACCGCCCGCGTGGTGTACGAGGCGGCAATCCGCCTGTTCCGCCTCTCGGACTCGGTCGTGATTTGGCGGCGACCCTGCCGAGGGTTCGCCGAGGTGCGCGTCTCCGAAGTGCCCGACTTCGATGAGAGGAGAAAACCGCATCCCACGATGGGACAGCAAAGGCCCGACCAAATAATGATGGAAGAGCTCCAAACGAACGGCAAGTTGCTCAAGGCGAAACTACGCGAGGCGGCTGAGGCTTGCGCCGACAACCTTTTGCGGGCCCACTTAGGCATAGAACCGCCGGCATTGCCATCGGTGCGCGATCGGAGCGGGCAGGTCGTGAAATTGCGGGCCTGAAACCCATGGCCAAATCATCTTCGCCGTCTCCCAAAGCTAAGGCGCTTGCGGAGCGCATGGTTGGCGCGGTCAAAGGCTACGTCGCTCGCGCGCGTCCGGGCGGGGCGAAATGTTGGCCATCCTATCTCCTTAGCGCCGCAATCAATTCCTTCGTGGATTCGGATGCCGCCAATACTTGACCACAGGAAAGCATTTCGCGAATAAGCGCCGGGCGGTTACCGATCGAGTACTGCGTCATGGCCTGGATGGGGCGTTCGTCGGGTTTGTGTCGCCCGTCATCGAAGTGCGCGCTACCAAGTTTGTTCGTCACGAACCGAACTAACTCGTCTCGGGTGATGAGCACGCCAGAAAAAACGCAGGCCGGCTGGTTGAGGTAGCGCTTTAGCGGTGCTACCTCGTGTTTGAACGATATGGGCGCTGCGCCGTCCTGAATCTTGTTGAATTCTATGGCCGCGAGGAGGTTCATTCCTACGTCTTGCACTGGACTGGAAGTAGCGAAGGTAACTTCCTTCAGTCGGTTAACATCGGTCACGTGAATAAAGGAGCTTGGTACCAAGAAGTCCTTCTTGCCCACCACGGTGATCCAGACCTTGATTAGGTCCCGATAAGTGAACAACCGGCGCAGTACAGCGCTATTGCGCCTGATCTCATCATCTCCTATGTCTCCGGTGGGCCAATCAGTCACTAGATAGTTCAAGTCCTCTCGTACAACCGCAACGAGCTCTGGCGATGCTGCATCCATAGAATGGCTACCGAGGTGTGTACGGGACCCTGTAAGGTTACCCTTCGGAATCGCCGCGGTTCGAGGTGGTGAATGAGGCGAGGCTCGAAGTCTTGATCGCGGCCCTATGCGCGCAACACGGACGGACGCAATAAAACGCGCGCCACTTCGTCATTGGGCGAGCCTTCTAATCGGCCCACCGTCAGAAAGGCGCCGTAGCCCAGACCAAGCGCGGGCCAATTTTTCAAACTCCGCAAAGTACGCTGACGACCCTCGAGTCTTGCGCAATTGCTCGATGTATCCCCTTAAGCCTCGCGATAAGCGGTCGACAATGGTGAACAGCGAGTGATACAGGACATCTTCGTCGGCGTACTGGAACTGAACGGCAAGGGAGGCGTCCTCAAGGATTCCTAACGTTGCAGTGACGGCGTCATCGAGCTTGGCGTCGTCGCATATCTTCTTATACAGCTCTCCATCCGAGATGCGCTCGAGACCATCTACAGTCTGATCGACGAAATTGCGTACTTGGACGTATTCAGGGCGATTCAGAAGCTGAATTAGCTCAAAACTTGAGTGTTGACGGTCCCGCTCGATCTTCAGTTTCAAACCGGCACCGGCATAGTAGACGCTATAGATGGCGACCGCAGCGGCAATTACGGCCGTTACGAACTTAATGTGCTCTTGGTTTTCCGGGAATGCGAAGTAAAGACCGATGAGTAGTCCGGCTCCCAACAATAGGCCCAACCATAGGGGAACAGTAAGGTGAACACGAAGTAGACGTCCGACTTGTCCGGCCGACATCAAAGATCCCCCCTCGAAGTGCCCAGCGCAAATATTTGTGGACCCTGCAAGATTACTCCTACGGAATCCGCTTTGCCCAGCGTGCGCCACTCCCCCCTGTAGTCAGGCAACCCCTACATCGCGCGTCAGGTAAACCCGAAGCGACACCTGCTACCCCGATTCGGCATCCCGGCGTAGACTTTCGGGGAAATGAGCTCCGCAACACTAATGAGCCTGATATCTATTCTGACCGCAGTATTGTTTGGGGTCTTCAGCTCGTTGATTGTTGCGATGCTCGTTGAGTGGATGCGGAAACCGCGATTGAGCATCAGCATTCTTCCACCCGAGAAGGTCCACGTCCTCCTGTACGGCGACGACAAGATTATGGGGACCTTGATTGCGCTCAAGGTGCGCGTCTCCAACGACTCTCTGCCATTCGCCTTTCGTTGGATGCAGAGACAGTCAGCACGCGACTGCCGGGCAACGCTCCGTTTTCTCCGCGAAGACAAAACACCTTTCATCAACCGCCCAATGCCGGGGCGATGGGCTACCTCTGTCCAGCCGGTTCCTCCTCTAGGCGTTATCCGCTCAAGCGGGGAAACGATTGAATTTCACGATATCGCCCGACTCAACGCAGACTCTCGGGTCCACATACCGGCTGGAGAAGCAGAAGTTCTCGATGTCGCAGTAAGGTACCCTGAGGAGACCAGCGCCTTCGGGTGGACCAATGAGAGTTATCGGCATGGTGGTAATCGCCATCCAGGCTTCACTTTGCCTCCGGGACGCTACCTTGTCGACATTCTTATTCAGTCGGAGGGTGTGAAAAAGCAGGAGCCGCTTCGCCTCGAGAATGACCATACCATCGACGAGTTTCGCCTTGCGTTGCTCTAAAAGGAACCGATCCGCATCCGGCGTGGCTGCGCCCGAACCTCTGCTACTGAACCTTTCCGCGCCCCTTCGCTTGCCGCCACGCCCACGGCGGCATCGACTTTGGAATCCGGGCCGATAATGTAGTGTCAGTTTGGAGATCACCCCATGGACAGGAGCCTGGCTGGCCTTCGGTCGTTTCTGCTGCTGCAGGCGTTATCGATGAGCGCCTGCTCTACGGTCATTCCATATGAGCCCACCGCGAACTTGACTCGCGAGGAAGCTCGTTTGACCCTTAAACGGGCTTTTGAAGAGCAACCGGAGAAGTTTCGCCCGGTAAGTGTGGACATCGGAGACGATGCTATTCGGCTAGGATTCTCGACAGTCAGATCGACCTTTATGACGGGTGCTCTAGCGAGTGTCGACAAACGCGAGACGTATTATTTTTCAAACTTAACAGACCCACAGCTCGTTCAGAACAAGGGTCGATGGCAGGTAAGTCTTTCAAACCGGGAAGGAACTGTCCGGCGTTGGGTGTTCTTTTACGGCCAGAAACAGGCGACTGACTTTATCAATGCCACCAGTCGCATGACCCGACGCAACTGAGCGGCCCGCACGGCAAATTCCCGCCCAGCCTGCTTGCAGCGCTTCTCTCCCCCTCGATCTGCTCTCAGATGCAGCAGCGCTCAGCGCGTCGATTCTGGGTCGATCTGGGCGTTTCTCGAGGATCGCGCACGCACCCCCAGGTAGGGCACTTGCACTTACGCTGCACTTAAGTTATTCAAAAGGGATGGCGCCCCAGAGACGAATCGAACGTCCGACCTGCCCCTTAGGAGGGGGCTGCTCTATCCACTGAGCTACCGGGGCGCGGGTCGATTGTACGCGAACGCGAGTCCCTCATGGCGTTGCGTCCGGGCTGCATTGCTGCTAGCTTGCCGCGAATCGGTTGGCGCATGCAGCATTCCGCATTCAAGCCAGTTCGCGATCCGGGCGTCCATGCCACCGTCACCGGGGAGGGCGCACGCGCCATCGAGCTTTCCGGAGCCTGGGATATTCGCGCGCTGGAATCGCGGGCGCGCACGCTTCAGACAACCCTGGAGGACGCGGCGCGCGGAGGCGATGCGAGCTGGAATCTGTCTCAGGTCGAGCGCCTCGACCACATCGGCGCGCTGCTTCTGTGGCGCGCCTGGGGCAAGCGCCGGCCGGCGGCCCTACAGGTTCGCAGAGAACACGAGCTCTTCTTCACCGACCTGGACGTGCCCGGGGAAACGGCGCACCGGGACCGCAGTGCGGGCTGGCTCGGTCCGGTGCTCGTGGTCGGATCGCTCGCCCTCACCGTGGTGGAGCACACCCTCGCGATCATTCGCCTGTTCGGGCAGTTGCTGATCGACGCCCTGGCGGTCCTCAAGCACCCGCCCCTCCGCCCGTGGCGCGAGTTCTCGGCCGGCATCTACACGATCGGAGCGCAGGCGCTGGGCATCACGGCCATGGTCGGGTTTCTGATCGGGGTGGTGCTGAGCTATCTGTCGGCGGAGCAGCTGCGTCTGGTCGGCGCCGATACGCTGATCATCAATATCCTCGGCATCGGCATCATTCGCGAGCTCGGGCCGATGGTGTGCTCGGTCCTCGTCGCCGGCCGCTCCGGCTCAGCGATCACCGCCCAACTCGGCGTGATGCGCGTGACCGAGGAGCTCGACGCGCTTTCGGTGATGGGCATTTCGCACACCCTGCGCCTGATCCTGCCCAAGGTGGCTGCGCTCGCCGTGGTACTCCCACTGCTCGTACTCTGGACTTCGGGGGTCGCCCTGCTCGGCGGAGCGGTTTCGGCCAAGATCGAGCTCGGCTTGAGCATCGGCCAGTTCCTCGCCGGCCTGCCGGCGGCCGTTCCCGACGTGAATCTGTGGCTCGGCATCGGCAAGGGTGTGGTGTTCGGCGTGCTCATCGCGCTCATCGCCTGCCACTTCGGGCTGCGCGTCCAGCCGAACACCGCGAGCCTGGCGGCGGGCACGACGCGCTCGGTCGTGACTTCGATCACGGCGGTCATCGTCGCCGACGCGATCTTCGCGGTCATCTTTTCGGACGTGGGCTGGAGTTGAAGGGTGAATGCCGCTTCGGTCGTGGAGGTCAGAGGCCTTTGGACCGTGTACGGAGACCACATCGTGCACCGAAATCTCGACTTGTCGATTGCCCCGGGGGAAGTGGTATCGCTCGTGGGTGGCTCGGGCAGCGGCAAGACCACGCTCCTGCGGCAGATGCTGGGACTGGAATACCCCCATCGCGGCGAGGTGCGGGTGTTCGGCGTTCCGCTGCACGGGTCGGAGCCGGCGGTGCTGAAGAAGATCCGCAAGCGCTGGGGCGTGCTGTTCCAGCACGGGGCGCTCTACAGCGCGCTCAGCGTCTTCGACAACGTCGCGCTCCCCATGCGCGAGCTGCACGCTTTCGACGAGGATTTCGTCCGCGACATGGTGATGCTCAAGCTCGACACGGTGGGGATCGAACGCCGGCACGCCCCGAAGTTGCCCTCGGATCTGTCCGGAGGGATGGTCAAACGGGTCGGTCTCGCCCGTGCGCTCGTACTCGAGCCCGAGCTCCTGTTCCTGGACGAGCCCACCGCAGGTCTCGATCCCGATCGCAGCGAGGCCTTCGTGAGGCTGGTGCGCGACCTGCATTTCAAGCTCAACTTTACCGTCGTGATGGCGACGCACGACCTCGATACGCTGGTATCGGTTTCGGATCGGGTCGCCGTGCTGGCCGACCAGAGGGTGCTGGTCTGCGCTCCGCTCGACGAAGTGATGAAAGTCGAGCATCCGTTCATCCGGCACTTTTTTCTCGGGGAGCGAGGCCTGCGAGCGCTTTCGGCCGTGCCCGCGCTATCCGGACAATGAGGAGGACCCATGGAGAATAAAGCCCATGCACTCGCCGCGGGGCTGTTTGCCCTCGTTCTCGGCGCCGCGCTGGTCGCAGCGGGGTTGTGGTTCCGCAAGGACGATATGCGGCTCACACACTACCTCGTCAGCACGACCCGCTCGGTGACCGGGCTGAGAGACGAGGCGGCGGTGAGCTACCGCGGAGTCCACGTAGGGCGGGTCGAGTCGATCAAGATCGAGCCGGGCGGCGCGGGCCGTATCAACGTTCTCATCGGCGTGCAGGAGGGTACGCCCATCACCAAGAGCACGTACGCGCAGCTCGGCTATCAGGGCGTGACCGGCCTTGCGTATATATCCTTGAACGACGACGGTTCCTCGAGCGAGCCGCTCAAGGCGGAAGGGCAGGAGCCGCCCCGCATCGAACTGCGTCCCTCGGTTTTCGACTCCGGACCCGACCTGGTTGCCGCGATCAACGAGCTCGCCGGCCGCATGAACGAGGTCCTGAACGACGAGAACCGGAAACTGCTCAAAACGGCTCTTGCGGGAATCGGAGAGGCTTCGCTCCAGACTGCGTCGCTTGCCGAAGGCCTGCGGTCGGACACACAAGGCATTCCCGCCCTGGTGGGCGATGCGCGAAGCGCGCTGGTCGGAGTGGAGTCCCTGACGGCAAGCCTCAAGGAGCGCGCCGCGGCCTTCGACAGGATGGCGGCGAGTCTCGATGAAGTCGGCGTCGCCGCCCGCTCGTTCGGAGACGAAACCGTGCCGCGCTTCAATGCGCTCGTCGAGCAGCTCAGCCGGGATACGCGGGCGCTCGACCGCGTCTTCAGCGCGCTCGATGAAAATCCCCAGAGCTTCGTATTTGGCGCCCCGCGCGGAAGGCCCGGCCCAGGGGAACCCGGATTCAAGGATGGGGCGCGCTGAGACGGTGAAGCAGGCAGCTGCAAGCGTCGTTGCGATGGCGTTCGGCCTGGGTTTGGCCGGCTGCAGCTTCGCGCCGCCCCCGGCTCCGGCACGTACACAGTACGATTTCGGTCCCGCGCCGGCGAGCCCGCTGAAAGGCGCGCGTCAGGCGTTCCTGGTATACGACGTCAGCGCTCCCGCCTGGCTCGATTCGCCTCTGATCCACTACCGGCTGGCCTACCAGGATGCGGCTCGCCCACAGGCCTACGCGGACAGCCGCTGGGTCATGTCGCCGGCGGCGCTCTTTACCCAGCGCCTGCGCGGACGGCTCGCCGCTTCGGGCGGCGGGGGCATCGTGCTCCCGGGCGACCCGGCGCGCGTCCACTATGCGCTGCGCGTCGAGCTGGAGGAGTTCGCCCAGGTGTTCGACGCACCCGGAGAGAGCAGGGCGGTGCTGCACTTGCGGGCTTCGGTCCTGGGCAACCGCAGTCTCGTCGCGCAGAAAACCTTCAGCCTGGAGCGCCCGGCGAGTACGCCCGACGCGGAGGGCGGCGTGCGCGCCCTGATCGGAGCGAGCGACGAAGCCATCGACCAGATCGCCCTCTGGGCGGCGGGCTATGTCAAGGACACGCCTGGGGCTACAATGGCGCCATGACGCAAAAGGAAAAGCTCGCGATTGCGATTGGCGCAGCGGTGTTCGCGGCGATCGCGTTGCTTGCCTTGAACGCCTATGTCAACCCGACGATGCTGATCGACTTCGAAAACCTGCGTCTTTGCAGCTAAGCCGCTCCTTTCTGGCGTTCATTGAACGCTCCGGACTTCACCGACATTCTCGATTTCTGGTTCGGCCCGCCGGATTCTCCCGAGCGCGGCAGCCCGCGCAAGGTCTGGTTCCAGAAGTCGGAGCCCTTCGATGCGGAAATCCGCAGCCGCTTTCTTGGGACTTGGCAGCTGGCCGCCAGCGGCGAGCTTGAGCGCTGGCAGGCGACCCCGCTCGCGTGCCTTGCGCTCATCGTCGTGCGCGATCAATTCCCGCGCAACATGTTTCGCGGCACCGCTCGCGCGTTTTCCAGCGACCCCGCGGCTCTATCGGCGGCGGAAAGCTTGGTCGAGCGGGGGTTCGACCGGCCATTGCTGCCGGTCGAGCGCGTTTTTGCCTATCTGCCATTCGAGCACGCGGAGAATCTGGCCGCGCAACACCGGTCCCTCGCCCTGTTCGAGACGCTCGACTCGGGATACCTCGAATCCGCCAGGCGCCACCACGAGATCATCGCGCGCTTCGGCCGCTTTCCGCATCGTAACGCCGTTCTCGGCCGCGAATCCACGGCCGAGGAGATCGAATTCCTGAGTCAGCCGGGTTCTTCGTTCTAGAGCGCGAAGCACTATGCGCGAGCACGATGTCGATTCTCCGTCCGCCTGGGTGAGTCGCTGGGCCCCGCTGATCCGTCCCGGCGGCCGCGTTCTCGACGTGGCCTGCGGCCGCGGCCGGCATCTGCGCTTTTTGAAGTCCCGGGGCTTCTCGGTGGTCGGTGTCGACCGCGACGAGGCGGCGCTGGAAGCGTCGAAAGGCGTTGCGGGGGTCGAGCTCCATTGTGCCGACATCGAGGCGGGGCCCTGGCCTTTTCCGCCTGACGGGTTCGACGGCGTGGTCGTGACGAACTACTTGCACCGGCCCCTTTTCGGGAATCTGGTGGAGGCGCTGCGCTCGGGCGGGGTGCTGATCTACGAAACCTTCGCCCAGGGGAACGAGCACTACGGCCGCCCCGCCAATCCCGATTTCCTGCTCAAGCAGGGCGAGCTGCTCCTCGCCCTGGAACCTTTGGCCATCGTGGCATTCGAACAGGGATTGATTTCGGTGCCCAAGATGGCGGTGATCCAGAGGGTCTGCGCGGTGAGGGGCGACTCGAACCCGGTTCCGCTGAACACCGTGTAAGCCTTCGACACGGGCATTGCGTTAGAATAACGCGTTGACTTTAAAGGACGAAACGCCATGATCTCCGGAGCTATCGTCGCGATTGTCACGCCCATGCAGGACGACGGGCGGCTTGACTTCGAGCGCTTCAAGGCGCTCATCGATTTCCACATCGAGCAGGGTACCGATGGCATCGTCGTCGTCGGCACCACCGGCGAGTCGCCCACCGTTGACTTCGACGAGCACAAGGAGCTGATACGCCTGGCCGTCGCTCACTCGCGCGGCCGGATTCCGATCATCGCCGGCACGGGCGGCAATTCGACGAGCGAGGCGATCGAGCTCACGCAGTCGGCGAAGAACGCAGGCGCCGACGCCTGCCTCTCGGTCGTGCCTTACTACAACAAGCCCACGCAGGAGGGGCTCTACCGGCATTTCCGCACGATCGCTGAGACGGTGAACGTTCCGATGATCGTCTACAACGTCCCAGGCCGCACCGTGGCCGATCTCGCGAACGATACGATGCTGCGCCTTGCGCAGATTCCGAACATCGTCGGCATCAAGGATGCCACTGCCAACATCGAGCGCGGGTCGGATCTCCTGCGCCGCGCACCGAAGGGCTTCGCCGTGTACAGTGGTGACGACGCGACGGGCCTGGCACTGATGCTGCTCGGTGGCAAGGGCATCATTTCCGTGACTGCGAACGTGGCCCCGCGCCTGATGCACGAAATGTGCTCGGCAGCCCTCGCCGGAGACCTGGCCAAGGCGCGCGATTCGAATTTCAAGCTGCTCGGGCTTCATACGAAACTCTTCGTGGAAGCCAACCCGATTCCGGTGAAATGGGCGGTCGCTCAGATGGGACTGATCGGAATGGGCATCCGCTTGCCGCTCACCCCGCTTTCGCAGCAGTACCATGAGGTCGTCAGGGAGGCGATGCGCCAGGCGGAGGTCACGCCCTCTGCCGGCTTGCGAGTCGTCGAGGGAAAGACCGGATGATTGGGTTGGGCCGCCGCGCAGCCGCCGCGGTCGCGGTGGTGGCGCTGGCAGGATGCAGCAGCGTCTCGTCTTTCGATTCGACGAAGGCCGAATACAAAACTGCAACCAAGCTTCCTCCGCTTGATATTCCTCCGGAGCTGACGACGCCGGCGCGCGACGAGCGCCATGACATTCCGGACATCAGCCCGACCGGGACGGCGACCTTTTCCGCCTACAGCGCCGAGCGCGCCAGCGCGCCGAAGCCCGGGGTTACCGGGATTCTCCCGATCGTGGACAAGGTCAAGCTGGAGCGATCCGGTTCCGAGCGCTGGCTGGTCGTGCCCGAGCCGCCCGAGAAGGTCTGGCCCAAGGTGAAGGAGTTCTGGCAGGAGGCCGGGTTCCTCATCAAGATCGAGCGCCCCGAGGTCGGCATCATGGAAACCGACTGGGCCGAGGACCGGAGCAGGATCCCGGAGGACGGATTCCGCGGTCTGATCGGCAAACTCGGTGAAGGAATGTACTCCAGCGGTCAACGCGACAAGTTTCGAACGCGTCTCGATCGCGGCTCTCAACCCGACACGACCGAGATCTACGTCAGCCACAGGGGCCTGGTCGAGGTCTACGTCAACGAGCCGCGCGATGCGAATATGACGGCGTGGCAGGCCCGGCCTTCCGACCCGGGGCTGGAAGCGGAATTCCTGCGCCGCATGATGATGCGCTTCGGCGTGGGCGAGGCCCAGGCCAAGAGCGAGCTTGCCGCGCCCAAGAAGGAAGAGCGCGCAAAGATCGTAGGAGGACAAGGCGGCCCGAGCGCGATCGAGCTCGCCGAGCCGTTCGACCGCGCATGGAGGAGGGTGGGACTGGTGCTCGACCGCGCCGGGTTCACGGTGGAAGACCGCAACCGCTCCCAGGGCTATTACTTCGTCCGATACCTCAATCCGGAAGCCGAGGCGCAGAAGGACGGCTTCTTTTCGAAACTCGCGTTTTGGCGCTCGACGCCGGATCCGAAGGCGGAGCAGTATCGAGTCCTGGTGAAGGATCGCAATGAGTCGAGCGAGATACAGGTACTCAACAAGGAGGGCGGCCCTGATCCTTCGGAAACCGCGCGCAAGATCCTTTCCCTGCTGCAGCAGCAACTGAACTAGAAGACGTGTATCCCGGCCCGGTCACAAAATGAGGGGATGCATCCCCTCGTCGACTCTGGGAGTTGAGTCTGCGCTTCGCCTCGCTCGGTAGCGGCAGCGAGGGCAACGCCCTGATCGTTCAAGCGGGCCAAACCCGTGTCATGCTCGATTGCGGGTTTGGGCTCAAGGAGACCGTTTCGCGCCTCGCCCGCGCCGGGCTGGAGGCATCCGACCTGTGCGGAATCATCGTCACGCACGAGCATGGCGACCACAGTGATGGCGTATTCCCCCTGGCTCGCTGCTTCGGCGTTCCGGTCTGGCTCACTCACGGCACTCTGAGTGCTCTTCGAGAAACGAATCCCGACATAGACCAGGGCTGCGTGCTGAATCTTGTGGACACTTCGCACGCCTTCGAAGTCGGCGATCTGTTGGTGCAACCGTTTGCGGTGCCGCACGATGCGCGCGAGCCCGTGCAGTATGTCCTTGGCGACGGCGCTCGCCGGCTCGGCGTCTTGACCGACACGGGCTGCTCGACCCGGCACATCGAATCGAACCTGTCCGGCTGCAATGCGCTGGTGCTTGAGTGCAACCACGATCTGGACATGCTGATGGGTGGACCTTATCCGCCCTCGCTCAAGGCACGCATATCGAGTCGCCTCGGGCACCTGGACAACCAGGCTTCGGGGGCGATGCTCGGCGCGCTGGACCGCAGCCGGCTCGAGCACGTCATCGCGGCGCACTTGTCGCAGACCAACAACACGCCTGAACTGGCGCGCTGCGCGCTCGCGGGAGCGATGGGCTGCGAACCGCAGTGGATCTCGGTCGCCACCCAGGAAGAAGGATTCGGCTGGCGGCAGCTTTGAGGAGATCTGCCGGTTCAAAGGCCGGTTGCGTTCACCGATACTGCCGGCTCGGAAGACTCCCAGATCTCGTCGAAACGCTCGCGCATCGGCTGGCACTCCTTCGGGTCGTTGATCACGAGGACCCCGCGCGGCTGCGCCGTGACCGGCCGGCGCAGGAGGTGATCTCCGTCCGCAAGGACGAAGCAATCCTGTACTTTGGCCGCATCGCCTTGTGTGCGGAAGATCCGGATCCCGGCGGTATAGCTCCCCATCAGGGTGATCAGCCTCGGGCAACGTTGGGTGACGTGGCCGATATCGTGCAGCGCGACATAGACGACGCGGTTGCGGTCTTGCCGAAGGAAGCGAGTGAGCGTCTCGATGCGCGCAGTCGAATTCATCTCGAGCTCGGATAGGTCGGGATCGAAGATGCGCAGTTCCCGGCGCACCAGGCCGAGCAGTCTGTTGAAGCCTTCAAGATATTCGTTCCTGGTCGCGAGCAGGATCCTCTCGGGTACCGCATCTGAGGGAAGTTCACTCATAGCGATCTCCGATATGAAGCCAGCCGGCGACGTACCAGCCGTGGAGGAGGCGCAGGAGCGCCGCCGGTATGCGCCGGCCCGCATGAAGAGCGCGCTCGTCGGCGAGGCGCACGAGCCAGGACCGCAAGCCCCTGGCGGGCTCGATCCGCTCTCCGTTGACGAAGAAGGCCGTAGCGCGGAACAGCATCCTGGTGCGCAGGTCGAGACGCAGCCCTCGCGTTCTGCACAGCGACATGAAGCGCAACAGAGAACGCGGAGCGTGCGGCCGAAGAAATACGACGTGTGGTTTTGGGGCAGACAGGTATTCTCCGAGAAACGTCTCGAGGTCGCGCCTGCGCCAGCGGATTCTCCGCGCGACGGCGGCAGCCTGCCGCAGCGTCTTCTCCGGGATTTCCGCAGGGTGCCGCGCCGGCTTGAGGCCACGGTCGGTATCGTGCCCGTCGAATTCGACGCGGTCCTGCAGGAAGCCGAGGAATTCCCGTGCTGTTTCCCGGTGCGACGGCGAGCGCAAGCCGATCGAATAGGTGAAGCAGGACTCGACCGCGATGCCGTCATGGGCCCAGCCCGGCGGCAGGTACAGCAAGTCGCCCGGTTCGAGGAGCCACTGCATTTCGGGGCGGAAGTTGCGCAGGATCTGGAGCGGCGCGGCGGGATCGAGCTTCCGGTCGCGCGGCCCGCTCACGCCCCACGAGCGCCGACCCGGCCCTTGAAGTAGAAACACGTCGTAGGAATCGAAGTGCGGTCCGACTCCGCCGCCCGGCGCCGCGTAACTCACCATGACGTCGTCCAGCCGCGAGTAGGGAAGAAAGCGGAAGCGCCGCAGCAATGCGTCGGCAGCGGACAACTCGAGATTCAGGCCCTGCACCAGAAGCGTCCAGTTCCGCTTGGGCAGGCGCATCAGCTCGCCGCGCGAAAACGGCCCGTGCCGCAGGTGCCAGGCGTCGCGCTGGCGCCATACGAGCCGCGATTCGATATCGTCGCGCGTCGCGAGCGCAAGCAATTCAGGCGCTTGCACGAGGCCTTTAAAGCCGGGGATCGCGTTACGGACAAGCAGGGGTTTGCGTTGCCAGAATTGTGACAGGAATCTCTCTGCGTGCAGGCCGCCGAGCAGTTGCATTCTCATCGCCGCGATTATAGTCTGGCGGTGCATCGAACCCGGCGAGGAAACCTTGAATCGAGCGGCGTCGATCAAGCCAGCAGAGTGCCCGCCTGATCTATTGAAGACAGGGCAGCCGGCGCCGCTTTTCTCGCTTCCCGATGCGGACATGGAAACCGTGGAGCTCGCGCAGTTCCTCGGCAAAGTGAATGTGGTGCTGTACTTCTATCCCAAGGACGGTACCCCGGGCTGCACGCTGCAGGCGACGGATTTTTCCGACCACGAGGAAGAATTTGCCCGGCAGGACTGCGTAGTGCTCGGGGTAAGTACCGACGATTGCCTTCGACACGCCGATTTTCGCGATCAGCACGGAGTGTCGATTCGGCTGCTTGCGGACACCGAGGCGGAGGTTTGCCGAAAGTACGGCGTGGCGCACGAGAAGGAATCCAACGGATCGGTGAAGGTCTGCATCACGCGCTCCACTTTCATCATCGACAAGCAGGGCACGGTCAGGCACGTATTCTTCGGCGTGAATCCGCGGGGCCACGCCACGGAAGTGCTCGAGCTGATCAAGTCGCTGCGGTAAGCCCGCGTCGAGCCTCGGGCGTCTGCCGCTTGCGCGTCGCAAAAAACACGATCGTTTCGCTCGATATCGAAATTTCCGATATCTGGGGCAACATGATTCAGCGCTCCGAGGAGCCCGTGCAGTATCTGCACGGAGGCTTCGGCGATATTTTCCCGGCGGTCGAGGCTGCGCTCGAGGGCAAGGCGCCCAAGGACAGGGTCGAGGTGCGGCTTGAGCCCGAGGAGGCTTTCGGCGACTATGACGACAGCCTTCTGCGCGTCGAGCCGCGCAGTCGTTTCCCCGACGCCATCGAGACTGGAATGCGTTTCGACGGCGCGGCGCTGGGCGACGAGGAAGACCTGATCTTCTCGGTCACGGACATCGCCGACGACAAGGTCGTGCTCGACGCCAACCATCCGCTCGCCGGGATGGCGCTGAAGGTCTCGTGCACCGTCGTCGAAGTGCGCCCGGCCACGGAAGTCGAGCTTCGAAACGGCGCAGCCGACCATCCCGGATCGGTGATACTGCGCGTCCTGCCGTAGCCCTGGAGACAGGGAGAGAGGAGGAGTATGTCCGGCATGCTGGGTGTCGTCTCCTACGGACTGGGGACCCTCATCGGCGTTGCGCTGATCGCGTTCCTGGTGATCGTCTTCATCCAGGACATCACGCAGAAGAAGCACACGGTCCTGCGCAACTATCCGGTCATCGGCCATCTGCGCTACCTGCTGGAGAAGCAGGGCGAGTACTTCCGGCAGTACTTCTTCATGAACGACCGGGAAGAGCTGCCGTTCAATCGCGCGACGCGGGGCTGGGTGTACCGGCTCGCCAAAGCCGAGGCCGGTGTGATCGGCTTCGGCTCGACCAACAATACCAACGAGCCCGGCTCGATCCTGTTCGTCAATCATCCCTATCCGGTGCTCGAGGAGGACCGGCTGCCCACGCCGCCCCTCTCGATCGGAGAGGGTTTCTGCAAGGAGCCGTTCCGGGCGAGATCCGTGGTGAACATCAGCGGCATGAGCTTCGGCGCGATCTCTGAGCCGGCGGTGCGCGCGCTGTCGCGCGGCGCTGCGCTCGCGGGCTGCTGGATGGACACCGGCGAGGGAGGGCTATCGCCGTTCCACCTGGAGGGCGACTGCGACATCGTCATGCAGATCGGAACCGCCAACTACGGCGTGCGCGACGTGGACGGACACTTCTCGCCCGGGAAAGCGAGGGAGCTCGCGGCGCGTCCGCAGGTCAAGGCGTTCGAAATAAAGCTCTCGCAGGGCGCAAAGCCCGGCAAGGGTGGAGTGCTGCCGGCGGTAAAGGTCACCGAGCAGATCGCGGCGGTTCGCGGCATTCCCGTGCACCAGGACTCGATCAGCCCGAATCGCCACCGCGACATCGCCGACGTGGATCAACTGCTCGACAAGGTCGCGTCCCTGCGCGAGCTCGGCGGGAAGCCCGTCGGAGTCAAGACCGCGGTCGGCGGCTGGCAGTTCATCAATGAAGTCTGCGAAGCGGTGAATCGGCGCGGCCTTGAATACGCCCCGGACTTTCTCGTCATCGACGGCGGGGAGGGCGGTTCCGGCGCCGCGCCGCAGGCCTTGATGGACCACATGGCGCTTCCGATCGCCGAAGCCTTGCCCCGCGTGATCGATGCGCTCATCGAGTCCGGTTTGCGAGGCCGCATTCGGGTCGTCGCGGCCGGAAGGCTGGTCACTTCGGCAAAAGCTGCGTGGGCCTTGTGCGTGGGCGCGGATTTCGTCAATACCGCACGCGGCTTCATGTTCTCCTTAGGGTGCATCCAGGCCCTGCGCTGCCACCAGAACACCTGTCCCACCGGCGTGACGACGCACAACCCCAGGCTGCAACGCGGCCTCGTGGTCGAAGAGAAGTACCAGCGCGTCGCCAACTATGCGATGGGAATGAACAAGGAAATCGACATGATCGCGCACTCCTGCGGTTGCCGGCACTCGCGCGAGCTCAAGCGCGAGCACGTGCGCATCGTGCAGACCGCGGGCCACAGCCAGGCGCTCAACATCCTCTATCCTTACCCCGAGGCAAACGCAAAACGCAAGGCCGCCTGAGCACTATTTCCGCTCGACCGGGCGGCCCGCGGGCTACGGCTGCATCGATGTGCTAGATTGCGCGCTGCGTTTCTCTCCTTCGGAGATCATGATGCTTCTGAGGCATGCGCTTGTCGCTGCAGTAATCCTCGCCGCGTCGCTCCCGGCGGCCGCGAACGACATCACTATCGGTGGCCTCACCACTCAGGATCAATTCCATAGGCTGTCGCAGGATCTCGGAGCCGCCCTGTCGTACAAGCCGCTGGCCCCTGCAGAGCCGCTCGGGCTTTTCGGCTTCGACCTGGGCGTGGCCGCTACGACCACGAAGATCGAGAACCCCGCCGTGTTCCAGGCGGCTGGAGCCGGAGACATCTCCAACATCACGGTGCCGTCAGTGCGGTTCAGTCTGGGGCTGCCTTTGAGCCTGGACGTGGGCGTGATGGCGGGCGCCGCGCCGGGGACCAACATACGGTTGTACGGGGCCGAGCTACGCTGGGCGTTCGTCAAGGGAGGCACGGCCATGCCCGCGATCGCCCTTCGCGGGAGCTATACGCAGCTCTCCGGAGTGGATCAGCTCGACTTCAACACACGCGGCGTCGACCTTTCGATCTCGAAGGGTTTTGCCCTGTTCACCCCTTACGGAGGAATCGGCAAGGTGTGGGTGACGAGCACGCCGAACCTCACGCCCAACCCTAACAACTTGTCGGAGGAATCCTTCAGCCTGAACAAGGCATTTGTCGGGCTCAACATGAACTTTGTCCTCGTGAATGTCGCGCTCGAAGGGGACAAGACCGGTGACGCCACGAGCTACGGCGTGAAGCTAGGGTTTCGCTTCTGAAATTGCGGCATTGAGCAGCACGCGCGCCTGGTCGATGACTTCGCTCGCGGTGATTCCAACCGGCCCGGAACCCCTGGCGGCGAGCGCGTCCGCAGCGGCGCCGTGCAGGAAGGTTCCGGCGAGCAGGGCCGTCAAGGGATCGGCGCCCTGGGCACACAGGGCTGCGATCATCCCGGCGAGCGCGTCACCCATCCCGGCCGAAGCCATTCCGGGATTGCCCGTGGGATTGATCCAGAACGCACCTTCGGGCGCTGCGATCACGCTGCCGTTGCCCTTCAGCACGACAAGACTGCGGTAGCGCCGCGCCATCTCCCTCGCCGAAGCAACGCGGTCGGACTGCACTTCGCCGGTTGCTCTCCCGAGCAGGCGCGCCGCTTCGGCAGGATGGGGCGTCATGATCGTCGGCGCCGCGCGCTTGGCGAGCGTCGCGGCAAAGGTCCCGCTATCGGCGACCAGATTCAGCGCATCGGCGTCGAGGAGAAGGGGAACCGGCGCGCGGAGCGCCGAGCCGAGCAGCTTTCTTCCGGCCGATGACTTGCCCATGCCCGGCCCGGCGACGAGCATGTCGACCAAACCTTTCTCGGTGACCGCGGAGGGCTTGCGCAGCATCAGCTCCGGCCGGGTGTAGTCCACGTCAGGCGGGCGAGGGGTGAGCAATCCCAGATAGACGCGTCCCGCGCCGCATTGGAGCGCGGCGCGTCCTGCGATCACTGCGGCGCCCACCATTCCGGCAGAGCCGCCCAGGATGCCGACGCTGCCCGCCTGTCCTTTGTGGAAATTCTTCGGCCGTGGATGGACCGCTCCCTCGAGTATCGATTCGTCGAGCAGCTCTCCCTCGGGATCGAGCACGCTTGCAGGATCGATGCCGAGGGTATCGAGCTTCAGCATGCCGCAGTGGTCCGGCCCGTCGAGGGTGAGCAGGCCGGGCTTGTGGGCGATGAAGGTGATCGTGTGGCTTGCGCGTACGGCGCAGCCCATGACCGCGCCCGTGTCCGCGTTGATGCCGCTGGGAATATCCAGTGCAAGGATCGGGGTTTCCAGGGCATTGAGCTTCCCGACCAGCGCCGCGTGCGCGCCCTCGAGCGGCCGCGTCAAGCCGATCCCGAACAGGCCATCGATGGCGAGATCGAAGCGTGAAGTTTCGGGGATCGCGCCGAGCAGCGTCCCGCCGGCAGCTTCCCATTTTCTCAGCGCCGCCCGCGCGTCCTTCGACAGCCTTTCGCGCTCGCCGGAGAAAACGACGCTCACGCGGAAGTACCCGCGCTTCAGGTGCGCGGCGACTTCGAATGCGTCGCCGCCGTTGTTGCCAGGGCCGGCGACGACGAGAACGGCTTTCGCCGTATCGCCGCAGAGGTTGCGCGCGAGCTTGGCCGCGGCGAGGCCGGCGCGCTCCATGAGGACGGGCGCGCCGGGCTCGGCGCGCGCCAGTTCCTCCAGCTCGCGGATCGCGGACGTGGCGTAGATCGGAGAACCGGACATGACGCTCAATGATAGCCTGACCGGCCCAGGGGGGCGGGAAGCGGCTCAGCCGAGTTTGAACATCTTGCCCGGCAGATAGGTGACGACCTCTGGGAACTGCCAGATGATCGCGACCGCCAGCACCATCAGGACGAAGAAGGGCAGCGAGGCACGCGCGACGTAAAACATGTTTTTCCCGGTCAGCCCCTGCAGCACGAACAGGTTGAAGCCGACCGGGGGCGTGATCTGCGCCATTTCAACGACCAGCACCACGAATATTCCGAACCAGAGGAGGTCGATGCCGGCAGCCTTGACCGAGGGCAGGATCACTGAGGACGTCAGCACGACCATCGAGATGCCGTCGATGAAGCAGCCCAGGATCATATAGAGAACGGTCAACACGGCGATCAGCTGCCAGGCTGAAAAGCCCTGATCGCCGATCCATTTCGCGAGGATTCGCGGCACTCCGGTGAATCCCATGGCGACGGTAAGAAAGGCCGCGCCGGCGAGGATGAAAGCGATCATGCACGAGGTACGGGTGGCGCCCATCACGCTCGCTTCGAAATTCTTCCAGGTAAGCGAACCGGAAACCGCGGCGAGGGCCAGCGCCCCGGAGACGCCGATGGCCGCGGCCTCGGTCGGCGTGGCGACGCCGGCGTAGATCGAGCCGATCACCACACCGATGAGCAGGATCGCCGGGATGAGATAGGTGCCGCATAGCCTTGTTTGCAGCGAGGAGAATTCGTCACGCGGTGGAGTCCTCTTCGGGTTCGAACAGCGCCCAGAGCGACGATGTAAGCGGAGAACATCAGCATCAGCAGGACGCCGGGAAGACACTCCGGCGACGAACAGGCGGCTATCGATACGTCCGCGGCGACGCCGTACACGATCATGGTGATCGAAGGCGGGATCAGACATGCCGAGCGTACCCGCACCCGCCAGCGATCCGACCGCCATGCTCTCGTCGTAGCCGCGCTTGCGCAGCTCCGGAATGGTGACCTTGGAGATGGTCGCGGCGGTCGCGGCCGAAGAGCCGGACATCGAGCGAAGATTCCACAGCCGACGATGGTGGTATGCATCAGCCGTGCCCGGAAGCGGTTGAGCCACGGTGAGAGGCCGCGAGAACATGTCCTCCGACAGGCGCGTGCGGAACAGGATTTCGCCCATCCAGATGAACAACGGCAGCGCGGCGAGCGTCCAGGTGGTGCTCGAGCCCCAGAACGCGGTGAAGAGATTCTTGCCCGGCGGCGTACCGGTGAAAAAAGCCATGCCGATCCAGCCGACGATCGAGCAGCGTCATCGCGATCCACACGCCTCCAGCGAGAAGCAGCAGCATCACGAACAGGAGCAGCCCCGCGATCTGAATCAGCTCCATGGGCTCAGACGTCTTCGGTGAAGTCGCCGCGGCGGTGCCGTTCTTCCACCGCGGCGACGTAGCCCGGAGTGCGCCGCGCAGCGACGCGGACGAGTTCGTCGAGCACCGCGACGAACAGGAGAGACGCGCCGATCACGAAGCTCGACTTGCGGAATCCACAGCGGGATGGCGATGAGCCCGTTCGCCATGTCGTGGAACTGCCAGCTCTCATAGACGAACCTCGACACCCAGAACGCGAGGTAGCCGCAGAAGCGAGGCGCCGCGGCGAGGGATGCCGCTTCGGAGAGGCGCCGGGCGCGCGGCCCGAGATGCTGGAGCAGCAGCGACGACGCGGACGAAGTCGCCGCGGCGGAAAGCGTGAGCCATGGCGAGAAACGCCGACGCGGCGCCAGAACCAGGCGACCAGATCGTCGGTGCCGCCGGTGCGCAATCCCAGTTCGCGCATCACCGTCTGGCCGATCATCACGGCGAAGATCGCAAAAACAAAAAACGCCGCGAGGTATCCCGCGGCGTCGTAGAGAAAATCGAGAAGACGGCGCACTGCGATCACGCCCGCCGCGTCAGCGTCACATCTTGCGATAGGCGTCGACCACCGCCTTGCCCTCGCTCCCGGTCTTCTTCAGCCAGTCCGCGAGCATGGTGTCGCCGATTTTGCTCATGTCGGCCTTGAGCGTCGGGCTGGGGGCGGCGACATTCATGCCGTTCTTCCTGCAGCTGGTCGAGGTACCAGTTGGTTTTTTCCTCGCTGGTTTTCCAGCCGCGCGTCTCGGCGGCTGCGGCGGCCTTGAGCACCGCGGCCTGCGTCGGACTTGTCGAGCGCATCGAACGCCTTCTGGCTGACGATCACCACGTTCTTCGGCAGCCAGGCCTGGGTGTCGTAGAAGTTCTTCACGGTTTCGTACACCTTGGTGTCGTAGCCCGTGGCGCCGGAGGTCATCATCGAGTCGATCGCGCCGGTGGCGAGCGCCTGCGTGACCTCGGCCGCCTGGATCGTGATCGGCGTGCGCCCACGAGCTCGGCGATGCGCGCGGTGGCCGGGCTGTAGGCGCGCCATTTCAGGCCCTTCATGTCGGCGACCGAGTTGATCGGGCGCTTGGAGTAGATGCCCTGCGGCGGCCACGGAACGGAGAACAGCACCCTAGAGGCCCTGCTTGGCCAAACGCGCCTCGAGCGTCTGGCGGGAAGCACTCCACAGTTTCGTCGCCTCGCCGTAGCTCGTGGCGAGGAACGGCACGCCGTCGATGCCGAACAGAGCGGATCCTCGTTCTCGTAGTTCACCCACAGGATCTCGCCGATCTGGGCCTGGCCGCCCTGCACCGCGCGCTTGATCTCGGGTGCCTTGAAGAGCGATGCGTTGGCGTGGACCTGGATCTTCAGCTTGCCGCCGGTTGCCTTGTCGACGTCGGCGGCGAAAGCCGCGATGTTCTCGGTGTGGAAATTACCCGCCGGGTAGGCCGTAGGCATGTCCCACTTGGTCTGCGCCAGACGCCGCGCCCCGGCGAAGCGCGAATGCGAGGACTGCAAGGGATCGCGTGGGCATGATTCATGGCGACCTCTTCGGAAGGGCTGCGGGCCAGTTTGTCAGACGGGCAGTTGGGCGTCAATCTCCGAGCAGTCCCAGAACGTGGTCGCCGATCGCCAGCGCCGCCGTTAGCCCGGGCGATTCGATTCCGAAGAGGTTCACCAGTCCCGGGACGCCGTGGTCCCTCGGACCCTCGATCAGGAAATCGCGCGCCGGCTCGCCCTTTGCCTGGATCTTGGGCCGGATGCCCGAATACGCCGGCTGGAGTGCGCCATCCTTGAGATGAGGCCAGTAGCGGCGGACGGCTTCGTAGAAGACCTGCGACCGCCGCGGGTCCAGGTCGTAGTCGATGCGCTCGATCCATTCGACGTCCGGCCCGAAGCGCGCCTGGCCGGCGAGATCGAGCGTGAGGTGCACGCCCAGGCCCGCGGATTCGGGCGCCGGATAGACCAGGCGCGTGAAGGGCGATCGCCCGGAAAGGCTGAAGTAGTTGCCTTTGCAGTAGTAGCTCGGGGGGACCCGCTCGGAGGGAAATCCGGCGAGGCTGCGCGCCACGGCCGGAGCAAAAAGGCCGGCGCTGTTGACGACGGCGCGCGCGGCGAGGCGCATGGGCTCGGCGCCGCCGACTTCGAGCTCGATGCCGCCTTTGCGGATCTGACCCGAGAGCACGGGGCTGCGGAAGGCGATCGCCGCGCCGCGGTCCTCGGCTTCGCCGCGCAGCGCCAGCATGAAGCCGTGGCTGTCGATGATTCCGGTGGAAGGCGATTCCAGCGCCGCGACGCAAACAAGCTGCGGTTCCAGGGCGCGGGCTTCGCCGGACGAGAGCATGCGCAGGTCGCCGACGCCGTTGGATGCGGCCCGAGCGCGGATCTGCTCCAGCTCGGAGATCTGCGCGGGCTCGGTCGCCACGATCAGCTTGCCGCAGCGCCGGTGCGGGATGCCGCGCTCGGATAGGAAAGGGTAGAGCGCCAGGCGGCCTGCCACGCACAGCTTCGCCTTGAGCGAGCCGGGAGGATAGTAGATCCCCGCGTGGATGACTTCGCTGTTGCGGGAGCTCGTGTGCGTACCGATAGCGCTTTCGGATTCCAGGACGATCACCTCGCGTCCCGCGAACGCAAGCGCTCTCGCGCACGCGAGGCCGACCACGCCTGCGCCGATGACGACGGTATCCACCTGGTCCATGGTGGGGCGAGGGTACTGAGCGCTCGTCTTCGCGTCAATTTCTTCCGATGAGGTGCCGAGCCATCAGGGCTCACGTACAATCGCCGGCACCCATGAGCTGCGGCCTTCCCAGGTCGAGGTGAGCCCGTCCCTGTGGCCTTTTCGTTACCGTCTCCCGGCGTTGATCGCGGCTGATGTTGCACGCCGACAGCGCCCGGAACCGCCTCGTCGGCATCGGCCTCATTTCGCTGACGTACATCTGCTTCGCCCTGCTCGACGGCAGCGCGAAATGGCTGGTCCAGTCCGTTCCGGTGCTCGTCGTGGTGTGGCTGCGCTTTCTTACGCACACGCTCCTCGCTTCAGCTTTGCTACTTCCGATCCGCGGTGCGGCGCTCGTACGCACCCGCCATCTGCGCTGGCACGTGTTGCGCGGCCTGATGTTCGTCGCCATGACCGGCATCAACTTCTGGGCGCTGCAATACTTGGAACTCACGGTGACCGCGTCAATCTTCTTCACCGTGCCGATCCTCATCGCGCTGATGAGCGCGCCGCTGCTCGGGGAGAGGCTCGACGCTCGGCGCTGGGCGGCGATCCTCGTCGGTTTCGCCGGAGTGCTGGTCGTCGTGCGTCCCGGCTCGGAGTCCTTCCACCCGGCAATGCTGATCTCGCTCGCCAATGCCGTGGTATACGCCGCTTTCAATCTGATGACGCGCAAGCTCGCTGCGTACGATTCGCCCGAGACGATCCAGTTTCTTCCGGCCGCGATGGCGAGCGTCGTGCTCGCGCCCTTCGCGCTCACGGCCTGGGAATCGCCGCAAGGCTGGTTCGAATGGACGCTCCTCTGCCTCATGGGTGTCCTGGGTGGCACCGGGCACTATCTGCTCGCCATGGCACACCGCTACGCTCCCGCGAGCACGCTCGCGCCCTTCCTCTACCAGCAAATCCTGTACATGGCCCTGTTCGGCTATCTGGTCTTCGGCGACGTGCCGGACGCGACGGTGTGGATCGGCGCCACCATCGTCATCGCGAGCGGCCTTTACCTGTTCGCGCGCGAGCGGCGCGCGCGAAAGGATGAGCCGAGCGCGCCGTGAACTCCAATCCCTCTCCCCTCTGGCAATTCTGGATCGACCGCGGCGGCACGTTCACCGATGTGGTCGCGCGTCGCCCTGACGGGACTCTCGCCGCGCTGAAGCTCCTTTCCGAAGACCCCGGCCGCTACACCGACGCCGCCGTCGAAGGCATCCGCCGGGCTCTCAGCCTCGCTCCCGGCGCGCCGATCCCGGCCGACGCGATCGAGGTCGTGAAGATGGGCACGACCGTCGCGACCAACGCGCTGCTCGAGCGAAAGGGCGAGCGCACGATTCTCTTCATCACCCGGGGCTTCCGCGACGCGCTGCGCATCGCCTACCAGAACCGGCCGCGCCTTTTCGACCGCCACATCATTCTGCCGGAGCTCTTGTATTCCAAAGTGGTCGAAATCGACGAGCGCCTCGGGGCACACGGCGAGACGATCGTTACCCTCGACGCGGAAGCGGCGCGGCGCGAGCTGGAGCGCGCGCATCTCGAAGGATACCGCTCGGCGGCGATCGTTTTCATGCACGGGTACCGCTACCCGCAGCACGAAAAGCGCGTCGCCGAGCTTGCCCGCGCCGTCGGCTACGATCAGGTTTCCGTGTCGCACGAAGTCAGCCCGCTCATGAAGCTCGTGTCGCGCGGGGACACCACAGTCGTCGATGCCTACGTTTCGCCGATTCTCAGACGATATGTCGCGCAAGTCGCGTCCGAGCTGCCCGGCGTACGCCTGATGTTCATGCAGTCGAACGGGGGGCTCACTGACGCACGCCGGTTTGCAGGCAAGGACAGCATTCTCTCCGGGCCGGCGGGCGGCGTCGTCGGCGCGGTGCGGGCGTCGCTCGCCGCGGGCTTCGAAAAGATTATCGGGTTCGACATGGGCGGGACGTCGACCGACGTCTCGCACTATGCGGGCGAGCTGGAGCGTGCCTTCGAGACGCTGGTCGCCGGAGTGCGCATGCGCGCGCCCATGATGAGCATCCACACCGTTGCCGCAGGCGGCGGGTCGATCCTGCATTTCGACGGCTCCCGCTACCGGGTCGGCCCCGATTCTGCGGGGGCCAATCCGGGTCCCGCGAGCTACCGCAGAAACGGCCCGCTGACCGTGACCGACGCGAACGTGATGCTCGGACGGATCCAGCCGAAGTTCTTTCCATCCGTGTTCGGCCCGGACGGCAGGATGCCGCTCGATGAAGCCGCAGTGCGGGCGGGATTCTCCCATCTTGCCGACGAGATTCGCCGCGCGACCGGCGACACGCGCAGCGCGGAACAGGTGGCCGAGGGTTTTCTCGAGATCGCGGTCGGCAACATGGCGGAAGCGATCAAGAAAATCTCAGTTCAGCGCGGACACGACGTTACCGAATACACGCTGTGCTGCTTTGGAGGCGCAGCGGGCCAGCACGCCTGCCGGGTTGCCGACGCTCTCGGGATGACGCGCGTCTTCATCCACCCTCTCGCGGGCGTGCTTTCCGCCTACGGCATGGGGCTTGCCGACACGGTTGCGATGCGCGAAGAGGCCGTCGAGACGAAGCTGGAAGCGGGCAGGCTTACGGACCTCGAGGAGCGAATCGCGCGCCTCGCCTCGGTCGCGCGCGACGAGCTGCTGTCGCAGGGTCTCGCGCCGGAGCGAATTCGAATCGTCAGGCGCGTGCACGTGCGCTACGACGGCACCGACTCGGCGCTCGTCGTCGGCTTCGGCGGTATCGACGACATCGTCGCGCAGTTCGAGGCCGCCTACCGCAGGCGCTACAGCTTCCTCATGTCCGATCGCAGCCTGATCGTCGAGTCGGTCTCGGTCGAGGCGATCGGCGCGCCGGAGGTCTTCGACGAGACGACCGGCGCCGCGGTGCGGCGTCGCGCGGCGGCGCCGCAGCCCGCGGAATGGGTGAGCATGCACACGGGAGGCCGTGCGCACCGGACTCCGGTGTTTCTGCGCGAGCGGCTCTTGCGCCCGGGGACCGGATCGACGGGGCCCGCGATCATCGCCGAGACGCAACGCCACCACCGTGGTCGAGCCCGGCTGGCGGGCGGAAGTCACGCGCCTCGGACCACATGGTGCTCGAGCGCGTCGAGGCGCGGCCCGCGGCGGCAGTGGCGATCGGCACGCGCGTCGATCCGGTGAGGCTGGAGATCTTCAACAATCTGTACATGTCCATCGCCGAGCAGATGGGCCTGCGCGCTCGCGAACACGGCGTACTCGGTGAACATCAAGGAACGGCTCGATTTTTCCTGCGCGGTGTTCGACCGGGACGGCAGCTCTCATCGCCAACGCGCCGCACATGCCGGTGCACCTGGGCTCGATGGGCGAGAGCGTGCGCGCGGTGATCCGCGAGAACCGCGGGAAGATGAAGGCGGGCGATGTCTACATGCTGAACGCGCCCTACAACGGCGGCACGCATCTGCCCGACGTCACGGTGATCAGCCCGGTGTTCGACGAGGCGGGCAGCGGAGATTCTGTTCTACGTCGGCTCGCGCGGCCATCACGCCGACATCGGCGGCATCACGCCGGGTTCGATGCCGCCTCGGAGCCGGGTCGTCGAGGAGGAAGGCGTGCTGATCGACAATTTCCTGCTGGTCGAGGAAGGCCGGCTGCGCGAGGCCGAGACGGTCGCGCTCCTTTCCTCCGGGCCCGTACCCGGCGCGCAACATCGAGCAGAACATCGCCGATCTGCGGGCCATGGTCGCGGCGAACGAAAAGGGCGCGCAGGAGCTGCGGCGCATGGTCCGTCACTTCGGGCTCGACGTCGTGCACGCCTACATGCGGCACGTGCAGGACAACGCCGAGGAGGCGGTGCGCCGCGTGATCGAGCGTGCTGAGGGACGGCGAATTCAGCTACGCGATCGACAACGGCGCCGTGATCCGCGTGAGAATCGCGATCGACCGCAAGGCGCGCAGCGCCACGATCGATTTCACCGGGACCTCGCCCCAGCTGCCGAACAATTTCAACGCGCCCTCGGCCGTGTGCATGGCTGCGGTCCTGTACGTGTTCCGCACGCTCGTCGACGACGAGATTCCGATGAACGCCGGCTGCCTGAAGCCCCTGCAGGTGATCATTCCGGAAGGCTCGATGCTCGCGGCCGCGCTATCCGGCGGCGGTGGTGGCCGGAAACGTCGAGACTTCCCAGTGCATCACCGACGCGCTCTACGGAGCGCTCGGCGTCATGGCGGCGTCCTGCGGCACGATGAGCAATTTCACGTTCGGCAACGACCGGTACCAGTACTACGAAACCATCGCAGGCGGGTCGGGCGCAGGCGTCCTGAGCGCCGGCGCGGATGACGCACCGCAGGGATTCGACGGAACCGATGTCGTCCAGACGCACATGACCAATTCGCGCCTGACCGACCCGGAGGTGCTGGAATGGCGGTTTCCGGTGCTCCTCGAGAGCTTTCGAAATCCGGCGCGGCAGCGGCGGCGCGGGGCGCTGGCGGGGGGGCGACGGCGCGATTCGATGCGTGCGTTTCCTGGAGCCCATGACGGCGGCGATTCTCTCGGAGCACCGCCGCATCGCGCCTTACGGCATGGCGGGCGGTGCTTCCGGGAAACCTGGACGCAACTGGGTGCGCCGCGCCGACGGCAGCGTGATCGAGCTGGCAGGCTGCGACCAGATCGAGGCGCAAGCAGGCGACATTTTCGTCATCGAAACGCCCGGGGGAGGCGGATATGGGACCCCGGCCGAGGGAGACTTGCCTATAATAGGCGGCGAGTAACGAGGCGGGCGGCGGCCCCGCCCAGCAGCGATTCAAACACTCAGCGCGCATGCACCGCGGATCGATTCTCACCAAGACCGGCAAGGGCCTGATGGAGGCGACCGGCAAGACCAGCAATCTCTCGCGCGAACTCCGAAACGTCCTCAAGGAAATCGACGGACAGGTCAGCGTTTCCAAGCTGCTCGATCGACTGGAGAAGTTGAGCGAGCCGAAGCTCCTGGACATTCTCAAGCAGCTTGAAATCGAGCACTACGTGCGCGAGTTTGTCGCGAACGAGGAGCCGCGGGCGTCGACGGGACGTCCTTCGATCTCGCAGCCTCCGGCGGACGCCGATGACCTGGATTTCACCTCGCTCGGGTCCGTGCCTCCTGCGTCCTCGAGGCCCGGCCCCGCAGCACCTGCCTCCAAACCCAACCCCGCAGCACCTGCCTCCAAACCCAACCCCGCAGCACCTGCCTCCAAACCCAACCCCGCAGGACCTTACTCCATGCCCAACGCCGCCGGACCTGCTTCCAGGGCGGGCGAGGACGAAAAGCTTCAGGCGCAGGCGCAGGAAATCGCCCGCCAGGTTCAGGCGAGGCGCGCGCACGACGAAGCGGCCGGCAGGGCGAGAGCGGAGGCGGAAACACTGCATCGCAAAGTTGCCGAGGCGCGAGCGCGCAAGGCGGCCGAAGAAAAGACGCGGCAGGAGATCGCCAATCGGGCGAAAGTCGACACTCTGGCCGGCGTCAGCGCGCTCGATCGTGCAAGGCAAGAGGCGGAAGAACGTCGCCGGGAGGCGGATGATAAGGCGCGGCTCGAAGCCGAGGTGCGTGCGAGAGTCGAATCGGAGCTCGGGATAAAGCGCGAAGTCGAAGAGCGTCCCACCAAGGAAAGCGCCGAAAGAGCGCAACGCGAGTTGGCCGAGAGGGTGGCGAGGGAAGCCGAGGAGAGAGCGCGGCGGGAGCGCGAAGAGCGGGCGCGGGCCGAGCAGGCGGCGCGGCTCGAAGCCGAAGCGCGCGCCAGGCTGGAAACCGAGATCCGCGTCCGGCGGGAGCAGGAAGAGCGCGCGCGCCGCGAGGCGGAGCAGCGCGCCCGGCAAGAGGAAATGATTCGGCGCCGCGCCGCGGAAGAGGCGGCCAAGCGCAGGCAGATCGAGGATGACAGGTCGCTGGAGCGTTCCTGCGGGAGCAGGAGGAGAAAGCCCGGCAGGAAGCCGAGCGTGAGCGCGAGGAGGCAGAGCGCAAGCAGCGGGAGGAGCGTGCCCGCCGCGAAGCTGACCAAGAGCCCACCAGGAGGAGACGGAAAAGCGCGCCAAGGAACTGGAAAGGCAGGCTCGCGACGAGGAGAAGGCTCGGGCCAAGATGAAGGCGAAGGCCGAGGCCGAGGCCGAGCAGGAGGTGAAGCCGGAACGCGCGATGGACAAGGCGGGAGTGGACGCCTGGAGAGGCGACGAGCTGGCGGTTCCATCCAGGGGCGCCGAGCCGGTTCCCGCGCGCGAGGCATGGGCG
>CAVOUJ010000016.1:0-167334 GCA_963699535.1 uncultured beta proteobacterium | reverse complement strand
CATGGGTGACGCGCCGGCAGCGACGGATTCTACCGAGTTTCCGCGGCCCGCCCCAGACCGCGGCGGCGGGCGAACGCAAGCCCGGCAAGGAGCAGCGCGCAGGCAATCACGATGGGCGTGTTGCCGAGCCTCACGTACGGCGATGCACCGGAGTACCCGCGCGCCTCGCCGGCAAGGACGCCTTCGGTGAATTGCGGCAGGCTCGCCACGACCTCCCCGCGCGGGTCGATGATCGCGGTGACCCCGGTGTTGGTCGCGCGCAGCATGGTGCGCCCGGCTTCGATCGCGCGCATGCGCGCGATCTGGAGGTGCTGGCCGGGAGCGAGCGAATTGCCGAACCAGGCGACGTTCGAAACGTTGACGAGCAGCGTCGCATCGGGCAGCGCCCGGATGATCTCCTCGCCGAAGGCGTCTTCCCAGCAGATGTTCGGAGCGACGAGCTGGCCAGCGATGGCGAGCGGCCTCGCGTTTCCCGGGCCGGATGAAAAATCCGACAGCGGAATCGAGAGAGTCGTCACCATCCAGCGCAGCCCGGGAGGCACGAATTCTCCGAAGGGTACGAGGTGCGACTTGTCGTAGCGCTGCGTCGGCGAGACGCCGAGGCTGACCACGCTGTTGAAATAACGCCCGTCCGGATCGCGGCTCGGCACGCCGATCATGACGTCCGCGTTGCGCTCCGTGGCGACTCGCGCGATGTCCCTCAGATATCCGGGATCGACGGCGTCAAGAAAGCGCGGGATGGCGGTCTCCGGCAGGACGATCAACTTCGCGTCGCTGGTTTCGATCAGCCGCCTGTAGATCTCCAGGGTCTTGGCATAGCGCTCCGCCTGGAACTTGAGGTCCTGGGAGATATTCCCCTGGAGCAGGGCGACGCGGACAGGCTCGCCCTGCGGTGAAGTCCACGCGATCGTCTTCAGCACGCCACCGACACCGATAATGGCCACCAGCGCCGCGCCGCACGCGATCCGGACCCGGCGCCCTTGCGCAAGCAGGGCGACGAGCAGCCCCGCGCACAGAACGGTTGCGAACGACACGCCGTATACGCCAAGGACCGGGGCAAAGCCCGCCAGCGGAGAATCGACCTGGCTGTAGCCGACCGCGAGCCAGGGAACTCCGGTGAAGACCCAGCCGCGCATCCATTCAAGAAAAACCCATGACGCGGGAAAAGCGGCCACGGACGCGGCGACTCGGCCAAGTTGCAGTCTCGCAAGGCACCAGCCTGCCGCCGCCGGGTAAAGGGAAAGGATTGCGCAATAGATTACCGTGGCCAAGGCGGCAAGCGGCGCGGGCATGGCGCCGAAGTCGTGCAGGCTGATATAGACCCAGGAAGCTCCCGCGCCGAACAGGCCGGCGCCGAATGCAAATCCGATCCAGAGAGCGTGTGACGGAGTTCGCGCGCGCAGCCAGAGAACGAGCAACCCGGCGAGGGTCACGTAAGTCAGCGGGTATGCCGCGACCGGCGCGAATCCGGCTACGGTGACCGCGCCTCCCGCAAGTGCCGCGGCGATGGCGGCGCGAGGCGACTGGAGGAGCGCCTTCAAGCCTTGTCCAGAAGCCTGTGTACCTGCAGGACGTGCAACCGGCGGCTGTCGGCGCGCAACACCAGGAAGCGCAGGCTGCCGATGGTGATGGACTCGCCGCGCTTGGGAAGGCGTCCGAGGTGGTGAATGACCATGCCGCCGATCGTGTCGAAGTCGGTGTCGGAGAATCGGGTCCCGAAAGTCTGGTTGAAGTCCGCGATCTCGGTCTGCGCCTTGACGCGATAGAGCCCGCCTTGTTCGCCGACGATGTTGTCCTCGGACTCGTCGAAATCGTACTCGTCCTCGATCTCGCCGACGATCTGCTCGAGTACGTCCTCGATCGTCACCAGGCCCGCTACGCCTCCGTACTCATCGACGACCACCGCCATGTGGTTGCGGTTCGCGCGGAACTCGCGCAGCAGCACGTTGAGGCGCTTAGATTCCGGGACGAACACCGCGGGTCTGAGCATGGCGCGCACCCGGAACTCTTCCTCGCCGGCGTAGTAACGCAGCAGATCTTTTGCAAGCAGGATGCCGATAACGTCGTCGCGGTTCTTGTCGATCACCGGGAAGCGCGAATGAGCCGTCGCGATGACGTGCGGGATGAATTGGTCGGGGGACTCGTTGACGTCGATGACGTCCATCTGCGAACGCGGCACCATGATGTCCCGCACCTGCATCTCCGACACCTGCAAGGCGCCCTCGATCATCGACAGGGCGTCGCCGTCGAGGAGATTCCGCTCGAAGGCCGAGTGCAGTAGCTTGACCAGCTGCTCGCGGTCCTCGGGCTCGCGCATCAGCAGAGCGGAAAGGCGCTCAAGCAGCGAAGGTTTGCTCGGTTCGTTCATTCGTATGGATCAGGATACCCGAGTTTGGCGAGAAGCTTCGTTTCCAGGGCTTCCATGCGCGCGGCTTCGCGCCGCCGCGCGTGCTTGTGTCCCCGCAGATGCAGCAATCCGTGGACCGTCAAATGCGCAAAATGCGCATCCAAGGCCTTGCCTTGCACGCGCGCTTCGCGTGCGATCACCGGTGCACACAGGACGACGTCGCCCCACAGCATCCCGCGCGACGAGTCGTAGGGAAAGGCGAGCACGTTGGCCGCGTAATCGCGACCGCGATAGCGGCGGTTGAGGGCCCGGGCTTCCGCGGCGCCGACGATCCTCACGGTGATCTCGCCAGGGCCCTCGAGTGCCGCTCGGGCCCAGCGGCGCAACCGGAGAAGCCCGGGGACGCGAACGGCGCGCGAAGCAATCTGGAGGTGGAGCGTGAGGCGCGGCCTTCGCGCTCGTTGCGAAGCTCGTCGCAAAGCAGGACCCGACCCGCCGCGCACGCCGGACTACTCGTCGCCGTGACGCTCGTAGGCGTCCACGATGCGCTGCACGAGGGGATGGCGGACGACGTCCTCGCTCTTGAATGCGCTGAACGCGATCCCGCGCACGTCGGCAAGGATCTTCTGCACTGCGACCATCCCGCTCTTCTGGCCGCGCGCAAGGTCGATCTGCGTGACGTCGCCGGTGACCACGGCCTTCGAGCCGAATCCGATTCGGGTGAGGAACATCTTCATCTGCTCGGGCGTCGTGTTCTGCGCCTCGTCGAGGATGACGAAGGAATGGTTCAGCGTGCGGCCGCGCATGTAGGCGAGCGGCGCAAGCTCGATCGCGCCCCGCTCGAAAAGCCTCCCGACCTTGTCGAACCCGAGCAGGTCGTAGAGCGCGTCGTAGAGCGGCCGGAGGTAGGGATCGACCTTCTGCGCGAGGTCGCCGGGGAGAAAGCCGAGCCGCTCGCCCGCCTCGACTGCCGGACGCACGAGCACGATGCGCTTGACGGCGTCGCGCTCCAGCGCATCGACGGCGCAGGCCACCGCGAGATAGGTCTTGCCGGTGCCGGCCGGACCAACCGCGAAGGTGATGTCGTGCTCGAGGATGTTCTGGATGTACTGGCGCTGTCTCGGAGTGCGGCCGTGCAGGTCGGCCCGGCGGGTGAGGAGCGGCGTCTCGTCCTTGGTTTCCCCGCGCCCGCGGGCGCGGGCTTCGATCAGGCCGAGCTGGACATCGTCGAGGCTGAGACCGCGCTTCGCCTCTCCGTAGAACTTCTTCAGCACCTCGGCTGCTTGCGCCGACTGCGCGCCGCGAATGGTGAAACGCTCACCGCGGCGGGCGATCGAGACGTCGAGCGCGGCTTCGATCTGCCTCAGGTTTCCGTCCATGGCGCCGCAGAGGTTGGCGAGGCGCTGATTGTCGACGGGAGCGAGGGTCAGCTCCATGGGGTGGGTCTTCAAGGGCCTACGCCGCAACGCTCACCTCGCCGCGCAGCGAATGGCGCCTTGCCGCCGTGACGGTCGCTTCGACGAACTGCCCGATGAGCTCGCGCGATCCCCGGAAGTTGATCACGCGGTTGTTTCCCGTTCGCCCCGACAGCTCCGCGGTGTCCCTGCTGGAGGCGCCTTCGACGAGGATGAGTTGACGTGTGCCGATCATCCGCTCGGAGATACTCCTTTCCTGTGCATCGATTCTTTCCTGCAGCCGTGCGAGACGCGCGAGCTTCTGCTCCTGAGGAGTATCGTCGGGAAGCTCGGCCGCAGGCGTGCCTGGCCGGCGTGCTGTAGACGAAGGAAAACGAATTGTCGAAGCCGACCTCGTCGATGAGCCCTAGTGTGGCCTCGAACTCCCTTTCGGTTTCGCCGGGAAACCCGACGATGAAATCCGAGGAGATGCTGATCGTCGGGCCTCACGGCGCGGAGCTTTCGGACGATCGACTTGTATTCGAGGACGGTGTAGCCGCGCTTCATCGCGGCCAGAACCCGGTCCGAGCCCGATTGCACCGGCAGGTGCACATGCGGCGCGAGCTTGGCTATCCGGGAATGGGCGTCGATCAGGCGCTCGGTGAATTCCCTCGGGTGCGATGTCGTGTAGCGGATGCGCCCGATTCCGGGAACTGCGGCGACGTAGTCGAGGAGCAGCGCAAAATCCGCGACTCCCGATTCGGGCATGCTGCCTCGATAGGCGTTGACGTTCTGGCCGAGCAGGGTGACTTCCTTCACTCCCTGGCCGGCGAGGTCCGCGATTTCCGTGAGAACGTCGTCGAAGGGCCGCGACATTTCCTCGCCGCGGGTGTAGGGAACGACGCAGAAGCTGCAATACTTGCTGCATCCCTCCATGATCGACACGTAGCCGCGAGGCCCTTCCACGCGCGCGGGCGGGAGCCGGTCGAATTTCTCGATTTCGGGAAATGAGACGTCCACCTGCGGCCGTCCCGAGCTGCGCCGAGCGTCGATCATCTCCGGCAGCCGGTGCAGGGTCTGCGGGCCGAACACCAGATCGACATAGGGGGCGCGCGCGACGATCGCCGCGCCTTCCTGGCTCGCGACGCAGCCGCCCACGCCGATCAGCAGCTCGCGCTTTTCCCGTTTCAGGTGCTTGACCCGGCCGAGGTCGTGAAAGACTTTCTCCTGCGCCTTTTCGCGCACCGAGCACGTATTGAACAGGATCAGATCGGCGTCCTCGGGCCGGTCGGTCGTCTCGAAGCCCTTTTCGGCGTGCAGCAAGTCCGCCATCCTGTCCGAGTCGTACTCGTTCATCTGGCAGCCGAAGGTGCGGATGAAGAGCTTCACGCTAGCCGCCGCTCGAGCGTTTCCTCGCACGCGCGAGTTCCTCGGGCGTCAGCAGCCACACCTGGGAAATCTGCCCATTGCGATCCAGCGTGAAAGCCGCCCAGGCGCCCTCGCCGGGAATGGCGACCGGAACGATGATCAGGTTCCTCTGGTTTCGGATGGTCGCGCCGGCGGCGAGCTGCATCGGCTTCTTGCTCACGGTCACAGCCATCGCTTCCACGTGCCGGATATGGCCGAGCTTTGCGTTATCGGGGATAGGGGAGTACCGAATCTGGGCGAGGACCGGTGCGGCCCACAACCAGACCGAAACGAGGGCAAGACATGCGGCGCGGCATGGGGTCATGGTCTCGCCTGGGAAGAAGTGGTGGCGAATCAGGGACTCGAACCCCGGACCTGCGGATTATGATTCCGTCGCTCTAACCAGCTGAGCTAATTCGCCACGGAAAGCGGCGAATTATCCTTTTCCTGTCGGAGTGTTGTCAAGGAAGCGAATCGAAGGCGAGTACAATCGCCGAGTGAATTTCGACGTCGTCATCATCGGCGGCGGGCTTCCCGGAGCGAGCCTTGCCGCGGCGCTGGCCGGGACCAGGCTCAAGCTTGCACTGATCGAACGCAGGCGGCCTGCTGCGGCGACCGCCGAATGGGACTCGCGGGTGTTCGCGCTGACCCCGGCGAGCATCGCTTTCCTCGAAGGCGTCGGCGCGTGGGCGCGAATCGAGAGCGCTCGCGTGACACCGATCTACGACATGCGCGTATTCGGCGACGACGCTCGCTCGCATCTCGATTTTTCCGCCTATGAGTCCGGGGCGCTTCAGCTCGCAGCGACAGTCGAATCCAGCCGGCTGCAGCACGCGCTGTGGGAAGGCCTCGAGCGCCAGGACAATCTCGCGCTGCTGTGTCCGGCGGCTCCCGCCGAGCTGCGCCGGGAGGGCGAGCGCGTCGAGATCCGCCTTGAAGACGGTAAGGTGGCGACCGCGAAGCTCGTGGTCGGCGCGGACGGCGCCGACTCGTGGGTGCGGCGCTCCGCAGGTATCGACGCCCGGGCCGGCAGCTATGCGCAGCGGGGGATCGTCGCCAACTTCGCCTGCGCGCGGCCGCACCGCAATATCGCGTATCAATGGTTTCGCCGCGACGGCGTACTCGCGTATCTGCCGCTCCCCGACCGGCGCGTTTCGATCGTCTGGTCGGCGCCCGAGCCGCATGCGCGCGATCTGCTCGCTCTGCCGCCGGACGCTTTTTGCCGGCGCGTAGCCGGAGCGGGCGGCGAAGTCCTCGGCGAGCTGGAACTGCTCACGGCGCCTCTCGCCTTCCCCTTGAGCCGGATGATCGCCAAGCGCATCGGGCATGGGCGCGTCGCTCTGATCGGCGACGCGGCGCACGTCGTGCATCCGCTTGCGGGTCAGGGCGCAAATCTGGGATTGGGCGACGCCCATTCGCTTTCGGAGCTGCTCCTCGGGGCACCCGACGCGGGGGATCCCCTCCTGCTGCGGCGCTTTGAGCGCGCGCGTGCCGAGGATATACTCGCGCTGCGCTTTGTCACCGACGCGCTCGCCCGGATGTTCGCTTCGGACAACCGGATCGCCGCGCGCTTCCGGAATCTCGGATTGAACCTGACGAACTCCGTACCGGTCATAAAGACGTTCCTCTCGCGCCGCGCTATCGCGGTGGGCGGGGGCCTTCGTCGAAAGGAATCATCATGAGTGCGCGGCTGGCAGCCCTGTGTATTGCGTTGTCCTTCACGGCGGCGGCACTCGCCGACGAGGCTCAGGTCAAGCGGGGCGTCGAGGCCCGCTTCGCGGGAATGAAGGTGACGAGCGTCGCCAAAACGCCGTATTCCGGCCTGTACGAAATCGTGGTCGGGGACACGATCTTCTACGCCGACGAGAAGGTGAACTTCGTTTTCCGCGGCGAGATCATCGATGCGCGTTCCCAGAAGAACGTCACCGAGGAGCGCCAGCAAAAACTCTCCGCGATAAAGTTCGAAGATTTGCCGTTCGAGATCGCGATCAAGCAGGTGCGCGGCAACGGGAAGCGCGTGGTTGCGATCTTCTCCGATCCCTACTGTCCGTATTGCAGGAATCTGGACCGGGCCCTGATGCGCGAGGACGACATCACGATCTACACCTTCCTCTTCCCGATCATCCGTGCCGAGTCGACGGACAAGTCGCGGGCGATCTGGTGTGCGCCCGATCGGGCCAAGGCCTACTACGATTTCATGCTCAACGGCCGGGATGTGGCTGTTTCCGGGGCCTGCAGCGCGCCCGTCGATCGGTGGCTCGCTCTGGGCCAGAAGGTCGGGGTGAGAGCCACACCGACCAGCTTTGCTGCAAACGGTCAGCGCATCCTGGGCGCCCGGCCCGAAGAGTTGGTGAAGCTCATCGAAGAAGCGAGGAAGTGATCTAGGGCGTGGACGGTATCGCCGCGCCCGCTTTCAGCTCCTTGGGGAGCAGGACCCACATCCGTCCCTGTTGCCGCATGCGTCCTGCTTGGGCCCCCGCCTCAGGGCCGAATCCCCAGAAGAAGTCCGCGCGCACCGGATTGCGGATTGCTCCGCCGGCGTCCTGGGCGAGCACCAGCCGGTTGAGCGGAGTTTCGCTCGCCGGGTGGGTCGTGCCGATGAATACTGGTGCGCCGAGCGGGACGTAGCGCGGATCCACGGCGATCGAGCGTCCCGCAGTGAGTGGCACGCCCAGGGCTCCGACCGGGCCGTTCGCCGGGTTGTCGAGAGGCAGTTCGCGGAAAAACACGAAGCTCGGGTTGTGATTGAGGAGTTCCTCCAGGCGCTTCGAATTGGCCGCAGCCCATGACTTGATCGTCTGCATCGAGGCTTCGCCGAGCTTCAACTCGCCGCGCTCGACCAGATAGCGTCCGATCGACAGAAAAGGGTGGCCGTTCTGGTCGGCGTAGCCGATGCGCAGCGTTTCCCCGCTTTCGAGCCGGACGCGTCCCGAACCCTGGATCTGAAGGAAGAATGCGTCGATCGGATCGTCGATCCAGACGATTTCCTTTCCCGCGACGGGCGCCGCGCCGCGGGCGATTTCCGCGCGCGAGTAATAGGGCACGACCCGTCTTCCCTCCATTCGCCCGCGCAGGCGCATTCCGCGAAGTTCCGGATTCGTTGCGCCGAGGTCGATCGTAAGCAGGTCGTCAGGCGGAGCATAGAGAGGATGGATGTACGGCGGGACCCTTTGGCGGCTGCCGCGCACCAGCGGCTCGTAGTAGCCCGTCACGATGCCTTCGAGCGACCCATCGGGGTTGGCGAGGCGCCAGGGAATGAAATGATCCTCGAAGAAGCGTCGCGCGTCTTCGTCGTTGGGGGAGCGAAGCTCGGCTGCGCGCGCGCAAGCACCCCGCCAGGCTTCGCGCCAGCGCAGCGCCTGACACGACAGGAGGAGTGCGCTCCAGGCGGCCGCCTGCTCGCCCTCCTTCCAGCCTGCAATCGTATCGAATGCCACCGGTTCCAGAGGATTGATTCTCTGGGCGACGGCCGGCCGCGCGGGGCACGAGGGGCACGCAGGGCAAGCGCCCGAGGGGCAGCCCGCGGAGACATCCAGTCCAGGCTGGACCGCACAGCCAGCAATCAATCCGGCGGCAAGAACGACCGCCCAACGCAGATGCTCTATCATTTGCTCCAAGCGATTTGAGAGAGTATAGCGACGTGAGTTCCGGGTTGTGGATCTACCTGCTCGAGGCCGGCGTAGCGCTTGCCATTCTTGCGTTCATCGTCTGGTGGACTCTGCCCGGACCGTCGCGCGGCGAGCGCGATGCCGGTCGGTCCGACCAAAGGGACGATCCTCCGCGCTAGTGCAATACGCGGGGCACCGACAGAGTGAACTCGGGGATGGTTGCATCGAAGCGCGTCCCGTCCTCGGCCACCATCTGGTAGCTGCCGCGCATCGTCCCGACCGGGGTCGGGATAGCGGTTCCGCTCGTGTATTCGAAGCTCTCGCCGGGTTTGAGCAGAGGCTGCGCGCCTACGACCCCCAGGCCGCGCACTTCCTGCACCTGGTTGCCGGCGTCGGTAATGATCCAGTGGCGCGAGATCAACTGCGCGGAGACGCTCCCGGTGTTGCGGAGGGTGATCGTGTAGGCGAAGACGTAGCGGCCGCCCTGCTCGTCGGATTGCTCGGGAACGTACTGGGTCTGGGATGAGACCGCGACCTCGTATCTTCTCGTTTCGGCCATGAACTCATTCCACACGAAATCGCCCGCACTGACAAGGTGCAGGCGGCGGTTTCATGCGGTGCGGTGGGAATCCAAGTAGAATTTCTGCAATGGCCACACAAACTTTCCGCATCGCCCCGAGCATCCTGTCCGCGGACTTTGCGCGGCTCGGCGAGGAAGTGAAGGCAGTCGTCGCGGCCGGCGCGGACATGATCCATTTCGACGTGATGGACAACCATTACGTGCCGAACCTCACCGTGGGACCGATGGTGTGCGAGGCGATCAGGCCGCTCACGCAGAGCATGATCGACGTGCACCTCATGGTCAAACCGGTCGATCGCATCATTCCGGATTTCGCCCGGGCCGGAGCCAACATCATCAGCTTTCATCCCGAGGCGAGCGAACATGTCGATCGCACGATCGGGCTGATCCTCGAGTCGGGATGCAAGGCGGGGCTCGTGTTCAACCCGGCGACGCCCCTCGATCATCTCGATCACGTGCTGCACAGGCTCGACCTGGTGCTCGTCATGTCGGTGAATCCGGGGTTCGGCGGGCAGAGTTTCATCGCGCACTCGCTGGACAAGCTGCGCCTGGCGCGCCGCAAGATCGACGAGGCGGCACAGGGCGCGGGACGCGCCGTCATGCTCGAAGTGGATGGCGGCGTCAACGCGGCCAATATCGCGGATATCGCGCGCGCCGGAGCCGACACCTTTGTTGCGGGATCGGCAATCTTCGGTTCCAAGGACTATCGGGCGACCATCGCGCGAATGCGAGACGCGCTCAAGACGGTCGGCTGAGGATCCGGCTTCGAAGTTGCGCCGCGACGGCGAAATGACAGCGCTCATCGACGAGATTCGCGCCATCGTCGGCGCCGCGGGGCTGGTCACGGCGCCGGAGGAAATCGCGCCGTACGCGACCGATTGGCGCAAGCGCTACCTGGGCCGGCCGCTCGCCGTTGTGAGGCCGGGTTCGACCGCGGAGGTCGCGCGGGTCGTGCGCGCGTGCGCAGCGACGCGCACCGCGATCGTCCCCCAGGGCGGAAATACGGGCCTGAGCGGCGCCGCGACGCCGGATGCGAGCGGCGCGCAGGTCGTGCTGAATCTTTCCCGCATGAACAAGGTCCGGTCACTCGATGCGCGCAACAACACGATGACCGCGGAAGCGGGCTGCGTTCTCGCAGGCCTGCAGAAGACCGCTCAGGAATCAGGGCGGCTCTTCCCCTTGAGCCTCGCGGCGGAAGGAAGCTGCGAGATCGGCGGCAATCTTTCGACCAACGCGGGCGGCACCGCGGTGCTGCGCTACGGAAACGCCCGAGAGCTGGTACTGGGGCTCGAGGTCGTCCTGCCTTCCGGGCAGATATGGGACGGCCTGCGCGGCTTGCGCAAGGACAACACCGGCTACGATCTCAAGCAGCTTTTCATCGGCGCGGAGGGGACGCTCGGCGTGATCACGGCGGCGGTGCTGAAGCTCTTTCCCTTGCCAAAATCGCACGCGACCGCGGTTGCGGCGGTGCAAAGTCCGGAAAAGGCGCTGGCCTTGCTCGATCGGGCGCGGGATGCCTGCGGCGAGCGGCTCACGGGATTCGAGCTGTTCTCGGATTTCTGTCTTTCGCTCGTGCTCAAGCATTTCAAGGGACTCAGCGGCCCCGTTTCCCGCGCCGTTTCGCCCATTACGTGCTGCTGGAACTCTCGGACACGCAGCCGGGCGAGGGAGCGAGGGCGCTCATCGAGAGCGTGCTGGAAGACGCGCTGGGCGAAGGCTTGATTCTGGACGCCGCCGTGGCGCAGAGCGAGGCCCAGTCCCGGGCCTTCTGGGCGCTCAGGGAGAATCATCTCGGAGGCGCAGGCGCACGAGGGGCCGAATATCAAGCACGATGTGTCGCTCCCGATCTCGCGCATCGCCGAGTTCGCCGGGGCGACCGACGCCGAGCTTGCGCGCGCCTTTCCCGGCGTCCGCGTCGTCGCGTTCGGGCACCTCGGCGACGGCAACCTGCACTACAACGTCACCGCCCCGACGGGAACGCCCGCCGCGGCGTTCATCGAGCGGGAGCTGAGCGCGGTGAACCGCATCGTTCACGACGGCGTTGCGCGCCTTGGCGGCTCGATCAGCGCCGAGCACGGGGTGGGGCAGCTCAGGCGCGAGGAGATCAGGCGCTACAAGTCAGCGGTGGAGCTCGATCTCATGCGCGCCGTGAAGCGAGCGCTCGATCCGCTCGGAATCATGAACCCGGGCAAGGTGCTCTGACACGCACCCGAGAAGGGGGCGACCTCCCGACTCGTGCTTTGGGACCATCCCAAATAAGAGCGATGTACAGGCTGGCTCAGGCCAAGGAGTATTTCGAGACCGCGCTTGCCAGCTTCGACGTTGATCGGCTTTGAGGAAGTCCGAGAGATGGTGATAGATATCGTGAGCGCCACCCAGTTGTCGGCAACCCGATTCCGGAATGATTCGGCTCTCGGTATTTCGCTTAGGCGGCTGGCAGGCGACGGGAGGCTGAGGCAGGACGTGGTGTTTGAAAACAGAACTGGCCTGCCCGAAATCTACAACAGGAAGATCCGGTGGAATTCCGAGAACGACTTCGTGGTTCTTGTCCACGACGACGTGTGGATCGACGACTCCTTCCTGGTGGATCGGGTGATCGAAGGATTGGCGCAGTATGACGTCATCGGCGTCGCGGGCAACCGGCGGCGGCTGCCGCGTCAGCCGTCCTGGTGCTTTGTCGATGAACGAAGGACATGGGATGAAAAGCACAACCTGAGCGGGCGCGTCGGTCACGGCAGTCACCCCTTCGGAGATCTCAGCATTTTCGGTCCGGTGCCGGCGCCGTGTGAGCTGCTCGACGGGGTCTTGATAGCCGCCCGGAGATCGACCCTCATCGGAAAGGACGTGCTTTTCGATCCCCGCTTCGACTTTGATTTCTACGACATGGATTTCTGCAGGACCGCGCGTGAAAAGGGCCTGCGCCTGGGAACCTGGGCCATCAGCCTGACTCATCAAAGCGGCGGACAATTTGGTACCAAGCGTTGGACCGAGAACTACCGCAAGTACCTGGATAAGTGGACTGATTGAGTCCGGCTCTCTTAGGAGGGACAGGCGCCGAACGAGCGGAGTCCCATCTTGTCGCCGTGAATTCAGGCAAACGGCTCTAACTTATCGGCTGATCGCCGAAGCCCATGCCAGATGAGATCGACACCTTGCGGCACCAGCGCCGCCACATTTCCCGGTACGCGGATTCCAGGTTGCGCGTGAACCGGGCGCCGTCGGCGATCGAATTCGCCATTCGCTCGCGCAAGGAGGCCCGGATGGCCGCGAGATTTATCGGATCGGCGGCGAGTTTGCAGGCGAGCGCCACGTACTCGTCCGGCTTTTCGGCAACCAGGCTCCCGAGTCCCACGTTGGTGAGGAGGCTCACGCCCATGCGAGCCATGTAGCGATCTCCCGAGAAGTGCGACAAAGGGCACCCCCATCCACAACGAGTAGCAGCTGGTCGCGCCGCCGTTGTAGGGGAACGGGTCGAGACCGAGGTCGATCCGGTGGTGAAGGCGCAGATACTCCGCCAGTGGGAGCTTGGGTTGGAACCCCAAACGCGATTCGCTGACCCCGTGCTCGGCAAACGCCCGAACGAGGCGGTTCCGGATCGCCGGATCGCCGGCGTTGCCAAGGAGGAGCCGCGAGTCGGGGAGAGCCGTGAGGATGCGCGCCCAGGTCTCGACAACGTCCGACCCCAGCTTGGCCGGGTTGTTGAGGCAGCCAAACGTGAATTGCCCGACCGTCGACAGGGGAAGGGAACCGACAGGTGGACTGTTCTCTGGAGGCTGGAAGACGGTCACCGAGGGAAGACGCCACAAGGTCTCGGTGTGCAGCGTCTCCGTCGTGCCGGGAGGATCCGCGCAGCCGTCCGATATTCGGTAGTCGATGGCCGACAGGCCGGTGGTCATCATGTATCCGAGCCAGCTCACCTGCACCGGCGCGGGTTTGCGCGCGAATACCAGCAGACGGTTATCGGCAGTGTGACCCGAGAGGTCGACTAGAATGTCGATTCGATCGGCGCGAATCCGCTCGGCAGCGCGGTCGTCGTCCAGGTCGGCCAGCTCGTACCAATGGTCCACGCAAGCCCTCATGCGCCCGGTCACTTCATCCTGTAGATGATTGGTCGGGTAGCAATAGATCTCGAATTCGTTTCTGTCGTGTCGTGCCAGGACCGCTTCGATGCTCGGTGCCATCGCGTGTTCCCGAAAATCGCCGGAGACGTAGCCGACGCGGAGCCTGCGCGTCGGCTCCGCAAGATTCGTGTGTGGCCGCCAGGCGCGTTTCAGCGGTTCCTCGAATCTCTTGCCGAACGAGACGTGCTGGGAATAGATGGATTCCAATCCCGCCGACGCTACATAGTTCATGCAAAACAGCAGGCTGCTGCGCGCTGCTGCGTAGTCGGGATTCAATCTGAGGGCTGCGCGGAGACATTCGAGGGCGACTTGCGGCTCGCCCGACGCCATGTAGGTCAGGCCGAGGTTGTGGTGGGTGAGAGGGGAGTCGGGCTGGATAGCGAGCGCTCTCTTGAATGAAGCGCGCGCCTGTTCGATCATGCCTTTTGCCCGGTACGCGATTCCCAGGTTGTTCAGCGTCAGTGGATTCTCCGGGCTCAGGGCGAGCGCCTCCTGGAAACACGCGATCGCCTGATCCGATTTGCCTTCGGCGCGGAGCGAATTGCCGAGGTTGTTGCGCGCTCCGATGAAATCGGGCTGCAGTTCAATAGCGCGCCGGAAACACTCCGACGCCTGCAGCGGCTCGCCGCGGGCGCTGAGAACAGAGCCGAGGTTGTTGTGCGCCTCGGCGAAGCCAGGATCCGATGCGATCGCTCTGCGGAACGACCCGGCCGCTTCCTCGATGCGACCCAGCGCTTGCAGCGCGAGCCCCAGAGTGTTGTGCGCCTCGCGGTTTTCCGGATCCAGCGCCAACGCGCGGCGGCAGCAGGCTGCTGCCTCTTCGAATCTATTCTGCGAGCGAAGCGCGAGAGCCAGATCGCAGTGCGCGGCGACATTGCCCGGATCGAGAGCTGCAGCGGCTTCGAAGTGCGGCACCGCCTCTGTCAGTTTGCCTTGCTTGATCAGGAGCAACCCAAGATCGGTGCGGTACCTGGGCTGCGCGGGATTCACGACTGCTGCCTTACCGATCAGTTTCACTGCCAGGTTCAACTTGCCTTGCCGGTGGGCAATCAGGCCGAGACCATGCTGAGCGACATCATTCTCTGGCGTCACCGCGAGCACTTGGCGATAGACGCTTTCCGCCTCGACGATGTTTCCCGCAAGCTCGTACGCGCGGGCGCGCTCGAGCATGCGCCCGACCGGTTCACCTCCGGAGGCGATATTTTCCTGAGAGCGGGTTGTGTATTTCGACGATTTCATCGTTCCCCGGACGAGTCTAGCCGAAGCCCATTTCATGCGCTGCCGGGCGGATCACGCGTGGCCTGATAGGATTCCGGGCGCGTTATTGGACAGGCTGCGGCCTGCCGTTGTACATTAGCAGCACCCCAACGAGTCGCGAAAATTCAGTCGTGCCCCGCGAAAACTCTGAGAAGCGGATGCAGTGGCGCAGCTGGCGCTGGTGGCGCAGCTAGACCCGTAGTCCGCGCGCGCCTGCAAACGGGCGCGCACCCGCAGTACCTCAGAATGTTTTCGTGGAGCAGTCATGACTGAAGCAGAATTTCGAGCGGCTCGCCGCTCAGGGTTTCAACCGCATTCCCCTCGTCGCCGAGACCTTCGCCGATCTCGACACGCCGCTGTCGATCTATCTCAAGCTCGCCAACACGCCGAACACGTTCTTGCTCGAATCGGTCGTAGGGGGGGAGCGCTTCGGCCGATACTCTTTCGTGGGCTTGGCCGCGCGTACGCGGCTCGCTACGCGCATCGCTCGCGGAAGATGCGAGACCACGGTCACCGTGGACGGGCGCGAGGTCGAGCGCGACGCCGGCGATCCGCTCGCCTTCGTGGACTCCTATGGCCGCCGCGTTCGCGCTCTCGTTCCTCCCGGGTTGCCGCGGCTGTGCGGGGGGCTGGTCGGTTACTTCGGCTACGACACCGTGCGGGTCATCGAAAGAAGACTCGCGTCGGTGGAAAAGCCCGGCGGCATCGACGTGCCCGATATCCTGCTCCTGCTGACGGAAGAACTTGCCGTGATCGACAACCTTTCCGGCAAGCTCTATCTCATCGTCTATGCCGATCCGAGTGCCGAGAATGCCTACGGCCGCGCGCAGGGCCGATTGGGGGAATTGCGCGCCCGGCTGCGCCAGTCCGTCAGCCCGCCGGACGTACACCCGCAGCGGCGGACCGGGGCCTCGCGCAAGTTCGCCAAGGGCGATTACCTCGCGGCGGTGGCGAAAGCGAAGGACTACGTTCTGGCCGGAGACGTGATGCAGGTGCAGATCGGACAGCGGATCGAGCTGCCCTTTCACGATGCGCCGCTCTCGCTCTACCGCGCCCTGCGTTCGATCAACCCCTCGCCCTACATGTACTTCTACGACTTCGGTGACTTCCACATCGTCGGCGCGTCGCCCGAGATTCTGGTGCGCCAGGAGGCGCGTTTGCAGAGCGGCGTGGAACGCCAGGTCGTCACGGTTCGACCGATCGCAGGGACGAAGCCCCGCGGCGCGACGCCGGACGAGGACGAAGCGCTCGCCCGGGAATTGCTCGGCGATCCCAAGGAGCGCGCCGAGCACGTGATGCTCATCGATCTCGCCCGCAACGACATCGGCCGCATCGCCGAGATCGGCAGCGTGAGAGTGACCGAGCAAATGGTGGTCGAGAAGTACTCCCACGTCCAGCACATCGTCTCCAACGTCGAAGGCGTACTGCGTCCCGGAGTGACCAGCCTGGACGTGCTGCGCGCTACCTTCCCTGCGGGGACGCTCACCGGCGCGCCCAAGGTGCGGGCCATGGAAATCATCGACGAGCTCGAACCGGTCAAGCGCGGCATCTACGGGGGCGCGTGCGGCTACCTGAGTTTCAGCGGCGCGATGGACCTTGCGATCGCGATTCGCACCGGTATCGTCAAGGACGGTGTGCTCTACGTTCAGGCGGCTGCGGGCATCGTCGCGGACTCCGTCCCCGAGAACGAATGGCGCGAGACCGAAGCCAAGGCCCGCGCGGTCCTGCGCGCGGCCGAGCAGGTGCAGGACGGCCTGGGCGGGGAGGTGTAAGGTGCTGCTGATGATCGACAACTACGATTCCTTCACGTGGAATCTGGTGCAGTATCTCGGCGAGCTGGGCGCGGAGGTCAGGGTGTTCCGAAACGACGAGATCTCCTGCGAGGACATCGCCGCCATGAAGCCCGGGGGCATCGTCATTTCCCCGGGTCCGTGCACGCCCAATGAAGCGGGAGTTTCGCTTGCGGCCGTGCGCGAATTCTCGGGCAGGATTCCCATCCTGGGCGTGTGCCTGGGCCACCAGGCGATCGGCCAGGCGTTCGGGGGAGAAATCGTGCGCGCGGGCAGGATCGTTCATGGAAAGACTTCGACGATAAGCCATACGGGACTCGGCGTGTTTCGCGGGCTGCCGAGCCCTTTCACGGCGACCCGCTACCATTCGCTCGCGATTCGCCGCGAGACACTGCCCGATTGCCTCGAAGTGACGGCGCAGTCGGAGGACGCTGAGATCATGGGCGTGCGCCATCGTGAATTCGCGGTGGAGGGAGTGCAGTTCCACCCTGAGTCCTTCCTGACCGAGCACGGGCACACGCTCCTAAGAAATTTCCTGAAGATGGCGGAGGCGGCGGCATGAGCATCACGGCCCAAGAGGCATTGACGCGGACCATCGAGCACCGCGAGATATTCCACGACGAGATGCTCGACCTGATGCGCCAGATCATGAGCGGGCAGATGTCCCCCGTCATGATCGCGGCGATCATCATCGGGCTGCGGGTGAAGAAGGAAACGATCGGCGAGATCACCGCCGCGGCGCTGGTGATGCGCGAGCTCGCGACGCAGGTGAAGGTCAAGGACCCGGAAAACCTCGTCGACATCGTCGGTACCGGCGGCGACGGCGCGCACAGCTTCAACATCTCCACGGCGGCGATGTTCGTCTGCGCGGCGGCGGGAGCGCGCGTCGCCAAGCACGGCAACCGCGCCGTGTCCTCGCAGTCGGGCAGCGCCGACGTGCTCGAGGCGCTGGGTGCGAACATCAACCTCAAGCCCGACGAGGTCGGCCGCTGCATCGACGAGACCGGCATCGGCTTCATGTTCGCGCCGGCCCACCACCTGGCGATGAAGCACGCGGCTCCCGTGAGGCGGGAGTTGGGCGTGCGCACCATTTTCAATATCCTCGGCCCGCTCACCAACCCGGCCGGCGCGCCGACCCAGCTGATGGGCGTATTCCATCCCGACCTTGTCGGGATCCAGATCCGGGTCCTGCAGCGCCTCGGCTCGCGCCACGCGATGACGGTCTACGGCCTGGAGGGCATGGACGAGATCTCGGTGAGCGGGCAGACCATGATCGGGGAGCTGAAGGAGGGCAAGATCAGCGAGTACTCCTTTCATCCGGAGAAATGTCGGCGTGCCCTTGCACGATCCCGCCGCGCTGCGCGTGGCGACGCGTGGAGGAATCGCGCCAGAGAATCCTCGCCGCTCTCGAAAACAAGGCGGGGGCCGCGCGCGACGTCGTGGCCCTCAACGCCGGCGCCGCGATCTACGTCGCCGGCAAGGCGGGCAGCTTCGAGGAGGGCGTGAAAACGGCCTTCGAAATCCTGAAGAGCGGCGCGGCGCGCGCCAAGCTCGACGCTTTCGTCGGACTGACCCAGCGGCTCGCGCGTGGCTGACATCCTGCAAAGGATCCTCGCCGTCAAGGCCGGGGAAATCGAAAAAGCGAAGAAGACCCTGAGCCTGGCCGCCCTGCGCAGCCTGGCGGAAGCCGCCGAAAAGCCCCGCGATTTCGTCGGCGCCTTGCGCGCAAAAATCGCGGCCGGGAAGCCGGCAGTGATTGCCGAGATCAAGAAAGCGAGCCCCAGCAAAGGGGTGCTGCGCGAGCCCTTCGATCCGGCCGCAATCGCCCGGTCCTATGCGCGCCACGGCGCCGCTTGCCTGTCGGTCCTCACCGACGAGACCTTCTTTCAGGGCTGCACAGAGCATCTGTCCGCCGCCCGCGCGGCCAGCGGCTTGCCTGCGCTGCGCAAGGACTTCGTGATCGATGCGTACCAGGTCTACGAGGCTCGCAGCTCCGGCGCGGACTGCATCCTGTTGATCGTGGCGGCCCTTTCGCCTTCGCAGATGGGCGAGCTGGAGGCCCTCGCCGCGGGCCTTGGCATGGCTGTGCTGGTGGAAGTGCACGACCGCGACGAGCTCGATGTCGCGCTCGGTTTGGCGACCCCGCTCATCGGCGTCAACAACAGGAACCTGCGCACTTTCGAGACTTCGTTGGAGACCACCCTCCGGCTCCTACCCCGGATTCCCGCCGGCCGTCTTCTAGTAACAGAGAGCGGAATCCTGAATTCAGATCACGTGAAGCTTTTAAGACAGGCGGGAGTTGAGGCTTTTCTCGTGGGGGAAGCCTTGATGCGTGCACCAGACCCAGGGATCGAATTGGACCGAATTTTCGTAAGCTATTGATTTTGCAACACCTAGGTAATAAATGACTTGTTGTAGAAGTACAACAGATGTCCTCGAAGGCTGCAAAAAAAATCACGTTATGTCTTGAGATAACCATATCGGGTTGGCAGAATTGCAACATCCTCAAACGAGGGTGGAGCGGGCGGTGCGGCATGCCGTCTTGTGGTCAATCAAAGAGGAGAATCTTTCGATGAACAAGAAACTGATGGCACTCGCGGTCGCCGGAGCCCTTGCTCCTGCCACTGCATTGGCTCAGAACTATTCGATCTACGGACGTTTAACCTTGGGCGTGGACACCTACGAGGCGAAGGGCTCCACGGATCTGACTGCGGCCGGTAACTCGGTCCCGGCCAACGATTACGCCAAGCGCTCGCGGGTTTTTGACAACGGATCGCGCGTCGGCTTTCGCGGCACGGAAGATCTGGGCGGCGGCGTTCGCGCCGAGTTCCTGATCGAGACGGGCGTCAACGTCGACAACGGCAGCACCACGGGCCAGGGGGGACAAGCGAACTCGAGCAGCGGCGTCTGGGGCTCGCGTATCGGCCACGTCGGTCTGTCGGGCAGCATGGGTCTCGTCACGTGGGGTCGCAGCAACGTGTACTGGACCAACGGCACGATCGAGCAGGTCGGGGCCAATTGGCTGAATATCGGCTGCCAGGTCTGCACGGGCACGTTCGGCCGAGGCATGGGCGTGGGCGTGACGCGGGTAAGCAACACGATGCAGTACACCTCGCCGACCTGGGCCGGGTTCAACTTCGTCGCCAGCTATTCGCCGAGCCGCGCCGAAGCGCAGCCGCAAGGCACCAACGTGGACGCCCAGGCGTTCGGCTTGACGCTGCAAGGCACGCACGGTCCGTTTGCCTGGGGCGCAGACTACGGAGTGGACAAGGGCAACACGCCGAACCAGGTGGCCGGCGCGAACCGCCTCAGGGCAAGAATGAGGCCCTCAAGCTCCGCGCGGCCTTCAAGTACATGCCGGCCGGCCAGATCTCGGCGATGTTGATCACCAACAAGAGCACGGCCGGCGGCCCGACCAATGCTGGCGGGACCGCGCAGGGGCTTCCCGCGAACTGCAATACGACCGCGACGAACTGCGACTTCACGCAGCAGGGCGTGGCGTTCGGCTGGGATCACATGTTTGGTCCCTGGCATCCGATCCTGTGGGTAGCCAGCGTCGGTGACATTACCGGATCCGGGTGCGATGCGACCATCAACGGCGGTTGCTGCCGGCGGTCTGAATGGTGCGCCGGCGGGAGAGCAGTGCGCGAAGACCAGCTCGACCCAGATCACGGCCGCCCTCCGCTACATCTTCTCCAAGCGCACGCACGCCTACATCAGCTACAACAAGATGGACAACGAGCAGAGGTACAACCACGACTTCCTCGGCGCCAGCATGACGTCGCGGGCAGCCGCGGCGAACCAGTCGACCGGTGCCGACCCGACGGTCATCGCCGCCGGCGTGATCCACAACTTCTGATCGAGTCGGACTATCGCTCGGAATTTTCGAGTAAGGGACGGGCACCTTCGGGTGCCCGTTTTTTTTCGTGTCGCCAGTCGATAGCTTGATCGCGGAATTCGACCGGGCGCTGCGCACCGTGGCGGGGGAACCGCAATCGCGGCGCGCAAGCCCCGCCGATGCCGTGGCGGATGAGCCGCTCGACGAAGACTTGCGCCGCCGCGCGGCGGCGCTGATGCGGGTCAACCACTGCGGGGAAGTCTGCGCGCAGGCCCTCTACCAGGGTCAGGCGCTCGCCTCAGGCGACTCGGGGATCCAGGCGGCGCTCCGCCGGGCCGCCTCGGAGGAGGTCGATCATCTCGCCTGGAGCGCTCAGCGCATCCGCGAGCTGGGAGGCCGCACCAGCCTCTTGAATCCCTTGTGGTATGCGGGGGCGCTCGCTCTCGGTTTTGCCGCGGGCAAACTCGGGGACCGCTGGAACCTGGGATTCCTCGCCGAGACCGAGCGTCAGGTGGAGGACCACCTCCAGGGCCACCTCGAGCGGCTCGGCGAGCGCGACGCGAAGACCCGCGCGGTGATCGAAGTCATGCAACGGGAGGAGGCCGAACACCGGCGAACGGCAGAGGCGCTCGGCGCGCGCGAGTTGCCGCGGCCCGTCGGACAGGGAATGCGCTGGGCCGCGAAACTCATGACGACCGCGTCGTACTGGATCTGAAGATCTAGTCGGCGACGATCTCGTAGTCGTGCGAGATCGTCGCGGTCTTGGCGAGCATGATCGACGCCGAGCAATACTTGCTGTGAGAGAGTTTGATGGCGCTCTCTACGGTCGACGGCTTCAAGTCCCTGCCGCGCACGACGAAATGCATGTGAATCTTCGTGAACACCTTGGGATCGGTCTCTGCGCGCTCCGCGCTGAGCCGGACTTCGCAGCCCGAGACCTTTTGTCCGCTCTTCCTGAGGATCATTACTACGTCATAGGCGGTGCACCCCCCGGTGCCTGCCAGCACCGTTTCCATCGGCCGCGGGCCCAGATTGCGGCCGCCGCCCTCGGGCGCGCCATCCATCACGAACGCGTGACTGCTTTCGGTTTCGGCGACGAAGCTCATGCCGCCCGGCCCGACCCATTTCACCGTGCATTCCATTGAGTTACCTCCAGTGCATTCTCCGCTTCGATAGGCTCGTGGTCCGCCATGATACCCACAAAGCGTGTTGACACCCCGCTACTTCTTCAATAAAATCACCGGCTTTCGTCGAATCCCCGGACACCGGACCCAATAGCATGCCTACGTTTTCGGCCAAGCCGCATGAGGTCAGACGCGACTGGTATCTGGTAGACGCCAGCAACAGAGTGCTCGGCCGTCTCGCCGCGGAGATCGCCCGTCGGCTGCGCGGCAAGCACAAGCCGGAATTCACGCCGCACGTGGACACGGGCGACTATGTCGTCGTCGTCAACGCGGGCAAACTCCGCGTCACCGGAAACAAGGGCGAGGGAAAGATGTACTACCGCCACAGTACGTACCCGGGCGGAGTCTATTCGACGACGTTCGCCAAGATGCAGTCGCGGTTCCCGACGCGGGCGCTGGAAATAGCGGTGAAGGGAATGCTGCCCAAGGGACCGCTTGGCTACGCCATGTTCAAGAAGCTGAAGGTGTATGCGGGTGGAGAGCACCCGCACCACGCTCAGCAGCCGAAGACTCTGGAGATCAACGCATGATCGGGCAGTACTATTACGGCACCGGCCGGCGCAAGAGCGCGGTCGCACGGGTGTTCATCAAACCCGGCAAGGGCGATTTTGTCGTCAACGACCGTCCGGCAAACCAGTACTTCGCGCGCGAGACCGGACAGATGGTCGTGCGACAGCCGCTGGTATTGACGGACAAGCTGACCCAATTTGACGTCATGGTGAATGTAACCGGGGGAGGCGAATTCGGGCAGGCGGGCGCGGTGCGCCACGGCCTTACGCGCGCCTTGATCGAGTATGACCCGGCTCTCAAGCCGCTACTCAGCAAGGCAGGACTCGTCACGCGCGACGCGCGCGAGGTCGAGCGAAAGAAAGTCGGCTTGCACAAGGCGCGGAAGCGCAAGCAATACTCCAAACGCTGATGCGAGGAGTTTGCTGCAGCACAGCCGCCCTCGGGCGGCTTTTTTGTTTTCGGTGTTGTTCCCCTGAAGATGGGCAAGATCGCCTTCGGGAACATCGATAAGGAACCGGTAGGCCGAACAGCCGGTTACAGAGGACGGGATGATCAAGGCGGGTATTGTGGGCGGGACCGGTTATACCGGCATCGAGCTGCTGCGAATCCTCGCCCGGCATCCGCAGGTAGAGTTGGCCGTGATCACGTCTCGCAAGGAGGCGGGCGTGCCGGTCGCGAAGCTTTTCCCGAGCCTGCGCGGGGCGGTGTCGCTCGAGTTCTCGGACCCGGGCAAGGGAGATCTCGCGCACTGTGACGTCGTTTTCTTTGCAACGCCCAACGCGGTCGCGATGAGCGAGGCGCGCTCGCTCCTGGAAGCGGGTGTTCGCGTGGTGGATCTCTCGGCAGACTTCCGCATTCGGGCGGTCACCGAGTGGGAACGGTGGTACAAGGTCAAGCACGCTGCGCGCGAGCTCCTCGCGGAGGCGGTGTACGGCCTTCCTGAAGTACATCGCGCGAAAATCAAGGGCGCTCGCCTGGTGGCGAATCCGGGATGCTACCCGACCGCGGTTCAGCTTGGCCTGCTGCCTCTTGTCGAATCCGGGGCCGTCGACCTCGATCACCTCATCGCCGACGCCAAGTCCGGAGTAAGCGGCGCAGGAAAGAAGACCGAAGAACACTTGCTGTTCGCCGAGGCGTCGGACAATTTCATGGCGTATGGAGTTGCCGGACACCGGCACCTGCCTGAAATCCTGCAAGAGCTGGAGGCAATCGCGGGAAGGAGGGTGGGTCTGACCTTTGTGCCGCACCTCACTCCCATGATTCGAGGCATCTACGCCACCTTGTATGCGCGCATCACAAAGGAGATTGATTTCCAGCGACTGTTCGAGGAGCGCTATCGCGGCGAGCCCTTCGTCGATGTCCTTCCCGCAGGCAGCGTACCCGATACGCGCTCGGTGCGCGCCGCAAACGTCTGCCGTATCGCGGTCCACCGTCCCGGCGGACGCGACATGCTGGTAGTCATGTCGGTGATCGACAACTTGGTGAAGGGTGCTTCAGGACAAGCGGTGCAGAATATGAATATCATGTGTGGGTTGGCGGAAGACTCGGGTCTTTCGCACTTGGCAATCGTGCCCTAGAGCGGGCGGAGAATTGGATGCCTTCGTTGCTGAAGCGATTTCGGCGGCGCTTTGGAATCTCGGCGCCGAAGATGACGGTTCAAATGCACGTCGCCTGGTACTGGCGCTGGCTCGGAATGCTCGTGTTCCTCTCCCTTGTGCTCGCCGGCGCGGCGTGGATGTACGACACCGGGCGCCGTTTCGCGGGTTTTGATCGCGGCGAGCTGCAAAGCGAGTTCGCGCGACTTCGGGAATCAATGGCGCAGCTGGAAGGCGAGGCGGCACGGCTGCGCGCGATTGCAAACGCCAGCGAATCGCGTCTCAAGATCGAGCAGTCTGCACAGACCCAGCTCGCCTCCCAGGTCAAGGCCCTCGAGGACGAAAACAACCGGCTCAAGGAAGAACTTGGATTCTTCGAGAACCTGGTACCCAGCGAGCGCCGCGGCGAAAAGGTCAGCATCCACCGCTTCAGGGTCGAGCGCGACGTGCTTCCCGGCGAGTACCGTTATCGGCTCCTGGTCCTTCAGGGGGGAAGACTTGACCGTGAGTTCCACGGGTCGCTGCAGCTCGTGGTCGAAATGCAGCAGGAAGGCAAGGATGCTACAATCATTTTCCCTGATGGAGCCGAGACGGGCAACGCCGCGTTCAAGCTTAACTTCAAGTATTTTCGTCGCGTCGAGGGAACATTCCGCGTTCCGGCGAAGGCGAGGGTGCGAACGATACAGGCTCGGATCCTCGAGAATGGGTCCAACGAAGCCCGGGCGAGTCAGAACGTCAACCTTTCTTAGCAGGCGCAAACCATCATGTTTCGAAAGCAGCCAAGCAAGCCGCAGAATCGCATCGACAGCCTGATTGGGGCGGGCACGAAGATCGAGGGAAACGTCAATTTCTCCGGGGGACTTCGAGTCGACGGTGAGGTCATCGGCAATGTGACGGCGGTATCCGACCAGCCTTCCACGCTCGTACTGAGCGAACAGGCGCGGATCGAAGGGGAAATCAGCGTGTCGCACCTCGTCGTGAACGGCGAAATCGTGGGTCCAGTCTACGTGGCCGAGTTCCTCGAACTCCAGTCGCGTTGCCGGGTCAAAGGGGATGTGCACTACAATACGCTGGAGATGCACCTTGGGGCCATAGTCGAGGGGCATTTGGTGCACCGCTCGGGCGAGGCGAAGCCCGTCGAACTGAAGCTCGCAACCAGCAAACCGGTAACCGGAGTCAAGACATGAACGCAGTCGCAGATATGCCCGCGCCGCTCGTTTTCACCGACAGCGCCGCGAACAAGGTCAAGCAGCTTATCGACGAGGAGGGCAACGCCGAGTTGAAGCTGCGTGTGTTTGTTACGGGCGGCGGATGTTCCGGATTTCAATATGGCTTCACCTTCGACGAGGTGAAAGCCGAGGACGACACCGTAATGGAGAAGAACGGGGTTATGCTACTTATCGACCCGATGAGCTATCAATACCTCGCCGGCGCCGAGATCGACTACAGTGAAGGCTTGGAAGGCGCCCAGTTCGTCATCAAGAACCCCAATGCGACGAGTACCTGCGGATGCGGATCGTCGTTTTCCGCATAGGCGAGTGCGTATGGATCTCCCGTGCTGCGAGTCAGGCCGGGTAGATTGCGCCTAGCACCCGGTCTGCCTCTGCTCCGGTAACCGCGGCAATACTTCCAGGGTTTCGCTTCAACGCTCGTTGCGCCAGCCAGGCGAAGGCGGCTGCTTCCACCCAGTCGGGGTGGATTCCGAGCCGTTCCGTGGACGCAACCTCGATTCCGGGCATGGCGCGGCGGATGCGACTCACGAGATCGACGTTGCGCACACCGCCGCCGCATAAATACACTTCCTCCGCGCCAACGCAATATCTCGCCACCGCACTTCCGACGCTGCGCGCGGTGAGCTCGGACAAGGTTGCCTGCACGTCCTCAGGCTCGAGCCGCCCGGCGTCAAATAGCCGCAGCCAGCGTAGATTGAACCGGTCCCTGCCTGTGCTCTTGGGGGGCGGCCTCCGGAAGTAGGGATCGGCGAGGAGCGCCTTCAGCAAGCGCGCAACAGGCTTTCCGCGCGCCGCTATGCTCCCGCCGCGGTCGAAATCGCGGCCGAAGTGCAGGCGCGTCCACGCGTCGAGCAGGACGTTCCCCGGCCCCGTATCAAAGCCGGTCACGGGCCCGCTTCGGGGAAGATCGGTCAGATTGGCCATGCCGCCCAGGTTGACGATGACGCGATGGCGGCGTCGGCTGCGGAACCAGGCTGAATGGAACGCGGGGACAAGCGGTGCGCCTTGTCCGCCCGCGGCGATATCGCGGCTGCGGAAATCGGCGACCACCGTGACGCCGGTACGCTCGGCAAGCCACGCGGGGCTGCCGAGCTGGAGCGTATAGCCGGATTCGGGCCGGTGCCTAACCGTCTGTCCATGGCAACCAATCGCGCGTACGGTCTTTGCTGAAATTCCCAGCTTGTTCAGCAACCGGTTGACGGCTCTTGCGTAGAGTCTGGAGAGTTCAACGCCAATGAGCGCGGCGCGATCAAGCTCGCCCTTGCTTGGCTCGTGCAGGGCAAGCAGCGCAGTCTTGATGGGCTTCGAATAGGGAAAAAACTGCGCTCCCAACAGAGCGCCTTGCTTGCCCAGGTCCAGAAGCGCCGCGTCGACGCCGTCTAGACTCGTGCCCGACATCAATCCGATATAGACCTCGGAGGACGAGGGGCGCGTAGAACTGTTCACTCGAATAGCGTCGCGTCGCCGTTCTTCAGCAAATCCAGACGGGCGGCGAGCGGCTCGGCCATTCGCCTGAAACCAGGCAGCTCGGCGGCAGGTATCGGTCTTGCGGCGGGAAAGACCATGGTCAGCGGATTGCGATTCTGGTCGTGGACGTGAAACTCGTAGTGAAGGTGAGGCCCCGTGGCCCAGCCCGTTTGTCCGACGTACCCGATAACTTCGCCTTGAGCTACGCGCGCCCCCGACCTCAAGCCCCGCGCGAAACTCCGGAGGTGCGCGTAGTACGTGCTGTATCCGCCGTGGTGCTTGAGCACGACAAGATTCCCATACCCGTTCCGCAACCCCGCGAACACCACGACGCCATCGCCGGTCGCCCTGACCCTCGTACCCACCGGGGCTCCATAGTCGACCCCTTGATGAGCGCGCCAATGCTGAAATACCGGGTGGCGGCGCATGCCGAATCCGGACGTGACGCGCGAGAACTCTAGCGGCGAGCGCAAGAACGCCTTGCGCAAGTTCGAGCCGTCCGGCGTGTAGTATCCGCCGGTTCCCCAGGGATCCTGGAACCATACTGCCCGATAGGTTTTCTTCTGGCTCACGAACTCGGCGGCAAGCACTCGCCCCGATCGAATCGGCCGACCCCCGTGATGGAGGGTCTCGAACACGACCGCGAAGCGGTCGCCATGGCGCAGGTCGCGGTGAAAATCGATCTCGCCCGCGAAGATATCGGCGACCTGCGTCGCGACATTGTCCGGAATTCCCGCCGCATCGGTCGCGGCAAATAGCGAGGTTGTGATCTTGCCCGACCTCATCTCGATTTCGCGCGCTGCCTCAACCCGATCCTCGAAGGTGATAAAACTGCTGCCGAGTCGGTCGATCGAAACAATCGTGTCGCGCCCGGTGAGAAACGCAAGCGACCTCAACTTGCCACCGTCGTCGACTTTCGCGCGGACCGTCATGCCCGGGCGCAGAAGCCGGAAAGACCGCACGGCCTGGGGTGAGCGCGAAAACTCCGCTGCTTCGCCGACGTCGGCGTCGAGCCGGCTGAGGAGCGTCGCGGCGTTGTCGCCGCTCTGGAATCTCTCTTCCCGGAAATAGATGACCGTTCCCGAGTCGCCGAGCGGAGCTGGGTCGAGCGAAAGAACCTCGAGGGTATCGCGAAGGGGAACCGGCTCCTGGGTGTCTCGGACCGTTCCGAACGCGGCTACAACCCCGAACAAGGGCGCGGCCAGTCCGACCCCCAACCATCGGAGGCGCCTTGCTCCGGAGCGCGCTACAATTCCTCCCCTGTCGCTTTGCATGTTTCCCTTGCGGGTCGACGCAAAAAGTCTAACAAATAAACGGCCGATCAGCCATCTGCGCCCCATGGACGAAATCGACCGGCAGCTCAAAGTCATCCGTCGCGGCTGCGATGAGCTGATCGTCGAGGCGGAGCTGCGCGACAAGATCCGAACCGGGCGGCCCCTGCGCGTGAAGCTCGGGATGGACCCCACGGCACCCGATCTGCACCTCGGGCATACGGTCGTGATCAACAAGCTACGGCAGTTTCAGGACCTTGGACATCACATCCAGTTCCTGATCGGAGATTTCACCGGAATGATCGGCGATCCCAGCGGGAAAAACGCGACGCGCCCGCCGCTTTCGCGCGAGCAGATCCTGCAGAACGCGAAGACCTACCAGGACCAGGTGTTCAAGATTCTCGACGCCAACCGCACCGAGATTCTGTTCAATTCAAGGTGGTCGGACGAGCTGGGCGCGGCGGGCTTGATCCGCCTCGCGGCGACCTGGACCGTGGCGCGAATGCTCGAGCGCGACGATTTCGGCAAGCGCTACGCGGCCCGACAGCCGATCGCGATCCATGAGTTCCTCTATCCGCTCATGCAAGGCTACGACTCCGTTGCGATGAAATCCGATGTCGAACTTGGCGGGACCGACCAGAAGTTCAACCTGCTCGTGGGACGCGAATTGCAGAAGCATTATGGCCAGGCACGGCAATGCATCCTCACCATGCCGCTCCTTGAAGGCACTGACGGCGTGGACAAGATGTCGAAATCTCTGGGCAACTACGTCGGAATCAGCGAACCTCCCCAGACCATCTTCGGAAAGCTGATGTCGATCTCCGACGAGTTGATGTGGCGCTATGTCGAGCTCTTGTCCTTCGAGTCTCTGGAAACCATAGGCGGTTGGAAAAAGCAAATAGCGGATGGCCGCAACCCGCGCGACATCAAGGTGCTCTTCGCGCGCGAGATGGTCTCGCGGTTTCACAGCGTGCGCGACGCCGAGCGCGCTCAGGCCGACTTCGAGGCGCGCTTCAAGCACAACGCTGTGCCGGAGAATATGCCAGAAGTCACGGTCAAGGTGCCTGGCGACCGTAAAAAGGCAGCCTCCGGGAAGGCGGCCCGGATGGCGATCGTCAAGGTGCTCAAAGAGTGCCAACTCGTTGCCAGCGCCTCGGAAGGCCTGCGCATGATCGAGCAGGGTGGGGTACGCCTCAACGGAGAAAAGGTGACGGACAAGGACCTCGCCCTGGCGCGGGGAGATACCGTCGTGCTTCAGGTCGGAAAGCGCAAGTTCGCGCGCGTGACCCTGGTCTGAGGCCCCGGGAACCACGCCGGGTTGCCCTTTTGCCGGGCAACGACGTTGTGCTATCGTTGTCGGCGGTCAGGTTCAGGTCGTTTCCTGTCGCTTTCCAGAGCGATTATCGAAGGAGGAGGAGAACAACATGAAATCTCGCACTCGTCGTTTTCTGCGTCAGTCTGCGGTGGCCGCCGCCATCGCCTCGATCTCCGCGCCGGCTCCGGCTGCGTTCTTCCAGCTCGCCGAGAACAATGCTTCCGGTATCGGCAACGCGTACGCCGGCGGCGCCGCGATCGCGGAGGACGCGAGCACCGTCTGGTACAACCCCGCGGGGATGACACGCTTCTCGAGACCGCAATTCGTCGTTGCGGGCCATTTCATCAAGCCGAGCTTCACAGCTAACGTGAATGGCGCGAGCAGTGTATTGGGTTCGCAGATCAGTGGTGGCGGGGGAAGCGATCCCGGAGAGGCAGCGGTGGTGCCAAATCTCTACTACACACACCCTATTACGAGCAGCTTTTCCCTGGGTGCCGGCATCAACGCGCCGTTTGGGCTTGCGACCGAATACGATAGCAACTGGGCCGGCCGGTACCACGCGGTACGCTCGGAGATCAAGACCGTGAACGTCAACTTCGCCGGTGCATACAAGTTCAACGAAGTCATTTCCGCGGGTGCTGGGATCAACTACCAGAAGCTCAACGCTGAGCTGACACAGAAAATCGACTTCGCTACGCTTTGCTCGCTTCCCACAGTAGGAGCTAGCGCCGTATGCGGCTATACCGCTCCCCCTGCCAACGGCGGCCCGTACAATCCGAACACCAACCCAAACGACGGTGATGCCAAGGTCACTGCAGATAGTACCGCTTGGGGTTACAACCTCGGCTTTCTTTTCCAACCGGACAATGACACCCGGTGGGGGTTTGCCTATCGTTCGAAGATGAAACACTCGCTTTCCGGAAACTCTGACATTACACTGCCTGTGACAGGCAATCCCCTCGTGGACGGCACGGTCGGAGGTATTGCTGCTAACCCGAACTTCCGCTTGGTCGATCAGGGTGCCAAGGCAGACGTAGTCTTGCCTGCGACATGGTCCCTTAGTGCTTATGGGAAGGCTTCGGATCAATTGGCACTAATGGTGGACCTCAGTCGAACTAACTGGAGCGCGTTGCCCGAGCTGCGGATCAAGTTCGATTCTGGTCCAGATTCGGTAGTCACGCTGAACCTCAAGGACACTTATCGCTTCTCTTTCGGCGCAAACTACAACGTGAACAGTTCCTGGGTACTACGCGCGGGCCTTGCTTTGGATCAATCGCCCATAACCACTTCGGCCGACCGGACACCACGCCTGCCAGACGCGGACCGGACCTGGTACGCGCTGGGCGCAGGCTTCCAGCCGGGTCAGGCCCTGAGCTTTGATTTCGGCTACGTGTACATAAAGGTGAATGACTCCAACGTTACAAAGACTGCAACCGGCGAGAACCTCGCGCGAGGCAACCTCAACGTCAACTACTCGGGCTCGGTTCAAGTCCTGAGCGCCCAAGCCCGCTGGGCGTTCTGACGCGCCGGTCTCCCCCGGCCTCGGTAGGCCGGGGGCTCGCCGCGCTGGCGTGAGGCCTGCGGCTACATGACCACCCCTGGCAAGGAAATCGCCACGCTGGCCGGAGGTTGCTTCTGGTGCCTGGAAGCCGTCTACGACGAGATGAAGGGCGTGGAGTCCGTCGAATCGGGCTACATGGGAGGAAAGACGGAAAACCCGAGCTACGAAGACGTGTGCTCGGGCGAGACCGGTCATGCCGAGGTTGTGCAAATCGCGTTCGATCCCGAAGTCGTTTCGTTCACGGAGATCTTGGAGGTCTTCTTCGTGATCCACGACCCGACGACGCTCAATCGCCAGGGAAACGACTTGGGGACTCAGTACCGGTCGGCAATTTTCTATCACTCACCCGCGCAGAAAGCGGCGGCCGAGTCGGCGATCGCGAACTTGAAAGCAAGCAGGGTCTACGACGACCCTATCGTTACCGAAATCGCGCCGGTCTCAAAGTTCTATCCAGCCGGGAATTACCACCAGGAATACTTCCGGCGAAACCCGGCACAGCCGTACTGCTCTTTCATCGTGAGGCCCAAACTCGCGAAGTTCCGAAGACAGTTCCTGCAAAAGCTCAAGAAGTAGAACTGTCGAAAACTCGTCGCTGATCGACCTCGAGCAGCGGGGAAAGTGGCGCTCTAAGTAGGAAACACCCGAATGTCTGCGGTTCAGCCCAGAGCACTAGGCTCCAAGCTGACCGCAGTCCACTCGTAACCCAGTCAGAGCCGGGAACTGGCGGGGGGAGTCAGGGTGCTGCCGGGTTCAGGGCAGATACTGCCCCAGGCTTTGCCTCTGCGATCGGCGGTGAAACCGCCGCTCACTTCACTGGCGCCGCCGTGCTTGTCGCAACTTCCCGAACCGATACCCCGCTTCCTGAGAAGCTCTGCGGGTTCGTTACGCAAACACTACTTCTTCTTCTTTGCGGCTTTCTTGGCTTTTCTCTTCTTCGCCATCACTGGCCTCCATCATTGGTTAAAGGAAGCAAAGCACGAAGCCCGTCCGTATCGCGACGGACTATTCGATCGCCGGAATGAACCCCGGCACATCGAATCTTGTTGCCTCTCGACGGGTGGAGCGAGCGGCCTAGAAGAAAAATATGCCTTCAATATCTTGTAATCTGCAAAAAATAATGAAGGAGGATTACACATAATAGGAAAAGCAGCAAGAGCTATTTGATCGTTGAGCGGTGGACACCGCGATCGAGTGCTGTTCGAACATCTGAAGAGCGAACGCAAGAAGGTCAGCGCTTCGTCGAGAGCTTTGCATGAATTAGGCGGGAAGCCGGCAAGGAAGGACTGGTCGCAGACGACCGCCTGGCGAGGGTGTCAGTACTCCGGCCGTTTGGTGTCCCGTACTTCTCGATCGACGTCCGTGGAGATCGCTCGCAGCCGGCCATGCTGCCTTCCGAGCAGCAAACCCAGCGAGAGCCACAAAATCGCGCCCGGTATCGCCGCGGTCGGCAATCCGGCGAGACCGAGGCCGAAGCCGCTTAACGCCGCATAGACCCACCCGCTCGCGGCATCGCCTCCCCGGAATACGACCGTGTCGATCAAGCTCTTCGACTTGTACTTGGCCTCGCGGGTGAGCACCGTGAAGAACATCTCCCGGGCCGGACGCGCGATCGCGTAGTCGGCTGCACGGCGCAGCACCTGGAAGACGATGAGCATCGGCAGCGCCGGCGCCAGTCCGATAGCGAAGAAGCCCGGGGCAGCCGTGCCGCGGCAAAGCCGAAAACGGGCACCGTGAGAAGCATGGCCGCAAACGTCGCCGAGAAAAGCCAGGGGAGGTTCTGCACGCCGCCTTGGACGCCCATCTCGTCGCGCAGCGGCCGCAGGATGTAGTAGCCGCAGAGCAGGCAGAAGAAGCAGGCGAAAGACCAGAGGGAAGCGGTTTCGCTCCGGTCTATGCGAGCGAATCCGGCTCAGCGCAGTGTAGGCGAAGCTCAATGTGGGCTCGCCATTCGTGCGCGGGAGATCGTATCAAACCGACCGGCAATAATTCACGTCGGCATTTGTTCACGCTTTTCCTGGCATCTGTCTTGCTCATCTGTCGGTGGGCGGATTGATCAACAGACAACAGGAGCGGAAACATGACTCATACACGCAAAGTCCTAATGATGGCTTCGATGGTGGCGATGCTGTTCGCGCCAGTCGCATTCAGCTCGGCCGGCGTGTTGGGCGAGAAGCTCGACAGCGGCTTGGGCGACCTGCAGGCCAGCTACACGGCCGCTGAATTCCAGACGCAGGTCGTCGGCCAGAAGCTCGACAGCGGTTTGGGTGAACTTCCCGACACCTACGCTGCCGCGGAATTCCAGCGGCAGGTTCTGGGTGAAAAACTCGACAGCGGCCTGGGCGAACTGCCGGCCAGCTATGCAGCTGCCGAATTCCAGACGCAGGTCGTCGGCCAGAAGCTCGACAGCGGTTTGGGTGAACTTCCCGACACCTACGCTGCCGCGGAATTCCAGCGGCAGGTTCTGGGTGAAAAACTCGACAGCGGCCTGGGCGACCTGCCTTCAAGCTACGCTGCTGCGGAATTTCAGCCGAAGGCGGCACTCTCCGGTTATCACGTCCTTGGGGAGTCGCTGGACAGCGGCCTGGGCAACCTGCCCGCGAGCTATACAGCATCGGAGTTCCAAAAGAGGGCGGTCGCCTCTCTCTAGAGACTGGCCTGTCAAGTTCCTCTGGGCCGGGCGTCGCCTCCAAGCCGCCGCCCCCTGGTGAAACGGCTGGTTGCCCATTAGGGCGCCAGCCGTTGGATTTTCCAGGCGCCTTCCGCCTTGTGGTAACAGAGCCGGTCATGGAGCCGGTCCTTGCGGCCCTGCCAGAATTCGAAGCGTTCGGGCACCAGGCGGTAGCCGCCCCAATGTGGAGGGCGCGGTGGCTCATTCCGCCAGCGCTTGGATGCCTCCTCCAGGGCGGTTTCCAGCACCTCGCGGCTGAGCACGGGCTCGCTTTGCGGTGAAATGATTGCCGATAGCCGGCTCCCCAGAGGCCGGGTCGCGAAATACCCGTCGGATTCCGCCGCCGAGACCTTGGCGACGCGCCCCTCGATGCCCACTTGGCGCTCCAGTTCTCCCCAGCGGAAAAGCAGCATCGCCTCCGGGTTCTCCTCGATCTCGCGGCCCTTGCGACTCCGGTAGTGAGTGAAGAAGACAAAGCCGAGCGTGTCGAAGCCTTTGAGCAGCACGGTCCGGGCCGAGGGACGGCCTGCTCGGGTTGCCGTCGCCAGCGTCATCGCATTGGGTAAGGCTATTCCGGATCGCAGCGCCTCGTCGAACCAGCTTGCGAACTGTGCGAACGGATCCGGCGCCAGATCGCTTTCGTGAAGGCCGGCACGCATGTATTCCTGGCGCAGGGCGGTTAGGTCCATGGCGGAATTCTACGCGCGGCGGCGCGCGTAGAAGCTGCCGGCGCAGAGCAGGAGCGCCGTGGCCCAGAAGACGGGTGCCATGCCCAGCGCTGTGCCCAGAGCGCCGAACAGAAGCGGCATGCTCGTCTGGCTCAGATTGACGATGCTCATGCGTATGCCCACCGCCTCACCGACCCGGCCGGGCGGCGCTGCGTTGTGCAGCAGCGACATGACCATCGGTTGCGACATGCCCAGGCCGAGACCGAGGGTGAAGGCGACCGCCATCAGGAACCCTGGGCGTTCGAACACCGGAAAGAGCAGGAACGCCCCGGATGCCGTCGCCAGCGAAACCGTCAGCAGCGTCCATGCGGCCAGTCGGCGCGATATCGCAGGCAGCAGGCCCCGGATCACAAAGGTCGCCATCGAGAACGAGCCCAATACGAGCCCGATTGTCGACGCCGAGAGTCCGATACGCGAGCCGTAAATGGGAATCGCGAAGGCAAACATGTCCCACGCGGAAGCCAGCAGGCTGCTTGTGACAAAGATCGGTCGCAGGCTGCGATGGCGCAGCAGATCCAGAACGGAGCGGCCCGCCTCTGGCGCTGCGCCCTGCGGGTGTCGCGGCGGAAAGCGAAGCACCCCGAGAGCGAGGACCGACATCGGCACCAATGGAAACGCAGCAAGGACGGCAAAGGTGGCGGCGTGGCCCAAAACATCGATGCCGAATCCTGCAATCATGGGCCCAGTGAAGCCGGAAATCGAGAATCCGAGCGCGACCATGCTGAAGTTCATCGGGCGATCTTCGGGCTTGCCTATGTAGCCGATTACGTTCTGGTACGCCACGTGGTACATCATGAAGCTCGATCCGATCAGGGTGCTTGCGACATAGAGGGCGCCGAGGGTAGGCCAAAGGTAGGGAATAAGAGCGCTCGCAGCGAGCGTCACCGACCCGATGAGCATCGGGACGCGCGACCCGATGCGGTCGCTCAGCCGTCCCATGGTGACGGCGAACAACATGGGCAGCAGGGCATACAGACCCATGAGTACGCCCACGGTAAACGGCGTCGCGCCCAGATGGATTGCGTAGAGGGACATCGCCACCCGGGTTCCGACGAACGCAGTGTGGTTCAGCAGCGCGATGAAAATGAAGAGGTAAAGGGTACGCACGCGGGATTTCCCGTCCGAATCGGCGATGAGATTCGGCGGCGAGCCGGGAAGCTTTCAGGTCGAATTGTACGCGAAGAGAACGCGGCTCCCGCGAGGGAATCCCAGGCAGGACGTATCTAGAGCGAAGCGAAATGGCTCGCCATACGGCGGCGCATCGTCTCGTCCGGGAGCGGGCCCTGGGCGGCGGTTACGTTGTCGGCAACGTGCCTGGGGTTGCGCGTGCCCGGGATCGCGCAGGTCACGGCTGGATGGGCAAGGATCCATTTCAGGAAATACTGCGCCCAGCTAGCACAGCCGATCTCCTTTGCCCACTCCGGCAAGGCCTTGCCGGTGACCCGGCGGAACATCGCCCCTTTCGCGAAAGGCCGGTTGACGATTACCGCGGTGCGGCTGCCCGCGGCTGCAGCCAGAAGGCGCCGCTCGGCTTCGGGCTCCGCAAGGGAGTAGTTGGCCTGGACAAAGTCGACATCTCCGGGCGCGATGATCCTTTCCAGATCGACGTGTGCTCCGGCGTGATAGTGCGTGACTCCCAGGTAGCGGATGCGGCCGGATTTCTTCCAGTCGCGCAGGGTTGCAAGGTGCGTTTGCGCATCCACCAGGTTGTGCACCTGCATCAAATCGAGGCGTTCGACGTGGAGCTTCCTCATCGAATCGTCCATCTGGCGAATGCCCGCCTCGCGGCCGCTGGTCCAGACCTTGGTCGCGACGAACAGTTTCCCCCCGAGACCGAGCTCGGCGGCAAGCCGGCCGGTTACCGATTCGGAGGACCCGTACACGGGCGAGCTGTCCACGACGCGACCGCCCAGATCGACAAAGGTCTGCAGGGTTTCCCTGGCCTGCGCAGTTTCCTTCGCATTGTCGGCCACGTCGAAAACTTGCCACGTGCCAAGTCCGACCGCCGGGACCGATTCACCGGTACTGGGTATGCGTCTGGAGAGCGGGACGTTTGCAGCGGTCGATTCGGGGCACATCAACAAGGCTCCCAGTGCGCACGCACCTGTCCGAAGGAAGTGTCTCCGAGCAGGATCAAGGTGCATGGCCCATCGTAGGCAATCGATGTGTCGCCTGCAAACGACGGCGCGCCTCGCGCTCTCGCACCCTGCCGTGGGTGCGCCTCTCTCGACATGAGCACAAATAGTTCCGCTCGGGCGTGGAACGAAGCTTGCTTATGACATGGGCATCGCGCGTGAAGTCGCTGCGCCCGGGCGTGAAGTCACGGAAGCGAATGTCGCTCCCCTTGCACCGTAGCGCAGGGCGCAAGATAATTCGCAAACTGGCAAAAAAACGGCAGATCATGGCTGAATTGGTTTTTTCCTCAATGACTTGGCGCGCCTGTACCCCAGGGCGGGCCAGAGTCTTTCGGTTGGGCTAGCGATGGCCGTTTCCGGACCTCAGACCCTCGGTCGCTATCAGCTTAAGAAAGTCCTCGGCAAGGGGGCGATGGGCATCGTCTACGAGGCGCTCGATCCGAAGCTGCACCGCGACGTCGCGATCAAGACCATTCTGATCAACCAGCTCGACGAGGACACCGCGAAAGACTTTTCGATGCGCTTCGTGCGCGAGGCGCACGCGGTTGCGCGGCTCAATCATCCCAACATCGTTCAAGTCTATGACTTCGGCGAGGAAGCCGGAATCGCTTTCCTCGTAATGGAGTTCATCCGCGGCACCGAACTGAAATCGTCGCTCTCCGGAAATCAGTTGATCGATCGGAAGGAATGCGTCCGCGTCATGTGCGAGTTGCTGGATGCGCTCGATTTCGCGCACGAAGCGGGTGTCATTCACCGCGACATCAAACCCGCTAATGTGATGCTGGACAGCCAGGGCCGGGCGAAGCTGACCGACTTCGGCGTGGCGCGACTTACCGATTCGGACAAGACGAGCGTCGAGCGCACTCAGGCGGGTACCATGGTCGGCACTCCCGCGTATATGTCGCCCGAACAGATCCAGGGCCAGCGCATCGACCGGCGTACGGACATTTTTTCTGCGGGAATAATCCTCTATCAGTTCCTGACGGGGCAGAAGCCGTTTTCAGGGGAGGGAGCCTGGACGGTGGCGAAGAAGATCGTCCAGGAGGACCCGCCGGTGCCCTCGTCGCTCAACGTATCGGTGTCGCCGGAGTTCGACCGGGTGGTTGCCAAGGCGTTGGCGAAGAACCCCGACGCCCGTTTTCAGACCGCACGCGAATTCGCGCGTGCACTGAAGCTCGCCTCGGAAGGGAAGACTGCGATTCAGCAGCCCGACCCCGCGGCCACCCTGATCGTTTCCCCGCAACAGGCCCAGGCTGCGAGCTCCTACGGGCCCTCGGCGAATCAGAGCAACCCGACTCTGAAATCCGGGGAAATGGAGCTGGAGTTCTGGCGTTCGATCAAGGAGAGCAACGACGCGAACGACTACGACGCCTACGTGCGCCAGTTTCCCCAAGGGGTCTATGCGACCTTGGCGATGCGCAAGATCGCGAAACTGCGCGGCTTGGTTCCTACTGGCGGTGCCGAAGACAGCGGCCTGCGCACGATGGATGGAGGCGATCGGACACGCCTGCTCCGCCCGGAGGCGGCGGTCCAGCGTCCGGCAAGCGAGCGCACGGGAGCCGGCGCCAACAAGACCGTCAGGCCCGCAGATGCTCCACCGGGAGCGGAAGGGAAGAAGACTCCCCTGCTCATCGGCAGTGTAGTTGGCGTATTGGTGGTGGCAGGGGCTGCAGCCTATTTCGTGATGAGCCGCAGCCCGCAGCCCCCTGTCACGACAACGCCGAAGGTGCAGACCGACGATGCGACGAAGCGCGAGGCCGCCGAGAGGGCGAAAGCCGCGGAGGCGCAGGCAAAACAGGAAGCTGAGGCCCGGGCGAAACAGGAAGCTGAGGCCCGAGCCAAACAGGAGGCGGAGGCCCAGGCAAAACGCGAGGCCGAAGCGAAGGCGAAGACCACGAGCAAGGCCCAGGTGAAGCGCGACGCAGAACTGAAAGCGCAGCGCGAAGCCGAGGCGCGGGCCCAACGGGAAGCTGAGGCGCGCGCCCAGCGCGAGGCGCAGGCGCGAGCCCAGCGCGAAGCCGAGGCCAAGGCGCAGCGCGAAGCCGAAGCACGAGCGCAACGCGAAGCCGAGGCCAAGGCGCAGCGCGAGGCCGAAGCAAAAGCAAAGCGCGAAGCCGAGGCCAAGGCGCAGCAGCCGAAAACCAAGGCGCAAAAGGAAGCTGACGCAAAGGCGCAGCGCGAGGCCGAAGCAAAAGCAAAGCGCGAAGCTGAAACCGCGGCAAAAGCGCAACGGGACGCTGAAGCGAAAGCGAAACGCGAAGCCGAAGCCCGGGAGAAGGCGCGCTTGGAGCAGGAACGTCGGGAGAAGCAGGCTGCCGAAAGAGCCAAGTCGGAAGCGGAGCGAAAGAAGGATTCGGGCAAGGCGAAATCCATAGTCGTCCCGACTTTCTGAAATCCTGAAACAAGGGTGTATCGCCAGACCGAGCGCTGAATCGGGAGCGATCCGGGTGGAAAAGCGCAACTACGACGCCAGACTGCCCTCGACCAACGCCCCATTCAATCTGTGCGTGCGGTATGGCGACCTGATCTTTATCTCGGGTCTTCCTCCCTTCGACGAAGAATTCTCGAGGAGCGTGCGCGAGGCCCGAGAGCAGGGGCGTCCAGTCCCTCCATTTCCGAACCCCCCGTTTGCCGAGCAGGCCCGCCTGGTCATGGGCAACCTCAAAAAGCTCGTGGAGTCGGCCGGCTCGAGCATGGATTGCCTGCTGAAGGTGATCGTGTGGCTCAGGGATCAGCGCGACTCGGAAGAATTCGACCGAATCTACCGCACGTACTTCTCGAGCGCCGAAACGCTGCCCGCGAGGACGCGCATCCAGGCCGGGCGCACGCCGATGGACTGCGGGCTCGAGGTGGAGGCGATCGGCTACGTGCCGAAAAAGCGCACGCGCAAGGCTCCGGGGGCGCGAGCCCGCAGGACCGGCCGCCATACGGGAACCCGATGAGCCATTGTCGATGACTCCGGCGTACCGGTAACAGGAATGGGAGCGCCAGGCGTTATCGCTAGGCTGGACAGCGCGGTCGATGACTTCTGCCGCCGCACGCGCTACTTCCGCGAGGACATGACCCCCGGGCGGGCGCGCATGTTCGTCATGCAGCACCGTCTCAACACGCGTCAGCGCAACTCCGTGCTGAAGCTCAAGGTTGCGGCGAACTGCCCGGACTGGGATACGCGCATCGGCATCATCCGTGCCTGCAGCGAAGAAGTCATCGCGGATCACGAGCACGGGGGTGGCAGGGCGCATTGGCAGATCCTGGAGGATCTGGGCACCCGCATCGGACTTTCTCGGAAGGAGATCCAAGCCGCCAAGCCGATTCCCTCGACGCAGCTTGCCTGGGCCGCTTGGGACGGGCTGATGGCGAACCGCCATTGGCTGGAGGGTATCGTTGCCAACACCTGCGCTGAGCGCGCCAACGTTCCCGGCTACGGCACCGGCATCATGAAGAAGCGCGGTTGGTTCGGCCTGGAGCGTGACCGTTGGGGAAGGCTCCTCGGGCTGTCGGATGAGGACCTGGAATTCTTCGAGCTGCACGAAGCGGCCGACATCGCACACTCGAACGCAGGCTGGCGCGCGGTCGAACGCTTTGCCAAACAGCTGCACATGGGGGACGCCGTCGTCGCGGCGTGCGAGAAGAATCTCCAGGTGTGGGAGTTGTATCTCAACGGGATCGGCGAGGCCGGCGACCGTCCCGGGAACAGACGCCGGGCATAGCACCCCGCTTCAAGGAGAACTGCTCGTGAAATCCTATTGGCTCCGCCCGGACTCTGGAAAGACTGCAATTGAGTTGCGAGACGCGCCCATGCCCGACCCTGCCACCGGCCAGATCCTCGTACGCATGCGTGCGGCCGGCCTGAACCGCGGCGAGCTGATCGTCGGGCACAGTGTCAAGTCCGGAGGGCCCGCCAAGCCCGCCGGCGCCGAGGGCGCGGGCGAGATCGCCAAGCTGGGCGCGGACGTGAGCGGCTTCAAGACAGGCGAGCGCGTCATGGGGCGCTGCGCCGGATCGTTCGCCGAGTACGCGCTCATGGACGCACGCGAAGCGATTGCCGTACCGAAGACCTTGTCGTGGCAAGAGGCGGCCTGCATCCCGCTCGTGTTCATGGTCGTACACGACATGCTCGTCGCGCAGGGGAAGCTCAAGGCCGGAGAGTGGCTGCTCGTCACCGGCATCTCGGCGGGCGTGGGTGTTGCCGCGCTGCAGACCGCGAAGGCCCTGGGCGCAAGGGTGATCGGTACATCGGGCTCGGCTGAAAAGCTCGATAGGCTCAAGGCGATGGGGCTGGACGTCGGCATCCGCACGCGCTCGGCGGATTTCGCCGACGCCGTGATGAAGGCGACCGGCGGCAAGGGCGTGAATCTCGTCGTCAACAACGTCGGCGGCTCGGTGTTTGCCGAGACCCTCCGCACTCTCGCCTATGAAGGCAGGCACGCGACAGTGGGCTACGTGGACGGCGTCTTGAAGAGCGAGATCGACTTGGAGGCGCTGCACACCAAGCGCCTGACCCTCTTCGGCGTCAGCAACCGCCTGCGCACGGCCGAGCAGCGCGCCGTCACCGTGAGGGGTTTTGCCGCCGATATCCTTCCCTTCATCGCCGAGGGGAAGATCCGGCCCGTCATCGACCGCGTGTTCCGGTTCTCGGAGCTGGCCGAGGCGAAAGCCTACATGGAGTCCAATGCGCACCTCGGAAAGATCGCGGTGCGCATGGACGGGTGACGGACTAGTCTGCTTTGATGCCCGCCGCTTTGACCACGCGGCCCCAGACCTCGAGCTCGCGCGCGATCGTCTTGGCGAGCTCCTCGGGCGTGCAGGGCGAGGGCTCCATGCCGTTCGCAAGCAGCTGATCGTGGGTTTCCTTGGTGTTGAGGACCTTCACGATCTCGCGGTTCCAGCGCACCACGATTTCCCGCGGAGTCTTCGCCGGCGCGACGTAGGCGTACCAATTCACCGCTTCGTAGCCCGGATAGGATTCGGCGATGGGCGGGACATCGGTGAAATAGGGCGAGCGCTTCGTCCCGGTAGTCCCGAGCGCTCTTATCTTTCCGGCCTTGACGTGAGGCGCGGCCGTTGGGGTCGTTGCGATCATCGAGGGGATCTGCCCCCCGAGTAGGTCGCTCATCGCCGGCCCGCCGCCCTTGTAGGGGACGTGCACGAGGTTGGCCTTCGCCATCAGCTTGAGAAGCTCGCCTGCGAGGTGTCCTGCGCCCCCTATTCCCGAGCTGCCGTAAGGCATGCCGCCGGGCCGGCTGTTCGCTTCTTTCAGGTACTCGGCGAGCGTAGTCGCCTTCACGCTGGGGTGAACGACCAGCACGTTGTCCAGCACCACCGCCATCGTGATCGGCGAGAAATCGCGCTGCGGATCGAACGGCAAGTTGGCAACGAGGTACGGCGCTACCGCGAGCACCCCAACGTTGGCGAGATAGATCGTGTAACCGTCGGGCGCTGCCTTGGCCACTGCTTGTGCGGAGATTTGGCCGCCGGCGCCGGGCCGGTTCTCGACGACGACGCTCTGCCCGAGGTTCTCGGAGAGTTTCTTGACGATGATGCGGGCGGTGATGTCGGTGCCTCCGCCCGGTGCGAAGCCGACCACCATGGTCACGGGCCGGCTTGGGAACCCCGCCTGCCCAAAAACGCCGCCGGAAGCGGCAAGCGCCAGCATTGCGAACATCGTTTTCTTCATTGCCCCTCTCCTCGCTTACTTTCCATGGAAAACCGGTTTTCTCTTCTCCATGAAGGCGCGCCGGCCTTCGATGTAGTCCTGGCTGTCGAAGCACTGCTTGACGAGCGCCGCGCAGGCCTGGGCGTCGAACGCAGCGCTGGGCTTGAGCAGTTCGCGCACGATGCGCTTGGACGCGCGGATGGTGAGGGGCGCGTTCTCCGAGATCATCGCACAATACTCGAGGACGAGCGGCTCGAGCTCCGCAACCGGCGTGACCCGGTGCACCAGCCCCATCGCCTTGGCCTCCTCCGCCTTGAAATTCCGCCCGGTGACGAGCACCTCTCGGGCGTAGGCCGGCCCGACGGTATCGATCAGGTTCTTCAACGACGAGGCGCGGTACCCCAAACCGAGCTTCGCAGCGGGGATGCCGAGCCGCGCGTCCTCTGCCGCAATTCGCAGGTCGCAGCAGAGCGAGATGTTGATGCCCGCACCCAGGCAGTAACCGCGGATCATGGCGACCAGCACCTTGTCGCAACCCTGGAGGCGATCCTGCACGCGGCTGGCGATCTCCTCGTAGTACTGGATGCCTTCGGCGCTCGAGCGCTGCTTCTCGTACTGCGAAACGTCGGCGCCGGAAACGAAGGCCTTGTCGCCTTCGCCTTTCAACACGATGACGCGGATTTCGGCGTCCTGCTCGAAGCGATCGAGCACTTCGGGGATAGCCTCCCACATGTCGATCGAGACCGCGTTGCGCCGCGCCGGGTTGTTGAAGGTCAGCCAGCCGATCGGCCCCTGCTTTTCCGCGATGATGCGCTCGGTGAGCGCGCCGGCTGCGAGCACCGGTCTCCTCTGGAGGGCGACGAGTTCTTCCTGGTTCATGAGTTGTTGTCCGGCGGTAAGCCCAGATCAGTATGCCCGCGCGCCGATCACGTAGGGATGCAGGACGATCAATACGACATAGAGCGCGATCGCGCCCAGAACCTTCCACCAGCCGATCTCTTCGAACTTGAATTGGTTGCGGCCCTGAACGATCGCGGCGAACGGGATGTTGGAGGTTTTCGCGGAGAAGCGCGTCCAGTCGACGCCGAAATTGCGGCCCATGCGCCAGTCGATCAGCACTGGACCCGAGACTGCGAGCAGCAACAGTCCTCCGAAGAAGATGATCGACGCGCTATCGCCCCGCGTGACCAGGTGCAGGAACGCCCAGATCGAGATGGCCCACATCAGCGGATGGCGAGTCACGCGCAGGATCCCGCGCGGTTCGCTCATCGTCTTCAGTCCGGTTCCCTGGCCCACGGCCGTGGGATTCCGGACTGTGAGGCCGCAAACGAGGAACACGAGCGACAGCGGCATCAGCAACCACACCCACGCCTTGAACTCGTCGCCGTACCAGATGCGGTCGAAGGGCGCTTTGGTGTAAGCCCAGATCATCCAGACGAGAGTGACGAGCGCAGCCAGGCTGTAGAGCCCGAGGTAGATCTTGTCACCCAGGCCCCGGACGAGCACCGAGCGGATCGGCGTGCTCGCAACATAGTGGGTAACGAGAAAGACGGCGGTAGCGAGTGCAAGCATTGCCATCGGATCCATGTCAACCTCCTCCGAGTCGGGATTCGATTTCCGGGGTGCGGCTTATGCTGCCACGAACAGGGGAGGGCGGTCAAAGCGGTCGTTGCCCGACCTTCTCAACACACGGGTTACGCCGTGCCGTACTTGGTATCCACCTGCACGCCGATTTCTTTCAAGAACGGAGTCGGCAGGATGCCGCCCGCACAAACGATAACGGCGTCGTTCTTGAGTTTGAGCTTCTTGCCGCCTTGGTCGAGGAGAACAGTGTCGTCGCCGATCTCCTCGATGTTCGAAGAGAGAAGCACTTTCAGCCTGCGCGACTTCTCCGCCTGCTGGACGCGCTCCCGATTCTTCTGCTTAACGCGCGAGAAGGCCTCGCTTCGATACGAGAGCGTGACGCTCGTGCCGGCTTCGTCGGCGCAGGCGAGTGCGGCTTCGAGCGCGGAGTCGCCCCCGCCCACGACAAGCACGTGCTGGCCGCGGTATTGCTCCGGATCGATGAGGCGATAGACGACCTTGGGTTTGTCCTCGCCTTTCACCCCAAGCTTGCGCGGCGTGCCTCGCCGTCCGATCGTAAGCAGGACCGAGCGGGTGCGATACTCCTGCTTTGAGGTCCTCACGACGAAACCCTGCCGGTCTGGCTTCAGCGCTTCCATGCGCTCGAAGAAATTGATCTTGAGGCCCGTCCGGGCGACGACGCTCTTCCAGAATTCCAGGAGCTTTTCCTTGCTCACTTCGCCGAATGCCATCTTGCCGATGATCGGCAGCTGCACCGGCGCGGTCATCACGACCTTGTTGCGGGGATAGTGATAGACGGTGCCGCCGAAGGACTCTTCCTGTTCCAGCGTCACGGATTTCAGATTCTTTTCTTTCGCCGCAAGCGAAGCCGATATTCCCGCCGGGCCGGCCCCGACGATCAGCACGTCGAGCGGCAGGCCGCTGCCTTTCAGCTTGGCGATCGACTCGACCGCCTGACGGCCCTGCTCGACTGCCTTGCGGATGAGTCCCATCCCGCCCAGCTCTCCGGCGATGAATAGACCCGGCACGTTGGTTTCGAAATTGGGCTTGACGAAGGGAATGTCCATGCCGCGTTTCGACGTGCCGAAAACGAGCTGAATCGCGTCGTGCGGGCACGCTGCCATGCAAGCGCCGTGGCCGATGCACGCGCCGGCGTTCACGAGCTGCGCCTTGCCGTCGATGATGCCGATCGCGTTCTCGGGGCAGGCGGCGACGCAGGCGCGCGAGTTGAGACACTTGCGCGGATCGATGACCGGGTGCAGCGACGCGGGCTCGTTCAAGCCTGCTTCGATCGCCTCCTGCAGGCGGTCGGCGCTTTCGCGCTCGCGGCTGCGGCGCCTCGTCAGGTACCACACGAGCATCCCCGCGAAGGGCAGGGCGTAGATGAGCAGCGCGGTAGTGTTCAGGTTCTCGAGCACTGGGAGGCGGAAACGAGAATGAATACGAATACGATTTTCTACCCTACACCGCTGGCGAGGACTCGGCCGTCCCAATTCCGGAACTTTTTCACGGACGGCCGCACTTCTTTGAAGTCATTGGAATATTATCACGCTACAAGCTGTGCCCACTGGATGACAATAGCATCCGTCGCCTCTTCCAATAAGAGAATCCTTCCAATTGTCGATTTCCGCAGGACACGCAGTCGAGCTTGATCGTCGCAGTGCGACGCGCCCCTCGCCCGTTGTCGATCGCCGCGGCGCCGCGCGCCCGCTGTCGGTCAAGTCGATCTGGCTCGTCGCGCTCCTGCTCGCGGCCGGCGCCTGGGCCGCAGGTCGCCTGGAGCTCTACACGCCGGGATCCGATCTCGGGTACTACATGGGGCTCGTCGGTTCGATCATGATGGCCCTGCTGTTGCTCTACCCGGTGCGCAAGCGCCTGCGCATGCTGCAGCGGGCCGGCGAGTTGCGCCACTGGTTCAGGGTGCACATGTTTCTCGGGATCACCGGGCCGGTACTGATCTTCTACCACTCGACCATGAAGGTCGCCTCGCTCAACGCGGCCGTGGCCTTCTACAGCATGCTGGTGGTGGCGGGCAGCGGCGTCATCGGACGCTTCATCTACACCAAAATCCACCATGGCCTGTACGGCCGTCAAGCCACGCTGCGGGAGCGCCAGGAACATCTCGGCCTCTCCGGGGAGTCGGTCAAGTCGAAATTCCATTTCGCGCCCCGTATCGAGCAGCGCCTCCGGTCTCTCGAAGCCTACGCCGCGGACCAGACGAGAATCGGCTTGTTCGGACTGCGTCGGTTCATCGTTCTCGCGGTGCGCGCGCGCTACGTGCATTGGCAAAGCATGAGAGAGGTACGGCGCATTCTGTCGAAGGCCGCGGCGGAACGCGGCTGGGATCGGCATGAGCGGGCGCACCGAGCCGGCGTCGCGCGGGGCATGCTGCAGGGATACCTGCGCGAGCTGCAAGGAAGTGGCGCAGTTCCGCACCTATGAGCGCTTGTTCTCGCTTTGGCATGTCCTGCACGTCCCGTTCGTGTTCATGCTGGTCTTCAGCGCAATCGTCCATGTGGTCGCCGTGCACATGTACTGAAGCGCGGGCATGCCGAGACGACGCATCGTCGCCGCCTGGATCGCTTCTGTCCCGCTGCTGTTTGCGTCGGCGGCGCTCGCGCAGAGCCTGGAGACCGCGGTCATGCCGGGCCAGGTCATCCAGGGGCACGCCAAGCTCGAGAGCGAATGCAAGAACTGTCACGTGAGGTTCAATCGGGCGGCGCAGTCGGGCCTGTGCCTCGACTGCCACAAAGAGGTCGCTCGCGATGTCTCGCAGCGCCGCGGCTACCATGGCCGGCTCACGGAGAAGGAGTGCCGCACTTGCCATACCGACCACAAGGGGCGCAACGCCGACATCACGCCGCTGAAAACAAGCACCTTCGACCATCGCCAGACCGACTTCGTGCTGAAGGGAGCCCATGCGTCTCCCAAGATCGAGTGCCGCGCATGCCACGCGCCGTCCAAGAAGTACCGGGAGGCGCCCTCGGACTGCTACGGCTGCCACAAGAAGGACGACAAGCACTCGGGCAAGCTCGGCACCACGTGCGCCGACTGCCACAGCGAGAACAATTGGAAGCAGACGCGCTTCGATCATTCCAAGACGCGCTTTCCATTGAGAAACGCACATGCGGATGTTCGCTGCGAGTCGTGCCACAAGTCCAAGGACTTCAAGGGCGCGCCGCTCGCCTGCGTCGCATGCCATCAGAAGGACGACCAGAAAAAGGGGCACCAGGGCAAGTTCGGAAAGACCTGCGAGACCTGCCATACGGATCGGAACTGGAAGACGACCAAGTTCAACCATGACCGCGACACCCGCTATCCGCTCAAGGGAAGGCATCAGCTCGCGAAATGCCAGTCCTGCCACACGGGGATTCTCTACCAGGAGAAGCTCCAGACGGCCTGCGTCGCCTGCCACAGAAAGGACGACCAGAAAAATGGGCACCAGGGGCGCTTCGGAGAGAAATGCGAGAGCTGCCACACCGAAAAAAGCTGGGCGGGCTCGACCTTCAATCACGACCGCGATACCAAGTACGCGCTCAGGGGCAAGCATGCACAGGCCAAGTGCAGCGCCTGCCACACCGGGTTTCTGTACAAGGAGAAAGTCTCGACAACCTGCGTCTCCTGCCACCGCAAGGACGACAAGCACAAGGGCCAGCTGGGACAGCAGTGCGAGTCCTGCCACAACGACCTCGGCTGGGGAAAGACGCGGTTCGACCACGGGCTCACGCGCTTTCCGCTGCTTGGCAGGCATGCCAAGGTCAAGTGCCAGGACTGCCATGCCACGCCGCAGTACAAGGACACAAAGTCGGACTGCTACTCCTGTCACGAGAAGCACGACAAGCACAAGCTCCGGCTCGGAACGCGGTGCGAGGACTGCCACAACGCGCGCAGCTGGAAACAGTGGGACTTCGATCATGACAAGCGCACTCGCTTCATCCTCGACGGCAAGCACCGCGGTCTCGATTGCCTCGCCTGCCACAAGTTTCCCGTGCGCGGCCGCGCTGCCATCTCGAGCACTTGCGCGAGCTGTCACGAGGACGTGGACATTCACAACGGCGGTTTCGGGCGGTACTGCGAGCGCTGCCACGTGACGAGCTCGTTCAAGACCATCAAGTCCGGCGGTGCCGGACGCCTGTCGCAGTAAAAGGAGGCACGACATGAATGGCTTCCGCAGTGTTCGCTTCGCACTTTCCGTGCTCTTCGCTGCCTTGGCGATGGCCTCTGCGGGTCCTGCCGGCGCGCAGGGCCGCTCGAATTTCGACCACCTGCGCACGATGTTTCCCCTCACCGGGGTGCACGCGATCACGCCCTGTGAGACCTGCCACGTCGGCGGCCAGATGGCGGGCACGCCGACCCGCTGCGACTATTGCCACCGGCCCGGCAGCCGCGTCGCGACGACCTTCAAGTCCCCGACACACATCCAGACGAACGACTCCTGCGACAACTGCCATCGCTCGACGGCCACCTGGTCGGGGGCGCGCTATTCGCACGTTTCGGTCACGCCGGGTACGTGCTTCACGTGCCACAACGGCTCGACCGCCACCGGGAAACCGGCCAACCACGTCCAGACGACAAGCTCCTGCGACACGTGCCACCGCACCATCGCGTGGCTGCCGGCGGCGGGGTTCAATCACGCCGGCGTCGTTCCAGGGAGCTGCGAAAACTGCCACAGGCCCGGCGGGCCGGGTCTTGCCGCGCCCTCCAACCATATTCCCTACAAGATCAACCTGCTGGGGGGCGCAAGCATGGGCTGCGATGCCTGCCACACGAGCACGACCACTTTTACGGCCGCAGACGATGAATCACAACGGCAGTCCAGGGCAACGGCGCCGGCTGGTGCAAAGGCTGCCACCTGAGCGGCACGAGCTACCTCGGAAACATGCAGAAGAAGTCGCTGACGCACCAGAGAGCACCGGGGTCACCGACTGTTCCCAGTCCGGCTGCCACCGGCCGCTGGGCAATCAGGGCTCTGCCTACCGGAGCTGGTAGGCCGCCGGAGCCAGGGAAATGAATCGCTTCCTCGGACCTGTCCTCGCCTTGGTTCCTGTCGCCGCATCGCTGCACGCGCCGCCGGCGCTTGCGGCGGTGATCGACGATATCGCGATCGAGCAGCACGATTCTGCGGCGAGGGTCCGGCTGCGCCTCACCAGCCCCGTGCACCTCCTCCGCTACTACTCCTCGGAGCAGGGCCGGATCGTCTACGTGCAGCTGCAGGCGTTCGCGCCGGAGAATTTCGGCGACGGGCCGTTTCCCGACGAAGTGAAGCGCTCGCCGGAGAACGTGTTTGTCCCGCGTTTCACGGTGAGGGTGTCGCTGGATCCGCGATGCGACCCGGCGCCCAACCCCGTATGCATGACAATCCAGCTCGAGCGCGCAACACGCGCGCGGGTGCGCCTCGGAGAGGATCGCCGCAGCCTGCTGCTCGACTTCGAATCCGCAGGGGAGGGGGATTCCCCGGCAGCCAGGGAAAAGCCCTGACGCGGACGACGCATCAGGGCCTCGACATGATTCCGCGCGGTCTCCTGCCGCTGCTTGTCGCGCTTGTGCTGGCGCTTGCTCCTTTTGCAGCGCGATCACAGACCTCGGGCGCACGCGAACTCTTCGTGGTCGTGCTCGGAACGGCGGCGACCACCACGCAGCAGCTTCCCGCTCCCCTGCCGGCTGCTTTGCGCGGCAACCAGCTCTACTGGCGAGCTCTGAGATCGGGCCAATCGATTACCTATCAGTTGTGCCTCGGCTTTTTCGACACGCGCAGCGAGGCGGACGAGGCGAGACGCGAACTCGTCAAGAGCTACGCCGATGCGCGAGTGATTTCGGTCTCGCCGCGGGAACGCGACAATGTCCTGCGGGCGCTGCAGAAGCCGGGCGCGGCGGCTGCCGTGCCGCCCCCTCCGCCTCCGGCCCCCGCCGCCCCCGCACCGGCCGGAAGCGCCGACGCCCTCATGGCCCAGGGCCGCGCTGCGATCGGCCGGGAGGACTACGCGGCCGCGGCACGGGCGTTTGCGCAACTGGTCGCGCTGCCCGAGAACCCCTTGAGCCGCGACGGCCAGGAATTTCTGGCTCTTTCCTACGAACGCCGCGGCGATGTCGCCCGCGCGAGGCTCGAGTACGAGAACTACCTCAGGCGTTATCCGGAAGGCGAGGATTCGACGCGGGTTCGGCAGCGGCTCGCGAATCTCCGCCCTGTCTCGTCTTCGGCGCCGCTTCGCGCGCCCGTGGAGGCGGGCTCGGGATGGCGGTCGCTGGTCGTCGGCAGCCTTTCGCAGTTCTATTACCGCGGCAACAGCAAGATCGACTCTCAGGCGACAATCGCCAACACGCTCAACCAGAGCACGCTGTCCCTGACGGACCAGTCGGCGCTCATCACCGGCGTCGACCTGAGCGCCCGCTATCTGAACGACACGCACGACAACCGCATCGTCATCCGCGACACGGACACGCTGAACTTCCTCGATCGAACAAAGGACCTCAACCGCCTGAACGCCGCCTACTACGATTACAAATACAAACCTGCGGATTTCTCGGCGCGGCTGGGGCGGCAACCGGGGAATTCGGGCGGCATGCTCGGGATTTTCGACGGCGCTATGCTTGGCTACGGACTCGCTCCCAGGGTCCGCGTCAACGTGGCCGGCGGCGAGCCGGTCAATCCGGGCTTCAGTATCGATTCGCAGCGCCGCTTCGTGGGGGTGGGCACCGACATCGGCTTGTTCAGCGAGCGCTTGACCGGGAGCGCCTATTTTCTGCGGCAGGACGTCGACGGCATCGTCGACCGCCAGGTCGGCGGACTCGAGCTGCGTTACTTCGCGCCCGAGGGGGCCTTGACGTCCCTGCTCGACTACGACACCGTCTTTCAACACGTCAACATCGCCACCGTGCAGGGCAACTGGGTCGCTCCCTGGAAAACCGTGTACAACTTCGCGGCCGATTACCGCATGGCGCCGGCGCTTCAGACGACCACGGCGACGATCGGCGAAGGCACGACCTCGGTCCGCACGCTGCTCCAGACCTACAGCGAGGAAGAGCTGCGCCAGCGCGCGCGGGCCCTCACCGCGCAAACGGCGTTCGCCTCGGCGGGGTTTACGCATCCGCTAAGCCGCATGTGGCAGCTTGGCGCGAACTACAGCGTTTCACGCATCTCCCACACCGATGGGACCAACAACGCCCCGGGCACTCCAGGCTCGGGTTGGGTCCACACCCTTACCGGCCAGGTGATCGGTACCGGATTGCTCGCGACTCGCGACGTCAACGTCCTTTCGCTGAGCGGGGTGACCTCGCCAGACTATCGCGGCTTCAGCGGGCGGCTCGCGAGCCGCGCGCCTCTCGACGAGGACTGGACGCTGGATGCCTCCCTGTTCTGGTACCGGCAGAGCAACGAAAACGGCTCGGACCTGCAGCGCCTTTCCCCCAATCTGCGCCTCGGCTACCGCCTGGGGAGAAGCGTAACGCTCGAGATCGAGGGCGGCATCGAGAACTCGAGCAACCACAGCCCCATAGCCGAAGACAAGACCCGCCGCACCTATTTCTCGCTCGGATACCGCTGGGATTTCTGATCGGAAGCAACACCGTCCCGGGCCTCCCGGCGCGTCAACAAAGTCCCGGCGAGCGCGTTAAAGTGACTTGGCGCGAGGCGCCAGCGCCTTTTAAGGCTCACCCGGCTGGCGTATGATTGCATCGACAACACACGGTAATTCCCGTGGTCCTTCGCATAGGAGAGCGACCATGAAGATCACGACTCCGGAACTCAGGCAGTGCAAGACTCTTGCGGGTATCGCCCTCTTGCTCATGCTCGCCGCCTGCGGCGGCGGAAAGACGATCGTCGAAAGCGACCTCGGCATAGCGGGCGCCCCGGACTGGGTCAACAAAGGCACGACGGTGCTCAACGACAAGGACGGCAGGCTTTTCCATGGCGTGGGCTCTTCTCCGGCGATGGGGGACGAGTCGCTGCAGCGCTCGACGGCCGACGACCGCGCGCGCGCCGAGGTGGCGCGAATTCTCTCCACCTTCATGGACGTCGTCGGCAACGATTACGTGGCGTCGACCGGTACCGGCAAAGACGCGAGCGCCGAGCAGGCCGTATCGCGGCAGATCAAGGCCGTCACCAAGCAGAATCTCGCCGGATCGAAGATCATCGGCCGCTGGAAGGACGCGAAGACCAGCATGGTCTATTCGATCTCGGAGCTCGACCTGAAGCAGGTGAAGGCGACGACGCAGGGCGCCAAGGAGATGAACGAGGACCTGCGCCGCTACATTGAGCGCAACGCCGAGAACATTTTCGACAAGGTCTCGGGCCAGGGGAGCAAGAAATGAACAACGCATTCTTGCTGCGCGCCGTCCTGGCCCTGCTTGCGCTCGCCGCGGCCGCGGCGTGCTCGACCCAGGTCGAGCGCCTCGACACGAGCGAAGCCAAGGACCTGAGCGGAGCGTGGAACGATACCGACTCGCGGCTCGTATCCGAGGAAATGATCCGGGATTCGCTGTCGCGCGCCTGGCTCCAGGAATGGGGAGGCAAGAGGAGACCGGCGGTCATCGTCGGCGAGGTGCGCAACCTGAGCCACGAGCATATCAACGTCAACACCTTTACCCTGGATCTGGAACGCGCCCTGATCAATTCCGGAAAAGTGGATTTCGTGGCGACGAAGACCGAGCGCAAGGACATTCGCGAGGAGCGCAAGGACCAGGACATCAACGCCCGCGAGGACACTCGCAGTCCGATGGGCAAGGAACTCGGGGCGGATTTCATGCTGACGGGCACGATCAACACCATCATCGATCCATCCGGCAGCACGCAGGTCCGCTTCTATCAGGTCAACATGACCCTGATCAGCCTCGCCGACAACCGCAAGGTCTGGGTGGGCCAGAAGGAGATCAGGAAGCTGGTGACGCGCAGCAAGCTGCGGTTCTAAATCCCGCCTGCCCCCTCGAAGCAGACCGGGTGCGGGGCCGCCTCGCGCCCGGGTTCCAGACTCCACCGAAGCTGCCGACTGGCCTATTTGAAGTTGGGGGGGGCGCGTGATCTCGACGAGGGCTTCGGTGGCGGCCGCGACGGCGTGCTTGGCCGCCCTGACCGGGTGCGCCACCTTCAGCGAAACGATTCAGTCCACGGAGCGCAGTCTCGCCCAGCAGCAGCCCAAGCTCGCACTGGCCGAGTACGAAAAGCACAAGCCAGGGAGTGCCGACCAGGTCCTCTACCTCATGAACAGGGGGATTCTGCTCAGGATGGTCGGGGATTACAGCCAGAGCACGAGCGCGCTCGAAGAAGCCAAGAACCTCATCGACAACCTGCGCGCCGTCAGCCTGCGCGAGCAGGCGCTCTCGATCGCGGTCAACGATTCGGCTCGAAGTTTCATCGGCGAGGACTTCGAGCAGGTGATGGTTCACGCCTATCTGGCGCTCAATTATCTGGAGCAGCGCCGGCTGGATGCGGCGCGCGTCGAAGCCTTGCAGGCCGACCTGCTCCTTCGCGAGGGCGCCCAGGGTGCACTGATCAGGCCGTACACGGAAGACGCCTTCACGCGTTATCTGACGGGTATCGTCTATGAAGACGAGCGCGAGTGGAGCGATGCGATGATCGCCTACCGGAAGGCCTACGAGGCGTACCAGGCGCAAGTGGACCGGTTCGGCGTCCCGGTGCCCGAGACGCTCAAGCACGACCTCATCCGCCTGGCCGACCGCATGGGGCTCTCGGAGGAGGCCGAGCGGTACCGGAAATCTTTCGGAATCAAGGACACGCCGAGCGTGGCGGCGCTCGCCGAACAGGGCGAGATCATTCTGACGGTGCACGCCGGGCTCGCCCCGGCCAAGCGCGAGAATTCGGTGACGGTGGTCAACCCCAACACCGGGCGGCTGCTGAGGCTCGCTTTGCCGCGCTATCATTCCCGCGGGCACCCGCTCGCCTACGCCCGCGTGATCGTGGAGTCACAGTCTGCGACCAGCGCCCGCGTCTCGAACATCGACGCGATCGCGATCAAGAGCCTGGAAGCCAGGATGCCTGCCATCACCGCCCGCGCGATGGCGCGTATGATAGCGAAGGACAGCATGGCGAAAGCGGCCGCCGGCGACAACCGCTCCTCAGGCCAGGCGGTGGCCGGCTTGCTGGTCAATATTGCCGCCGTGGCGACCGAGCGCGCCGACACCCGAAGCTGGTTTACGCTGCCCGGCGAGATTCACCTCGCGCGCATTTCGCTTCCGCCGGGAAACTACCGCGGGCGGGTCGAGTTGTACGGAAGCGGCGGAGGGTTGCTGCAGTCGAGCGATTTTCAGGTGGTGCTTGCCAAGGGTGAAAAGACGTACTTGTCGCGGCACTGGGTTCCCACCAATATCGAGGTCAGACCATGATGCGATGGCTATGGATCGTTGTAGCGAGTGTTTCCCTGGTCGGCTGCGCCAGCGCGCCGACCGCCGCGCCCGACTGGGTGACCGGCAGGAGCGAAAAGTATCCCGACAACCGCTTTCTCATCGGACGCGGTCAGGCGGATGGCCTGGAGGATGCCCGCAACCGCGCGCGCGCCGACCTGGCGAAGGTATTCGAGGTGGCGGTGTCGGCCGAGACGAGCGACGTGACCCAGTTCGCTTCCACGACTGCGGACGGCGGTCAAGCCAGGACCGAATCGCAGGTTAAGCGCAACATCGTGACGCGCACCGACCAGATCGTGCGCGGCATACAGATTTCCGAGGCCTGGCAGGATCCGGCGACCAAGTCGCAACACGCGCTCGCGACGCTGCCGCGCCTGCAGGCCGCGATGGGGTTGCGCGAGGAGATCGATCGGCTCGACGCGGCGACGCGCGGCTACGTCGCGCAGGCGCGCGGGGCCCAGGACCTGCTCGCGCAAGTGGCGGCGGCGGGCCGCGCGCTCGAAGCGCAGCGCGGGCGCGACGGCGTGCAAAAGGCGCTTCAGGTCGTCGACGTCACCGGACGCGGCGTGGAGCCCGAATTCAACAGCGGCCAGCTCGCAGCGGACCTCGACACGCTCCTCAAGCGCGTGCACATGAAGCCCCAGGCGGCCCCCGGTTCCCAGGAAGGCCTGGAGCGGATGCTGTCGGCTGCGCTCTCCTCCGCCGGGTTCGTGCCGGACGCAGGCGGCGACGCGCCCTACGTGCTCGTGGGCTCGCTGCAGCTCGACGATCTGGGACTCATCCAGGGCTGGTTCTGGATGCGGGGAACGCTGGAAGTCCACCTTGCGGAGGCGGCGAGCGGCAAGGTGCGCGGCAACAGGCGCTGGGAAATCAAGACCTCCAGCGCCCAGAAGGCCACGGCGCAGCGGCGCACGCTCGACGAGGTGGACGCTGTTCTCAGGAAGGAGCTGCGTCCGACGATTCTCAGGTTCGCAGTAGGCAACTGAGTGTCCATCAGGCTCTACAACGCGCCGCAATCGACCTGCAGCCAACGCGTACGATTTGTTCTGAACGCGAAGGATCTCCCGTTCGAGGAGATCAAGCTCGACCTCCTTGCCGGCGATCAGCTCAAGCCCGCCTATCTCGCGCTCAACCCCAACGGCGTCGTGCCGACGCTGGATCACGACGGGGCAATCGTGATCGACTCGTCCGTCATCATCGAGTACCTCGACGAGATCGAACCTGACCGCGCGAACTTCACGCCGCGCGACCCGGTCAGGCGCGCGGCGATGCGCGCCCTCATGCGCTTCATCGACGAGATGCCCGCAGCCGCGGTGCGCGTGCCGACTTTCAACCTCGCGTTCCTGCCCCGCTTCCAGGCGATGAGCGAGGACGAGTTCGCCGCGTTCGCGGAATCGAAGCCCCTGCGCAAGGAATTCATGCTGGCGATGGGGCGCCAGGGGTTTCCCGAGAAGGATATGAACGCCGCCCTCGAACGCATGAGGCGCACCTACGTGCGCATGGACCAGGCCATCGAAGCGAGCGGCGGTCCGTGGCTGCTCGGACGCGACATCACGCTCGCCGATGTTGCGGTCATGCCGGCGCTCGTGCGCATGGCCGACCTCGGTCTGGCCCACATGTGGGCCGGGCTGCCACGAGTGCAGCGCTGGGTACGAGGCGATTTGCGCACACCGTGCGTTCAAGCCGACGTACTATTTCGGGTCACTGCTCACGGAGAAGTTTCCGCACTTGAAGGAGAGGTCCCGCGGTTCTGCGGCTGCGGCTCTTCGGGGGGCCGGGTGAGCGCATGGATCTCAAGGACATCAGGCTGTACGTGGACGACCGGGCTGCGGAGGGCGTTTTCCGCGTGCATCGCGACGTCTATTCCGACCCGGAGCTTTTCGAGCTCGAGCAGAAATTCATCTTCGAGCGCACCTGGAATTTCCTCGGGCTCGAGTCCCAGCTACCCAAGGCCTACGATTTCCTGACGGCCTGGATCGGCCGCACCCCGGTCCTGGTGACGCGTGGCGCCCGCGGCGCGCTCGGGGCCTTCGTCAACGTCTGCCGGCACAAGGGATCGTTGCTGTGCGCCGCCGAGGAGGGGAATTCGAAATATCACGTTTGCCCCTATCACGGCTGGGCCTACGACGCCTCCGGCAGGAACATCGATATCAAGGACAGGAAATCGGGCTGCTACACGCCGGGCTTCGACGCCGAAAGCCACGACCTCCTGCCGCTCGCGCAGACGGCGAGCTACAAGGGGCTGGTGTTCGGCAGCCTCTCGCCCGAGGTCCCGCCGCTCGATGAGTTTCTCGGCGACATGCGCTTCTTCATCGACCTGGTGGCCGACCAGGGGCCCAAGGGAATGGAGTTCATTCCGGGGCGCTCCGTATACACCTTTCGCGGCAACTGGAAGCTGCAGCTCGACAACGGCCTCGATCCCTATCATCTGACCACGACGCACCTCTCCTACATGGACCTGCAGGCGCGGCGCCGCAAAGGGGAGGGGCATCTGGAGGCGCGCCAGTACGACTGGGCGAAGCGGGCGAACGCGGAGGGCGGGACCTTCGCCCTGCGCCACGGGCACGCCGCGACCTGGCTCGATCAGCCGGAGCCGGAGAAGCGGCCGATCTATCCGGCGCTCGCGGAGATCCGCGCGCAGGGTCGGCGAGCTCCGCGCCGAATGGATGGTCAAGGCGCGCAACATCCACGTCTTTCCCAACATGCAGATCGCCGATGCGATCACCCTGATGCTGCGCACCTTCCGCCCGCGTCGCGGTCGACCGGACCGAGATGAGAAGCTACTGCCTCGCGCCGATCGGGGAAGCGCCCGAGCTTCGCGCCTGGCGGCTGCGCCAGTTCGAGGATTTCTTCAATCCCGGCGGCCTGGCCACTCCAGACGACACCGTGACCTACGAGAGCTGCCAGGCGGGATTCGGCGCGCAGCCGATTTCCTTTCTGCAGGGCTACGCGCGCGGCATGGCGGCGCTCGAGAAGACTGAAGACCCTGTCGCCAAGTCGATCGGCATCCATCCGGCCGCGAGCGTGAAGGGAAAGTTCGACATGTTCAGCGAGATCGGCTTCCACGCGCCCTACCGGGAATGGGCGCGGCTGATCGAGGCGGGCATCGCAGGCAACAAGGCCTATCCGTGAGCGCGCGCGAGCCCGCCGTCATTCCCGCGGAAGCGGGAATCCAGGGTCGTTTTTCGGCAGGGCGTGACGTGATCCTGCGCGAGGCGATGTACCTCGACGAGCGGCGCTGGGACGAATGGCTGGCGTTGTATATCGAGGATTGCGAATACTGGATGCCGGCCTGGAAGGCTGACGGCACGCCGACGAGCAACCCCCAGACCGAGCTCTCGCATATCTACTACGCGAGCCGTGCGGGGCTGGAGGACCGGATCGTGCGCATCCGCTCCGGGAAATCGGCGGCGTCCACCCCGATGCCGCGCACTGCGCACATCCTGGGGACGGTGCTGCCGCTGGCGGCGCCGGCGGCCGACAGGCTGCACCTCCGCTCCACCTGGGTGAGCCACGTCTATTTCCCCCGCTCGCACGAAAGCCACGCGTTCTTCGGGCACTCGGAGCACGAGCTGGTGCTGCGGGAAGGCGACTGGCGGATCGCGAAGAAGAAGATCGTTCTGCAGAACGACTACATCCCCACGATGCTCGACATCTACTGCGTCTAGGGCGAGTCAGGACGCGGATTCTCGATGGCGGAGGGGGATCGCCATGCCCCCGTGTTTTGGGGTAGCCTTTCTCGGCCGCGACGAACAACCATAACCGAGCGCATGGCTGAACCCAAGAGCAAGAACATTGCGCCGGTTGCGCACGGCGTGCAGCGGGCCGAGCGGGAGCGCAAGAACGGCCATCGCGGCGGCGTGCTGTGGCTGACAGGGATGCCCGCCTCGGGAAAGTCCACGCTGGCGCTCCGGCTGGAGCAGCGGCTCTATCAGGAGGGCATCACGGCCTATGTCCTGGACGGCGACAATATCCGCGGGGGCTTGAGCGCGGACCTGGGCTTCAGCCCCGCGGACCGAAGCGAGAATCTGAGACGCGTCGCCGAGGTGGCGAAGCTTCTGGCGGACGCGGGCCTTGTCTGCATCGCCGCTTTCATCTCGCCGCTGCGCCGCGACCGCGATCAGGCGCGCGCCATCAACGGCGCGGATTTTCACGAAATCTACATCAAGGCGAGCCTCCCCACGTGCGAAGCGCGCGATCCCAAGGGGCTGTACCGGAAAGCCCGCGCAGGGCTGCTCGCCGAATTCACCGGCGTCAGCGCCCCGTATGAACCCCCGTCCAACCCGGACCTCGTCATTGACACCGAGCACGGGGAAGTCGACGCGTGCGTCGAGCAGATTTTCAGCCACGCGGTTCGGCATTTCAGGCGATGAGCCGCGAAGGGGAATCATTTGAAGGATGAACTTGCGGTCGTTTGCGGCGCCGGAGGCTTCATCGGGGGGTTCCTCGTGAAGGATCTCCTGGAGAGGGGAGTTGGCCGCGTCCGGGCCGTCGACATCAAGCCTCTGGCGCGCTGGTATCAGCCGTTCGGCGAAGCCGAGAACCTGGCCTGCGTGGATCTGAAGAAGCTCGATGCCTGCCACAGGGTTCTGGAGGGTGCCTCCTGGGTCTACAACCTGGCGGCAGACATGGGGGGCATGGGGTTCATCGAGAACAACAAGGCGCTGTGCATGCTCAATGTGCTCATCAATACGCATCTGCTTCAGGCGGCCCGCGCATCGAACGTACAGCGCTTCTTTTTCTCCTCGTCCGCGTGCGTCTATAACCATGACAAGCAAGCGGATCCTGAAACGCCCGGGCTGAGGGAAGAAGACGCATACCCCGCCATGCCCGAGGACGGCTACGGCTGGGAGAAACTTTTCAGCGAGCGGATGTGCAGACATTTCTCGGAAGACTTCGGGCTGACGGTGAGAGTCGCGCGCTATCACAACGTGTACGGTCCGATGGGAACGTACGACGGGGGGCGCGAGAAGGCTCCGGCTGCGATCTGCCGGAAGGTGGCTCAGGCGAAATTGAATCGAGAGCGCGAAATCGAGATCTGGGGGAACGGCAAACAGACGCGAAGCTTCGCCTACATCGACGACTGCATCAAAGGTACGGATCGCATCATGCGCAGCGAGACGATCACCGATCCCATCAATCTAGGCAGCGCGCACAGGGTATCCATCAATCAACTGGTCGATATCGTCGAAGGCATCGCCGGGATCAGGCTGAAACGAACCTACAATCTGGACGCGCCGAAGGGCGTCAACGGCCGTAGCAGCGACAATACGCTGATTGAGAAGATGCTCGGCTGGGAGCCGTCGATCGCACTGGAGGAAGGGCTGGAAAAAACTTACGCGTGGATCTACGATCAGCTGAAGAGCGGCAAGTCCAAGGGCGCCGCGGTCAATCTGTCCTGAGGAAATGACGGCAACCGCGTCACAAGCTCCGCCAGTCTTCTTCGCCGTAGAACTGACCGGCGACCGCTTCGGTCTGCTTCCTCACGCGCCGAATTTCCCCGGGCGTCAGTCTGTTCTTCCAGTTCCATATGTTGGACTCGCTGTCGCGCCTGATGTGACTGCCGGAGTGCTGTTCGCCGGGGTTGTGCGGTCCCGAGAAATCGGCGATTGCGCGCCGCACGGAGTCCGTGTATTTCAGGCCCAAGCGCTGAAAGAGGTCGGAAAAGCGGGAAACGGGGTCTCTCGAGAGGTCTTCGTGCCGGACGAAGATCCAGTCGGGGTGACGGTTTCGATATTGTAGAATCACATCGTAGATCACATTCCAAAGCAGGATGCCCTGGTCCACGATGTCGGCTGTCTTTGTCGCGAAAGCTTCGATCTCGGTCCGGAATCCGAGGAGATGGTGTTGCATCAGCAGGGGCTGCTCCAGGAATTGGCCGAAGCGGAACGCCCACCGGGCCTTTTTGAGGCTGCCCACGAACGCGGCCGGATGCCGGATCATCACGACGACGTCCATGCCGAAGGTCCGGGCGAGCCACTCGGCCGAGAAAACCGCGTGGGGGTCCTTCACCAGGGGACGCGCTTTCCGCCAACGGCTGAAGGCAAATCGGCCGAAGTCGCGCGCCGTGCGCACGGCGTCGGCGGCCGTCCGGACTGTCCTGAGGCCCTCGGCGAAACGGTATCTGAATTCGAGGCAGCGCTTGAGGTCGTCCTGGTACGAGGCGGCGTTCTCGGCACATACGTAGGTAAACTCGCGCTCGAAGCGCGCGGCGCAGATTCCCGGCCTGAAAGCATCCGGGTTGAAGGGCTCGTGGACGTAGCGGATATCGGGTGATCTGGCGATCATCCGCCCGACCCACGTGGACCCCGAGCGGTGCGCGCCCGTGACGAGAATGGGTCTGGAGGGGGGAGGATCGGTGTCCGTCATCGTTGGAAGTCTCGGTTTATGCGGACTCGGCGCTGCCGTCGGGACGCCCGCAGCCGCCTGCATTCGGAGCTAGGGGCGTCGCGATGCACCGCAAACCGGATATCTCGCTGATCGTTTCGAGCTTCGAGCGCCCCGCGCACCTGCTGCGGTGCCTGCATTCCATCGCCGCTCAGAAAGCCGACCGCAGCCGCATCGAAGTCGTCGTCGCGGATGACGGCTCCCGCGACGAAACCCAGGACGTCGTGCGGAAATTTGCGCGAGCGGCGGGTATTCCGGTCAAGTTTTCCTCTCACCGACACGACGGATTTCGGCTCGCTCAGTGTCGCAACGAGGGCGTCCTGGCCTCGACAGCGGATTACCTGCTGTTCACGGACGGCGATTGCGTGCTGCCGGGCGATCATGTGTCGCTTCACCTGCGATACCGCCGCCGGGGTTGCGTGATGGCGGGCAGCTGCTATCGTCTCGATGCGGAGGCGAGCGATCGTCTGTCGCTGGCGAGGATTCAATCGGGGGACCTGTTCTCGCTGGTCGCGCCCCGCGAGGCGAGGCGCGTGTATTGGAAGAGCGTCAGGGCGAAGGGTTACGAGTTCCTTCGCCTGCCGATGCGGCCCCGCCTGCCGGGCGGCAACATGGGCGTGTGGCGGACCGATTTCGAGCGGGTGAACGGGTTCGATGAGAACTTCGTAGGCTGGGGGATGGAGGACAAGGACTTCCAGCGCCGAGTGGAGTCCGTCGGGATCCGGTGCATCTTCACCCGGACCAGGGTCTATCACCTCTGGCATCCGCGGCACCCTACATACTCCCACAACTCGCTGCACACGGCGAACTACCGCTACTACCACCGGGTGGGAATGCTCAAGGCCCGGTGCGAGAGCGGCTTGAACGAGAGAGGGTTGGCGGGCTTCGCCTGCACCACCTTCGAGTCCCCGCTGCCGCATATCGGCGAGACCGCGCCCAGGCAGGTTGGAGTCGAGGCGGAGGTCTGAAGAGGTCACCGGTGAAGGCAGCAGCACACGGCGTTGCTGTTCTCATTCCAACCCTCGGACGCGCCAGTCGCGTCCAGCCGTTGTTCGACAACCTGAAAGCGACGGCGGCCGGCGATGTTGCCGCCTATTTTGTCGTGGAGCGGGAAGACCGGGCGACGATCGAGGCCGTCCGGCGGGCCAAGGCGGGGTTGATCTTCAACGACGGTCCGCCCACCTACGCCTCCTGTGTCAACACAGCCTACCGGGAGACCGCCGAGCCCTATCTCTTCCTTGGCGCGGACGACATCGCCTTCGTCGAAGGCTGGTTGGACGAGGCCTTGGCCGGAATGGCGGACCCTAGAGTGGGAGTCGTGGGCACGGTCGATCCGCGCGCGCCCGTGCCCGATCACTCCGCGCACTCTCTGGTAAGGAGACGATACATTCAGGAGCAGAGCGGTTGCATGGACCTTCGCGACACGGTGCTCTATCCCTACATGCACGGCTTCACCGATCACGAGCTCGTCGGGGTCGCGAAATCGCGGCGCGTCTACGCCTACTGCGAGCGCTCCAGGGTCGAGCACCATCACCCTGGATGGGACAGCCTGGGGAGGGTCCGCGGCGGCTCCTCACTGGACGCGACCTACCGGAAGGGCAATCGACATCACCGGCTGGACACCCTTACGTTCATCGAGCGGTCCCGGAAGTGGATCGACTTGATCGATGCGCCCAGCCCGGCAGATATCCGTGTGCGCAAGTTCATTCGCAGAAACCGCGGCATCCGCGGGGCGGTGCGATACGGCCTGCGAAGATTCATGGATGCGATCTGGGAGGGTCCGCGCGCTTGACGCTGCATCTCATTTGCGAACGCGATGTCGGGCTGTTCTCGTTGATCCAGCAGGTGGTCGCGCACCTCCCGTGGTCCGTCCAGGCCGGGCGCGTCCCGGTCGCCTTTTTCGAAGGCCGTTGCTGTTACTGGGTGCCTCAGGGGTACCGGGATGCCTCGACCGTGTGGGAGTATTACTTCGAACCCCTGGACAGGGCTTGTCCGGCCGAGGCGGTGCCGGAGAGAGTTCGATCCGCCCTGCGCGAGCGGTTCCCGGACCCCCGAGACGTGGGATTCTGGCTCGACCGGAACACCTGGGTGTCGAGCAACTTCGGAGACCACCCGCGGCTGAAGGGAAAGACGCTCGCGATTCCGCACGGATGGCAGGACCCGGACGCTGCGACGCGCGAGCGCGCGGCGTCGCTGATCCGCATGCATCTGCGGCCAAGGAAGTACATCGCCGAACAGGTCGACGCCTTTTTCGGCGAGCACATGGAAGGCCGTACCGTGTTCGGAGTCCAGATTCGCGGCACGGATGCCGTATCGGCGAGCGAGGATCGCGCGCATCGCAAGGACTCCCTGGTCCTCGACAACTATCGCCGGGAAGTCGAGCGGTGCTTGGCGTCGGCCCCCGGCGCCCGCTCATTCGTGGCGACGGACGATCAGCGATCGCTGGAGTTCATGCGCAGCGCCTTCGGGGACCGGGTGATCGCCTTCGACAGCCATCGCCACGTCGGCGGAGAGCCGGCCGGCCGCGGCCCTACCGGCTGTCTCATGCCCGCGTACGTGGCTCGCGACCGGCGAGACGCGGCCGGGAACGGCGAGGAGGCCGTCATCGAATACCTGCTGCTCGGGCGCTGCGCGCTCCTCGTCCACAACGGTTCGAGCCTCGCGCGCACGGTGCTTCTCGGCAATCCAGCGCTGCCTCACATCAACACCCACCGCAAGAACAGGCTGCTCGCGCAGGTGCAGACATTCTCTTTCAGGAAACTCCGCCGTACGGTCCGGCGCGCCTTGCGGCGCGCGAAACCCGCGAGACTGGGACCTTCGACCGATGCCTGACGCCGCGCCCCGGTATCACCTGATCCAGCACATCGACGGGGACGCGGGTTTCTGCGCCATGCTCACTTACACGCTGAATGGAATCCGCATGGCCGTGCGCGATGGGGCAATCCCCGTGGTCCGCTACGGCCGCGAAGCGACGCGTTTTTTCTACGACTCCTCGCGCGGGGAGAACGTGTGGGAATACTACTTCGAGCCCGTATCGACGGTTTCGCACGCGCAACTTCAAGCGGCGCTCGACCGCGGGGAGGTTTCGCCGCAGCAGGTCCACTCGTTCACGAGACGGCAAATTTGCGACTGGCACCACAGCGATCGCGACCGCATCGCGACCTTCTGGGCGAAGGACGTGCCCGAAGACCCGGCGGTATGGATGGAAGCCAAGCGCGCACTGGCACGCAAGTACGTTTCAGAATTGATCCGCGTAAAACCTCATGTCACCGAGAAGGTGAACGCCTACTGGAATTCCCGGATACGGCCTCAGTTTACGATCGGCGTTCACATCCGCGGGACCGACTTTGCCTACGCCGAGCCGACTAGCCCACTCGCGTACTTCGGCGCGATCGAGCGGTATCTCGCGAGCCGCGCAAGCGATCCGTTTCGGATCTTTCTCGCGACCGACCAGAGCCAGTTCGTCGACCTTTTCCGCGAGCGTTATGGCGAGCGGCTCATCGCCTACGACAGCCTGCGGTCGAACCGTAGGCGCCCTCCATTCAAGTTCTCTTCGGCGAGCCCATACAAGCGTGGCGAGGACGTCCTGATCGATGTCCTGCTGCTTTCGCGCTGCGACTTCCTCTTCAAGGGCGCCGCGGCGGCCGGCGAGTGCGCGCTCTGGTTCAATCCCTCGCTCAAGTGCCACGACTTTGCCCTGGAAAGCCGCTTCGACCCGCGGCCGTACCGGCAGCTCGTCAGCGCCTGGCGCAAGCTCGATATCGGTCAATGGTCTCCCCCCCTGTGGACGTTGCGCCGCTGGCGCCGGGAGCTCGAAGATCTCTGGCGCTCCCTGTGCCGGAGGCTCGATCGTTTTGCCCGACACATTCAGCGATGAGCGAGCGAAGGCCGATTCTCCTGATCAAGCCTCCCCTCAAGGACGCGGGCTTTGCAGCGTGCCTGCTGACCGTACTGAACTACGCCCGGTACTGCGAGCGCGAAGGCCTCGCGCCGGTCGTGCACATCGACGCCTCCTGCGGCACGCGGTTTCTGGATCCCGAGTACGGGGACAACGTCTGGGAGCAATACTTCGAGCCGATCGGTCCCTGCTCCAGCGCCGAGCTCCAGCGCGCGCTGGCCGGTCCGGAGGGAAAGTCGGGCGCCCTGGAGGTACGCTGCGTGGACGCCTCGCTCCCTCCCCGGATCAAGGCGGATCCGGACAGCATCTTCACCTGGACATTCGGCCACTGGCGGACGAGCGTGCCCGGGGACGTGGCAGCCTGGTTCGCGGAGCAGCGCCGAAAGGGACGCGAATCGGTGCGCCGATACGTGCGGGTCAAGCCGCAGGTCATGGAGAAAGTCGGGCAGTTCGACGACCGCCACATGAAAGGAGAGCGCGTGCTCGGCGTGCACATTCGCGGCACGGATCTGCGCTATGCCCCTCCCGTCAGCCCGGCCGAATATTTCGAGCCGATCGAGCGGTATCTCGAGGGCCATCCCCGGGCGCGGATTTTCCTCGCCACCGATCAGGTTCAGTATCTCGAGCTGATCAAGCAGCGGTACGGGAGCATCGTGCAGAACTACGATTGCCTGCGCTCCGCGACGTCGACAGCGCCCTTCAACCTGAAGTCAGGTTCCCCCTACAGGAAGGGGGAAGACGTGCTCGTCGACATTCTCCTTCTGTCGAGGTGCGATTTCCTCATTCGGGGCGCTTCGAACATTCCCGAGATGGCGATTTACTTCAGCGAGAATCTCGATTCGACGGACTTGAGCCTCGACAAGCGATATGCCTTCGGCCAGGACTACCTGGAACGATGGTCTCCCCAGGCGACGCGCGCGGCGTGGGAGATGATCAAGAACACGGACCTGGAGCGGGTTTCGAAGCACGCTGCTTCCCAGAATGCGCTGCAAAAACTCGGATACGAATCACGGAGGGCCTGGGCGGCCGTGGTCAGGAACCAAAGGGAATTTCGCAGAGGTCTGTGCCGCTTCTTCAGGATTCAGAAGTCGTAACCGAAGCGCTCCACGTCCTTTTCATAGACACGCGCAACCGTGTCGACGAGGTCGGGCGTGTAGAACTGCCGGTAATGAGGCGCGCCCTTCATCGCCCTGAGCTGGGCTTGCGCGCAGTCCGCGAGGCACCCGCCGTCGTAGCGATCGACGTACCGCGATCGGTTGAGTTCCGGAAGATTCCCGCTTGCCCCGAGCTTCCTGCCGAGCACCTCGAGATCCTCGCTCAGGCGCTCGAAGCGTCCAATGAAGTCCGGTTCGTGCCTGCCCAGGAAGGCATACTGCGGCCGCCAGTGCGGGTCCATCTCCATCACGGGCATGACGGCGACTTCGCGCATGATGAATTCCCGGAAGGTCACCTCCGCCCTCTCCGGCCAGCCTACGCCGTGCACCCGCTTCCGCGCGTAATACCGGATTCTCTTGGGGAGTTGATACCATTTGCCCCGGTAGAGCCTCTTCATGACGTTCCGATACTCGGCTCCCCGGCCGACGATGCGGTTGAGGTAGCTCGAAACGAGGCGGCTCCAGGGGTTTCGGACGAAGGCGAAACGGAAAGTTCGCGGGTCGCGCAGCGGAGCAAGGTCATTGAGGAGAAAGCGGTTGCCTTCGTTTCCGAGCCAGGCGTTGACCTTCCAATTCTGGGGATCGGGGTGCACGGCAAGGTCGGGCGAGGTCTTCAAGAACCAGATCTTCAGACTGGTGGAGGCCACCTTGGGGATGGGGATATAGATCAGGTTGCGCGAGCGGTCGACGAGATACGTATCCTCCGGGAAGGACAGACGCTTCGCCCTCCACGGAGGAGAAAGGTGCCGAGGAATGAAAAGGTCCATCCAAGAACACTATGACGATCAGGCGAGGAGATTCGGCCGCTCTCCTCAAAGTACCATGAAAGACCTGAGCACGCGACGGCTGGAGGTGGCAAGGCTCCAATGGGCCCTCGAACACCTGACCGGGAAGCAGGGCCGCTGCAAGGTCCTCGAAATAGGGTGCGGCAACGGCTACGCTCTCGGTAAACTTTCGAAATCGCTCGACTGCAGATTTTTCGGCATCGACGTAAACCGGGCAATGATACGAATCGCATCGGGACGACGACTGAAGAACGTCACGGTCAAGGTCGACGATATCCTGAGTCCCCGCCTTCGCGAGCGCGATTTCGACGTGGTGTTTTCCGAGAGATGTCTCATCAACCTGGAAACCTGGAGAATGCAGAAAAGAGCGCTGGAAAACATCCACCGCATTCTGGGGAGGAACGGGCACTACGTGATGCTGGAAATGTTCGAGGACGGATTGAATGAGCTGAATGGGGCCAGACGAGCGGTCGGGTTGGAGAAGATCTCGCCCGCCTGGCACAACCGCTATTTGAGGAAGGCGGAGCTCGAGAAGTACATGAAGGGAAGATTCGAAAACGTGTCGCGCAGATCGTCCGGCGCTCCTTACGACAATTTCCTGAGCTCGTACTTTTTCGGAAGCAGGGTGCTTTATCCTGCATTGATACAGGGGAAAGGCGAGGTTGAATACAACAACAAGTTCGTGGAGTTCTTCAGCGGATCTCCTCCTTTCGGCAACTACAGTCCGATACAGTTGTGTATTCTCCGGAAAATTTAGGCGACCTTCGCCGGATTCCGGACAGTGACGGCAATCGGGAATAGCTCATGAGCCCGGAATCGGGAGTTAGGCACGCGCCGGGGTCTTCGACCCGGGACCGCATTCCCCTGTCGCGGCCCTGGATCGGCGAAGAGGAGGCGGCCGCCGCTGCGGACGTGGTCAGGTCGGGGTGGCTGATCGCGGGCCCTCGCGTGGAGGAGTTCGAGCGGCGCTTCGCGGAAATGCTCGGAGTTCGGCAGGCCGTGGCGGTCGCGTCGGGATCCTCGGCTCTGCTGGTGGCCTATGCAGCCCTGGGAATCTCCGCCGGGGATGAAATCCTCGTCCCGGACATGACTTTTGTTTCCACGGCGACCGCCGCAATGTACCTGGGAGCGCGGCCGGTGTTCGTCGATATCGAGATGCAGGGCTACTGCATCGATCCCGGGCAGCTGGAGGTGGCAATCGGTCCCCGCACCAAGGCGATCGTCCCCGTGCACTATGCAGGGTATACCGCCGACATGGAGGGGATCCTCGACGTTGCCCGGCGGCGAGGCCTCAAGGTCGTTGAGGACGCGGCGGAGGCTCACCTGTCGGAGTATGGCGGCCGGAAGGCAGGATCGCTGGGGGACGTGGGGATCTTCAGCTTCACACCCTCGAAGCCGATGACGACAGGGGAGGGCGGCATGCTCGTGACCAACGATGCTGCATTGGCCGAGCGGGCTCGCCGAATCCGGGAGTACGGCGATGCCGGCAAGTTTCAATGGGACAGTCTCGGATTGAATTTTCGGATGCCGGAGGTGATGGGGGCCATCGGCCTGGTGCAGCTCGAAAAGCTCAAGGAGGCCGTGGCGCGCCGCCGCGCCATCGCGGCCCGGTATACCCGGGCGCTGTCGTCGTGCGGCGCGGTGATCACGCCCTGGACGCGCGCCGACTCGGACGCGAACTCCCAGCTCTATACCCTTCGCCTCAGGCCCGAGCGTCTTCGGATCGACCGTGATTCGGTGATCGCCCGTCTCGGCGAATCCGGCATTGCTGCCCGGCTCTACTATCCGGCTCTCCATCACCAGAAGGTATTCGGACTGGGGCGCTGCGAGGGTCGCTTCCCCAACGCATCCCTTTTCGAGGAAACAGCGCTGTCCCTTCCCATGTATCCCGCTCTCGAAGACTCGGAAGCGGACCGCGTGATCGCGGCCGTGCTCGACACGGTGACGAGGTTCCAGAGCTAGCCGTGGCACGAGTCTTCGTGACAGGGGGTGCGGGATTCATCGGAACGGCCCTCGTGCGCCGCCTCCTCCGGGAGCGGGAGAGGGGACCCCTGGAGGTTCGCGCCTTCGACCTCGAGCCGGCTCGGGTGGAGGGGTGCGAAGCTGTCCAGGGCAGCATCCTGGATCCGGCGGCCCTCGCGCGCGCCATGCGGGGGTGCGAATGGGTGGTCCACCTCGCCGCATTCCTCGGCGTGCAGCGCTCCGATCGGGACCCCCTGCGTTGCCTGGACGTGAACGTCACCGGGACGAAGAGCGTACTCGAGGCCTGCGTCTCGAACGCCGTCCGCAAGGTGGTGTTCACCTCCTCGTCCGAGGTGTATGGGGAGAACGGGCCTGCTCCCGTGTCGGAGGCGTCCAGCCTCAGGCCGATCTCCGTGTACGCCGTGTCGAAGCTGACGGGGGAGGAATACGTCAGGGCCTATGCCACCCGTCACGGATTCGACTACACCATCCTCAGGCCCTTCAACGTCTATGGGCCGGGACAATCGGAGGAGTTCGTGATTCCGCGCTTCGTCAGGGCGGCGATCGAGGGGCGGCCGCTGCAGGTATACGGAACCGGGCAGCAGGTCCGGACCTTCTGTTCCGTGGATGATATCGTCGAAGGCTTGACCCTTGCCCTTTTTTCTCCCGATGCCACCGGGCAGGTGTTCAATCTGGGCAACGATACCGGGCACATCTCGATACTCGATCTCGCCCACAAGATCGTGGCTCTCTCCAATTCCCGCGGGCCCGCCCCCCAGCTCGTGCCGTACGAGCAGGCGGACCGCCCGCTCGAGCGGGACGTGATGTGGCGCGTCCCCCAGATCCAGAAGGCGAAACGGGTCCTGAGCTACGCGCCGAAAGTCGCCCTCGACGAGGGGATCTCCCGCTGCCTCAACGGCGTGAAAGCTTCAAGTGGCTGACATCACCTTCGTCGTCATAAGCGCCGGACGTTTCGATCTGCTCGAAACGACCCTGGACAGCTTCTTTGAATACAATTCGGCCGCGATCGCGAGGTACATCCTGGTGGAAGACCGCGGTGGCGCAGCGGTCCTCGATGTCCTCAAGAAGTACCCGGTTGAGTTCGACGTCATGATCAACCAGCCGCCGATCGGCGCGATTGCGGGCGTCGATCGCGCATACGGATCGGTCGCGACGCCCTACATATTCCATTGCGAGGATGATTGGAGGTTTTTCCGCCCGGGATTCGTCGAGGAGTCGATGGCGCTGCTGGAGGCGTTTCCGGACATCTCCATGGTGCTCTGCAGGCGGCAGGGACAATCTGCCGTGTCCGACTTGATCTACCAGGGCGAGTTGAGGAAGCACCGGGGCATCGCGTACCGCGTGGCTCCCAGGCTCGCCCACCCTCACTGGCTGGGCTATTCGTTCAACCCGGGCCTCCGGCGCCTGTCCGACTACAGGGAGATAGGCTCGTTCGGCCGCTGGGGGGTGGAGATCGACGCGAGCATCTTCTTCAAGCGAAGGGGAATGGCCATGGCCGTGCTGGAGGAGCCGGCCTGCGAGACGACGGGCTGGAAACGCCACGTCTCCGATCCCACCTGGTCCCGCAACTGGCGCGGTCTGATTCAGGAAAAGCGGCGCAGTCTGATGCATCACGCGGACGCCCTGCTCCATCGTCTCGGCATCCGGAAGGGCAACTGATCGAAGAAAGACGCCGATTCGGGATGCGTCCCGAGGGAGACCGCACCGGCAGAGCTAGAGCCCGGGCCGGAGGGACTTGCCCGAGAGCGCGGCGGCGAGGACAGTCTTCAACTCGGCCAAATCGATGTGATAGTCCGCCGGTCCCATGAATGCGCCGGGGGGGTCGTCGCTCTTGACGAAGAGATAGTCGATTCCGAGCCGCGACGCCAAACGGTAGTAGAGGTCGATATTCACGGACGGGAACAACTCGATCACTTTCGCGCCTCGGGTGCAGAAGACGAGATTCGCCAGGCCGCCGCCGTGGGGCGCGATGACGATCTCCGCATCCCGGAACAGGGACACTTGTTCGTGAAACGCCAGCTCTTCCACCCGGATCGCCTCGAATCCGTGTCCGGCGAGATAGGAAACGATCTCCGGCTCGTTGATCACGCGGCGGTGCCCGGCCCTTTCACGCGAAACGTAGAGACGCTTCGCGGACGACCCTCGTCCTTCGCTCGCCGCGGGCAGGAAGCGCTCGCGCAGGAAGCGGATCGCCCAGTCGGGAAAGACATGCCCCGGCGCGATGCTGTGGCACGGCACGATCAGGTTCGAGGCCGAGATCGCTCCTGTTTCCCGGGGATCGATCCGGCGGGCCCCGGTTACGCCGAGTAGCCGCAGAGTCTGCTGCTGAAAGGGAAGTTCCGCCTCGACGAGGAATGGACCGTGTTCGAAACCCGCCTGCTCGGCCAGCCCGAAGCGCGGGAGCATGTCGAAGATCCAGTGAAAGTAGAACGCCTGATTCGACGCGGCCAGCGCCACGACGTCGTGCCCGAAGCGGAGGATTCCGGGGAGGAGCCGGTGCGGCTTCTGCACGAAATTGCGTTTCTTTCGCCCGGGATCGTCCAGGAAATCGAAATCGTGTGACGCCGCCTCGATGAACCGCCCGCGGTCGTCGAAGACGGCGCCGGTCGGCAGGGCGATGCCATCCTTCACGCAGGCGACATGCGCCTTGGGGACCAGCCGGCTCCGAGAAGCGGCCCAGAGCCCGCCGCTCGGAGAGGCAGGGGGCGGGCCGGTGAAAAGAGGGGTTTCGGCGAATGGCTGCACAATGCGGGGCGGCGCCGGCGCCGGGAAATAAGGCATCAGGCCCGTCAGCCTGAAGACGGCCGCGGGCGCGGCGAAGGGACGGAGCATCGCCGCCGCAAGCGTGGCGAATTTCAGTCTAAGGCACCTTGTCAGTTCAGCCACAGGTCAGCCGCTGCGCTGGGATATCGGATGTCCGGCGGCCAGCGCCGCGAGGGGACGCACGGGAAGATCGCCCTCATCGTAGACGTCGATCCCGAGAGAGCGTCCGAGGCGGCCATCGCGAGCGCGACGCGGTTCTCGACGGCCCACCGTATGGCAAGGCGGGCCGGTGTCGAATCGGGGACGCCGGAATCGAATTGCGGAAGAGCGTTCTTCAGGTGATCCTCGACCAGTTCCCTCTGGAGAAGGAGGTCATCGACTATCTTGGGCTTCGTCCCCCACCCGAGGCTCGCCTGGCTGGCAACCGTCGCGCAGGGGTGTCGCAAGAGGAGGACGACGCACAGGTCGAAGGTCCTCGCCAGCCAGCCGACCATCAGATTCGACCGGATTTCCTTGATCAATAGCCGCTTCCCGGTGAGAGCACGCCAGAGCGCGCGGGGACGGTCGTCCGATCGCGTGGCCGAGAGCAGGCTGCGCCGCGTAAAGCCGGAGCCGCGAAGGATGCGGTCCACATGGCGCTCCCACGAGGGAACGTGCGCGTCCGGGCGGAAATAGGGGCGCTCGGGCAGACGACACGGACGTCGGTCCACGGCGCCATCAATATACTGGAGCTCGCCAAGGAATCCAAGGCGCGCATCCTCCAGGCGTCCACCCCGAGGTCTACGGCGATCCTGAAGTCCATCCGCACGGGCGGGTAGTGAGCAACTTCATCGTGCGGGCGCTGCGCGGCGAGGCCCTCGCCGTGAACGGGGACGGCAGCCAGACCCGCTCGTTCTGTTACGTGGATGACCTGATAGACGGCCTTGTCAAACTGATGCAAACGGACGGCGGCTTCACGGGTCCGGTCAACCTTGGCAACCCTGAGGAGTTCGCCATCCTGGATCTGGCCGAACGGACCATCCGGCTGAGGAGCAAGTCGCGCATCGAGTTCATGCCCCTCCCATAGGACGATCCCAGGCAGCGCAGGCCCGACATAAACTTGGCGAAGAAGCAGTTGAGTTGGACTCCCAAGTGGGCTTGGACGACGGCCTGAAGGAGACGATCGTTTACTTCAGGCATGTGCTGGCGGCGTGATGCGCGAACCTGCAGTATCGCTGGCGCCTTCGGCTGCCACTACCCTCAGAACGTCACGGCCAGCGTCGCCCGAAGCGCCCGGCTCTCGACCGGATGGAAGTGAACGTCGTCGACGCCCTGCGCGGGCTCGCCCTGCAGACGCGACGCGTAGTGGTAGTCGACATCGCTGGCCTTGCGGTCGAACAGGTTGAACACGTCGACGTATGCGCGGATACGCTTCGTGATTGCTTGGCCGACGCGCGCGTTGACCAGCGAGGTCGACTGGGATCGCACGCTGTTGTCTTCGATGAGCGGGCGCGGGCCGAAGTAGCGCCAGCGCACCGAGCCGAACCAGCCACTCAGGTTCTCCACGGTGGCTCCGGCGGAAGCGATCGACTCGGGCGCGCCGGGGATGTGGTCGCCGACGGGATCGTCGTCGCTGAACCGCGCCCGGGTGAACGCCGCGGTGAGATCGAGCGCGATCCAGCTCGCAGGCAGCCACTGCGCGAGCCATTCGAGGCCGGTGCGCTTCGACGGCCGGCTCGGCTCCGTGGTGCCGGCATCGCCTACGAAGAGCAGCTCCGAATCCTGCTTCAGAGCCCATAGCGCCAGCGAGGTGGTGACTTGCGGCACGAATTGGCTGCGCACGCCGGCCTCGTAGCCTGTTGTGCGCACCAGAGGGTTCACGCGGTCGGCGGGTGCGCCCGTCTTCGGATCGACCGTGATCGTCGTGCCCCGCGCGTCGTTGCTGTGAAAGCCCTGTCCCCAATTGACGAAATACTCGGTCTTCGCCCACGGACCGAGGATCGCGGAGACCTTCGGCGACACGTTCGAATCGCTGTTCTTGCCGGAGTTCTCGGCGATGTTGCTGTCCACGTCGAAGCGGTAGAAATCCGCGCGCACGCCCGCGACAGTGCGGAACCAGTTGGACCATTCGACTGAGTTCGAGAAGTACGGTCCGCCGCTCGCCACCGTGACCCGGTCCTCGCGCGTCGTCGACAGCCGTTCGCGCGCGGCCGTGCTGTAGAGCGCCACCGGATCGAGGCGATCACGGCGAAGCTGCAGGCCGATCGTGTTCAGCATTGGGCGCTCCGCCAGACGGCCATACCACGTCTGGCTTGCCTGCCCGCCGAGCGTAAGGCGCTTCTCGGCTTGCTCGAACTGGTCGCCGTTCACCGGGTCGTCGAGGAAGAAGGTGAAGTTGGAAAATAGGTTCAAACGTGACTGGATGGCATAGACACTGATCGCGCGGCTCGTCTCCTTTTCGGAGCTGCGCCATTCGCCGGAAAGGCTGTAGCGGCTCGACTTGCCGCCGTCGGTGGGGTCGATCGCACCGAACCGGCCGGTCATCCCCGTGTCCACCGCCCTGCGCGGAATCTGGTCCGTCGAGTTCCAATCCGCCTGGTAGGCCATGCCGGCGATGCTGAAACCGTTGGCCGCTGTGCCCTGCGCATAGCGCAGCACGCCGTTGCGCTTGACGAAGTCGTTCGGGTTTTCCCACGGCCCGTCGTTGCGCTGGTATTCGAGGCCGTAGACGAGGAGCCCGGGGCCGAGTTCCGGCGAGCCGGCGAAGACGGCGCGCCGGTAGTCGAACGAGCCGGCGGTGAGCGAGGCGATGTTGAAGGGCAGCTTGTCCGCGTACCCGATGCGCGCCGAGCCCGCCGACGCGAAATCGCCGTCCTCGGCGAAATACGGGCCCTTGTTGTAGGCGATGCGCGAGATCAGCTCGGGGATCACGAAGTTGAGGTCCGTATAGCCGTGGCCGTGCGCGTGAGTCGGCATGTTGACGGGCATCCCCGCCACCCAGGTGGCGAAATCGGTGCCGTGGTCGAGGTTGTAGCCGCGCAGGAAATACTGGTTCGCCTTGCCGTCGCCGGAGTGCTGCGTGACGATCATGCCGGGCACGGCCTCGACGACCTCGCCGGGCCGGAGCACGGGGCGTTTCTCGATCCCTTCCCGGGTCACGACGCCCTGGCTTGCCGCATCTGAAGTGCCGATCGCGTCTTCGTAGCGGCCGAGCACTACGACCGCCGGCTCGGTCGCGTCCTGCGCGTAGCAAGCCAATGTCGAAAAGGACAGGGTCGCGGCGAGCGCGGCGAGGCATGCTCGATTTGCGGTGCCTTGCGCTGCTCGTCGCGGTCTCAAACGGTACACGAGCTGATTCACAACGGGACCTCTCTCTATCGTCCACTGCAATGCAGAGCTGTGCACGATCGAAGCGGCGCACCGACCGATGCCGCGCCAAGCGTTCCGATAGCAAACGGCCAGGTGTCGCCCGGCTGAGCCCAGGCAATAGCGGCGCGCACCGCCATTGGAGGCAAGGCGGCGGACCGCGATATCAGACTGGATCGATGCGCGGCGGGCGCTCTAGGCGCCCGAGGAAGCGAGGCTGCAGAAGGGGTTCTGGTCGCGGCAACAGGCCGCTCGGCATCTCGGGCAGTTGCAGTGACACGCCGCCTGCCGGGAGGGCAGCCAGCATCGTACTGGACCACCCTGACGCTCCTTCGAGCGCGAGGGGTTCGGGCACGCTGGGGTCGTGGACCGCTACGACGCTGGGGTCGTGGGGATAGTGATGATGGTGCTCGACATTCTGCTGACCGTGCGAATGGGAATACCCGTGGTCGTGGTCATGGTCGTCATCCTCGTGTTCGACGTGGAAATGTGCGGGTCCGCGGACGTCGAGATAAACCGCAGTCAGCGCCTGAAAAGGCATCATTGACGCGAGAAGCCAGGCGACTGTGCGGGCCTTCCAGTCAGTCAACGATGCTGAGTACGCGACCATATGACCATAAGCGGCGATGCTGCCGATAGTATAGAGCGCAGGGGCGCGCGCAATGGCGAACTTCGGCTATCCGGCGAGGCCAGGCAGCGTGACTCCACGGATTTTTTTGACCAAGCAAGGAGGGAATATGAAAGGGCTTCTCAGGACGGTTCTGACTTCCGCGACAGTCGGCTTGTTCGCCTTCATCGTTTCAGCGGCATGGGGAATCGATCTGACGCCTCCCAGGCCGGCTGCGGCGGGCCTCGGGTTCGTCAACGACGGCAAGCTCACCGACATCGGGACTACGGATACGGCCGTTGCCTCGATCGACGTCAGGGCTCCGGAGGCGGGCTTTCTCATTGCAAATTCGATGGGCACCGCGGCGTGCTCCAGCGCCACCGACCTGGTCGTGAGATTGCACAACGTCACGACCGCGGTATCCACGCCTGCAAGCCTGGCTGAAGGCAGGCCCACGGCAGGCCGGGTCGGCTACTACTCCATCAGCTACGTGTTCGCCGTCAAGTCCGGCACGAACAGGCTGAGCCTGACCGGGAGTTGCTCCGGCGGTGCGGGCGGGATGACCGCGCTGACGTTCAACGCGATCTTCGTGCCCATCCGATACTAGGGCTCAGGTGCGCGTCAGGGCCGCCTTGACGCGCTCCGGCGTCAGCGGCACGCGCCGCAGCCGCACGCCGGTCGCGTCGAAGAACGCGTTCGCCACCGCCGCCGGTATCACGCGGATGCTCGGCTCGCCCGCGCCCGAGGGCGCGATCTCGGGCCGGTTGATGAGCACGACGTCGATGACCTCCGGCGTGTCGCCGATTTCGAGGATGGGATAGCTCAGCCAGTCGATGCTGGTCACGCGGTCGCGCTCGAAGCGCACCTCCTCGAGGAGCGCGCGCGACAGCCCGTGCACGACGTTGCCCTCGATGGTATGGCGCAGGCCCTCCGGGTTGATGATGAGTCCGCAGTCGTGCGCAACGGTAAACTTCTTCGCCCGGATCTTTCCCGACTTCGGGTCCACTTCTATTTCCGCGACCGCGGCGACGACGCTGCCGGCGCGCTGCGCGTAGGCGATTCCTCGGCCGGCCAGCACGCTGCCGGAGCCGGCGTTCCGTCCCGCAGGGCGCGCCTGCCATCCCGCTTTTTCCGCCGCCGCCCGGATCACCGCCGCATCGCGCGGCGCGGTGACGTACTTGAGGCGGAACGCGACCGGGTCCTCGTTCGCCGCCGCGGCCAGCTCGTCGATGAACTGCTCGCTGCCGAACTGGATCTCCGGCCCGACCGGATCGCGCAGGTGCGCGGTGCGCAGGGGCGAGCAGGCGTCGAGCAGCGGCGCGATCGTCTCCCAGGCGAGCCGCTTGTTCTCGAAGCCGTAGGACTCCGCCGGTACGTTGAAGCCTTCGCTCGGCTTGGGCGGGAGGCCGGTCGCCATGCCGACGAGGCTGTCGCGCGGGTCGGACTCGTTGGTCTGGATGTTGATGCGCGAAAAGCCCTTGGAGATGAATTCGTACGCCACGACCTTGCCCGATGCGTCGAGCGCGGCGCGCGCGCGGTGCACGCAGGCCGGGCCCTTCGGGTCCCAGGCGATGCCGTCCTCGCGCATGCCCTGTACGCGCACCGGCTTGCCGGTGAGCCTGGAGAGCTTGGCTGCGTCGAGGGCCGCGTCGCCGGCGTCGTTGCGCCCGTAGGAGCCCGGGCCCGGCACCCAGATCGCGCGGACCTTGTCCTCCGGCAGGCCGAGCAGCCTCGCCACTCCGGTCTGCACGAAATGCGGCTTCTGCGAGCCGGTCCACACGACCGCGCCGTCGGCGCGCACGTCGGCGACCGCGCAGGCCGGACCCATGCTCGCGTGCGACTGGAACGGCCACTCGTATTGCGCTTCGACGACGCGCGCGGCGCTCTTGAACGCCGCGTCCACGTCGCCTCTTTTCACCGGCTCCTCGCGCTTGGCCACCGGCGCTTTGCGGATGTGGTCGTACAGCCCCGCCATCGCGGGGAAGGGATCGGTCTTGGTTTCCTTCCAGTCGATCTTGAGCATGCGCGAGGCGCGCACCGCGTCCCATTCGTGCGAGGCGAGCACTGCAACGAAGTCGCGCTCGCGCACGACGCGCGCACCCTTGACGGACTTGATCGAGCCTTCGTCCACACTGCCCACGCTGCAGGCCGCGCGCGTCGGCCGGATCACCCGCGCGTGCAGCATTCCCGGGAGGGCGACGTCGGTGACGTACTTGTCGGTGCGATAGACCTTGCCGGCGACGTCCCGGCGCGGGAACGACTTTCCGACGACCCGGTACTCGGAAGGAGACTTCACTTTCGCCTGGACCTTGATGTCCATGGGATTGCCGGTCTGCTTGTTCCACTCGACCTGGTGATTGAAGTGCCTGCCGCCGATCAGCTCGGCATAGGTGGCCTTCTTCCCCGGGTCGGAGACCGCGCTGACGATGCCGTCATCGACTCGCAGCTGCGAAGCGGGTACTCCGAGCTTCTTCGAGGCGGCTTCCACGAGCACGCGCCGCGCTTCCGCGGCGGCATTGCGCAGCAGCCGCCCACCGGCCTGGACTCCGGTGCTGCCCGATGCGCCGCCCTGATTGCAGGTGAGGGCGGTGTCGCCCATGACCACATCGACTTTCTCGAAAGCGACGTCCAGTTCGTCGGCGACGATCTGCGCGATCGCCACGTCCAGGCACTGGCCCATGTCCATCTTCCCGAAGAAGGCCGTCACGCGGCCGTCGGGCAGGACCGCGATCCAGGAATCGAGCTCGGTCGGGAGGAGCGCAGGCTTTGCGCTTCCGGCCGGGATCTGCGCGAGGGCTTCGCCCACGAAGCCAGGCCCCGAGGTCATTACGATGAGCGCGCCGGAGGCTTTCAGAAATTCGCGGCGGGAGAGAGGCATGTCGATGCGTGCATTCATGATCGTCCCCTCAGGCCATCTGCTGTTGAGCGCGCTTGATCGCGCGCAGGATGGAGACGTGCGTTCCGCAGCGGCATTTGAGTCCGGCGAGCGCCTCGCGCACCTGCGCATCGCTCGCCTTCGGGTTCTTCTTGAGGAACGCCGCCGCGGTCATGATCCAGCCGTTGACGCAGTAGCCGCACTGCGGCACCTGCTCCTCGACGAACGCCGCCTGGAGAGGATGCGGTTTCTTCGGAGTCCCGAGGCCTTTGAGCGTCGTCACCGTTTTCCCTGCGACCGACGATAGCGGCATCACACAGGACCGCACGGGCTCGCCGTTCAGATGCACGGTGCACGCACCGCATTGCGCCAGACCGCAGCCGAAATGCGGATTGCCCATCTCCAGATCGTTGCGCAGAGCGTACAGGAGCGGCATGTTCGGATCGGCGTTGACCGTCACGGCTTTGCCGTCGACGGCGAACTTGATGCTTGCCATGGAACCTCCTCGAGTGGGTGCGGCCCGCGCGGGAACCGGGCCGTTGGATTTTGCGGAAACAGTGTAGTCCCGTGACATAGGCGGCGCAACGCGATGGCCGCCCGAGGCGCGGTGGTAGGATACGCCGTTGATTCGACGAGGAAGCAGTCGGCACGGCGTGAAAGGCAAGCGTGCGTGAGACGGGGATCGACCTCGAGGCGCGTCGCAGGTCAGGCCGCTTCGCGAGGAACAAGGACGGCCTCTACGCGTTCGAAGGCGGATAGTGTCCCTTTCATCCCCGATTCCATGGTGCCTGTGCTTGGCTGTGGTGGGTCTCGCGCCCGCGGCCTATGGGGCCGCTTCGCCGGAACAGGGCGTTCCGGGCATGGAAGCCCACCGCGTCGACGAGCCCGTCTTCAGCGGCCGCGTGGTCGTCTATGAGGCCGGCTACGGCAATGCGCGCGGAATCCTGCTCGTGCACGGCATCGGCCGGGAGGGCGCGCGCGATTACCGCGACCACATCGGATGGCTGAGCAAATCCTTTCACGTGATCGCGGTGGATCTGCCCGGTTTCGGGCAATCGGACAAGGCGAATGTTCTTTACTCGCCGATGAACTACGCCCGCGTTCTCAAGTATGTCGCCGATCGCTTTCTGAAGCGTCCCTTCGTACTGGTGGGGCACTCGATGGGCGCGGTCGCGTCGCTGCGCTATGCCGCCGAATACCCGGACGACGTGCAGCAGCTGGTGGTGGTCTCCTCGGCGGGAGTGCTGCACCGGAATTCGCTCACCAACTTCTATCTCGCGCACGTAGGGCTGGAGTCTGTTCCATCCGCGGTCGATCCGCTCGAGGGTCTCGCCTGGCTCGCGCGCAAGCTCATTGGAACGGCGGAGCGGATACGCTTCGACTCGCAGGTGATCCTTACGAACCCGGAGATGCGCCAGAAATTCCTTGGCGGCGATCCGGCGAAGATCGCCGGGTTCGCCGTCGTGTCCGAAGACCTGCGTCCGGTTGCACCGAGAATTCGCGCCGAGACGCTCATCATCTGGGGCGGAAAAGATACGATCGCGCCGATTCGCACCGGCAGGGTGCTCGCCGCAAAGCTCCCGAACGCGAGGCTGACGGTGATCGAGCGCGCCGAGCACGAACCCATGCTGCAGACGCCCGAGGCGTTCCGCGCTGCGCTTGAGCCGTTCCTCAACGGTGGATTGCCGCGTGCGGCGCCGGGGGAGACGGTTTCGCTGGAGTACCGGGGTAATCGTTTGTGCTCGCGTACGAGCTCGCGGGTATTCGAAGGCGAGTACGACAGCCTGACGCTGGACGGCTGCAAGCAGGTTCTCATCCGCAACTCGGTAGTGCGGGAGCTGCGTGTGCTCGATTCGGAAGTCGAGATCGAAGACAGCCGCATCGGAGGCGGCAAGACCGGTCTGTACGCCCGCGGCTCGACGATCCTGGTAACCGGCGGGCGGATCGAAGGCGAGATCGCGATCCGGGCGGACGGGAGCCGGCTCGATCTCGCCGCGGTCGACGTGGAGGGAAGCAGCGCGGCTGTGACTGCTACCCGAAGATCCTACGTCGTGTTCTCGCTCTCACGGGTGGATAGTCCTCGCACCCACGGAGAGCTGCACGGCTTCTTCGCGATCACGCCGAAGAACCCGCTGTAGCTTCAGCGCGCCCTGCGCACGAGGGCCATCGAGATGGTGCGTGCGTGTGGCGCACGCTACGGGCTTCGGTTTCTAGCTGCGTCCCTGGAGCGCGGCGATGCGCACCTCGATCGGCGGGTGGCTGGAGAAGAGCGCCATCCAGCCGGGCCGCCCGCTGATGCCCGACGCGGCGAACGACTTGGGCAGCTCGCCCGCCGCGAGGCCGCCGAGGCGCCTGAGCGCGCCGATCATCGGCTGCGGGGTGCCGAGCAGCCTCGCCGAGCCCGCGTCGGCACGGAACTCGCGCTGGCGGGAGAAGTAGAAGACGATGATCGAAGCGAGGATGCCGAAGACGATTTCGCACACGATGACCGTGATGTAGAAGCCCGGACCGATCCCGCGCTCGGTGCGGAACACCGCCTTGTCGACGACGTAGCCGACGACGCGGGCGAGGAAGACGACGAAGGTGTTGACCACGCCCTGGATCAGGGTGAGCGTGACCATGTCGCCGTTGGCGACGTGGGAGATCTCGTGGCCGAGCACCGCCTCGATTTCGTCGCGATTCATCGACTGGAGCAGGCCGGTCGAAACCGCGACCAGCGCCGAGTTCTTGAAGGCGCCCGTCGCGAACGCGTTCGGCTCGCCTTCGTAAACCGCCACTTCCGGCATGCCGATTCCGGCCTTGTCGGCGAGGCGCTTCACCGTGTCCACCAGCCAGCGCTCGTGCGCGCCTTCGGGTGCGTCGATCACGTGCGCTCCGGTGGTCCATTTGGCGATCGGCTTGGAGATGAGGAGCGAGATGATCGATCCGCCGAAGCCGACGATCAGCGAGAACATGAGCAGCGTCTCGATGTTGAGCCCGCTTTCCGTGAGGAACCGGTTCGCGCCGACGGCGTTCAGGATCACCGACAGCACGATGACGATCGCGAAGTTGGTGGCGAGGTAGAGGACGATGCGCTTCATTTCTTTGCCTCCGTGCCTGGAAGACCTGGCCGCGAGATGGGGCCGCCCTGGCGGGAATTCAAGCGATCCCGGCCCGGTCAGGAGCGCGATTCTATCCCGAAGGCGCGCCGAAAAACAAAAAGGCGGGGAAGTTCCCGCCTTTTTGGTCCTGCTCGGCCTGGTGCAGGCCGACTACGCCTTTAGCTCTTCGATTCGGTCTTGGCCTTCGTGTCGGCCTTGGACTTCGAGCTGGTCTTGGCCTTCTTTTCGCCCTTGGCCTTGCTCTTCTTGGTTTCGCCGGCCTTCGCCTTGGCGGGCTGCGCCGGGGTCGCCGGCGTGGCCTTTTCGGCGGGCGCCGCGGGGGTGCCTTTTTGCATCTGAGCGGCGGCGTTGAGCGCTGTGCCGGCGAACGCGGCTGCGACGAGAATTGCGATCAGCTTCTTCATTTCGATTCCTCACCAGTTGTTGAAAGAAATGTCCCTTGCTGCGGACATGAACCCAATAACGCGAGTGCGCTGCGAAGGTTGACCCGGCGAGCGAAAATCGATCGCGTCTGTCGCTCGGCAAGCGACAGCTGCTCGTACAATGGCCGGCAATATGCCGCGCGTGAAAAGCACACTGGGCTTCATAGGAGCGGGCAGAGTCGGAACGGGACTCGCGCTGAGTCTTCGCGCGGGCCGGCTGCCGAGTCGTCGCCGTGGCGAGCCGCAGCGCCGCTTCCGCGAGGAAGCTCGCGAGGCGCGTGCGGCGCGCGCGCTGCGACGCCTCAGGAAGTCGCCGACCGCTGCGATCTCGTTTTCCTCACCGTGCCCGACGACGCGATCGAGCCGGTCGCATCGGGCATCCGCTGGCGCGCAGGAGCGGCGTGCGTGCATACGAGCGGTGCGGCCGAGCTCGACGTGCTCGCGGAAAGTCGTCCGCCGACGGTGCGCTCGCCGGCGGGCTTTCATCCCTTGCGCATGTTCGGCGAGCCGGGGAAGTCGTTCGACCTGCGCGGCTGCGCGGTCGCGATCGCGGGTCCGCGACGCGCTCGCGAGGAAACTCGAGCGCCTTGCGCGCGCGATCGGCGCGCGGCCCTTTCGCCTGCCCGAAGGCGGGCGCGCGCTCTATCACGTCGCGGCGAATTTCTCGGGAGCTTTTGCAGTCGCGCTTGATCGCAGGAGACGGTCGCGCTGTGGGGGAAGCTCGGCATCGCCGAGCGCGACGCGCTGCGCGCTCTGCTGCCGCTCCTGCGCGGCACCGTGGACAACGTCGAGCAGCTCGGTGCGGCGGGCGCCCTGGGGAGCGTCATCGCGCGCGGCGATGTGGGCACCATCCGCAGGCACCTCGAGGTGCTCGCGAAAGAAGCGCCGGAATCGCTCGAACTCTATCGCCTGCTCAGCCTGCGCACCGTTCCGATCGCGCTCGCGAAGGGAACGCTGAAGCCGGAGGCGGCGAGGGAGATCGAAGCGCTGTTGCAGTCTCGCAAGGTTTCACCCCCAGGCAAATCAAATACTTGATTGTCCGTGTGCAATCTATCAGGGACTAAAATCCTAGACCCAACGCAGACAACGTTGATTTGGCGGAGTATTTCCGAGAAGCGTAAACTCAGACGCCAGATTAGATGGTTTTTCGGAAGATGATTTCACTATAAGGACTTCCCCGGAACTGCAAGGTGGATGAGCACAGGAAGGACTGCGTGACTATAACCGGCCTGTTTGTGAGCGATGGATTGCTCTGGCCCTGATGAAAGCCGCGCGTCCGGTTCCCATACGTTAGTCGGCATGGTGTTGCTGCCGCCGAAATCATCGGAGTGTCCGAACGCCGGTCTGACCTGTGTGTCATCAACGGTTGCAGTCTTTGACGGGTAGAAGTGTTCCCAGTCAGACGGTTTGCAGCGTCTGATTCTTGCTCGAGGAGTGCCCAGGTGATGCGCGCGTTCTTGGCGGCAATCGCCACCAGCGCCTTGTGGTAGCCGCGACGCGCCTGCACCGACAGGACCCAGCGCGACAGGCGATCGCGTGGCGCATCGCAGTCAGCAGCACCGAGCGCGCCCCCTGCACCAGCAGGCAGCGCAAGTACGCATCGCCGCGCCGGCTGATGTGCCCAAGGCGCGTCTTGCCGCCGGAGGAATGCTGGCGCGGGGTCAGGCCCAGCCAAGCCGCGAACTGCCGACCGGAGCGAAAGTCACGTGCATTACCGACCGTGGCGACGATCGCCACCGCAGTGAGGGGTCCGATGCCGCGGATCTGCATCAGGCGTTGCGCCGCCTCGCTTTGCCGAGCCTGGGCTTGCGAGCTCCCGGTCGTAGGCGCCGATGCGCTCATCGAGTAATGCCAGATGGGCACGCAACTCCTGCACCGCCCGGCGTGCGAGTTCAGGCAGAGCCTCGGCGGCAGCACTCGCCCCGCGGCGCACATGCTGCGCGCGGTTGGGCAACACGATCCCGAACTCAGTCAGTAGCGCGCGCAGCCGATTGATGGTCGCGGTGCGCTCCTCGATCCAGCCCTGGCGCACACGGTGCAAGGCCAACACCGCCTGCTGCTCGCTGCTCTTGATGGGCACGAACCTCATGTTGGGCCGTGCCACCGCCTCGCAGATCGCCTCGGCATCGTTGCCGTCGTTCTTGCCGCTCTTCCTGTAAGGGGCCACGAACACCGGTGCCATCAGCCGCACCGTATGTCCGAACTCCTGAAACCGTCGCGCCCATTCGTGCGCCCCGGAGCACGCTTCCATCCCGATCAGGCACGGCGGCAAGGCCGCAATGGTTTGCATGAGCTGCTCGCGCCTCACGGTCTTCCTCAGCCCCACTCGCCCCGCACCGTCCACACCGTGCAGCGCGAACACCCGCTTTGCCAAATCGATCCCCACGGTAGTAACCTTCTCCATGACTTCCCCTCTCGTTCAGATTGAACACGCAAACTCAATCTTGGCACTTCGATGCCGTGCGGGCTCAAACCCGCTTCGAGTAGGGGAAGTCCCTTTCATTCGTTAGGCGTCAAGGAATGAGATATGGCCGCCCACGTCATTAACGCTAAGGTTGGCACCTTTCGGGTAAACGTGTCGCCAGTGCTCTTTCACGAGTACGCGGTTCAATACCTCCACTGTCGACGCTCCTTCACTACCGGGGGCGTGTACAGCCCCGTCCCGTATTTCCTACTATGTCGCGCCATCGAACTCGAACTGAAGGCGAAGCATCTTCAGTCGAAGTCTCGGGCAGAGGTCAAAGAGCAGTACGGCCACGACCTCAAGAAGTCATACGACGAGCTCCCTTCCGACGCCAAGTTGCTGCTTGAAAGCGAGTACACCGTCCTCGTGCGCGCGAGCGGGATTTACGATGACAAGGGCTTTGAGTACGTCGCAGTCGGTGATGCACTTGCGAATTTGGAGCGTTTCCCCGCTCTCAGTGCGCTTGACACAATTGCAGCAAAGCTCATCGCAGAATGACGCCTAACACCGCGCCCCAAACCGACGCGCGTGAAGCGGTGCACTTCGGCCAATCATCGCAGTCGCGCGCGGTTGGGCGCGAACGTTAGACGGCATGAACGTACTACGTGTCGGTCTGCTCGCGGTGTTCGCAATCGCCACGGCTTCGTGCCAACCAAAGCCTGCTCCCGTTGCCACCAAAGTGCTAGTGGAATCACGCGAGTTCACTGTTTCCGGCAAGAGTGTGTCATCGACCGAGCAGCTCATCGCGGAGCTTCGCTCTATGCCGAACTTGCAGGCCATTCACCTCCAAGCCGCACCAGGTGTCTCTGCGCGACGGTTCGAGGAAGCAAGCATCGCCATTGCCCATTCTGGTCTTGCAGTGCCCATCGCATTTGTCGGCAATGAGCCGTTCGCCAAGTAGGCCAGCCACAATGCCGCCTAACCCTTCGCTGCACCCGACTCGGAACCTCATTCGATAAAGTGGACACCTCGACCTAACGGAAGAGGAGGTTCATGGCAGCGCACGCCGCACCGGTCCAGGCCGGCTGAGATGACTCCGAACTTCCAGGTGTGAATCGACAGGCAACCCCGACGACTACCTCGCAACCGCCTTCGGCTGTGTCCCCGGCGCCGGCGCGCCGATCCCCGTCTTGAGAAACTCGAGCAGCTTCGCGAGCTGGCTCGAGGCCTGCTTGCGCACGGCCTCGACGTCGCAGCCGCTCCAGTCGTAGAAGCCTTTCCCCGCCGAGAGCCCGGTCTCGGCCGCGGCGCGACCATGTTCTGGAGCATGGGATTGGGCGTCGCGTTGTGGAAGAGCTTGGGCACGATCGACGCCTGGGCGTCCGCATGGATCTTGAGGCCGCTGATGTCCTTCTGCTGGATCAGTCCGTTCAGGCACATGCGCGGCGCGAGCATCCGGCGCACGGCGTGGTCGATGTCCTCGGCCGTAGCGACGCCCGCCTCGATCAGGTAGTAGGCCTCGTGCAGGATCGCGTGCTGCAGGCGGTTGACCAGGAACCCGACGATGGGCTTGTAGAGCACGACCGGCTCCTTGCCGGTGCGCCTCAAGGCGTCCGCCACGCGGTCCACGTCGGCGCGCGCGGTCGCGAGCCCCGCCATCACTTCGACCACCGGCGCGGTGTCGGCGGGCATGAAGTAATGCACGCCGAGAAAGCGCTCCGGATGCTTCATTCCGCGCGCCAGCTCGACCAGATCGAGCCCCGAGGTCCCGCTCGCGATCAGCGGCGCATTCGAGCCCGGATACGCCGACTCGATCTCGGCGTATACGCCCTGCTTGACGCGCACGTCCTCGGGGACGAACTCGATCACGAGATCGGGCGGGTCCTTGGGCAGGCGCTCCGCCGCGGCGAGGTTCGCGGGCAGCCCTGAGAGCTTGCGCGCTGCTCCTGACGAGGGTGGTGAAGCCCGATTGCGGCGAAGGTCGCAGCGACCCCGCGCCCCATGACGCCGTAGCCGTAGATCAGTACCGTCCGAATGGCCTGCATGTTCGCTCCTACGCCGTGAGCCGGGGGATTTTCAGCTCGCCCGCGAGCTTGTCGAGACTTGCGCGCAGGGCATTCGGCACGGGGATGCCGTTCTGCGAGCGCTCTTCGAACTTCGCGCGGCTCTGGTCTCCCGGCAGCCACACTCTCGTCACGCCCGGAAGGGGCTTCGACCTGCGGATCTCTCGCGCGATCTTGTCCACGCGGCGCTTGAACTCGTCCACCTCCCCGAACGCCGCGATCGAGAGCGCCACGATCGCGTGGCCGGTGTTGGTGGGGGTCTTGTCGTCGGCGTTGAAGTCGATCGTGTCGCTGCCCATCGCCGCCCCGTTGAGCGTCCCCGCGAGCAGGCCGAATACCAAGGCGAGCCCGTAGCCCTTGTAGCCGCCGATCGGCACGAGCATGCCTTCGTCCGCCCGCTTCGGATCGGTGAGCGGCTTTCCCTCGCGGTCGATCATCCAGCCCTCGGGCATCGCTTCTCCGCGCTGCGCGGCGGTCTTCACTTTTCCGTAGGCCGCGACGCTCGTCGCCATGTCGAGCACGACCGGTCCGCCGTGGCCGGGAACTGCGACCGCGATCGGGTTGGTCGAGAGCAGGAGATCGATCCCGCCCCAGGGCGCCATGTGGTTGGCGTTGCCGACCGCGAGATACAGCCCGATCATGTCGTGATCGAGCGGCATCGCGGCGTACAGCGATGCCGGCCCCGCGTGATTGCTGTTTCTCACCCCGACCCAGGCGGCGCCGGCGCTCTTCGCCTTCTCGATCGCCGTCTGCGTCGCGAAGCTCATGACCACGTGCCCCATGCCGTTGTCGCCGTCGACGAGCGCCATCCCCGCGGCCTCGCGCGCGATGCGGACCTTGGGCTTCACGTTCACTGCGCCGCCCTTGATGCGCCGCACGTACTGCGGAAGGCGGAAGATGCCGTGACCGTCCGCGCCCAGGAGGTCCGCCCGCACCATCAGCTCGGCGCAGGTGGCGGCGTCGGACTGGGGCAGCCCGACCTTGGCGAGCGCGTCGGAGACGAAGCGGCGCAACGACTCCGCGGGCAGGAGCGGGGGGGACGGTTCAGCCATTATTTCGCCGGCCATCGAAAGATGCCGGCCGCCGATTTGGGGGATATGAAAGGGGGGTGTGCCCCCTTTTTCGTCGTCATGCTAGCCCGTATACACCGGATCGGGCTGGCTGAAAAACGCGTCGAGGAGGTGGTACACCAGCGCCCAGTTCTTCGAGCGCGTGCTCGAGTGGGCGATTCCCGGCATGACGGCGAACTGCTTGTCCGGGTTGGGGAGCCTGGCGAAGAAGGCCGCGAGGTCCTCGAAGGAGGCGATGCCGTCCCACTGCCCGCGCATGATGAGGGTCGGCACCGTGATCTTCGCGGGGTCGAGCACCGGCAGGTTCGCCGACATGTCGATGTACGTCCCGGTCGGCACTGAATCGTCGAGCGCGAGCACTGCGTCGGCGAAGGCATCGACCACGCGTGAGGTCGCTCGTCCCGGCGTGATCGCGCGTGAAGATGCTGTGGATGAAGGCGCGGTCGATGGGTCGGCGGTGGCTTGCGCGGAACTGGGCGAGGCGCTTCTTCCGCTCGGCGAGCGTCGGGCTGCCTTCGCCCGTCCAGACGAGGGCGTCGAGCGCGAGGCGCTTCGCGCGCTCGGGATGCCGCTGCGCGAACAGGCCCGCGCGCAGCGCGCCGGACGACGATCCGTAGAGGAGGAGCTTCCCGCCGCCGTTCTGCTTCATGACGTATTCGGATGCGGCCTCGAGATCGTCGGCGCCGCAGGAGATGTCGGCGTTCACCGGCCGCGACTTGTCCGAGCGGCCGTAGCCCTCGCAATCGACGCACCAGGTGTCGTAGCCGAGGCGTGCGAACCAGTCCATGACGGAGGACTGCGGCCGGCCGGGGAGCTGCAGGTCGAACACCGGCGTCGAAGCCATCGAAGACCCGTGGACGAAGAGGATCGTGCCGCGGCGCGGCCCGCCGGCGGACGGGTTGCGCAGGCGCTTGCGCCAGAGGAAGAGCCGCACATCCCGGCCGTCCGCGCGCTTCTTGGTCCAGTGCTCGGTTCCCTCGACTTCCGGCAAAGCGCCGGAAGTCGACGGACTGCGCTCTGCGCTTTCAGCGTCCATTCCAGTTCCAAAAAAACACTGCGCGATGAGCGGCGCTTGCGTCCGCTCGATCGCGCAGAGACAGGAGCTGCTGCGAAGCGGTCAGCTCCTGTCCTACTTCGGCACTCTGACTAGGGTCACGCCGTTGACCAGGCTGTTCGCAAGCACGAAGTTGCCGTCGGTGGTCACATCGGTGTTGCGCACGATGTTGCCGCCGCCCGGGATCGTCCAGCTCTGGAATTTCTCCGTCTTCGGGTCGAAGCGCACGACCGTGTTCGGCGTGGTCTCGGACTCGCTGTACCAGATAACGTCGCGGATTGCAGAAATGCCGTAGGGTGCGGATTTCGGGCCGCTTGGCGACTGCCATTCAGTGACCTTGCCGGTAGCGGGGTCGAGACGGCCGAGGTAGCCGCGCGAATAGTCCGAGTACCAGATCATGTCGTCGCTGGTGATCGCAATGCGCCGCGGACGGGAGGCTGGATCCGGCAGCTTGTATTCGCGGACCTGCAGAGTCGCCGGGTCCACCGCCGCGACGCTGTTTGTGCCGAACTGCACGACGAACACGGTGCCCTTGGAGTCCACGGCCATCCCGTAGGGGCGGGACTTGGGCGTCGGAGGCGTGAGCAGCTTGATCTCGCCCGTCTTCGGGTCGAGCCGCCCGATGCGGTTGGCGCCCTGCGCGGTAAACCACAGGATGCCCTTCTGGTCGAAGATCAGCGTGTGGGGATCCTTCGCCTCCGGCCCCGTGATGTACTCGGTGACGGCGCCGGTCTTCGGGTCGAGCTTGCCGACGAGATTCCCGGTGTTGCCCGTGTACCAGATGTTGCCGTCCTTGTCCTCGACCAGGCCGTGAGGTCCGGAGTGCGCCGTCTTGAGAGGGTATTCCTTGACCTTGCCGGTCTTGGGATCGACGCGGCCGAGCACGTTGTTCATCTGGCCCGTATACCAGAGTGATCCATCCTTCGCCGCCAGCGGATCGTGCGGCCGCGATCCGGGCGTGGGCGCCTGAAAGACCTTCATCGAAACCTTGAGCGGGCCCTTGACGACCGTCGGCGTCGGGTCTGCCCTTGACCGGAAAGGTCTTGATCAGGTACTGGGTCATCGGGCCCAGATCGTCCTTCTGAATGGCCACGCCGTGGTTCGTCATCATGCGCATGACCGTGCGCCAGCCCTTGGCGTCGTATCCGGAGCCGGTGCGCGCGGTGAGCGGGTGGCAGCTGTTGCACTGGGCGTCGACCAGCTGCTTGCCCTTGTCCTCGGGCGCAGCCTTCTGGGCCCAGGCGGGGAGCGCCGAGCACAGCAGGGCGGAAGCGATCAACGAAAAAAGCGATTTCCTGGACATGATTCCTCCTTGAGAGAAACGCGAAGCGCCGTGCGGCGCGGTTCCCGTAACGTGCTGATTTCCGGTATGCGGGCTCGACCTGCTTGTTCTTGCCGGTGAAGGTACTGCGATCGCGCGGGGAAGTCCATAGGCTTCCCGCCGCCCCCTGCCCAATCGACTACACTTAGGAGGCCGCTCCGATTTCGCGGCAACGAGCCATGGGAAAAATGTTGCGCTGGCATAAGGTCTTGCTCGCACTCGGGGCTCTGTGGCCCGGCTTCGTCCAGGCCGCGGACGGACCGGTGATCCTGTTGAGCGTCAACGGCGCGATCGGCCCGGCGACCGCGGATTATGTGCATCGCGGCATCGATACGGCTCAGAAGCAGGGCGCACAGCTCCTCGTGCTGCAGATGGACACACCCGGCGGGCTCGACACTTCGATGCGCGCGATCATCAAGGACATCCTCGCCTCTCCGGTACCCGTGGCCGCTTTCGTCGCGCCGGGCGGCGCGCGCGCTGCAAGCGCCGGCACCTACATCCTCTACGCGAGCCACGTCGCTGCGATGGCGCCCGCGACCAATCTCGGGGCGGCGACGCCGGTGGCGATCGGCGCGCCCGGGGGCGCGGGAAAGGACGAGGATCCGGGGGCGAAAGGCGACAAATCCGGAAAGAGCGAAGGCGGCAGCAGCTCGGCGACGATGACCCGCAAGCAGGTGAACGACGCGGCGGCGTACATCCGCGGCCTCGCGCAGATGCGCGGCCGCAACGCCGACTGGGCCGAAAAGGCGGTGCGCGAGGCGGTGAGCCTGTCCGCGGGCGAGGCGCTCAAGGCGAAAGTGATCGACCTCGTCGCCGAGGACGTGCCCGACCTCCTCAAGCGGCTCGACGGCCGCAAGCTCGAGGTCGCAGGGCAAGCCGCGCGTGCTCGCGACCTCGGGCGTCGCCGCGACGGCGCTGGAGCCCGACTGGCGCTCGCGCTTTCTTTCCGTGATCACCGACCCGAGCATCGCCTACATCCTGATCCTCGTCGGCATCTACGCGCTGGTGTTCGAGTTCTCCAATCCGGGGCTCGTTTTTCCCGGCGTGGTCGGCGCGATCTGCGTGCTGATCGCGCTGTACGCGTTTCACCTGCTGCCGGTGAACTACGCGGGGCTCGCGCTGATCCTGCTCGGCATCGCCTTCGGCATCGCCGAACTGTTCTTCCCCTCCTTCGGGTCGCTCGGCATAGGCGGTGCGATCGCCTTCGTGATCGGCTCGGTGATCCTGATCGACACCGACGTTCCGGGGTTCGGCGTGCCGTTTTCGCTGGTGCTCGGGATCGCCGCCGCGAGCGCCGTCTTTCTTTTCGCCGTCGTGGGGATGGCGGTCAAGGCGCGCGGCCGCCCGGTCGTGAGCGGGCGCGAGGAGCTGATCGGAATCTCGGGCGAAGTGCTCGAGGACTGCGAGCGCGAGGGCTGGGCGCGGATCCACGGCGAGACCTGGCGCGTGCGCACCGCGGCGGCCCTCAAGGCGGGTCAGCGCGTGCGCGTGACGGCGATGGACGGCCTGCTGCTCGATGTGGTTCCGGATTCCGGTGACGGAGGATAAACATGGTCTTCAATTTCGGTCTTGGCGTGCTGGTATTGGTCATCCTGCTCCTCGCGTGGTCGCTCCGGATCCTGCGCGAGTACGAGCGCGGCGTGGTGTTCCAGCTCGGGCGCTTCTGGATGGTCAAGGGCCCGGGCCTCTTCATCCTGATCCCGGTGATCCAGCAGATGGTGAGGGTGGACCTGCGCACCGTGGTGCTCGACGTGCCGCCGCAGGACGTGATCACGCGCGACAACGTCTCGGTGAAGGTCAACGCGGTGGTGTACTTCCGCGTCGTCGATCCGCAGAAGGCGATCATCCAGGTCGTGGACTTCCTGGGGGCGACCAGCCAGCTCGCGCAGACGACGCTGCGCGCGGTGCTCGGCAAGCACGAGCTCGACGCGCTGCTCGCCGAGCGCGAGAAGCTGAACATCGACATCCAGAAGACGCTCGACACCCAGACCGACGCCTGGGGCATCAAGGTGTCGAACGTCGAGATCAAGCACGTCGACCTGAACGAATCGATGGTGCGGGCGATCGCGCGCCAGGCGGAGGCCGAGCGCGAGCGCCGCGCGAAGGTGATCCACGCCGAGGGCGAGCTGCAGGCCTCCGAGAAGCTCCTGCAGGCGGCGCAGATGCTCTCGAAGCAGGCCGAAGCGATGCAGCTGCGCTACCTGCAGACGCTCAGCAACATCGCCGGCGACAAGGCCTCGACCATCGTTTTCCCGGTGCCGATGGATCTGATCACGCCGATGCTCGAGGCGCTGAAGAAGAAGGCGGGGTCTTGAAGCCGCGGCTGAAATTGGTGCCATAATCGCGTCGCGCTGCACCCTAACGATGGCTTGAACCGGCGAACAAAGGAGGCCAGCCATGTCGAACCCTATCCCCTATCTCCGAAACCTCTCGGCTATGCTGGCCGTGAGCCTGCTGCTCGCGGTGCCCGGCGGTACTGCGTCCGCGCAGAAAGGCGGTGCAGTCCAGATCGACAAGGACGACATCGGCGGAGTGGTCACCGGGCCGAAGGGCCCCGAGGCTGGAGTCTGGGTGATCGCCGAGACGACCGAGCTGCCCACCAAGTTCGCTCGCATCGTCGTCACCGACGACAGGGGGCGCTACGTCATTCCCGATCTGCCGACGGCGAACTACCAGGTCTGGGTGCGCGGCTACGGTCTGGTCGATTCGCCGAAGCTCCTCGCAAAGCCCGGCCAGATCGTCAACCACAGCGCGGTGCCCGCGCCCACGCCCGCTGCGGCGGCGCACTATTACCCGGCGGTCTACTGGTATTCGATGCTGAAGATGCCGCCGGCGAAGGACTTCGGCGGCTCGACGAACATTCCCAAGGAAGTCACCCAGGAGCTCTGGCGGCGGCGGATGAGCAATACCGACTGCATCGGCTGCCACGCACTCGGCCAGGAATCGACGCGCACCATCCCTGCTGCGCTTGGCGAATTCAAGTCGGGCGAGGAGGCCTGGGCGCGCCGGGCCGCCTCCGGCCACACCGGCTCGTTCATGATCGACCGGCTCGCCAAGCAGCTCGGCGGCGTGCCGTTCAAGTATTACGGAGAATGGACTGACCGCATCGCGAAGGGCGAGCTGCCCAAGGCGAAGCCGCCGCGCCCGCAGGGCGTCGAGCGCAACATCGTCATCACCTCATGGGAATGGGGCACGGAGAAGACCTTCCTGCACGACCTGATCTCCTCGGACCGGCGCAATCCTACGGTCAACCCCTACGGGCCGCTCTACGGCTCGGCCGAATACTCGAGCGACGACATTCCGATCCTCGACCCGAAGACGCACACGGTGACCAACTTCAGGATGTCGGTGCTCAATGACAGCGTCCGCGAGTCATTCGGGCCGCCGTTTCACGCCACGGCAATGGATAAACCCTTCGCTCCTTCACCGTATTGGGGAACGGAGAAGATCTGGTCACAGAAGGCGAACAACCATAACGGCATGTTCGACCACAAGGGCCGGGTGTGGTTTGCAGCCAACGTGCGCGGCGAGCAGAACCCGGCCTTCTGCAAGAAGGGCTCGGATCATCCGTCGGCCCAGGCGTTCCCGATCGAGCTGTCGCAGCGCCAGGTGACGATGCTCGATCCGAAGACGATGAAGTACACACTCGTCGACACCTGCTTCGGGACGCATCACCCGCAGTTCGGCTACGACGCGGACAATACGGTGTGGTTCTCGGGCTCCGGTCCCGTGGCGGGATGGATTAACACCAAGGTGCTCGACGAGACCGGCGACGCGGTCAAGGCGCAGGGCTGGGCGCCGTGGGTGCTCGACGCCAACGGCAACGGCAAGGTCGACGAGTACACCGAGCCCGGCAAGCCGGCGGAGGCCGGCAAGGACATGCGCATCGCGGGCTCCGGTCCCTACGCCGTGATGCCGCATCCGACCGACGGCTCGGTCTGGTACACATTCAATGTGTTCGCCGGCACCGCGGGGTTCCTGCGCTTCGACCCGAAGACGAAGCTCTCCGAGTTCTACGCCCTTCCGGCTGGCTATGTCGGCCTGCGCGGCGGCGACATCGACAAGAATGGTGTCGCGTGGGGCTCGGGCTCGAACGGCGGCTTCATCAGCTTCGACCGCAGGAAGTGCAAGGGGCCGCTCAACGGGCCGAACGCGACCGGTAACCATTGCCCGGAGGGCTTCGCCTACCACCGTTTCCCCGGGCCAGGACACGAAGGCTTCGAGAAGAACAGCGCCGAGGCGAGCTATTACACCTGGGTGGATCACCACAACACCCTCGGCCTTGGCGAGAACGTTCCGATCGCCACCGGCAACCTGAACGGCGGTTTCATCGCGCTCAAGGACGGGAAGATGGTCATGCTGCGCGTTCCTTACCCGATGGGCTTCTTCGCCAAGGGGCTGGACGGACGCATCGACGATCCGAACGCCGGCTGGAAGGGACGCGGCGTTTGGAGCACGAGCGGCGATCGCACGCCCTGGCTGATGGAAGGCGGCAAGGGCTCGAAGCCGCGCGCGGTGCACATCCAGGTGCGGCCGGATCCGCTCGCGCACTGAGAGCGGGGCGCCGAGCCTCAGCGGCAAGGCGCCCCGAACCGGCGGAGGGCTAGCCCGCCCGCGCCTTCTTCTTCAGCAGCCGCTCGCGCAGCTTCTGCACGTCTACGATGAAGCGCTCGTGCGTGCCGTGCGCGACCGCGTCGGCGCCGTCGTTCACGTTCGCCTCGAACACGACGCGCCGGCCGTCGACCTGAAGGACCTTGATAGACAGTGTCACCTCGGCGCCGAGCAGCGCCGGCCCGACGTGCTCCCAATTGACCTTGGTGCCCACCGAATCCTCGCCCGGGTCGAGGTGCGCGAGCAGGAACTCCCGGCAGGTGTATTCGACGTCGCTGATGATGCGCGGGGTGGCGTAGACGCGGCAGTCGTCGCCCATGAAGCTGATCACGCGCGGCTCGTCGACGGTGATCTTCCGGGTGTGGGCGATACCGGGCTTCAGGCTGGGTTTCATCGCTGCTCCTCGATTCGATGTGGCGCTATTATGCACGCATGAACGCGGCGGCGAACCTCAGGCCCGGCTTGAAGGGCGTATCGGAGCTGGTGGTGCGCGAGGGCCACACCGCGCCGCGCGTGGGCAGCGGGCGCGTGCACGTGCTCGCGACGCCGGTCATGATCAACGTGATCGAGGCGGCGGCGCTGGCGGCGATCGAGCACCTGCTTCCCCCGGGTCACCAGTCGCTCGGGACGCGCCTCGACGTCCGGCACTTCGCCGCGACACCGGTGGGCATGCGCGTGCGCGCCGAGGTCGAGGTCGTCAAGGTCGAGGGCCGCACGGTGACCTTCCGCGTTGCGGTCGCGGACGAAAAGGAGCCGATCGGCGACGGCACGCACGAGCGCATGGTGGTCAACGTCGCGCGCTTCGACGTGCGCGTGCAGGACAAGGTAGCGATGGTGCGCGGACGCGGCTGATCAGGCCAGCGCCCGCGTCGCGATTTCCAGCACACCTTTCGAGATGTTCTGCGTGTCGCGGATGCGCCCGAGCGCCGCGCGCGCGTGCGCTTGGCGCCCGGCGTCGAATTTCCTCCAGCGGTCGAAGCCCCGCGCCATGCGCGCCGCGACCTGGGGATTGATCGCGTCGAGCGCGATCACCTGCTGGGCGAGGAAGGCGTAGCCCGCGCCGTCGGCGGCGTGGAACCGCACTTGATTTCCGCGGAATCCCCCGATGAGCGCATAGACCTTGTTCGGGTTCCGCAGGCTGAACGCGGGGTGCGCCATGAGGCGTTTCACGTCGGCGAGTGCCGAGGGGAGGCGCATCGTCGCCTGCACGGAGAGCCACTTGTCCACGACGAGCGCCTCGTCCTTCCATTTCGCGTAGAAGGCCGCAAGCGCCCGGTCGCGCTCGGGGCAGTCGCGGTTGGCGAGCAGGGCGAGCGCCGCAAGCGCGTCCGTCATGTTGTCGGCGGACTCGAACTGCCTCGTGCAGAGAGCGCGCGCCTCGGCATCGTCGAGTTCCATCAGGAGCGCGAGCGCCGCGTTTCTCAACGCTCGCTTTCCGGATGAGGGGGCATCGGGGGAATAGGGGCCGGGGACGCGGTGCGATCGGTAGGCATCGAGCAGCTCCTTTCGGAACGCGGCAGCAAGGCTGCGCTTGAGCTCGTTGCGCACCGCGTGGATGGCGTCGGGATCGACGACTTCCATCTGCTCGGCGATGGTACTCTCCGAAGGCGGCGCGAGCGCCTCGGCCGCGAATGCCGGGTCCCTGGATGCGTCGCCGAGAATGCGCGCCGCGGCGTCGAGGAAGGCCTGCGGGATGGCTGGCTCGGCGCCGGACCTCACGGCTTCGATCCCGCGCAGGATGATCCCGAGGGCGAGCCTTTGGCCTGAGTCCCAGCGGTTGAACGGGTCGGAGTCATGCGCCATCAGGTGCGTCAGCTCGGCCTCGGTGTAGCCATACTTCACGATCGCCGGAGCGGAGAAATCGCGAGCGAGCGAGGGTACGGGTTCCGCGGAGACGTTTTCGAAAACCAGGCGCTCCCCGGACTCCCGCAGCGACAGCACGCGCGTGCCCTCGGCGAGCAGCTCGCGACCGCCCGGTCCGACGAGGCCCACCGCGAGCGGGATGTGGAAGGGGAGCTTCTTCTCGCGATCCGGCGTCGGCGGGCAGGATTGCCTCACCGCGAGCGAGTAGCGCTTCTTTTCCGCGCTGTACTCGCCGTCGATCTCGAGCACGGGCGTTCCCGCCTGATCGTACCAGCGCATGAACTGCGAGAGGTCCGCCCCGGCGGCATCGGCCATCGCCCGCACGAAATCGTCGCAGGTGACCGCCTGGCCGTCGTGACGCGCGAAGTAGAGGTCCATGCCCTTGCGGAAATTCTCCGCCCCGATCAGGGCGCGGATCATGCGCACGACCTCCGCTCCCTTCTCGTATACGGTGGTCGTGTAGAAATTGCCGATCTCCATGTAGGAATCCGGCCGCACCGGGTGCGCCATCGGTCCCGCGTCCTCGGCGAACTGCGCGGCGCGCAGGTGCCGCACCTCGCGGATGCGTTCGACCGGCCGCGAGTAGAGATCCGCGGCGAATTCCTGCTCGCGGAACACGGTGAGGCCTTCCTTGAGAGAAAGCTGGAACCAGTCGCGGCAGGTCACGCGGTTTCCGGTCCAGTTGTGGAAGTACTCGTGCGCCACGACCCGGTCGATGTTGAGGAAGTCGCCGTCGGTCGCGGTGTCGGGCCGGGCGAGCACGTACTTGGTGTTGAAGATGTTGAGGCCCTTGTTCTCCATCGCCCCAGCGTTGAAGTCGCCCACCGCGACGATCGAGTAGTGATCGAGATCCACTTCCAGGCCGAAGGTTTCCTCGTCCCATTTCATCGCGCGCTTCAGGGCCTGCATGGCGAAGCCGCACTGATCGAGCTTTCCCGGATCGACGTAGATGGCGAGCTGCACGTGCCGCCCCGAGCGCGTGACGAACTCGTCCTCCAGCTTGTCCAGCTTCGCCGCTACCAGCGCGAAAAGGTACGAGGGTTTCGGAAAAGGGTCGCGCCACTTCACCCGGTGGCGTCCGTTCGCTTCGTTTCCGCTTTCGATCAGGTTGCCGTTCGAGAGCAGCACCGGATACTTTTCCCTGTCGGCGCGTATCGTGACGTCGTACTTGGACATCACGTCGGGGCGGTCGATGGACCAGGTGATGCGGCGAAAGCCCTCGGCTTCGCACTGGGTGAAGAATCCGCTTTGCGCCGCATACAGGCCCATGAGCTGGGTGTTCTGCCTGGGCCGGATGCGGCACACGGTCTCGAGCGAGAATTGCTCGGGCACCCTTGCGATCGTCAGGTGCGCCGCGGCGAGCGTGTATTCGCCTGCGGCCAGCGCCCGTCCATCCACCGCAACCGACTCGGTTTCCAGCTCCTCGCCGTCCAGGACGAGCGGCACGGAGCCGGCGCGGCGCCGTATCGCGAGCCGCGAACGAATGCGCGTGAAATCCTCGAAAATCTCGACGTCGACTTCGACGGCGTCGATCAGGAAAGCGGGCGGTGCGTAGTCCTTGAGACGGACAGCGGCGGGTGCGGGGTCGCGCATTGAGGAAGAGAGTGGTCGGCCGCGCTTTCCTGTCAGTTTTCCGGAAGCGGAATGAACTCGGTCTCGCCCGGCACGCGGGGGAAGTGCCCGTCGCGCCAGCGCAGCTTCGCGTCCTCGATCAGATCGCGCGAGCTTGCCACGAAGTTCCACCAGATCAGCCGATCCCCGTCCGCCTTCTCTCCGCCGATCAGCATCAGGCGGGCGCGCGTCAGCGCCTTGATCTCCACCGCCCGGGCGTGTCCGAGGACCGCCATATGCTGCGGGGGAAGCGGCATTCCGGCGACGGTCACGTTACCTTCGAGCGCGTAGACGGCGCGCTCTTCGTGCTCGGCGTCGAGCTCGAAGGCGCGTCCGGCGTCGATTTCGACGCCGACAAAGAGGGTTTGCGAAAAAACCTGAGCCGGGGAGCGTTTGCCGAAGGCGCTGCCCGCGACGATGCGCAACTCAATGCCCGGAGCCGACACTTGCGGCAGGGTCGCCTTCGGATGATGGCTGAAAGCGGGCTCGGCGAACTCGTTCTTTTTCGGCAAGGCGACCCAGGTCTGCAGGCCCTGCAGGCGCGCACCGGTGCGGCGCAGCTCGGGCCCGGTGCGCTCCGAATGCACGATGCCGCGGCCCGCGGTCATCCAGTTGACGTCCCCCGGCGCGATGGCCTGCACGGTGCCCAGGCTGTCGCGGTGAAGGATCTCGCCCTCGAAGAGGTAGGTCACGGTCGCGAGTCCGATGTGCGGGTGGGGGCGCACGTCGATTCCGGTGCCCGGCGCGAAATCGGCAGGCCCCATGTGGTCGAAGAAAATGAAAGGCCCGACCATGCGGTGGGGCATGCCCGGCAGCACGCGGCGCACCGAGAACCCGCCGAGATCGCGGGTGTTCGGTTTCAATATCACTGGTTGAAGGTCGTTCGTGCTCATGGGTCAGGTTGCGCGAGCCGCGGATGATACGCTGCTTCTCCACAAGGCGCGCCCACGTTCAGGTGAGGCGCCGGTTGTCCTCCAGCATCTTCGCGCATTCCTCGGCGGTCGTCGGAGGCGAGAAAAGATAGCCCTGCATTTCGTCGCAGCCGTTTGCCGCGAGCAGCTCGAGCTGCTCGAGGGTCTCAACGCCCTCGGCGACGACCTTGAGCTTGAGATTGTGCGCGAGGCCGATGATCGCAATCGTGATCGCTGCGTCCTCCGGGTCGGTCGTGATGTCACGGACGAAGGAACGGTCGATCTTGAGCGCGTCGATCGGGAAGCGCTTGAGGTACGCGAGGCTCGAGTAGCCGGTGCCGAAGTCATCCACCGAGATTCTCAACCCCGATTCCTTCAGGCCGCGCAGCGTGCGTGCCGCGCTCTCCGGGTCGCTCATCAGCAGGGATTCGGTCAGCTCGAACTGGATGAGCGACGGATCGACGCGCGTCTCCCTCAATACCCGCCGAACCATGGCCTCGAAATCCTTCTCCTGGAACTGGCGGGCGGAAAGGTTTGCGGTGACGGGCAGTGCTGCAAGGCCGTTGCGCTGCCAGACCTGGGTCTGCCTGCACGCTTCGCGCAGCACCCATTCACCCACGGGCACGATCAGGCCGGCTTCTTCCAGAATCGGAACGAATTCCCCGGGAAGGACAAGACCTTTCTCGGGGTGTTGCCAGCGCAGCAGCGCCTCGAACCCGCAGATGAGCTTGGACCGGAGATCGACCCTGGGCTGGTAATGGAGGAGGAACTCTCTGCGTTCTATGGCCCGGCGCATTGCCGCTTCCATCTGCACCCGCGCGAGCGCCCGCTGGTTCATCTCGCGAGTGAAGTACTGATAGGTGTTGCGGCCCTGCTCTTTGGCGCGGTACATCGCGGTATCGGCGTTCATGACGAGCGCTTCGGGGCTGTCGCCGTCGGCCGGAAAGAGGGTGATGCCGATGCTCGCGCTGACGTAGGTGTCGCGGGCGTCCAGCTTGTAGGGTTGCGCGATGGCGTCGAGGATCTTCTGGGCGACGACGCCCGCGTCGCCGGGCCTGGCGAGATCCGACACGATCGCGCCGAACTCGTCCCCGCCGAATCGGCCCACCGTATCGACGCTGCGCATGCACTCGGTGAGCCGGACGGCCGCTTCCTTGAGCAGCTTGTCCCCGGCGCTGTGTCCCTGGGTGTCGTTGACCAGCTTGAAGCGATCCAGGTCGATGAACAGCACCGCCATCGGGCTCCCGCTGCGCCGGGCGTGCGCGATAGTCTGCAGCAGGCGGTCGTGGAAAAGATGCCGGTTCGGCAGCCCCGTGAGCGTATCGAACTGGGCGAGGTAGGCGAGACGGCGCTCCGCGCTCTTGCGCTCGATCGCCACGGCGAGAATGTTGGCGACGCTCTGGAGGAAGGTCACGTCCTCTTCGCTGAAGTGCCGTGGTTCCAGGGCGTGCGCGCTCAGTATTCCGAAGGTTCCGGTCGCTCCGAATATGGGGACCTGGACGCCGCTTCGCACCCCCACCTTCAGGAGCGGCGAGTTGGGAAAGCGCGAATCGGCAGCCAGATCCTCGATCACCAGCGGTTCGCGGGTCGACAGCACGACATCGACACGATTCCCCGGGCGTATCGGGACGCTGCGCCGCCCCTGGAACTCGCCCGCCCAGCCGGATGCCGCCTTGATGACCAGTTCCTTGCCGCCCGGTTCCAGCTCGAGGACGTTGCAGTATTTGGCGTTCAGCGTCACCGAAACGAGCTCGACGGCCCGATTGAGCACGTCATCGAGGTCGCCGCTTGCGAACGCCTGCTGGCCGAACTCGGCGATCAGGCGCTGTTGCAGCGCCTGGGCGTGGATCCTCTCCTCGGCCCGCTTGCGCGAGCTGATGTCGGCCATCGCGCCTATCATGCGAACGGCGCGCCCTTCCTCGTTCCGGATCACGTGACCGCGGTCGAGCACGTGAGCGTAGCTGCCGTCGTGCCGCCTGAAGCGGTATTCTTCGCTCCAGTTGTCGCCCCCCGAGCCGATCAGGCGATGCACGCCCGCGATCACCCGGCCCTGGTCGTCGGGATGGATCCCTTCGTACCACGATCTGACGCTCGCGCCCGCCGCATCCCGCGAGTAGCCGAACACCTCCGTGAAGTTCTCGTTCCACCAGAGCTCGTCGCTGACGAGGTCCCAGTCGCGTATCACGTCGTTGGTCGCGCGCACCGCCATGTCGAAGCGCTCGTTGCTCTTCTTGAGCGCTTCCTCCTGGGCGAGTTGTCCGCGGATGTCCCGCGACGTGACGACGATCATCCAGGTGTCCCGCAGGCGCATCGCGAGCCGCATCGATTCGATGGGCAGGGTCGATCCATCCTTGCAGAGGTAGCGGCCCCTCACGCGCTGCGTCGATCCGGTCGCGATCAGCTGGTCGTAGCCGTCTTCGAGCTCCTCGCGTGTCATCGGGAGGATGTCATGCGGGCCCATTTCGAGAAACTCCTCACGCAGGTAACCGAGGCTGCGGCAAGCGGTTTCGTTGACGTCGACGAAGCGCATCGTCTTGCGGTCGATGAGCAGAACCATGTCGCCCGACATATCCATCGACGTGCGGAAGCGCTTCAGATCGTCTTCGTTCTTGCGCTTCCCGGTAACGTCCCGGCCGACCCCGCGGTAACCCCTGAACCGGCCTTCGACGTCGAAAATCGGCTCGCCGCTGACGCTCGAGATGTGCAAGTTGCCTTCGGCGTCCAGCCGGTGCAGCTCGAGGTCCTGAAACGGCTTGTGCGCCTCCAGCAGCGCGCGGTGAGCGGCCCAGTCTTCATCGGTGAAGTTGAGGGCAGGTATTTCCCAGCGCGCCTTGCCGATGATCGATTCCGGCGGGCGCTCGGGGGATCGGCGGGGATTGGAGGAGAGCATGGTAAACCGGAAATTCTCGTCCTGCTCCCAGTACCAGTCCGACGACAGCTGCGTCAGGCCGCGAAACCGCTCCTCGCTCTCGCGCAGCACTTCTTCGGCCTGCTTGCGCTGCACGAACTGGCCGATCTGCGCGCCGATCACGCGCGTCGCCTGGAGCAGGTGCTCGTCCGGCTCGCGGATTTCGCGGCTGTTGAAGGCGATCACGCCGATGGGCTTGCCTTCCGATACGACGGGGAACATGAACGCTGCGCGCAACCCGGCCTCGCCGGGGATCGTCTTTTGCCACACGCGCTCGTCGCGCGTGAGGTCGGCCACCCAGAGGGGCTGCTCCGACTGCCATACCCGCCCGAGAAGGCCCACGCCCGGCGCGTAGGTGATGTCGCGAAAGCGCTCGATATAAACGTCGAACTGCGGGCCCGCTTTGGCCCAGGCCTCGGCAAACCGCAGCACGCCGGCCTGCGGGTCCCAGCGGTAGTAGCGGCCGCATTCCCAGCCCTGGGCATCGCACACGGCGTGTATCACCGCCTTGAGGGCGGCCGAAACATTGACCGCCTCGGTGATCGCGCGGGCCACGGCGTGCTCGAGGCGCAGCATGGCCTCGGCGCGCTTGCGCGCAGTGATGTCGTGCCCCGTGCCGCGGTAGCCCTTGAACGTTCCATCCTCGTCGTAGAAAGGCAGCCCGCTTGCGACGACGATACGCTCCTGCCCCTGGCTGTCGGTGATGCGGAACTCCAGATCGTAGTAAGGCTGGCGCGCTTCGACCCGTCTGCGGTGCTCCTCCCAGGTGCCCTCGAGCGGCGTCGCCTTGGTTTCCCAGCGCCGCTTGCCGATCAGGTTTTCCAGGTCGTGGATCGAACCGGGGCCCACATTGCGCCCCTCGAACCGGGTGAAGCGAAGCTCGGCGTCCTGCTCCCAGTACCAGTCGCTCGACAGCGAGGCAATCGCGCGGAAGCGCTCCTCGCTTTCGCGCAGCGCCTCCTGGATCGGATTGCGCTCCGGAGCCAGCCCCGGACCGTCGCCGGGCCTGCGCTTTTCGTTGACGGGCCGCTTCATCGCCGCAGGTGCCGCGAGGGGACGGTCCGGCGCCCGCGTCGGCCGGCGCGAGGAGGGGGGGAAGCCCTGGACGAAGAGGACGGTTCAAGCATCCCCGATTCAACCATTTTCCGAGGTGTTTTGCTTGGAACTGGGCCGCTTTGGGCGTTCCTCAGCGCATGACGCGGTTCCGGCCGGCGTGCTTGGCGCGATAGAGGGCCTCGTCCGCCGCGCGGATGACCAGCGAAGGACCGATGAGTGTGTCGTCACGCTCGGCGGCGCCGATGCTCACGGTGACCGACAGCGTCTTCTCCGAGGCGCGGGCTGAGCGCAGGCGCATTCCCTCGCCCTTGTCCCTCGGGCGATCGCCGGCGCGTACCGCCATCCGGTACTTCTCGACGTCCTCGCGAAGTCGCTCGAGGTGCGGGATGGTCTGGTCGAGGCTGCGATCGGGGAACACGATGCAGAACTCCTCCCCCCCGTAGCGGTAGGACACGCCTCCCCCCTCGACCCCCGCGAGACGTGTGGCCACGAGCTTCAGGACCTGATCGCCGATGTCGTGGCCGTGGGTGTCGTTGAACTGCTTGAAGCGGTCCACGTCCACCATGGCGATGGTGTAGGTCGGCCCCAGACCCGGGAGGCGCTCCTCGAGCGCACGCCGGCTGGGCAGGCTGGTCAATTCGTCGCGGAAGGCGAGCCGGTGCGATTCCTGCAGTACGGCCACGAGCACCACGACGCCCGCCGCCGACATGAACGCGCCAAAAGCGCCCGGCTGCACCACCCACTCGCAGCCGATGAAAAATGCGGCGAGCGCCGCGGCGAGGCTGATGTCGAGCGGCCGCGGTTCCTTGCGCAGCTCCTTCGGCCTCTGGCGGGGCCATGCCCGCAGCAAGGCGGCGGCGAACGCCGCGGCGATGAGAACTCGCGCGGCAAGCGGCGTCGGAGGAGAGCGAAGCAGCCAGTGATCGAGCACGTCGCGCCACGCGGCGCCCGAAAGACTGCTGCGACCGGCATTCGCAATCCAGATCGCGATCAGGATCTCGGCCAGGCCAATCAGCAGCCAGCGATAGTTTCGGTGCTGGCGCACGCCGCGCTCGGGAAAAGCGAGCGCGAGCAGCACGTTCAGCGGCACGAGGACCGCGAGCGCGGTGAACGTCGCTCGCACGGCGAAGCCGTTCGGATCCAGGTCGAACGCCATGTTGTAGCCGGCAAAAGCGGCGAGCAGTGAGGCGAGCAGAACGAGGGCGCGAGCCCGGTTGAACCACGCGCTGATGGCGACGCCCAGCAGGAGCACGATATAGGGCCCCACCACGGTCAGGCCGGCGAGCGAGCTCGGCAGCTCGGGGCCTGCCGCGAGAGCGAGCGCGGTCGCCGCGAGGATCGCCACCGGTACGGCCACCGGTCGAAGGAGTGGAAGAAGTGCGGGGTTCACTCGCGTGAGGCCGAAGGGATCAGCGATTGTAGAAACGGCCCGCGCGCTGTCAAGCGCCGATTGGCTGCCAGGGACTCACGATTCATGTGCGGGCGAAGCGGCGCGCCGGCTTTCGAGAAAATTCGCCAAGGCCGAGGCCGTGTGGCTGGCTCGGCCCATCGCGACAATCTGCTCCGGGGCGCCCTGCGCGACGAGCCGCCCGCCCGCCGTGCCGCCCTCGGGCCCGAGGTCGATGATCCAGTCGCCTTCCGCGATCACATCCAGGTTGTGCTCGATGACGACGACCGTGTTTCCCGCGTCCACGAGTCGGTGCAGCACCCGCACCAGCTTCTCGACGTCGGCCATGTGCAGGCCGACAGTAGGCTCGTCGAGGATCAGAAAGCCGGGGCCAGCCCCCGGTTTTCTCCCCGCGGGATTTCCAGAGAACCCGGGTCCATCCCCGGTTCGGGCGAGCTCGGTGACCAGCTTGATCCGCTGCGCCTCGCCGCCCGACAGCGTGGGGCTTTGCTGACCCAGCGTGAGGTAACCGAGGCCCACGTCCTGCAGCAGGCGCAGCGCGCGGTGCGCCGCGGGATGTGCCGAGAAGAACTCCACGGCGTTGTCCACGCTCATCGCGAGAACCTCACCCGCGTTTTTCCCTTTCCAGCGCACTGCGAGGGTCTCCGGGTTGAAGCGCGCGCCGCCGCAGGCTTCGCAGGCGACCTTGACGTCGGGAAGGAAGCTCATCTCGATTCTCTTGATGCCCTGGCCCTCGCAGGACTCGCAACGCCCGCCCTTGACGTTGAAGGAGAAGCGCGATGCGCTCCATCCGCGCATGCGCGCCTCCACAGTGTCGGCGAACAGGCGCCGGATCGAGTCCCAGAACCCGACGTAGGTCGCGGGGCACGAGCGCGGCGTCTTGCCGATCGGCGTCTGGTCCACTTCGAGGACACGGCCGACGTTTTCCGCCCCGCGCATTCCGCGGCAGCCCGAGAGCGGCGCGTTTTTTCCCTGCACCAGGCGCTGGAGGTTCTCGTAGAGCACGTCGCGCGCGAGCGTCGATTTCCCCGAGCCCGAGACCCCGGTGATCAGCGAGAGCCTTGCGAGCGGCACGCGCACGTCGATGTCCGCGAGGTTGTGCTGCGACGCGCCGATCACATGGAGCGAGGCGGTGCTCTTTCGCACCGGCCGCGGCGGATGCAGCGGGTGCATGAGCGGATGAGCGAGAAATCTTCCGGTCACAGACTCGCTCTCCCGCATGAGGTCTGCGGCCGAGCCCTGGGCGATCACGCGCCCGCCGAGCCTGCCCGCCCCGGGGCCGAGATCGATCAGGTGCTCCGCCCGCCGGATGGTCTCCTCGTCGTGCTCGACGACGACCAGGGTATTGCCTTTCGCCTCGAGCTTCTCCAGCGTGTCGAGCAGGACGGCGTTGTCGCGCGGGTGCAATCCGATGGTGGGCTCGTCGAGGATGTAGCACACGCCGCGCAGGTTCGAGCCGAGCTGCGCGGCGAGGCGAATGCGCTGCGCCTCGCCGCCGGAAAGCGTGGGCGCCGCGCGGTCGAGCGACAGGTACGAAAGTCCGACTTCATCGAGAAAAGCCAGGCGTGCCTGCAGTTCCGCTACGATGTCTCGCGCGATCTCCGCGTCACGGCCCGCGAGCCTGACTTCCTGGAACACGTTCCTCAACGCGGCCACGGGGAGCGCGGCGAGCTCGGAGATCGAGCGGTCCTGCCAGAGCACGGCGAGGGCCTCGCTGTTGAGCCGCATGCCGCGGCAGGCCGGGCAGATCTCGTCAATCTCGAGCCATTCGAGCCAGGAATCGAGTACGTGATCCTCGGTACCGGTCTTTTCGCGCTCTTCGTCCCATTCGACGCCGGAGAGCTTGAGGCCGGTCCCGTAGCACTCGGCGCACCAGCCGTGCTTGGAGTTGAATGAAAAGAGCCTCGGGTCGAGGTCGGCGAAGCTGCGCGCGCAGGAAGAACAGGCGCGCTTGGTGGAGAAGACGCGTTGCGGAAGCTCCACTTCGACGCGCGAAGACCGCGATTTCCCGGCCGCTTGCGCGAGCCGGTCAAGGTCCTGGAGCACGTGCACGACGCCCTTGCCGTGTTCGAGCGCGGACGAAAGCGCGCGGCGCAGCTCGATTTCGCTTTCGGATGAGATACGCAAGTCCGCGACCGGCAGCTCCAGGGTGTGCTCCTGAAAGCGCGACAGGCGCGGCCACTTGTCGGTCGGCAGGAACTCGCCGTCAACGCGCAAGTGGGTGTAGCCGCGGCCCGCCGCCCATTTCGCGAGATCGGTGTAGTAACCCTTGCGGTTCACGACGAGGGGCGCGAGCAGGCCGACGCGCTGCCCCTTGTGATCGCGCAAGAGGCGGGCGGCGATCGCATCCTCGCTCTGGGGCTCGATCGGCACCTTGCAGTCCGGGCAGTGCTGCACGCCGAGCTTCACGTAGAGCAGCCGCAGGAAATGGTAGATCTCGGTGAGCGTTGCGACCGTGCTCTTTCTGCCGCCGCGGCTGGTTCGCTGCTCGATGGCCACGGTGGGCGGAATGCCGAAAATCGCGTCCACGTCCGGCCGCGCCGCGGCCTGGACGAACTGGCGCGCATAGGCATTGAGCGATTCGAGATACCTGCGCTGCCCTTCGGCGAACAGGATGTCGAAGGCGAGGGTCGATTTGCCCGAGCCGGAAATGCCGGTGACGACGGTGAACCGGTTGCGCGGGATCTCGACGTCGATGTTCTTCAGGTTGTGCTCGCGGGCGTTGTGGATCCTGATGGTTTCGTTGAACCGAGTCTGCAACGGAACTCCGGGCTCCGCGGAGCGGAGCGCGGCCGGTTTCGCGAGCGCCGCCTCGTATTCGCGCAGCGCGCGCCCGGTATGCGATGTGGCGTGCTTCGCGACTTCGCGCGGCGCGCCGACGCAGACGATACGGCCGCCTTCCTCGCCGCCTTCCGGCCCGAGGTCGATGATCCAGTCGCTCGCGCGGATCACATCGAGGTTGTGCTCGATCACCACGATCGAGTGACCGGCGGCGAGCAGCTGCCGGAATGCGCCGAGCAACTTGGCCACGTCGTCGAAATGAAGGCCTGTCGTGGGCTCGTCGAAGAGAAAGAGCTTGCCGCGTACCACCCCGCCGCCTTCGGCGGCACCTCTCCTCGACGAGGAGGGGAGGGCGGCGCGACTCTTTTCCCCTCCTCGCAGAGGAGGGGTGGCGCGCAGCGCCGGGGTGGTCTGCGACGCTTCGACCAGATGCCCGGCGAGCTTCAGGCGCTGCGCCTCGCCGCCCGAGAGTGTCGGCACCGGCTGCCCCAGCCGCAGGTATTCGAGGCCCACGTCGGAGAGCGGCTTGAGCGCCCGGTCCACCTCCGCGTGGTCGCGAAAGAATGCGAGCGCTTCCGAAACGGTCAACTCGAGCGCGTCGGCGATCGACTTTCCCGCGACCGTCACCTCGAGCACTTCCGCGCGGAAGCGTTTGCCGCTGCAATCGGGGCAGCGCAGGTACACGTCGGAGAGGAATTGCATCTCGACGTGCTCGAAGCCGTTGCCCCCGCAGGTCGGGCAGCGGCCCTTCCCCGAGTTGAAGCTGAACGTGCCCGCGGTGTACTCGCGCTCTTTGGCGAGCGGCTGTCTTGCGTAGATGCCGCGGATCGCGTCCCAGGCGCCGACGTAGCTCGCCGGGTTGGAGCGCGTGGTGCGGCCGATGGGGGTCTGGTCCACCATGACGACGTCGCCGACGTGCTCCGCGCCATTCAGAGAAACGAACTGGCCGGGAGCCTCGGTGGGCTTGCCCTTCGCCCTGCGCAGCCCCGCGTAGAGGACGTCCTGAATCAGTGTCGATTTCCCCGAGCCTGAGACACCGGTGACGCACACCAGCCGACGCAGCGGAATACGGACGTCGATGCTCTTGAGGTTGTGCTCGGCGGCGCCGAGAAGCTCGATTTGCCGGACCACCCCGCCGCCTGCGGCGGTACCCCTCCTCGACGAGGAGGGGAGAAGGGTACTCGGTTCGCCTTCCCCTCCTTCCGAAGGAGGGGTGGCGCGCAGCGCCGGGGTGGTTGGCGCGCCGGCGCGCTTTCTTCCCGAGAGATAATCCGCGGTGAGCGTCTTCGCGCCCTTCAGCTCCTCGGGCGAGCCGAAGAAGACGATCTCGCCGCCGCGCTCTCCGGGACCCGGACCCATGTCCAGGATGCGGTCCGCGGCGAGCATGATCTGCGGATCGTGCTCGACCACGACGAGCGAGTTGCCCGCGTCGCGCAGGCGCTGCATCACGCCGATGACGCGTCCCATGTCGCGCGGATGCAGGCCGATCGAAGGTTCGTCGAGAACGAACAGCGTATTGACGAGCGAGGTGCCGAGCGCGGTGGTGAGATTGATCCTCTGCACCTCACCCCCGGAGAGCGTGCGCGACTGGCGGTCGAGCGTGAGGTAGCCCAGGCCGACTTCGTGAAGGTAGCGCAGCCGCGCGCGGATCTCGGTGAGGAGCAGGTCGGTGGCCTCGTCGATCGGAGCGCCGGAGGGCGGAGCAGGGGCCCCTTCAGGGGATGCGACCCCGGAGGCGCTCGCGGCACCCGTCCCGGTAATGCCTTGAACTCCCGCGGTCCTTTTCGCGGGTGCCCAGGGCAGATGCAGGCTCTCGAAAAACGCGCGCGTGCGCTCGGCGGGCAGGAGCACGAGGTCGTGCAGCGTCAGCCCGGGAAGCTCGCGCAGGCACTCATCCCCGAATTGCGCCCCCTGCGGCATGAAGCGCAGTGCAGGAGCGAGCGCCCGGTCGGCGTCTTCCTTCGTTCCGACGCGCCAGGCGAGCGCGTCCGGCTTTAGCCGCGCGCCGCGGCAAGCGGCGCAGGGCGAATAGGCGCGGTAGCGCGACAGGAGCACGCGCACGTGCATCTTGTAGGCCTTGGTCTCGAGCCAGCGGAAAAAGCGCGCGACGCCGTACCAGGTGCCCGGCCAGGACTTCCTCCAGCTCACCCACTCCGGCTCGCCTTCGAGCACCCACTCGCGCTGCGCAGCCGCGAGGTCCCGGAACGGAACATCGAGCGGTACGCCGCGCTTCTTCGCGTACTTTTCCAGATCGTCCTGGCACTCGTGGAAGCTCGGCGACTGCCAGGGCCGCACCGCGCCCTCGCGCAGCGTCTTCGCTTCGTCGGGAACGATGAGGCCGTAGTCAATCCCGATCACGCGTCCGAAGCCGCGGCAGGTCTCGCAGGCGCCGAGCGGCGAGTTGAACGAGAAGAGGGCGGGCGTGGGCTCCGAATAGTGGATGTCGCAATCCGGGCAGTGCAGGTCCGACGAGAATCGCCACGGCGCGAGAGCCTTGCCTTCGGCGTCGAGCGGATAGACGTTGACCTTTCCCTGTCCGATCCTGAAAGCGGACTCGATCGCTTCGATGAGGCGCGTCTTGTCCGCCGGGGAAAACCGCAGCCGGTCCTGCACCACGTCCAGGACGTTGCCGGTGCGGGCGTGGATGCGGTCGTAGCCCTGGGCCTTCAGCAGCGCCTGGACCTCCCCTTCCTTGAAGTTCTTCGGCACGGTCACCGGGAAGGTCAGTACGAGGCGCGGTTTTTCCGCGCCGGCCCGGGCGGAGATCTCTTCGTATACAGAGTCGGGGGTGTCGCGCCGCACGGGCCTTGCGCAGCCGCGGCAGTACAGGCTCCCGGCGCGCGCGAAGAGCAGCTTCAGGTGGTCGTTCAGCTCGGTCATCGTGCCGACGGTCGAGCGCGAGGTGCGCACCGGGTTGGTCTGGTCGATCGCGATCGCGGGCGGGATCCCCTCGATCGCATCGACCTGGGGCTTGTCCATGCGGTCGAGGAACTGCCGCGCGTACGGGCTGAAGGTCTCGACGTAGCGCCGCTGGCCTTCGGCGTAGAGCGTGTCGAAGACCAGCGAGGATTTCCCCGAGCCCGAGACGCCGGTCACGACGATCAGCTCGTTCAGCGGAAGCTCGAGCGAGAGATTCTTGAGATTGTTCTGGCGCGCGCCGCGGATCGACGATCGCGGCAGCCGGAGCGGCGTTGCAGCATGCGGCTATTGTAAAGGGGGCGTCAAACGCGCGGGCCGTTCAGAGTTCGCGCCCGAATTGATTTGTCTATCCCTTGCCCGGAAATGGGATCCGGGGCCTCTACTCGCCGAGACGAGTGCCGACAACTACCAGCGCCCGGCGAAACAGCCCTTACAAGCGCCTACACATCCGGGGTCAACACCTCTTTCGGGGTGGGCGTTATGATCGCAAGTCCAAAGAAAGGAGCGAACCGTGAAAACCCGGCCCCTTCGATTCCTGACGCTCGCGGGCTTTGCCTTGCTGTCCCTGATGAGTAGTGTGGCTCTTGCGCAAACTTCGGAGCAGTATATGCGCTGTATCGTGTATGTGGCACCGGCCCACCATGATTTTGATCACCGCGTGCAGGCGGCCCAGGTGTGCCAAGATGTGAATGATGTTTCTTGCGTAAGTTACATTGCTCCGCCGCACTATGATTTTGATCACCGCATGCAGGCGGCCCGAGTGTGCCAAGATGTGAATGATGTTTCTTGCGTGAGTTTCATTGCTCCGCCGCACTATGATTTTGATCATCGTGCTGCCGCAGCCCAATCTTGTCGGGGCTCCATACTTGCCACTGCCCCGAACGTCATTGTGGAAAAAGTAGTCGACCTGAGTTGTGCTAACTATGTAGCACCACCAAGTTATGACTTCGAACAGCGAACTACAGCATTGGAAGCCTGCAAGAGAACCTCAGTAAGACGTAGGTAACGCTTCCTGCCCCGAGAATGCCCGGTCTGGGTATCGCCTAATAGCCGAAGAACTCGTCGGTGTGGATCGCGTCCTCCGCGACTCCCGCTCCGGTGAGCATTTTCTGCATGGCTTCGACCAGTCCGGTCGGTCCCGCGACGTAGTAGACGTTCGCGGCGAGATCCTTCAGGTGGCGCCGGAGCATGGCGCGGTCGAGAAACCCGGTTTCGCCGCTCCACGGCCGGCTCGACTTGTCCATTTCGACCATGGTGCCGACGAAGCGGAAGCGCGGATTGCGTTTCGGAAGCGCCGACAACTCGTCCAGGAACGCCGCGTCCTCGGGCCGTCGGTTGGAGTAGAACAACCAGAGGTCGCGTTCGAGTCGGCTCTGCGCCGCGTGGCGCAGCATGCTCACGAATGGCGTGATGCCGATGCCGCCGGCGAGGAACACGGCAGGCCGGGCGTCCGCGTCGTCCAGCGTAAACTTGCCCGCGGGGCCCCGGAGACTGACGCGCCCGCCCGCCGGCATCGGCTTGAGCACGCGCTTGAACGCCGTGTCGCGCATTCGCGTGGCGATCACGAGCTCGGTCTCGTGAGGGGCGCTGACGATCGAAAAGGTTCTCGCGTTGCCTTTGGCGTCGGTCTCGGGCGGATCGATGAGGGACAGGTTCATCGACTGTCCCGCCTCGAATCTGAAGTCCGCGGGCCGTGCGAAACGAAACGCCATCGTCTCTTCAGCGACGGTCTCGCTTCCAAGAAGTGTGGTCTCGTACTTGGGCATGTCGCGTCCTTTCCGATCAGGCGGTTCTATTCCAGCTCGACCGATGAGATGCGTTTTACGCTGCTCGCGTTCCTCAAGTGGCGGGAACGCGGCGCCCGGCAGTCTCATCCAATCGGTCGACCGCGCGCCCAAAAGGAGCAAATCATGGCAAGACTCGTCAAGCGCTTTCGCGACAAGCCCTATGAAGTGACCGTCGGCGCCGAGACCCGATACATCTGCGGCTGCGGACTCTCCGGCACCCTGCCGTTCTGCGATGGAACACACAAGATCACCCGGGGTGAAGAGGCCGGCAAGCTGTATTGGTACGATGAAGAGGGACAGCGTCAGGTCGCGTCAGACACCTACCCGGGGATCCGCGACGACAAGCAGACCCAAGAGGCTTAGGCCGGGAGCGCATCCGGCCCATCCTTCATCCAATGGCGCGAATCCGGCGTAAAGGATTTCAGGAGACGCATATGCGGACCGCAAGCTTCTACAGCCGCCTGCGACACGTTATCCGACCCCGAGCTGGCGCATCGCATAGCCTCCGGCGATCGGGGTGCGTTCGAGCTGCTGATGCGCCGGCACAACCAGATGCTCTACCGCACGGCCCGCAGCATTCTCAAGGACGACGCCGAGGCCGAGGATGCGGTGCAGGAGGCCTATCTGCTCGCCTACGGGGCGATCAGCGGGTTTCGCGGCGACGCGAAGCTCTCGACCTGGCTCGTGCGCATCGTTGCGAACGAGGCGATCGCACGGTTTCGCAAGCGCCGCCGCAGCGCCGAAGTCATTCGGCTCGACGGCGAGGCAGAGGCCGAAGACATTCCGGAGGATGGCATGAACGAATCGAAACCCGAGCAACCCGAGCAATCCGCGCGGCGCGCGGAGACGCGCCGGCTGCTTGAGGCCAGGATCGACGAGCTGCCCGACGCGTTCCGCACCGTGTTCGTACTGCGCGCCGTCGAGGAGTTCTCGGTGGAGGAAACCGCGGCCGCCCTCGGCATTCCCGAAGCCACCGTGCGCACGCGCTTCTTTCCGCGCAAGGAGCCTGCTGCGCGAAGCGCTCTCCAGGGAAATCGACCTCGCGCACGGCGACGCTTTCGCCTTCGCTGGAGCACGTTGCGACCGGATCGTCGCCAAGGTGATCGTGGCGCTCGAGCATGGCGGGCGCGGCGCCTGATGTTCACACGGACCGTCGGTCCCGCGATTGAAGTCGATTCTCAAACGGAGGTCTCATGTTGATCGTTTCAGCAGCGCTGTTCGCACTCGCCGCGCTCGGCGGGTTGACGATGGCTTACATCTACTTCAAGAAGGAGCGCAATCCTCCCGGTGCGCTGGCGGTGCTGCACGGCGTCGTGGCCGCGACGGCTCTGGTGATTCTGCTGTGGGTGGTGCTGCGGGCCGGTAGCGGTGGCCTGGTAGGCTGGGCGCTCGGGCTCTTCGTCGTCGCCGCGCTCGGCGGATTCTTCGTGTTCAGTTATCACATCCGAGGGCGGCGCCTACCGGCTCCCGCAGTCGTCATCCACGCGACAGTAGCGGTCGCGGCATTCGTCCTGCTCCTCGCCGGAATCGCAAGGGCCTGACGCGGAAGCGAAACGATGCGAGCGCGCGTTGCCGGACACCCGCTGCACCCGGCGCTTGTTCATTTCCCGATCGGTCTCTGGCTCTCGGCCGTGCTCTGGGATCTCCTGGGGTGGTGGCAGGCGTCGGATCCGCTGTGGTGGCAACTGAGCTATTGGTGCCTGGCTCTCGGTCTCGCCGCCGCGCTGCCCACGGTTGTCACAGGCCTCTTCGAGTTCTTCGCGCTATCGCCGGGCGAACCGGCGATCGACACGGCGACGTCGCACATGATGGCCATGGTCGGCGCCACTTTCATTTTCGGCGCGAGCTGGGTCCTGCGCGCGAAAGCAGGAGCAGCAATGGCGCCGACGGCGTGGGCGCTCGGGCTCGCATTCGCCGGCGCCGCGGTGCTCGTCGTGGGAGGGTGGCTCGGCGGCACGCTGGTCTACCGCCACGGCATCGGGCGTGAGGACGACCGGAGCTCCCGGCGCTGACGGCCGGGCGCGCGAGTCCGCGCCTCACTCCAGCTCGTCGATGGACCTCGGCCAGCTCTTCTTCAGCAGACGCGACAGCGCGTGGTCGGCAAGAATCCGGCCTCCGGTCTGGCAGCGCGCGCAGTAGTTGGTTTCGTTGTCGGCGTACACGATGCGCTGCACCGGCGAGCCACAGACGGGACAGGGCTTGCGGTAGCGTCCGTGCACGGCCATACCTTCGCGGAACGCGGTGACGGTCTCCGGGAATTCGGCACCGGCCTCCTTTCTGAGTCGCTCGGTCCATTCGGTGAGCGTCGAACGCGCGGCCTCGTGAAGACGTTTCGAATCATCGTCCGATAGCGAAGCAGTGAGCGCGACGGGCGAGAGCCTCGCCCGGTGCAGGATTTCGTCTGAGTAGGCATTACCGATTCCGCTGAAGATCCGCGGATCGGTGAGCGCTCGCTTCAAAGTGTGGTTGTCCTGTCTTAGCCGCGTGGCGAATTCCTCCGCGCTTGCATCGAGGACTTCGAGCCCTCCCGGATCCATCGCGGCGAGCGCCGTTTCGCCCTCGCACGAGGTGGAGGGAGGCGCGGCGCTTGGTCCCGGCCTCGGTGAAGGCGAGCGTTCCGTTCGGAAACTCGAAGGCCGCGAGCGAGATTCGTCCCGGGAGCTTGGCGTTCTTGTCGATCCAGCGCAGCCTTCCCGCGATCATGAGGTGCAGCACGAGGAACAGGCTCGCCTCGAGCGCGATCACGATGCGCTTGCCGAGGCGCCGTACGCTCGTGACCTCTCTTCCCTCCGCACGCGCGATCGGAGGGTCGACGCTGCGCAGCACAAAGGGACTGAGAAGCCGCACCGTCGAGAGAACCTGTTTGGGCAGGCGGGACTCGAGGTGTTCGACGTAAACGGTAACGTCAGGGAACTCCGGCATTGTGCGTCCTGCCTGTGCTCGGCAACGCCGGCCGGTCTATGACGAAGTGCGCCCGAGAGACCTCGGCTTCCGGGTCCAAAAGGAACTTGCCGACCACCTCGATCAGCCGGCGCGATTCCTCTTCGAAAGAAAGGGTGGACGCGCTGGCCTGCTCGACGAGCGCCGCGTTCTGCTGAGTCGTGTTCTCCATCTGCACGATCGCCTTGTTGATCTCCTCGATGCCGGCGCTCTGCTCCCGGGAGGCCACCGCGATCTCGCTCGAGGAGCTTCGTCACCTGCTCCGCGCCCACGACGATCTCGTCGATGGTTCTGCCTGCCTCGTCGACGAGCTTGCCCCCCTCGGCCACGTTGCCGGCGGATTCCTCGATCAGTGTCTTGATCTCCTTCGCTGCCTGCGCGCTCCTCTGCGCGAGGCCTCTCACTTCGCTTGCGACCACGGCGAACCCTCGTCCCTGCTCGCCCGCGCGGGCCGCTTCCACTGCCGCGTTGAGCGCGAGGATGTTGGTCTGAAAGGCGATCCCCTCGATCACCCCGATGATGTCCACGATTCTCCGGGAACTCTTGTCGATCAGCCCCATGCTGTCGACCGCCCGGTTCACCGTGCGGGCAACCTTTTTCGCCACTTCGGTTGCGGTCTTGGACAGCCCGCTCGCCGTCTGGCAGTTCTCGGCGTTCTGCTTTGCCGCGGCGGCCAGCTCTTCGATCCCCGACGCGGTCTGCTCCAGCGTGGTGGCCTGCTGTTCGGTCCGAAGCGAGAGGTTCTGCGCTCCGGCGGCGATTTCCTTCGTTCCCGCGTTGATGACACCGGCGCTCGCGCGAACCTGGCTCACGATCTCGCGCAGGTTGTCCCGCGCCTGGTTGAGCGTCCTGTACATCCTGCCGAACTGGCCGCGAAGGAGATTGTGGCGCTCGTCCGCCCGGGAGCGCTGCAGATCGCATTCGTTGATGCGCTGGGCGAGACCCTCGATGATCCCCCAGCCGTACTTCGAGGAGTAGAACAGGCCCGCGAGAAAATAGAACGCGAGCAGCAGCGTCGCCGCGATTCCGGCCAACGCGCCCGCTGAAAGCTGCGGGTAGCCCTGGTACACCGCGACGCCGAGTGGAATCAGGAAGAAAGAGCCCGCGATGGGAAATCGGGCGATGTTCGTGAACCGAAGGTACATCGTTACGGCGGGGTGGAAGATCCAGTCCATGAGGTCCTCGTCGGAGTTACGCGTCTGCCCGCGGCGCGTTCGGGATGGCGCAGTTCTTGGCCGCATTTTCCGCCAATTGCGTTAAGCTTGCTCCGGGAACCGCGAAAAGATATGGCTCAATACGTCTACACGCTGCGCCGGGTTGGCAAGGTCGTGCCGCCCAAGCGCCAGATCCTCAGGAACATCTCGCTCAATTTTTTTCCCGGCGCGAAGATCGGCGTGCTCGGCCTGAACGGCTCGGGCAAGTCCACGCTGCTCAGGATCATGGCGGGCGTCGACACGAATTTCGAGGGCGAGGTCGTGCCCATGCCCAACATGCGGATCGGGTTTCTCCCGCAGGAGCCGCAGCTCGACGCGGCGAAGACCGTGCGCGAGGCGGTCGAGGAGGGGCTGGGCGAGGTGATCGCCGCGAAGAAGGAGCTGGAGAAGATCTATGCAGCCTACGCCGAGCCCGACGCCGATTTCGACAAGCTCGCCGCCGAGCAGGCGAGGCTCGAGGCGATCGTGAACGCCGCGCATGCCGACAGCGCCGACCAGCAGATGGAAGTGGCGGCGGACGCGCTGCGCCTGCCTCCTTGGGAGGCCAGCATCGCGCCGCTCTCGGGCGGCGAGAAGCGGCGGGTCGCGCTGTGCCGGCTCCTGCTCTCCAATCCGGACATCCTGCTGCTCGACGAGCCCACGAACCATCTCGACGCGGAGAGCGTGGAGTGGCTCGAGCAGTTTCTCAAGCGTTTTCCCGGCACGGTGGTCGCGGTGACGCACGACCGGTATTTCCTGGACAACGTCGCCGGCTGGATCCTGGAACTGGACCGCGGCTACGGCATTCCCTGGGAGGGCAACTACTCGTCGTGGCTCGAGCAGAAGGAGAAGCGCCTCGAGACGGAGGAAAAGCAGGAGCAGGCGCGCATCAAGGCGATGCAGAAGGAACTGGAATGGGTGCGGCAGAATCCCAAGGGCCGGCAGGCGAAATCCAAGGCGCGGCTGGCGCGCTTCGAGGAGATGTCCTCGTACGAATACCAGAAACGCAACGAGACCCAGGAAATCTTCATCCCGGTGGCCGACCGGCTCGGGGACTCGGTCATCGAGCTGAAGGGCGTGTCCAAGGGCTACGGTGACCGGCTCCTGATCGAGGATCTCTCGTTCAAGGTGCCCCAGGGGGCGATCGTAGGCATCATCGGCCCGAACGGCGCGGGGAAATCGACCCTGTTTCGCATGATCGCCGGCAAGGAAAAGGCCGACAAGGGAGCGATCGCGATCGGCCCGACGGTCAAGATGGCCTACGTCGACCAGTCGCGCGATGCGCTCCAGGGCGACAAGACCGTGTGGGAATACATCTCCGAGGGTGCCGACAATCTCACGATCGGCAAGTTCGAGATGCCTTCGCGCGCCTACGCCGGGCGCTTCAACTTCAAGGGCGCCGACCAGCAGAAGAAGGTCGGCACGCTCTCGGGCGGCGAGCGCGGCCGGCTGCATCTCGCGAAGACGCTCGCCGCCGGTGCGAACGTGCTCCTGCTCGATGAGCCCTCGAACGATCTCGACGTGGAAACCCTGCGCGCGCTCGAGGATGCGCTCCTCGAATTCGCGGGCTGCGTCATGGTGATCTCGCACGATCGCTGGTTCCTCGACCGCATCGCCACGCATATCCTCGCCTTCGAGGGCGAGTCGAAGGTGACGTTCTTCAGCGGCAACTACCAGGAATACGAAAGCGACAAGGTGAAGCGCCTGGGCGAGGAGGCGGCCAAACCGAAGCGGATCCGCTACAAGCCGTTGAAGCGGTAGGCCGTGCCGCTGCGCATCGCTATCCCCGACATGGTTTCGCCGTCGTACTTTCCGGCGATCGCCGCGGTCGAGCTCGGTTTCTTCAGGAAGGAAGGCCTGGAGGCGACCCTCTCGCTCGTATTTCCCGTGACCAGGACTTATGAGGACCTGCGCGAAGGGCGGCTCGACTTCGTCGGCGGCGCGGCGCACGCGGCCCTCTACGCTTTCCGAGACTGGAAGGGCTGCAGGCTCCTGTGCGCGCTCTCGCAGTACATGTACTGGTTCCTCGTCGTGCGCAGGGACCTGGAAGTGAAGCGGGGCGATCTGCGCGCGCTGAAGGGCCTGCGCATCGGCGCGGCGCCGGGCCCGGTCGACGGATTGAAGCGCATGCTCGTCGAGTCCGGCATCGACCCCGAGCGCGAAGTGAAAATTGCGCCGGTACCCGGCGCTGCGGGTGCCGGCGTCTCCTTCGGCATGGCGGCGGCGAAGGCGCTCGAAGACGGAACCGTGGACGGCTTCTGGGCGAATGGCATGGCGGCGGAAGTCGCGCTGCGCCGCGGCGTCGGGACCCTGGTGATCGATGCGCGGCGCGGCGACGGGCCGGAAGGCTGCCGGCACTATACGTTCCCGGCATTCGTGACGACCGAGCGGAAGATCGGGGAAAACCCCGAGGAGGTCGCCGCAGCGGTGCGGGCTATCGTCGCGGCCCAGCGCGCTCTGAAGGACGATCCCTCGATCGCCAGCGACGCAGCGAAACGGCATTTCCCGGCAGCGGAGCTCGCGCTCATCGCCGAGCTCGTGTGGCGTGACGCGCTGTTCTACGACCCGGAAATTTCAACGGAGTCGGTGGACTCGCTCAACGCCTTTGCGCGGGCGACGGGCCTTCTTTCCGGCACGCCGGCCTACGAGCAGGTCGTCGCGACGCGGTTCCAGTCTCTCTTGCGGCGATAGTCGCCGCGACCGTCGGCCGCAACCTCCTGCTAGTATTCTTTTCCTCAGTTCCTCAGACAGTGGGAGCGTGCCCATGCCCGTCGTAAAAGTCACCGACATCGCCTATGGGCGGCTGCAGTCGCCGAGCCTCGACGAGGCCGAGGAATTCCTCACCCACTTCGGCATGGTCCGCGCCGAGCGGACCCCAACTGCGCTCTACATGCGCGGCACCGATCCGAACCACCACCTCCACGTCACCCTTCTCGGCCCATCCAAGTTCATCGGCCTGGCGTTCTTCGTCGAGGATGAGAGCGACCTCAGGAAATTCGCCAAGGCTCCCGGCGCGAGCGGCATCGAAAACCTCGACGAGCCGGGCGGCGGCAGGCGCGTGCGCATCAGCGACCCGCACGGCTACCAGATGGAAGTGATTTGCGGGATGAAGAAGGTGAAGCGCCTGCCGACCCGCAGGAACGTCCTCAACTGGGGCGACAAGAAACTGCGCCGGGCGGGCGAGCTCATGCGGCTATCGCGCGGACCTTCGCAGGTGAAGCGCATCGCCCACGCCGTGATCATGACGCAGAACGCGGGCGAGAAGATAAAGTGGTACCGGGAGATGTTCGGCTTTCTGCCTTCGGACGACGTCTACGCGGGCTCGAAGGACAACATCATCGCATCGTTCAACCGCTGCAACCGCGGCCGGACCTTCGTCGATCACCACGTTTTCCTGTGCCTCGAAGGCCCCAAGATCGGGCTCAACCACCTCTCCTTCGAGGTGCAGAACATCGACGACGTCATGCTCGGCCACGAGCACCTCCAGGAAACGCGCAAATACGAACACGTGTGGGGCTTAGGACGGCACGTCCTGGGCAGCCAGATCTACGACTACTGGAAGGACCCCTGGGGCCGGGTGCACGAGCACTGGACCGACACCGACGTGCTCAATGCCCGTCATCGCCCCAATCTGCTTTCGGAGGAGGAAGGCTTGAAGTCCCAGTGGGGCGAACGGGTGCCGGAGGAATTCATCACCCACGCCATTCCTTAGCGGTCGCGAACGACTCCCGATCGCCGACGAGTGCTTTGACCGGCCTGCCGCGCAATGAAATTGCCTCAGCCCGTACAGCGCGTCCTCGGCGTCATCGACCGGGAAAAGAAGCATCTCAGGGACGAGCTCTCGCGCACCCAGGAAATGATGCCGCTCCTCATGAAGGCGCGGAACGGCGAGAAGTGGACGTCGCGGGAGAAGGAAGAGCTGGCGGGCCACTTCCGGCGCTTGTCCAAGATGAGCCCCTATATCGCGCTCGTCGTGATTCCGGGAGGCCTCGCGCTGCTGCCGCTGGTCGCCTGGTGGCTGGACAGGCGGCGGGCGAAGCGGGCGCGGCGAGACCGGGAACGACTGCCGCCCGGGTGACGCTCGTGCTACCTGAGCGGGGTGGAAACGGTGACGCCGATGATCTGGGTTCCGGGGTTGCTGGTCTGACCCAGGACCTGCCCGTTCGACATGTGGTGATAGGCGAGTCCCACGCGCACTCCGCGATCGAAAGCGTATTCGAGGTCGAGACCGAAGCGGCCAATGACCGGAGGACTGCCGAGGTCCTTGCCTTCGCCACGGCCGTACGCTCCTATCGCGAAGCTCGGCGCGATCACGACATGTCCCCCCCAGTGCGTAGCCAGGCGGATTCCTCCATAGCCGTACACGCTCTGGTCGGAGGTGAAGCCGAGGCCCACGAAGGGTCGAAGCTTCCACCACAGGATCGCTCCGAAGCGGTATTCGGCGCCGAAGGCGGCGGCCGGCTGCTCACCGCTCACTGCATCGAACACGCCCCCCTCGAGGGCCGCGTGGGCGGGCTGTTCGTGGACCGGGCGATCGGAAACGATCTCTGCGAGAACGATAGCGGCGGTGGCGACACCCAGGACCTGCACCTCCGCATCGGCGTTCGCCCGCCCGGCGCCCATGACAGCGATGGCGAGGCCCGCGCAAACTCTGAGCAGGCGTTCGATCCTCTTCAAGGCGGCGCCGGTCTCGCCCGAGAGGTTGACGACTCCACCGCGCGCCGTGGGCGGGTTTCTAGCGGGGCGCTGCCTGTTCGCGCGCTTTGCGTGCGGCCTCCTGCGCGTCGAGCGCCAGCTTGTAGGCCACGTAGTACTTGTAGATATTGCGCACGTAGGTCGTGGTCTCGATGCCGATGCGCCGCGCCACGACGACCTCGACGCTGTCGAACCACTTGTCCGGATCGAGCCCGCCCTTCGCAGCCTCGCGGCGCATGCGCGAGATGGTCCCCGGGCCGGCGTTGTAGCTGGCGAACGCGAACAGGGTCCGGTCCTGCTCGCTGAAGTTCGCATCGGCGAAGTAGCGCGTCATCAGCTGGTTCATGTACTTCGCCCCGGCATGGATGTTGGGCTCGAGCTGGTGGATGTCGCCCACGCGCAGCTCGTTGCCCGTGTCTGGCATGATCTGCATCACGCCGATCGCGCCGGCGTGGCTGCGCGCGTCCTGGCGCAGCTTCGATTCCTGGTAGCCCTGGGCGGTGAGCATCAGCGGATCGAACCCGTACCTCGCGCCGTATTTCTCGAACAGACGGACCGTCGCTTGAAAGCGCTTCCATTCCGCTCCCGCGGTGTTGTTGCGGACGTGCTTGATGCGCCTTTCCTGCTGCGCGAGGCGCGATTCGATCACGCCCTGCTTCTTGACGACGCCGCGGTAGAAATCCGTCAGCACACCGCCGAGCTTGGCGCTCCCCTTGCGGATCGCCCAGCCCGTGTGGCCCTCGGCGCGCAGCACGAGATCCTCGCGCACCTTGATCTTGGGCAGGATCCGCGCCCACAGCAGGGCCTTCCAGTCGTCCACCACGCCGAGCTCGAACAGACCGGCGGCGAGCATCTCGAGCGCGTCCTCGTCCTCGAGGGCGTCCGGCAGCTCGACGACCTTGACCGGCGCCTTGCGCTCCTTCGCGAGCCGGGCATTCAGGGCCACGACGCTCTCGTAGTAGCTGCTCGACTTGCGCACGTGCACCGTCTTGCCGGAGAGATCGTCGAGCGTCGCGAGCGGCGGCGACGCCGGCCCCGTGACGATCAGCTCGCGCACCGGCTTGCGGTCTTGCGGCGCCGCGAAATCCACGACCTTCAGCCGCTCTTCGGTGGCGGTGAGGTTGCCGGCCGCGATGTCGCCCCGCCCCTCCGCCAGCCCGGGGAGCAGCTTGTCGCGCGTGGTCGGGATCAGGAACACCGTCAGCGGACGCTTGCCGAGCTGCTTCGCGTACCGGCGGTTGACATAGCGCTCGAACTCGCGCACCACCTCCGCGGTGATCCCCTGCTCGTGTCCCTTGTCGACGTAGTAGAGCGTCCTGCTGTAGGGCGCCAGCACGCGGATGACGCGCCGCTCGAGCATCTGGTCGAAGTCGCCCGTCCAGGGTTCGTTCTGCAGGCTCAGCTGCCGCGGCTTGGCCGGCGCCGCCTTCTCCTGCGCCCCGGCAGGCGCCGCGCAAAGGATCGCTGCCGCCAGCGGGGCGGCGACGCAACGGGCACCGTAGCGTTGCGCGGCGTGGAGCATACGAGAGCCTACACCGAAGGAGATCATGGTGCCCTCGGGGTCATTAGCGCACGAAGGCATAGAAAAGAACATACAGGATCATGCCCAGATTCATGTAGGCGGTCGCCGACATCCCGGGTGCGCGATAGAGTGGATTGAGCCGGTAGCCCAGCCAGAAAATAGCACGCGCGGCTACGAATACGATGGTGCAGGCCCAGACGACTTGCAGATGATGCAGAGGAACAATCGTGCTCAATGCGAGCGACGCGACGGCGAAGACGAAATTCTGCTGTAGCGTGTTGTCGGCGACGCGCCCGTCGATTTCCATCGAACGACTCTCCGCGCGGCGAGTGGGGTCTATCGCCTCGCTCAAGAAACGCGAATTGCCTACCGTGGCGAGCATGATGAAAAACGGCACGACAGCGACAATGTTCGCCCGCAGCGCGTACGCTAGGCGCTCGCCGAGCGTATCTGCGATCACTGGCGTCGGTAAGGCATTTGTGAGAACCCCCACGCTCAGCGCCATTGCCACCACTCCACTTGCAGCACCAACGGCGACGATTTTTTGCTCCGTCTTCATGTGGTCTCCCTTCCTCAGCCGGACGCTGATCGTCCGTGGTCCTGGGCCTAATGTTGCCTTCAGCGGCGCGCCGCTTGCGGCGCGTCCGCTGCAAGAGCTGGTTCGGCGTCAAGCTCTATTGTCTGCCGCAACGCGCACATGAGCCGTGAAGCGCTACGCCAATTTGAGGACGAACGGAGTTTCGGTTTGTTTTTCCGGATCAAACTGTGACCGCCCTGTGAAATTGATGTGCTTGCCGTAGATGTGCAGCGACAAGGTTACCTTGTCAGTCTCGTTCCACACGATATGAATTCCTCCAGTCGGCATCGCGACGACCTCTCCTACGCCGAACACCTTTTCGCCGATTTTCTTCAATTCTGCATGTCCCCGGCGGGTTCGGTCGTCGACGCGGTCGAAGAACTTGTTCATTTCCGGTCCGTCCACACCGGCCACCAGTGCCCAGGTGCCGTGATCGTGAGGCGGGGTGCCCCGACCGGGCAGCCAACTGACCGCAAAAATCGCCAGCGAGTGGTTCGGCTCCTCGTGCAGTAGATGGACCCCGAAGCCCTGTTCCGGGTCGGCCTCATACATGTGCGGCTTGAGCCACGAGTCTTTCGCCAGTGCGGCGCGGCGGACGAGCGGGCGGGCTCGGCTCAATATTTCCCGCTCGTCCTTCGTTTGCGCGCATATCTCTCTGAGATCCCCAGCGAGCTGGTCAATTGAATAGGCGCTCGTGTCCATTAGTGCTTCCCCTTTGACGCCGAACTTGTATCGGTTGACTTTTTAGGTGACAAATAGTCAGTTTGCAAGGCGCCATTCTCCTCCCCGCCATGGACATCCTTCAAGCCGATCAAGGCGTTGGTGCGAATACCGTCCAAAACGTAAACCGACTATCCCAGGGTGTCGTCCAAGAGACTACGGGCATCAGAGCAAGTGGGGCGAGCAAGACGCCTAGCACAGGCGATCGCTTCATGAACAGGTCTTCCGTGCACGGCGCCGGAGTTCTCTCAACATCGGGGCGGTGAGCTTCCGGCAGCCGCACGCCTTCGCGTGGGCGAGGTGCCAGCGCAAGCGCTGCTGAGGGGTAGCGCGAGGCGGCATGCGGTGTTGCTTGTGCCAGGCCGCATTGATCATGGAGGGGCTCGCAGCGGATATCGGTTGGCGGACTACTCCCGGTACGACGGATCGAGCGCGTCGAGCTTCCTGATGAGCGCCGGCCACTCGAGCAGGCCGAGCTTGCGCCGCACGCCGGGCTGGTAGAGGTGCGAAGCCTCCTCGACGACCTTGCGCGGCGGGAGCGAGAGCTCGGTGTTGCACGCGAGCGTGGTCACCTGCAACTGGCAGGCCCGCTCCAGGCGGAAGATGTTGTCGAAGGCCTGCGGGATGCTCGCGCCGACGACCAGCAAGCCGTGGTTCCTGAGGATCATCGCCTCGCGGTTCCCCAGGTCGCGCACGAGGCTCGCCTGCTCGTCGAGGTTGATGGCGATGCCCTCGTAGTCGTGGTAGCCGATGTCGATGAAGCGCATCGCGGTCTGCGCGATCGGCATCAAGCCGCACTTCATCGCCGACACCGCCATCCCCGCGATGGTGTGGGTGTGGATGATGCAGTCCACCTCGTGCCGCGCGCGGTGGATCGCGCTGTGGATGACGAAGCCGGCGCGGTTGATGTCGTATTCGGTGGGGTTGAACAGGATCTTGCCGTCGAGGTCGAGCTTGATGAAGCACGAGGCATGCATCTGCTCGTAGAGCATGCCGTAGGGATTGATGAGGAAGGCGCCGTCCTCGCCCGGCACGCGGGTCGAGATGTGGTTCGCGATCATCTCGTCCATGCCGTAGAGGTGCACCAGGCGGTAGGCGGCGGCGAGGTCGACGCGCTTCGCCCATTCCTCGGGGGAGACCTGGTCTCTGACGGATTTCTGCTTCTTGATGCGGGTGACGGTCATGGCTGCTCCTCGTCCGGAAGTCGGGATAGTCTAACTCCGGAAGCAGGCTCGGGGTTCCGTCCAGGCAGGAACCCCGGCTGCCCGCCCGCTGCCCACCGCCCGCGGCGATTGTGCGGAGCGCGGCCGAGTGGTAACTTGTCCGGCCAGAAATCCCTTCCGAGGAGGAGTCCATGGCGTCGATCGCGTTTACGTTGAACGGAAAAGGCGTGCGGGTGGAGGCCGAGCCCGACGCGCCCTTACTCTGGGTGATCCGGGAGCACTTGAGCCTCACCGGGACCAAATTCGGCTGCGGCATCGCGCAGTGCGGCGCCTGCACCGTCCATGTCGAAGGCAATCCGACGCGGTCCTGCGTCACCACCATCTCGTCGGTGGCCGGAAAGAACGTCACCACCATCGAGGGCCTGTCGCCCGACTCCAGCCACCCGCTGCAGAAAGCCTGGATCGCCGAGCAGGTGCCGCAGTGCGGCTACTGCCAATCGGGCCAGATCATGCAGGCGGCGGCGCTGCTCGCGAAGAACAAGAGGCCGACCCGCGACGAGATCGTCGCGCACATGAACGGCAACATCTGCCGCTGTGGAACCTATCCGCGGATCGTCAAGGCGATCCAGCGCGCGGCGAAGGAGGCCTAGCCATGAGCGATCACATTCTCGAGACGAAGATCACGCGCCGCGAGTTCATCGCCGGGACCGGCGGGCTGACGTTCGGCTTCACCCTGGGCGGAGGCCTGCTGGGACGGGTTTCCGATGCGCTGGCCGCCGAAGGCCCCGTGCGCCTCAACGCCTGGGTGACGATAGGCACCGACGACACCGTCACGATCATGGTCCCCGGAGGAGAGATGGGCCAGGGCATCATGACCTCGCTGCCGCTCATCCTCGCGGAAGAGCTGGACGCCGACTGGTCCAAGGTGAGGACGCAGTTCTGCGCCGCCGATTCCCAAGCTCTACGGCAATCCGCATCCGCTGCTGAACGGCAACATCGCGTCCCTTGCGAGCATCTCGGTCGCCGGGTACTACACGCCGCTGCGCATGGCGGGCGCCCAGGCGCGCGTCGTGCTGCTCGACAACGTCGCGCGCCAGTGGAACGTTCCGCGCACCGAGCTCTCGACCACGCCCAGCGTCGTGCTGCACGCAAAATCGGGCCGGCGCATCTCCTACGGCGAGATCGCCAAGTTCGCCACGGTGCCGGCCGAGCCGCCCAGGGTCAGCGAGGCCGATCTGACCAAGCCCTCGCAGTTCCGCCTGATCGGGCGCGCCGACATCGGCCGCCTGGACGTTCCCTTGAAGGTGAACGGCACGGCGAAGTACGGTATCGACGTGCAGGTTCCGGGAATGGTCTACGCCGCGATCCTCGAGTCGCCGATGGAAGGTGCCAAGCCCGGCAACGTGGACTCGTCCGCGGCGATGAAGATCAAGGGCGTGGACAAGGTCGTGCCCATGCCCTTCGGCGTCGCCGTGCTGGGAAGCTCGGTTGAGGCGACGCGCGCCGGGCGCAACGCGCTCAAGGTCACCTGGGACACGTCCGGCGCGCAGGCCGCTGCGTTCGATTCGGAGACGGCCAAGGCGGAGTATTCGCGCCACGGCCGCGATCCGAACGCGCAGGCGATGGAATGGGTGAAGAAGGGCGAGGGCGCCGCCGCATTGCGCAAGGCGGAAAGGACGATGGAGGCCGAATACTGGTCGGAGCACTGCTACCACGCCCAGATGGAGCCTATGAATTGCGTCGCGAGGGTCGCCGCCGACGGCATGTCGGCGGAGATCTGGACCGGCACGCAGGCTCCGGGGCTCGCCGCCTTTGCCGCTTCGCAGGTGCTGAAGACGACTCCCGACAAGATCCGCGTGAATCAACACTATCTGGGCGGCGGCTACGGCAGGCGCATCACGCCCGACGTCATCGCGCAGGCGGTGGCGCTCGCCAACGTGACCAAGCAGACGGTGAAGCTGATGCTCACGCGCGAGGACGACTTCGCCGCCGGCAGGCCGAGGCCGATGACGCATCACATCATGAAGGCGGGCCTGGATGCCCGCGGCAACATCGTCGGCTGGCATCACAGGATCGTCGCCGAGAACGTCGACGCAGTCGCCGTGCCGCCGCGCTTCAAGGCGAGCGGCGGCAAGGACCTGATCGGCTGGCGCGGCATGGAGATGCCGCACTACGCGCTCCCCAACGTGCTGGCGGATGCGGTGCGCGAGGTACGCGGCATGCGCGTGCACGCTTGGCGCGGGATCGGTGCGGGCTACAACAAGTTCGCGGTCGAATCCTTCCTCGACGAGGTCGCGCACGCCTCGGGAAGGGACCCGCTGGACCTGCGCCTCGAGCTGACGCGCGGCGACCCGCGCGCGAACGCGGTGATCCGTGCGGCCGCCGAGATGTCCGACTTCAAGCGCAAGCGCTCCGGTCGCGGCATGGGGATCGCGTTCGCCGAATATCACGACACGCTATCGGCCGGCGTCGCCGAGGTCTCGGTAGATCGCGCCAGCGGCGCGATCAAGGTGCACAACTACTGGATCGCGGTGGATCCCGGGCTCGTCGTTCAGCCCGAGAACGTCCACGCCCAGCTCGAAAGCGCCGTCGCGTACGGCCTGAGCGCGGCGCTGATCGAGGAGCTGACGATCAAGGGCGGTGCGGTGCAGCAGGCCAATTTCAACACCTACAAGGTGCTGCGCATGAGCGACATGCCCGAGATCCACACGAAGATCGTGGCCTCGGACGGCCCGCCGACGGGAATGGGCGAGATCGGCGTGCCCGCGGTCGCGCCGGCGATTGCCAACGCGGTGTTCCAGCTCACCGGAAAGCGCGTGCGCAGCCTGCCGATGTCGCCGGAGCGGGTGAAAACGGTGCTGGCGTAGGCTTTGACGGAGTACGAGCCCGCGCCCGGAGCGGGTCACTTTGCCCGCTCCGGGCGAAGCGACGCGCTACGGGCACCGGGCCGCTTGCGCCTCCAATGATCAAACCGAGAAGACTCCAGGCCGGTTCGCTTCTTCGTCTCGTCGCTCGCGTCGCCTTCTGGGCTGGTGTCGCAATGGGGTTGTCCGCCTGCGGCTTGATCGGTGTCGCCGGAGATCCACAGATCGTCAGCTACGAATATCGGCCGCAGTTTGGGTATGTACGCATCGAGCGTATCGAAGCCGGCGCTCCCGACAACGCCCACCCTTTCGGTATTTCCGTCGACGCGCTCAACCAGACGCTGGCAAGCCTCAAGGTGGAAGGCGGCGTATCAGGGGCCGCCGTGCCGATGTTTACCGACGGGGAACTGAAAGAAATCGCGCCGCACCTTGTCGCGGCGCTCGCAAAAGCGGGGCCGAGAGAAGACGTGACCTTCGCTGTGACCGGAAAGCACGGGTTCCTCGGCGCGTGGTCGTCGAAGTCTGTAACCTCCGGCCGCCTCTTTGTGCGCGACCGGCAGATCAACATTATCTTCAGGCTGGTTCACGATCTCTACGAAGACGGCCAGATGGGCTACGCGGTGCCGCCGGTGTTCCAGCCCGGATCCCGTGCGCATCGTGCCGACACCAACTGGAAGCTGGTGCCCGGAAACGGGCACCTCGCCAGCGAACGTTCGGATTGGGTGATGCTCGACACGACCATGCTGCCGGGGCCGAAAGAAACGACCGGCGGTACAAGCACCGCGCCGGCGGCCGATAGCCGCTATCAGGAGATCGAAAGCAGGCTCCGCACGCTCGACCAGCTCAAGGCAAAGGGGTTGATCACGGAAGAAGAATACAGCGAGCGGCGGCGCGCGATTCTGCAGGGGCTCTGAACCAGTAAGCCCGCCTCACCCTTGTCGGGTCGGGAAAGCCGTATTAGTTGTCACGCCCTGGCGCGCAACGCGCGCCAAAGACGGTCCGGCGTCACCGGCATGTCGAGGTCCTTGACGCCGGCTGGCCGCACGGCGTTCAGGACCGCGTTCATGGTCGCCGGCAGCGCGCCCGAAGTCCCCGATTCGCCCACGCCCTTCGCGCCGAGCGCGTTGGACTTCGTCGGCACCGGGTGCTCGTCGCAGACGATGGCGCGCATCCAGTCCGCGCGCGGCATCGGGTAGTCCATGAAGCTTCCTGCGAGCAGCTGCCCGGTCTCGCCATCGTATACAGCGTGCTCCGCGAGCGCCTGCCCGACTCCCTGCAGCACGCCGCCGTGCACCTGGCCCTCGACGCTCGTGTGATCCACAACGTTGCCGATGTCGTCCACGGTCGCGTAGTTGACCACGTCCACCATCCCGGTTTCCGGGTCGATCTCGACCTCGGCGACGTGGCAGCCGTTCGGGAAGGTCGAGCCGAAGGTGCCTTCGGCGATGCAGTCCATGGGATGGGGCGACGGTCCCGCGAGATTCCGTGCAAGCTCGAAGAGACCGATGCTCTTCCCTGCCGCGTGAAACGCGCCGCCGCGGTACTCCACCGCCGAGGCGTCCGCGCCCAGCGCCAGAGCCGCGTGCGGCTTCGCCGTTTCGACGAGCTTGGGGCCCGAGGAGCTTTACCGCGCTGCCTGCGCCGTACAGCGAGCGCGAGCCGCCGGTGCCGTTGCCGACGATGGCGAGGTCCGGGTTGCCTTCGTGGAAATGGATGGACCGGTCCGTCACGTCCAGCGCCTCGCTGCAGGATGTGCGCGAACGCGGTCTCGTGGCCCTGGCCCCCGGATTGAGAAACCGTATACACGTGCAGCTCGCCCGACTTGTCGAAGCGCGTGTGCGCCTGGTCCTTGGGCGCGAGCCCCGGCGCGCTGATCTCGAGAAAAGTCGCGACGCCGATGCCGCGAAGCCTGCCCTTGCGCTTCGACGCCTCGCGCCGCGCGGGAAAGCCCTTCCAGTCGGCAAGCGCGAGCGCCTTGTCCATCACGCGCTCGAACTCGCCGCAGTCGTAGGTCGTGCCGTTGGCGGTCTTGTAGGGCATCGCCTCCGGCGGGACGAAGTTCTTTCTGCGCAGCTCGATCGGGTCGAAGCCGTGCTCGGCGGCGGCGTGGTCGACCAGCCGCTCGATCGCGTAGGCGATGTCGGGGCGCCCGGCACCGCGGTAGGCCGAAACGGGAACCGCGTTCGAGTATGCGCAGCGCGTGTGCGCGTACAGCGCCGGGATGCGATACACCCCGCCCATGGTGACGGTGATGTTGCGCGAGCCGATCTGCGGCCCGAAAGGCGTCGAAAAGGCGCCGAGGTCGGCCGTGTCTTCGAACCTGAGCGCGAGGAACCTGCCCTCGCGGTCGAGCGCGAGTTCTCCGGTGAGCGTCAGAGCGCGTCCCTGGTTGTCGGAGAGGAAGATCTCCGAGCGCGTCGCGACCCATTTCACGGGGCGCGCGAGCTTCTGCGCGGCGAGCATCACGGCGAGATGCTCGGCGTACGAGTAGCTGCGGATGCCGAAGCTCCCGCCGACCTGCTCGGTGATCACGCGGATCTTGTCCGCGGGAAGGCCGCTTGCCGCGGAAAGGAAGCCGCGCATGTTGTTCATGCCCTGGCTGGGCGTATGCACGGTGAACGCTCCGCCCGCAGGATCGAACTGGGCGAGAAAGGCCCGCGGCTCGATCGGGTTGCCGACCATGCGCTGGCTGCGCATCGCGAGGCGCGACTTCAGCGCCGCGCGAGCGAACGCGGCTTCGACCGCGGCGCGGTCGCCCGACTCGTACTCGAAGGCGAGGTTGCCGGGAATGTCGTCATGGATCTGCGGGGCGCCTGAACGCGTCGCAGCGTCGAAGCCAACGGCGTGTGCAAGGTCGCGGTACTCGATCGAAACGTCCTCGGAGGCGTCCTGGGCAAGCGCGGCGGACTCGGCCACGACGATTGCGACCGGCTGCCCGACGTAGCGGACCCTGCCGATCGCGAGCGCCGGCCAGAAAGGCTTCTTCTGCTTCTGGCCGCCCACGCCCTCGTAGGTCACGCCGCCGGGGAGCGACTTCCATCCCGAAGCCGAGTAGTCGGCGCCGGTGAGAATGAGGTGGACGCCAGTCCGCTGGAGAGCAGCGGTCGCGTCGATCGAGACGATCTCGGCGTGAGCGCGGTCCGAGCGCAGGAAATGCGCGTGGAGCTGCCTGGGGAGATTCCAGTCTGCTGTGTAGCGGCCCTGCCCGGTGAGAAGACGAGCGTCTTCGCGGCGTATTGTTTTTTCGGTCATCGCTTGGGGCGAATTGTCTCACGCCGGGGTGGCTTGAGGCGCTGGGGCTCTTATACTTCCTATCCCGGGCGAAACAAGGAATCCGAGGCGCGGGACCATGAAATATCCGAATCGGACTTTCGCGTGTTTGGCCGCGATCGCGTTCTCAGGTGCTTTGATCGGGTGCGCAGCCGTCGAGGTGAACTCGAGACCGGGCACGACCACGACGGTCATCCTGACCCGCCATGCCGACAGAGACCCGGTGAGCGGCGATCTCAACGAGAAAGGCCGCGAGCGGGCAAGGGCGCTGGTGGACGCGGTGAAAGATATGGGCGTGACGGCCATCTACAGCCCGGATGTGACACGGAATCTGGACACGGTCCGGCCGCTGGCGGCTCGCCTGGGGATCGCGATCACGAAGACGCCGAGCTTCAGCCTGATGGAATCCCGCACCATCGTCGCAGAAATCCTGGAGAAGCACGCGGGTGGCGTGGTCGTGTGGGTGGGAAACGTGTCGGGCAACCTGCAGCGGATGTATTACCTGCTCGGCGGCACCGGAACGGGGCCGGTGGAGTACGGGGACCTGCACGTCCTGACGATTCCCGACAAGGGGCCGGCGAGAATCTTCAAGACCCGCTACGGACCCGCAGACGACCAGGCGGGTGTTCCTTCCGGCACCCGCCTCACGGCAGAGTGAACCTGAAGGTTGCGCCGCGCTCGGGCGCGGCCTCGGCCCAGACCCGTCCGCCGTGGCGGCGGATGATGCGGTCCACGGTGGCGAGGCCGATCCCGGTTCCTTCGTAGTCATGGTCGTCGTGCAGGCGCTGGAAGGGTCGGAAGAGCTGCCCTGCATATTGCATGTCGAAGCCCGTACCGTTGTCGCGCACATAGAACACGCGCTCGTCCCCTGACACTTCGGCCCCGAACTCCACGCGCGCTTGCGCGGACTTCGCGGTGTACTTCCACGCGTTTGCGAGCAGGTTCTGCAGCGCCACCCGGATGAGCGCCGGATCCGCGCGAGCGGAGAGCGCGGGCGCTACGCGCACCTCGACCTTGCGCGCGGGGCTTGCTTCGGCGAGCTCCGCGGCGATTTCGGCGGCCAGCGCGCTCAGCTCGACCTGGGCCTTGTGCATGTCCTGGCGCGATACGCGGGCGAGGCCGAGCAGGTTCTCGATCAGCTGGCCCATGCGCTTCGCCGCGGCCTCGCTGCGCTCGAGCAGGGCGAGCGCGTCGGGCGGCAGGGCCGCGGCATGCTCGGTACGCAGGATCTCGGAGAAGCCGGCTATCGCGCGCAGCGGAGCGCGCAGATCGTGCGAAACCGAGTAGCTGAACGCCTCCAGCTCCACGTTCGCGGCCTCGAGGTCGGCCGTGCGGCTGCGCACCTGCTCTTCCAGGGTTTCGGTCATCCGCCGCACTTCCGCGGCCGCGAGCTGTTCCGCGGTGACGTCGCGGGCCATCAACTGGACCAGCATGCGGCCGCCTTGCCGCGAAGACACGGCCTGGCTTTCCACGATGACCTCTGTGCCGCCGCCGCGCCGCACGCGAAACAGCGCGGGCTCGGTGCTTCCGGGGGCCGCATCCAGAGCGTCGAGCCGCGCGCGCGAGCGCTCCCTGTCGTCGGGATGGATGAAACGGAAAGTGGACTGGCCGACGAGCTCGCCAGGCGTGCCGGCGCCGACGATGCGCGCGAACTCCGGATTCGCGTACTGGATCACTCCGCGCTCGTGCCGCGCGATGCCGATCGGGGCAAGCTCGACGAGGCTGCGGTACTGCTCTTCGGCGTCCCTGAGCCGGCCCTCGTCCGCAGCCTGGCGCCGAATCTGGCGCATCGCGATCCAGAGCAGGACGCTGAGCGCTGCAAGCGCGCCCGCGACGCCGATCGCAACGGCGGCTGTGTTCCGTCGCCACGGCGCAAGGATCTCTTCGGTTTCCTGGGATAGCGTGACGACGAGTCCAAGATCGCGTATGCGCCGAAACGCCACGATACGCTCGACGCCGTCTATCGCGCTGACGAAACGCAATGTTCCTTTCTCGGGGAGCCGCGTGCCCTGGCCAAATATCGGCGAGTTCGGCGACATATCTACGCCAGGCTTGAATCCAGCCGTCTCCGGGAACCGGAAGATGATGATTCCGTCGGCGCGGAAAAGCGCGAAGCCCTGACCCGGCGAGAGTCCGAGGTCGCGGTAGAAAGCATCGAAGTGTTTCTGCTCGAGAATCGCACCGACCGCGCCGCCGAAGCCGTCGCCCGGGCTCGGGATACGGCGCGTCACCGGGATCGCCCACAAGCCGCTGACCTTCGAAAGGATCGGCTGGCCGACGTGCAGCGACGAAGTGGCGCCGCGGCGGTGTGCGAGCACGTGGTCGTAGGCGCTGCCGTCGAGGCGCATCGCCGGCACCTTCACCGTGTCGGCGTAGAGGATCGAGTCCGGTCCGTACACGAACAGCGCACGCGTTTGCGGCAGGAGCGCCTGCTTTGCGCGAAGTCCCCGGTGCAACTGCGTTTCGGCGACGCGCTTCACTCCCCCGGCAGCCACGAGATCGGCGGCGACGTCGGCGAGCAGCACGTCGACCGCGCCAAAGGCACGGCGCACGTGCTCGTCGAGCGCACGGAGCAGAGTGCTCGTATTGTGCGTCGCCGTAGCGAACCGCTCCTCCTGGTCTCGAAGCGCGTACCAGATCGCCGCGCCGCATATGCCGACTGCGACCACGGCGTACCCGCTTACCAGCGCGAAACGCAGGCGGGTGTAAAAGCCGGGCGAGTCCGACCGGGGGACGGCAGTGTTCACGGCTGGGCTGGTGCTGATTCCTTTTCGAGTAGTGTCGGCCGCGGCGTGCTCAACCGCGCCCGACGAACGGCATCTTGGTCGCCATGATGGTCATGAACTGCACGTTGGTCTCGAGCGGCAGGTTCGCCATGTGCAGCACCGCGGCGCCCACCTGATCCACCTCCATCAGCGGCTCGACCGCGATCTGGCCGTTCGCCTGCGGGCACGCCGTTCGCCATGCGCGAGGCGAGCGGCGTGCGCGCGTTGCCGATGTCGATCTGGCCGCAGGCGATGTCGTATTTCCTGCCGTCGAGGGACGTCGACTTGGTGAGCCCGGTGACTGCGTGCTTGGTCGAGGTGTAGGGCGCTGAGTTCGGCCGCGGCGCGTGCGCCGAGATCGAGCCGTTGTTGATGATGCGCCCGCCGCGCGGAGTCTGGCTCTTCATGATCCTGAACGCCTCCTGCGTGCACAGGAACATTCCGGTGAGGTTGGTGTTCACGACCGCCTGCCATTGCTCCAGAGTGAGGTCCTCGAGCAGGATGCTGCCGGGCGTGCCGATGCCGGCGTTGTTGAAGAGAACGTCGAGCCGGCCGAATTTATTCCTGGTCGCGGCGAAAAGCGCGTGCACCGATTTCGCATCAGTGACATCGGTTTGCACGACGAGCGCGCGCTCTCCGGCCCCCGAGTCCTTCGCCGTCTGCTCCAGGAGCTCCCTGCGCCGGCCTGCGAGCGCGACGCGGTAGCCGTCCTTCAGGAATGCCAGAGCGACCGAGCGGCCGATGCCGCTGCCCGCGCCGGTGACGATGGCTGCTTTCCCCTCTGATCCCATGGTCGTACTCCTTCAGCGAACCGCAGCGAGCTGCCTTGCGCGCTCGACTTCACCGGCCGCCCGGTTCAGGCTCTCCAGCGCGCGCCGCCGCGCATCGGCGACGGCCGCCAGGTCGGCGAGGGAGCCAGCCCCGACGTGCAGCGCGAGCCTCTTGCTCGTTTCGGGAAGCGCCTCGAGCAGCCGGTCGTAGGCCTCGACCGAGAGCCGGTAGTCCATATAGTCTTTCTCCAGTCGATCCTTGGCGCGCAGCGCCTCCTGTATCCAGGGAGCCGTGCGCCGGGTCGATGTGCGCATGTGATCGCGAAGGGCCTTGTCGCTCGCCACCATCTGCACCCGGTAGCGGTGGCTTGCGGCCTGGTTCCGCAGGATCTGCCTCACGGTGAGCATGTATTCTTCCGCAGCGTCCACAAGCGGCCGGTTGGGCGAGGCCTGCAAGCCGCGCAACTCGATCAGGTGCTTGTCCACTTCCTGCGCCTGGTCGTCGAGCCTTACGACGGTCTGCGCCGTTTCCGTCTGTATTGCGAACGCCGCTTTCATCCGGTCGCTCGAGTCCCTGACGAGTACGGTGACCGATTTCTGTAGATCGCTCTTGCGGTAGGCGGAGAGGGCCCAATAGCCGAGCGAAGATACGGCGAAAATGGCGACGAGGGCTGCGGCGACGGTTCGTGCTCCGTATCCCAACGTCATTGCCGTATGGTTCCCGATCTTCCAGCGCTTGTCCAGCGCGCGCCCAAACCGCCACCGCTGACGGCCGCCATCTCTGGCGGCGCGAAGCGCAGCGAACGCGCTCGTGGTCTAATGGCGCCCTCAAGGGGAGTCGGGCATGGCGCTGCTGCAAATCATCCTGTTCCTGCTGCTGTGCGCCGTAGCGCTGGGATGGGTGGCGCGGCACTTCAAGTTCCCCTACCCGATCGCCCTGGTGATCGGCGGCGGCCTGCTCGGCTTCGTGCCGCGGCTGCCGCAACTTCAGTTCGACCCGGAGTTTCTGCTCGTGCTGGTGCTGCCGCCGATTCTCTACCAGGCGGCGCTGCTCACGTCCTGGCGCGACTTCAAGGCGAACATCCGCCCGATCGGGCTGCTCGCCATAGGCCTGGTGATCGTGACCACGCTCGCTGTCGGCGCGACCCTGAAGCTCCTCGTCCCCGACATACCCTGGGCCGCGGCTTTCGTGCTCGGGGCGATCGTCTCGCCGCCCGACGTGGTGGCCGCGACCGCCATCCTTTCGCGGCTCACGATCCCGCGCACGCGTCGTGACCGTCCTCGAGGGCGAGAGCCTGGTCAACGACGCCACGGGCCTGGTGATCTACAAGTTCGCCGTGGCGGCGGTGCTCACCGGGACGTTCTCGCTGCTCGACGCGGGCGTGCAGTTCATCGGGGTGGCGGTCGGCGGCGTGGCGATCGGCATCGCAATAGGGTGGCTGTTCGTCGTCATCCACCGGCACCTCGGGGACGCGTTCATCGAGGTGCTGACCACCCTCGCGGTGCCGTACGTCATCTACATCCTCGCGGAATCCGTGCACGTGTCGGGCGTGCTCGCCGTGGTCGCCGCGGGGATCATGCGCGGGCGCTATTCGCCCGAAATCGTCTCGGCCGAGATGCGCATCATGGCCCGCTCGGTCTGGAACCTGTTCGTGTTCCTGATCAACAGCCTGGTGTTCATCCTCATCGGCGTGCAGCTCTCGGGGATGATCGGAAGGCTCGACGAGCACTCGGTGGGGCAGCTCCTTTTCTACGGGACCTTCGTTTCGGCGGTCGCGATCTTCGTGCGCTTCGCCTGGGTCTATCCCGCGATCTATCTGCCGCTCAAGGTGCGCGCCTGGCTCGGCCACCCCGTGCCAAAACCCCGCGAGGGGGAGGTGTTCATCATGGGCTGGTGCGGGATGCGCGGCATCGTGTCGCTCGCGGCGGCCCTCGCCCTGCCGCGGGCGCTCGCGGACGGCAGGCGCGTTTCCGGAACGCGATCTCATCATCTTTCTCACTTTCTTCGTCATCGCGGTGACGCTCATCGTGCAGGGCCTGACGCTCAAGCCCCTCATCCGCACGCTCAAGGTCGGCCGCGACTGGAGCCTGCAGGAAGAGCAGCAGCGCGCGACTTTGGCGCTCGGCAAGGCGGCGATCGCGGCGATCGACGCCGTGGCCCAAAGGGAAGAAATCCCGAACGAGCTCGCCGAGCGCCTCCGCGCCGAGTTCGCCGAGAAGATCACCCTGGCCGTTCCCGAGGGCGTGGTGCTGAGCCACTCGAGCGCGGACATCGCCCGGCGCCTCCGGGCAGCAGCGGTGAAGGCCGAGCGGCAGGAACTGATCCGCCTGTGGAGAGAGAACCAGATCAGCGACGACGTGCTGCACAAGATCGAGGAAGATCTCGATTACCAGGAGTCGCGAATCTAGTGGCAGAGTAGCGTGCGCCATGCGCACGACTTTTCAATTGAGGAGGTCTCATGATCCGCACCGCGTTGTTCCTTGCGCTCGCGGCGTTCTGCACGGCCGCGGGTGCGCAATATCCGAGCAAGCCGATCCGCCTCGTCGTGCCGTTTCCAGCGGGCGGCGCCGCCGAGCTGGGCGCGCGCATCTTTTCGCAGCCGCTGGGACAGGCGCTCGGCCAGCCGGTGGTCGTGGAGGCGAAGCCGGGCGGCGACGGCGTGATCGCCGCCGAGCTGGTGATGAAATCCGCCGCCGACGGCTACACCCTGCTCTACGCCACCAACACCGCGTTCAGCTGGGTACCGGCGACGCGCAAGAATCCGCCCTACGATCCGGCGGTGGACTTCACCCCGGTGTCGCTCGTCGGCTACTTCGGGTTTTTCCTGTTTTCGCACCCGAGCGTGCCGGCGAACACGGCGGCCGAGCTGATCGCGTACGCGCGCGCCAATCCGGGCAAGCTCAACTACGGCACGGGGAACAGCACCAGCATCCTGATGACCGCCCAGTTGAAGCTCGCGGAAAAGCTCGACGTCGTTGAAGTGCCGTACAAGGGCGACGCGCCGCTCACGATCGACCTGCTGGCCGGGCGCGTGCACTTCGCGATCGCGACACCCGGCACCGCAGCGCCGCAGGTGAGAGCCGGCAAGCTGCGCGCACTCGCCGCCATGTTCCCGAACCGCAGCCCGCTCCTGCCCGAAGTGCCGACTGCCGCCGAAGCGGGGCTGGGCAAGGTCACCGTCACGCCCTGGGGCGGGGTCTTCGGCCCGGCGAAGATGCCCCGGGAGATCGCCGATCGCGTGGCGCGCGAGCTCGCCGTCGTCCTCAAGCGCGACGACGTTCGCGAAGGCATGGGCAAGATCGCATTCGAGCCGCGCAGCTCGACTCCCGACGAGTTGACAGCGTTCCTCAAGGAACAGACCGAGTCCTGGACGCGCACCGCGCGGGCGGCGGGCATCAAGCCGGAGTGACACAAGGAGATCCAGAATGAAGCATATCGCTGCAACCATCGTATTCGCGCTCGCCTGCACCCCGCCCGCGGCGCTGGCGCAGGCCTATCCCGGCAAGCCGATCAGGATCGTGATCCCCTTTGTCGCCGGCGGATCGTCGGATATCGTCGGCCGCGCGATCGGCTCCAAGTTCCAGGAATTCCTCCGCCAGCCAGCGGTGGTCGAGAACCGGCCCGGCGCCAACGGCGCCATCGCCGCCGAATTCGTCGCCAAGTCCGAAGCGGACGGCTACACCATCCTGGTGGGCTCGATCGGCGTGTTCTCGATCAACGCGGCGCTGTTCAAGGACCTGCGCTATCAGCCGCTGCGGGATTTTGCGCCGATCACGCTGGCGGTGACCACGCCCAACGTGCTGATTGCGAAGCCGACGCTACAAGCTGACTCGGTAAGGGAGCTGGTCGAGCTCGCGAAGAAGAATCCCGGCCGCCTGTCCTACTGTTCGAGCGGCAGCGGCTCGTCGGACCATCTCACGGGAGAGGTGTTCCTGCAGAGCGCGGATTTCAAAGCGGTGCACGTGCCTTACAAGGGCGGTGCCGCTTGCCAGACCGACATCATGGGCAACCAGGTCGATTACTCGTTCCAGAACCTGGGCGCGGTGACCAACTACATCAAGGCCGGCAGGATGAAGGCGCTCGCGGTGACTGCGAAGACCCGCCACCCGCAGCTCCCCAACGTGCCGGCCGCCGCCGAGGCAGGATATCCGGACCTCGTGGTCACTTCCTGGCAGGCGGTCGCGGCGCCGGCGAAGACTTCGCGCGACGTGGTGGCGAAGCTGAACGACGCAGTCGTGCGCGCTCTGCGCTCGCCCGAAATCCGCGAGCGCATGACGCAGATCGGGTTTGACGTGGTGGCGGGCACGCCGGAAGAATTCGGCGCTTTCATGAAGGCCGAGATCGAGCGCTGGACGGCGGTGGTGGACCGCGGCGGGATCAAGCCCGACTGAAGCCGGCTCCATGCCATCGCGTCGCGCCTTAACGCACGAATCGGCCGTTCGAGCCGACCACGACGACGTCGACGAAGCGTGAGCCCGGGTGTTTCCCCGGCGCGTAGCTGACGGTCAAGCCGCCCGGGTCGTAGGGGTGCATCGATTCGAGCGCGGCGACGAGACTCTCGCGCGTGAGCTTGCGGTTGGCACGGCGCAGCGCTTCGACGAGCACCTTGGCGTTGATGAAACCCTCCAGGCTGCTGAAGGAGGGTTCCGTCTGCGGGGAATGAGCATTGAGCGCCTCGCGATATTCGTGCACGACCGGAGTCGCGTCGAACCAGGGAAACGGCACGACCTGCGCGAAGATCAGGCCTGTTGCGTCGCCGCCCAGCAGCCGCACCATCTGCTGGGCGCCGGAATTGACCGCCAGAAACTGGGTCGTGCTTCCCTGCTTTCGCGCCGCGCGGATGATCTCTGCATACTGTCCGTACGAGCCGTGATTGAGCATGGCGTCGACGCGGGCCTTCGCGATCTCTCCGGCGATCTTGGCGGGATCGAACACTCCTTGCCCGAGGGCAGGGGCAGCGCGAGGACAAGCTCGGCACCGAAGCGATCGGCGAGACGGCGGACGTTCGCGAGATGCTTTCGCCCGGTTTCGCTGTCGGAGTGGATGAACCCGATGCGCTTCCTGCCAAAAACCATCGCATACTGGATGAGCTTTTCGAACTCGTCGAGGTGAGCGGCGCGGATCGGAAAGGAGAATGTATTGAAAGGCTCGCGCAGCTCAGGCGAGCCGCCCGCGCAGCCGACCACGGGGACGCGAAGCTCGGCGGCCAGAGTGGTTGCCGCCACGCATGGTCCGCCCTCGGCGCCTGAAAAGAGGGCGACGACCTTGTCTTCGACGATGAGCTTGCGCGCGTTCTCCTGGGCGCGCTTCGAGTCTCCGGCGTCGTCGAGCGTGACGAGCGCGATCTTGCGGCCGTGCACGCCGCCAGCGCGGTTGACCTTGTCGAAGTAGGCTTGCGCGCCCAGCGTGAGCGCTCGGCCGTGCTCGCCGACGCCGCCCGAAAGCGCGACTGTTTGGCCGATCGTCACCTGGGAGCCCGTGATGCCCTGAGCGAATGCTGCCGAAGCCAGAAAAGCGAGAGCGAGCTGCCAGCGTGCGGCCGGCGCGGCGGCGAATTCGAAAACCGGCGGTCGAGTCCATGGATCCTCCCGAGTTGCATTGTTTCCAGGGTAAACACCGCCCATGGAGGATTTGTTTCAACACGTAGCAAGGGATGTGACAGATTCACGCCCGTGCGGCAGCCAAGGGTCCGCACAGCGGCGCGCTTCGTTGGAGCGCTTTGGTGAGTGTCTCGCCCGTATGTCGCGGGCGGGCCGCTAATCCACCCTGGCTCCCGAGGCCTTCACGACCTTCGCCCACTTCTCGATCTCGCTGCGGACCAGCGCATCGAACTCCTCGGGCGTGGAGCCCACCGGCTCCATGCCCTGCTGCTTCATGCGATCGGTGAGATCGGTGGATCTCACCGCGCGTGAGATATCCGCGCTGATCCTGCGCACCAGCTCGCGCGGGGTGGCGGCGGGGGCGACCACGCCGACGATGGAAAGCGCGCTCACGCCCGGCACGGATTCCGAGACGACCGGGTATTCGGGGGACTCGGGCGCGCGCTGCGGAGAGAGCAGCGCGAGCACCTTGATCTTGCCGGACTTGATCAGGGGCTGCGCCGCGTAGAGCACGTCCATCAGGATCGGCACTCGCCCGGACATCACGTCCTGCTGCGCCGGTGCCCCGCCCTTGTAGGGCACGTGCACGATGTCGATCCCCGCCGTGGTCTTGAGCAATTCGACCGAAAGATGCATCGCGGTGCCGCTGCCCGGGGTCGCGTAGCTGAGCTTCCCCGGTTCCTTCTTCGCCAGCGCGATGAGCTCCGCGATGTTGTTGGCCGGCAGCGAAGGATGCGCCGCCATCACCAGGTGCTGCACCGAGACCTGGGTGACGCCGGCGAGATCCTTGAGCGTGTCGTAGGGCATGTCCTTGCGCAGGCTGGGATTGATCACGTGCGCGGTGACGACCATGCCGAGCGTGTAGCCGTCGGGCGCGGACTTGGCGACGTAGTCGGTTCCGACCACGGTTCCCGCGCCGGGCTTGCTCTCGATCACGACCGGCTGGCCCCACAGCTCCTGCATTTTCGCCCCGAGCAGGCGCGCGATGATGTCGGTCGCGCCGCCGGGCGGGAACGGCACCACCAGCCGCACCGGCTTGGCGGGGAAGGTTTGGGCGGCCGTCTGAACCGGTGCGGAGAGGCCGAGCGCTGCCGCCGCGAGCGCGAGGCATTGCAGGGGCTTCTTCATGACTTCTCCCGGAGATTGTCGCCTACGGCGCTCGTGACGCTTCGCTGTCGCTGACCTTCAGATCCGGAACGCCGCCCGCCGCCGGGTCGTCGCGGTAGAGCTTGCGAAAGTCGAAGTTCGCGCGCCGGCCTTCCTGCCTGGGCACGCCGTTGGCCGCGAAGAGATTGAATTCGCGCGGCACGTCGCGAAAGCCCTCGGCGTCGAGCCACAGCCTCACCAGCCGCCGCTGGCGCTCGGGCTCCGCGGGGATTGGTGAAGCGCGTGCGCGCGTGCATCACCGTGTAGTTGTTGATCGACGATCATGTCGCCGCGCTCGAGGAAAAACGCGAGCCGGTTCTCCGGCTGCGGCTGCGACTTCGTCGAAGAGGTTGAGCGCCTCGAGGTCGCGCTCGCCGAGCGGAACGCCGCGCTCGCGGTGGCCGGCGGCGATGCCCGCGCGCTGGTAGCGGCAGGAAAGCTGCCCGCTGCGATTGGCGAACACCGGCACGCGGTAGGGCGTGGTCGGCTCATCGTCCGCGCCTTCTTCTCCGAGGCGGTGGTAGTGATAGCCGCGGTAGAGCGGCTCGAGCAGGTGCGGCGCGCGCCGCCTGATCTCGTCGTGCACGGTGACGCCGCTCACGACGATGGATGCGCCGCCGGAGGAGGACTTCTGCCAGCAGGCGAGCGCGATCATTGCGGTGATGTCGGAGTGCGGGCGAAGCTCGAGGTTGCTGCGGTACATGCGCGGCGTGGCGTCTTCGCCCATCGCGTCGATCACCGAGGTGACGAGCTCCCCTTGAGCGTTCTGCGACAGCGCGCGGCCGAAATGCAGGCCAAGGCCCCACACGGCGGCACAGTAATGCTCGAGAGACAGTTCTTCGACAGGAAGGCCGCGCAGCACGACGAAGCCCCTGCCCGAGCGCACTTCCGCGTACGCGCGCGCGAGCTTCTCGCCCAGCGCGCCGAAGCGGAAATCGTCCTTGCCGGTCTCCTGCGGGGCGCGGGTCCGGCCGCTGCGCGCAAGCAGAGCAAGCGCGGCCTCGATCTCGCCGCGGCCCGAGCGGGTCAGCTCGACGCTGTACTCCGCGGGGCTCCGGAAGCTCGACGCCCGCCAGGCGAATGAACCGGAACTGTGGTCGTAGGGGCCCATGACGTCATATCATCGGCGCTGCCGTGCCTGCGGGTCAACCGTAGCGGCCGGGCGCAGGGGATGTAGAATTTGTCGATGCCCGGTGGGGCGGTTCCCACCGGCGGAATGACGGGTATTTGGCTGTTTCGCCGTCGCTCCTGGCGCGGCAGACGACACGCTACGGGGACCCGGCCGCTTGCGCCTCCATTGAAGCGGTCGGCGCGCGGCCACCCGTGACGCGTGTCGCCGCGCAAGTCGCTCCAGCGGAACAGCCCAATACCGGAAAGCGCGCATGTCGAACACAAAAGATCCTCGGGAAATACTCATCATCGGCGGCGGCATCGGCGGCGTCGCGACCGCGCTCGCGCTCGCGCGCCGCGGCATGCGCTCGCACGTGTTCGAAAAAGCGCCCGAGTTCGGCGAGATCGGCTACGGCATCCAGCAGGGGCCGAACGCCTACCGCATGCTCGACTGGCTCGGCGTCATGAAGGATCTCGAGCCTCAGGCGGTATTCACCAAGAACCTGATCCTCATCGACGCGCTCACCGACCGCGAGCTCACGCGCATCTCCTGCGGCGAGGCGTTCCGCAAGCGCTATCGGCGCGCCCTACACGGTCGTGCACCGGCGCGACCTGCACGGCGCGCTGCTCGATGCCTGCCGCAAGCGCGACGAGATCGCGCTGCACACCTCGAAGGAGCTGGTCGATTTCACCGACCGCGGCGCGAGCGTCGTCGCGCGCTTCGCCGACGGCTCGGAGTACGAGGGCGCGGCGCTGATCGGCGCCGACGGCCTGCGCTCGCGCGTGCGCGAGATCGTGATCGGCGACGGCCCGCCGCGGCCCGCCGGTCACGTCACCTACCGCGGCGTCGTGCCCTTCGACCAGGTCAAGGACCAGTCGCACTTCGACGACATGGTGATCTGGGTCGGGCCGAACCTGCATTTCGTGCAGTACCGCCTGCGCGGCGGCACGGTCATGAACAACGTCGCCACCGTGGTGAGCCGGAAGTTCGAGCGCGGCGAGCGCGAGAACTACGGCGGGCCCGACGAATTGATGGAGATGTTCTCGCGCACCACGCCGCACGTGCAGGAAATGCTCGCCTACGTCGGCAAGGACAAGAACTGGGTGCTGCACGACCGCGAGCCGCATGCCGGGCTGGACGCGCGGCAGGGTGACGCTGCTCGGCGATGCGGCGCATCCGACGCTGCAGTACCTCGCGCAGGGCGCGTGCATGGCGATCGAGGACGCGGTGGTGCTCTCGGGGAAGCTCGCCGCCGGCGGGCAACGGGGACGTGCAGCGCGGCGCTCGCTCGCCTACGAAAAGGAGCGCTATCTGCGCGGCGCGCGCGTGCCGATCACCTCGCGCATCTTCGGCGACGATCATCCACTGCGACGGCGGCGCGCGCGACCTGCGCAACCACCTGCTCGCGCAGCGCACGCCCGAGACCTTCTGGGAGATCGACTGGCTCTACCGCGGGATCGAGGTTTGATTGCGCGCGCCACCCGCGCGCGCATCTTTCAACCTACCACGGTAACGCGCAAGAAGCTTGCAGGAATCGAAGTGGCGTTCCTGCTTGTGCTCTTGTTCTGGCTGTTGAACAGGGCTTCCAGCTCCCTCTGCAGATCGCCGGCTCGACCGTTCTTTTCCGCGGCCTCGAACGCATTCATGGTCGGCCCGTAGTATTTTCTGAATGTGGAGACGAACTCCGACGGCGTACCGGAAAAGTTGAAGGTGTACGTGTCCCTGACGAAGGAAATCCCGTCCTTGGGAACCCCCGCGCCTGCAAATCTCTCGATCACGTTGTTCTCCACTCCCCACGTCATCGGGCTGATGAAGCCCTCCGGCGGTGGCGGCGAGTATGAAGAGCTGATTTTCAGGAGTTGCGCCACCAATGTCGGATCGTTCGGGATCCAGTTCCCCATGACGATCCGCCCCCCGGGCCGCGTCACGCGCACCATCTCCTTGGCCACATCGAATGGCTTTGGCGCGAACATGGCCCCAAAGATCGCTCACGACGAGGTCGAAACCATGATCCTTCAGCTCGTGCAAATTGCTTGCATCGCCTTCCTGAAAGCTGCAGTTGGCAAGGCCCTGTTCCTTGACGCGCTTGTTTCCGGCCGCGACAAGGTTCCTCGCGATGTCGACGCCCAGCACCTCGGCTCCGAGTTTTGCCGCCGGCAGCGCCGTTGTTCCGTCACCGCAGCCGAGGTCTAGAACCTTGAGCCCTCTGGTGATCCCGAGCCCGTTCACGAGCGCCTCTCCGCTCTCTCTCATGCTCGCTGCGATGCGCGTGAAGTCGCCCTTCTCCCAAAGCGCTTTGTTTGCATTGATTGGGGCGGGGGAGGGGGAACTGGACAGGACTGCGGACATGGCTGGCCTCCTTTCGGGTCGGTTGACGATCGGTGAGCGGCGAATCGCCGTGCACCTGACACGGTGCTACTATCCCTGACGACGCCTTGCCGGTCTTGCCCGATTCGCCGGACCTCTTGCCCGAAACGCCTGCATGGATGCTCTATCCGACCTGCTGCGCACGGTGAAGCTCAACGGCGCCTTGTTCCTCGAAGCCCGCTTCACCTCGCCGTGGTGCGCTTTGGTGCATCCGAGCTACGGGGCCGCCGAGGCGCTCGCTCCTTTCAACCCCGTTGTCTTCTTCCACATTCTCGCCGAGGGCCGCTGCAAGGTGCGGCTCGCCGAGACGGGCGGAATGCATCGATCTTTCCGCCGGCGACCTGATCATCATGCCGCGGGGCGACACGCACCTTCTCGGCAGTGACCTTCAGCTCGCGCCCGTGGATTCCGACTCGCTTGCTGCGGCCCGCGACGCTGGGCGGGCTTGCGACCATCGACTCACGGTGGCGGCGGCGACGAGGCCCGGTTCCTGTGCGGCTTCATGTCCTGCGACAAGGCGCTCTGCCGCATGCTGCTCGATGCTCTCCCGCGCCTTCTTCGCGTGCCGCTCGGAGACGGACCGGGCGCCGTGTGGCTGATGAGCCTGGCGCGCCGCGGGGCGCAGGAGAACACCGCGCCGGGTCCGGGCTCGGGGACGCTGCTCGCCAAGGTCGCCGAGCTGCTATTCGTCGAGGCGATGCGCCGCTACATCGAGTCGCTGCCGGAGCGAGCAGACCGGCTGGCTCGCGGGACTTCGCGACCGCTACGTCGGGCGCGCGCTCGGTTTGATGCACGAGCAGCCGGCGCGCGAATGGACCGCCGACGCTCTCGCCGAGAGCGTCGGCCTCTCGCCCTCGGCGCTACGCCAGCGGTTCACCGACCTGCTCGGCCAGCCGCCGATGCAATATCTGACGCGCTGGCGGCTGACGCTCGCCGCTGCGAAGCTGCGATCGAGCGACCGCGCCATCGCTCAAGTCGCCGAGGAATTCGGCTACGAATCCGAGTCCGCGTTCAACCGGGCGTTCAAGCGTGAATTCGAGATTCCGCCCGCCGCCTGGCGGCGGCAGCAGAGCCGGAATCAGGGCGGCGCTGACGCCCCGGAGATGTGAACAGGACAGGTTCGCGTTGCGGCTAGCGGGCCGAGACCCGAGCCGGGCGCCGTATTGCTATTTCCAGCTTCCCCGCAGCGCGAGAACTTTCTCCTGCAGGGATTCGGGCTTCGCCTCCCCGGGCGCCACCGGTTCGCCGACAGCAAGTCCTATCTTCGACAGGAACCTCAGACGCGAAGGCCGAGTCATCGCGGCGCCGCCCTTGCGGCTGAAGAAACTGTCCCACAGCCCGCGCAGGGCCATCGGCACCACCGGGACGGGCGTCGCCTCGACGATGCTCCTGATCCCCGAGCGAAACGGCTGGATCTCCCCGGTATCGGTGAGGCGTCCCTCCGGAAAGATCCCGATCAGGTCGCCCGAGCGCAGTCCCCGCGCGATCTCCGCGTAGGCTTTCTCCAGCATCTCGGGGTCCTCCTTCGCCGGGGCGATGGGGATCGCGCCGCCAGTCCGAAAAACGAAATTCAGCACGGGCACCTTGAAAATGCGGTGATCCATGACGAAGCGGATCGGGCGGCGGCAGGCCGCGGCGATCACCAGGGCATCGACGAAGCTTACGTGGTTGCAGACCAGCACCGCCGGTCCCTCTTCGGGAATGTTGTCCAGGCCCTCTTTTTCCAGGCGGTACACCGAGTGGATCAGCATCCAGACGATAAAGCGCATCAGGAATTCGGGCACCAGCGTGTAGATGTAGATTGCGACTGCCGCGTTGAGGACCGCCATCGTCAGGAACAGCTGCGGCAGCGTGAGCCCGGAATACAGCAGGGCCGCGGTCATCACGGCGGCGACGACCATGAAGAGCGCGTTCAGGATGTTGTTCGCGGCTATGACGCGGGCGCGGTGCGAAGGCTGGCAGCGGATCTGTATGAGCGCGTACAGCGGAACGCTGTAGAACCCGCCGAACATCGAGAGCAGGAACAGGTCCGCCATCACGCGCCAGTTGCCGCGGTCCAAGAGGAACGCGCCGACGCCGACGATCTCCGCAGGCGCCATCCAGGCGCTCGCAAAATACAGATCGACCGCGAAGACGGTCATGCCGATCGAGCCGAAAGGGACCAGGCCGATTTCCACCTTGTGGCCCGAGAGGCGCTCGCAGAGAAGCGAACCGATCGCGATTCCGACGGAGAAGACCGCGAGCAGCAGGGTCACCACGCTTTCGTTTCCGCCGAGCACCTCCTTGCTGAAGCCGGCGAACGAGGTGATGAACACCGAGCCGAAGAACCACAGCCAGGAAACGCCGAGCACGGACAGGAACACGCTGCGGTTTTGCCTCGCGACCATCAGGTTGCGCCAGGTCTCGGAGACGGGATTCCAGTTGATCTTCAGCAGCGGGTCCGCCGGCGGCGATCGCGGTATGAAACCGGCGGCGATGCGACCGAGCACCGCGATGGCGATCGAGGTCGCAGCGACGTACGCGGGGCCGTACCCCGGAATCGCGACCAGCTCGCCCCCGATCATCGTTCCGAGAAGTATGGCGACGAAGGTTCCCATCTCCACCATGCCGTTCCCGCCGGTCAGCTCCTGGTCGTCCAGGTGCTGAGGCAGGTAGGCGTACTTCACCGGGCCGAAAAGCGTCGAGTGCAGGCCCATGAGGAAAACCCCGAGAAAAAGGAGGGCGACGATCTTCCAGACGAAGCCCGCGGCGACGAGCAGCATCACCGCGATCTCGAAATTCTTGACGAAACGCATCAACTGCGACTTCTCGTACTTGTCGGCGAGCTGTCCCGATGTGGCCGAGAATAAGACGAAGGGCAGGATGAAAAGGCCGCCGATCACGGCTCCCGCGCTCCTGGAATCCAGTCCGCCCCAGTCCTGCGCGCTGTAGGTCGCGAGGACCGTGAAGGCGAACTTGAAGATATTGTCGTTGCCAGCGCCGAAGAACTGGGTAAGGAAGAAAGGCGCGAACCGGCGCTCGCGCAACAAGCGGAACTGGCTGTGCTCCATCGGCTGCCTCCCCGCGGCTATTATCCGCGAAAGGGGGTCCCGCCGGTGGGCACCGTCCCACCCTTTACGGAGGTTTCGGCGCCGTCCCACATCATCCCATCCCTCTCGTGGTCGGGGCGCCACCTTGAATGCAGGTGGTTTACGCCTCCGCGGATCAACGGCAGAATGGTTTCATCGCCATCACTGGGGATGGCGCAAAAGGAGGAGGGACCAATGTGCATACTGTGTGATCAAGGAAAGCTGCAAGACCATAGCGGTTCGAAAGGACCTTCACAACTCGGGCGACGCGATTTCCTGAAGGCCTCGACGGCGACGGCGGCCGGTGCGGCGGCGATGGGCCTGTTCGCCGCGCGTCCCGCGGCGGCGCACGACTCGGATCCGCCCGAGGACCACGGCCGGCGCTACGTCATCCGCGGCGGCGCGGTGATGACGATGGACCCCAGCATGCCCAACCATGGCGAGTGGCCCAAGGCGGACGTGCTGGTCGAAGGAAAGAAGATACTCGCCGTCGGGCCGAACCTGCACGTCTGGGGCGCGGGAGAGATCGACGCGCGCGGCAAGATCGTCATGCCCGGCTTCGTCGACACTCACCACCACCAGGCTTGGACTGCGATCAGAAGCTCCATTCCGGACAGCATCCTGATCGACGATGGCACGGGCACGCCGAGCGCGCAGCAGAACTATTTCTTCAACGTGCTGGGCGGATTTCAACCATCACTGCCGGGCTTCGCCAACCACTATAAGCCGGAGGACGTCTACATCAGCGAGCTGTTCGGCGGGCTCTCGCAGCTCGACGCCGGCGTGACCACGGTGCTCGACATCTCGCAGATCCACCACTCGCCACAGCACTCCGATGCGGCCGTCAAGGCATTGAAGGATACCGGCCGTCGCGCCATGCTGGGCTTCTTCGAGAGCGCCGGCAACATTCCGGGGAACCAGTATCCGACCGATGCGGCGCGCATCGCGGGCAATCTGTCAGGCCACGATCTCGTCGGCTTTGTAATGGGCGGAGAGGTCTATCTCGGGGATGCGTCCTACTCCGCGGCCTGGAAGATCGCTCGCCAGGATCTCGGTGGTGTCCTGATCGCGGCGCACATCCTGTCGCCGTTCGGCATCCGGCCGATCCTGGACGATCTCGCCGCGGGTACCGGCGGTGTCAACAACGACATCGGGCTCGGATCCGACAACCTGTTTATCCACATGACCGGGATGTCGGATGTCGGCTGGCAGGCGGTGAAGGACAAGGGCGTCAAGGTCTCGATCGCGTTCCCGATCGAGATGAGCATGCGCCACGGCGAGCCGCCCATTCTGAAGATGCAGTCGTTCAAGGACCCCGCGTTCGAGCCCTCGCTCAGCACCGACGTCGAGACCAACATGACGGCGGACTTCTTCACCCAGATGCGCTCCGCCATGACCATGCAGCGCATGGTGGTGAATCAGGCGGTCCTCGACAGCGGCCCCATCCCAGTCAACCCCTGGCCGCCGGGCCCGGGCCTGGGAAATAACCTGCCGCCGCTCCTCAATGCGCGCGACGTGCTGCGCTACGCCACCATCAACGGCGCGAGGCACCTGAGGCTCGACGGCAAGACCGGCTCGCTCACGCCGGGCAAGGAGGCCGACATCATCATCCTCGATGCGACTTCGATCAACGTGGCGCCGCTGAACAACGTGCCGGGAGCGGTCGTATCGCTGATGGACCGCACCAATGTCGAGACCGTGATCGTCGCCGGCAAGGTGCGCAAGTGGAAGGGCAAGCTGCTCGACGTCAATCTGGGGAGGCTGCGCCGCGACCTCGAGAACTCGCGCGACTTCATCTACAGCGCGGCGGGCGTGCCGCAGAATCTGTTCCGCTAGCGAGGGCGATCTCACCGCAGGCGAGGGGCGGCTCCGGCCGCCCCTTGTCGTTGGCGCGCCCGATTCCGGATAATAGCGCCGGAGAGAAGGAGAAGAAAAACGTCCGACGGCGCATTTCCCGAAAGTCCCCTCGAGTTCGGCATTTTCGATTGGATCGAATGGTCGGAAGCGCCCGCGGGCGAGATCTTCGAGCACAAGCTCGCAATCGCCGAGGCCGCCGACAAGGCGGGCTTTTGCGCCTGGCACATCGCCGAGCACCAGGGCACGCCGCTTTCGATCGACGGCTCGCCGGCGCTGGTGCTCTCCGCCGCGATCCAGCGCACCAAGCGCCTGCGCCTCGGGCGCGCTGACTTTCTGCCTGCCCTGGTACAACCCGTTCCGTTTCTACAACGAGGTGTGCATGCTCGACCAGATGAGCGGCGGGCGCCTGGAGCTGGGCGTCGGGCGCGGCGTCTCGCCGATCGAGTCGGCGTTCTTCGGCATGAAGAGCATCGAGGAGTCGCGCGAGCGCTACCGCGAAACGCTGGACATTTTCTTCGCCGCCTGCGGCAACCGGGTGCTGAATCACCAGGGCAAGTACTTCTCCTACAGCGACCTCGAGCTCTACATCAAGCCCATGCAGCGGCCGTATCCGCCGCTCTGGTTTCCGAGCAGCGACAGGAACTCGATCGAGTTCACCGCGCGCCACGGCTACAACACGGTGCTCAACACGAGCGCCGCGGAAGCGGGCAAGCTCTACGCGCAGTACCGCGAGGTGTGGGTGCGGCACAAGGACGATCCGGGCCGCCACAACGCGCACGTGCGCGCGCCCAAGCTCGGGAAATCCCAGCATGTGTTCGTCGCCGACACGCGACGCGGAAGCGGAGAGAACGGGCGGCGCCGCGTACAGGGTCTGGAGCGATCACCTGACCTATCTCACGCGCAAGCGAGGGCAACCCGATCTTCTGAACGTCAACCCGGCTTCGCCCGCCGCGGTCGCGCGACTGGTCACGGGTTCGCCGAAGACCGTGGTGCGCGAGCTGACCGAGGTCGTGCGCGAGTCGGGGATCAACTATCTGCTGCTGGTCTTCTCCTTCGGCGACCTCAGCCCCGAGCTCGCGATGCGCTCGATGGACCTGTTCGTGAGGGAGGTGATGCCCGCGCTGCGGGGCGGCGCCGTTTCCGCGTAGCCAGTGGACTGCGGTTTTCGCCCGGGCTAAGATGCTCCCTCGGCAGGAACGCAGAGAGGGGCGCGGTAGGTTCACGTCGCGTCGATTTGTTTCTTCACAGAGGAGAGGGGTCATGAAGAAGTTGCTCGCATTCACCGCTGCGCTGGGGCTTGCTCTGGGAGCCGCGTCGGCGCTCGCGCAGACGATCAAGATCGGATTCATCACCACCTATTCCGGGCTGAACGCCAATCTCGGCGAGTACATGGAGAGAGGCATGCGGCTCTACATGAAGGAGCACGAGAAGGATCTGCCTCCCGGGGTGAAGATCGAAATTCTCGTTCGCGACGACACCGGACCCAATCCCGACAAGGCGCGGCAGCTCGCGCAGGAGCTGATCGTGAGGGACAAGGTCAACCTCCTGGCCGGGGTGATCTTCACCCCCAATGCCCTCGCGATGGCGCCGCTGTGCACCGAAGCGAAAGTGCCCTTCGTGATCATGAACGCGGGGACCGCGGTGATCACGACGCGCTCGCCCTACATCGCGCGGCTGTCCTTCACGCTGTGGCAGTCGAGCTATCCGCTCGGGCAGTGGGCGGCGAAGAACTTCAAGCGCGCCTACACCCTGGTGAGTGATTTCGGCCCCGGCCACGACGCCGAGCAGGCCTTCATCAAGGGCTTCAAGGACAACGGCGGCGACGTCATCGGCACGGTGCGCGTTCCGCTCGCGAACCCGGATTTCGCGGCCTACATGCAGCGGGTGAAGGACGCCAAGCCCAACGCGCTGATGGTGTTCGTGCCGGCCGGCAAGACCGCGCTCGCGGTGATGAAGAACTTCGGCGATCTGGGCCTCGACAAGGCCGGGATCAAGCTGATCGGGCCCGGCGACATCACCACCGACGAAGAGCTGGCGAACATGGGCGACGTCGCCCTCGGCGTGCAGACCGTGTTCCACTATTCCGCGGCCGCCCAGCGGCCGTCGAACAAGGCGTTCGTCTCGGCGTGGAAGCGGGACTACGGCGCGAACAGCACGCCCAACTTCATCTCGGTCGGCGGCTGGGACGGCATGGCGGCGATCTTCCACGCGATCCGCGAGCAGAAGGGCAAGCTCGATCCCGACAAGACCATGGACCTGCTGAAGAACTTCCGGAACCCGAACAGCCCGCGCGGCCCGATCTATGTCGATCCGGAAACCCGCGACATCGTGCAGAACGAATACCTGCGCGAAGTGCGCAAGGTGGGCGGCCAGCTCGCCAACGTCGAGATCGAGACGGTCGGCGTCGCGGTGAAGGATCCGTGGAAGGAGTTCAACAAGAAGTAGCAGTAATGCCGGACGCTTCGGCGACACTGCCGAAGCGCCGGATTACTTCGGCGCGATGGAGCTGACGCAAGGGCAGCTCATCGCGCCGGGTGGCTCTCAAATTACTGGCTTCACCTCTACGAACGCGGTGCACTTCGGTGCATCGCGTTTTCTTTTTGAACCAGTGCGGTGCGCGCCGGGGAACTGCCATGGACATGACCTTCTTGGATGATGCTAACTGCCTTGTATCAGATGCACAATACAGCCTCCGACGCACGCAGGCGACGCACCGGCATGGCCCTTGCTGCACTGCATCACGTGAACATCAAACTCGATTTGGCGATTGCACTTCTTCCTGGGGCTCCTGGCGTCGTTCGCTCTGCCAACGAACGGCGCGGTGGAAGCGGTTGTGTCCGTGGTGGACTGGATCGAAGGCAGCGGCATAGCGGAATTTGCCGCGGCTCGCCAACGCGTTTGCGATCGTGCCGTAGGACGCGCGCGCGCGCCGACTCGGGCCGGCGCGCGTCTTGCGCGGTGTGGCTTCGGTCGCGATGCCTACATCCGCAGCAGCCGCTTCACGTTGCCGGAGAGGATCTTCGTCCGGTCCTCGAGGCTCAAGGGGAGGTCGGCCATCCACTTCGTTCCCGGCGGGTTGGGGACGAAGGGGTAATCGACCGAGAAGAGGATCCGGTCCACGCCCATTTCCATGATGCAGCACATGAGCGCCGGCGTGGAGAAGTTGCCGCTCGTCGTGATCCAGAAGTGCTCGCAGAAGGTGTCGCGGAAGTTGCTCGGCTTGTCGCCGCGCGACAGCGCCATGTTGATGCGCCAGGCCGAAAAGGGCAGCGACTCGCCCAAGTGGCCGAGGACGATCTTCAGGCGCGGGTACTTGTCGAAAGCCCCCGAGAGCACCATGCGAATCCCCTGCGTCGCGGTCTCGACGGTGTAGCCCCAGGCCGCGGTAAGGAGTTGCGGAAACTTGTCGAGATAGTCCTTGTAGTAGGCCTCGACCACCGCGGGCACGGGCGACGAGGGGTGCAGGTAGAGCGGCACGTCGAGCGCCTGCGCGCGCTCGAGGATCGGCCAGAAGCGCTTGTCGTCGAAGAACACGCCGTTCGTCGGTCCGTGCACCATCGCGCCCTTGAAGCCGAGCTTGGTCACCGTGCGCTCGAGCTCGTCCGCCGCCGCTTTCGGATCGGCGGTCGGGAGCGCCGCGAAAGCCGCGAAGCGGTCCGGATGGGCGCGGACCGCCTCGTGCAGCCGGTCGTTCGCGCGCTTCGCAAGCGGGACGGCGGTCGCGGCGTCCATCCGCTGCGTCGAGGGCGCGCCGTGCGAGAGCACCTGCATGTCGATGCCCGCCTCGTCCATTTCCTTGAGGCGCAGCTCGCCCAGGTCGTCCAGGCGCTGGAGCAGGGCGGGAGCTGCGTGATTCGCCCACGAAGGTCTTCGCCACCTCGGCGTCCCAGTAGTGTTCCTCGAGCGCGATGACCAAAGGTCTGTTCTTCTTTTCCATGAGATCTTTCCTGGAGATTACGCGTTCTTCGCGTACTTGCCGGTGAGCTGCGGGGTGCGTCCCGGCAGGCCCTTCTGCTCGTGTTCGAGGCGCGTGTCGCGTGCCCAGGTGCGCTTCAGCGCGTCGCGGACTTTCACGCGCAGGCGTCCCACGCTCTCGACTTCGAGCTCGATCTTGTCGCCGTCCTGGAAGGCGGAGAGCCCGCGATGGTTGGTTCCGGTGGCGAGCACGTCGCCGGGATTGAGCGTGTGGATGCTGCTCACCCACTCTATGCAGCGCGGGATCTTGTGCGCCATGTCGCTGGTGTTGAAGTTCTGCTTGAGGACGCCGTTCACCCAGAGCCTGATCTGCAGATTGTGCGGGTCGCGAATCTCGTCCGCGGTGACGAGGCAGGGCCCCATGGGGGCGAAGGTTTCGCGCGACTTCGCCTGGTAGAACACGTTGCCGGGCGGCGGCAGGTCGCGCGCCGAGCCGTCGATGAAGCAGGTGTAGCCGAACACGTGCTTCATCGCGTTCTGCGCCTTGACATTGGAGGCGCGCCTGCCGATCACCACCGCAACCTCCGCTTCGCCTTCGAAAATCGCGGCGGGGACGTCTGGAAGCAACAGGGTGTCGCCGTCGCCGATCACGGCGTTCGGCGACTTGTGGAAAGCGTTGATGGGGGCGGGCTCGGTCCGGGTCCCGTCCTCCATGTAGTTCACAGCCATGCAGTCGATGTTGATGGGCCGGGGAAGAGGCGGGCGGATCCTGACCTTCTTCAGCGGAATGCCACGGCCGGCGGCAGCCGCCTTCTCCAGCTTCCTGCGATAGTCGGCAAAGCGCTCGATCAGGCCGCTGATCAGATCATGCGGCCCGGTGTGCGGGATGCCCTTCACCGCCTTGGAAACGTCCACCACGGCGTCTTCCCTGAGCACGCCGAGCCTGAAGTCGTCGAAGTACAAGAGCTTCATTCTCTCTCCCTGTTGTCGGATTTCTTCCCCCGTGCGTAAAGATAGCACGTGAGAGAGGCGTCTCTCGCGAGGCTCGAAAGATCGGGCACTGCGATCGGGTGCGCGCCCTCGAAAGCGCGCGCGGCGCGCAGCACTGTCGCCTCCCCATATTTAGGCCCGACGATGTGCAAGCCCACCGGCAGGCCTGCTCGGGTGAGTCCGCAGGGGATCGAGGCGGCGGGTTGCTGGGTCAGGTTGAAGGGAAAGGTGAAGGGCGTCCAGTTCACCCAGCGCCCAGCGCCCCTGGGCGCCTCGATGCCCGCGTCGAACGCGGCGAGCGGAAGCGTCGGCGTGACGAGCAGGTCGTAGCGCTCGTGGAAGCGGTTCATCAGAAGCCCGAGCTCGTTGCGCTTCTGTGCGGCCTCGAAATGCTCGAGCGCGGTCATGCGCTCGCCGCGCCGCGCGACCTCGAGCAGGCCTTTGTCCATAAGGGCGCGCTTTCTCGCCGGAACGCTGTGCACCACGTACGCTGCGCCCGGCAACCAGTGACGGGAAAAGACCTCCTGTGGATCGGCGAAACCTGGATCGCGCTCTTCGATTTTCGCGCCCAGGTCCTCGAACGTTCTCACCGCGTTCTTTACGAGCGCGGCCACCTCGCGATCGACCCTGGCATAGCCGAGGTTTGCGGAGTAGGCGATGCGCAGGTTCCGCACACCGTCCTCCATCCCTTCGCGGTAATCGCGGTTCTCATGAGGCAGCGCGGTCCAGTCGCGCACATCGGGCCGCGATATGACGGCGAGCAGGAGCGCCGCGTCCGCGACGCTCCTCGCGATCGGCCCGACGTGCGCGACCGTCCCCATGGGGGAAGGCGGCCACGCGGGAACGCAACCGAAGGTGGGCTTGATGCCAAACAGCCCCGTGAAGCCGCACGGGATTCGGATCGAGCCGCCGCCGTCGGTGCCCACGGCGAGCGGCCCCATTCCCGAGGCGACCGCCGCGGCCGCGCCGCCCGAGGAGCCGCCCGGGGTCTTTTCCGGATTCCAGGGATTGCGGGTGACGCCGGTGAGCGGGCTGTCGGTCACGCCCTTCCAGCCGAATTCCGGCGTCGTCGTCTTGCCGAGCAGCACCGCGCCCGCCTCGCGCAGCCGCGCGACCGCCGGGGCGTCGTCGTCCCACGGCCCCTTCCGGTCGATCGTTTTCGAGCCGCGCAGCGTTGGCCAGCCGCGCGTGAGGATCAGATCCTTGATCGAGACGGGCACACCGTCGAGGAGTCCCAGCGGCGAGCCTTTCATCCACCGCGACTCCGACTCGCGCGCGCTCGCAAGGGCCGCCTCGTCATCGACGAGGCAGAAGGCGTTCAGCACGGGGTTGAGCCGCTCGATGCGCTCGAGGACCGCGCGAGTCGTCTCGACGGGCGAGAGCTCTCTTGCGCGGTACTTCTCGAGAAGTTCGGTGCCGGTGAGCGAGCAGAGGTCGGCGGGCATCAGGGCATTCTAGGCGAGCCGCCTCGACGAACGCCACGCCCTATTCATGGGAGTTCACTTCACTCACTGGACGTCGAGTTCGGAGTAATGCCTGAAGATGCCTTTCTCGTTGAAGGGTATGCGGCGCGGCGATGCGAGGTACGCGGCCATGCGCGGCCGGGACGCGACCCGGTCGTGCAGCGCGATCGTCCGTGGATGCTTCGGCTCGAGCTTTCCCATCGCGCGGGGAAACGCATAGCGCAGGCCTGCGACCATCTGGAAAAGCGACAGGTCCGCATACGAAAACGACTTGCCGAGGAGCCAGTTGCCTCGTTCGCGCTCGAGCACGCGCTCGAAGTAGCCGAGGAATTTCGGCAGCCGCTCGGCAGTGAAGTGCGCAGCGCGGCGCTTGGATTCCTGTTGCTGTTCTTCGTAATAGAACGCGCCGCCGATCGGGTGGTGCGTGTCGTGGACCTCCACCAGAAAATCGGCGAGGGTGAGCTGGAGCTGGTGCGCCCAGAGCCGCGCCGCTTCGCTCTTCGGCACCAGGCCCCGGCGCGGCGCGAGCCAAAGCAGGATGTTCGCGGTCTGCGCGATCACCACCTTTTGCGCCTTGAGTATCGGAGGAGCGAAGGGCAGGTGGCCCTCCGACTTGCCCTCGAGGATGCGCATCAGCGCCGGGACGCCCCGCTGGGGGAGCCTGGCGACGTCGACGTAATCCGCACCGGATTCTTCGAGGGCGAGCCGGATGAACTCGCCGCGGCCTTGTATCGAGGGCCAGTAGTAGAGCTCGTAGCGCATGGGGCTTTCTCCCGGAGGTTGCTGCAAAGCTAGTGGCGTTGCTTGCTGGTGTGGCGGACCCAGTCAGCGAAGGCTCCTTCGCTCATCGTTCCGGCGGCCAGCGCGAGCATGGTCATTACGCACGTCGCGTCATCGGCGATGAGTTCGTGCCCGTTCAGGGCGAGGAAGAGCTCGAGAGCGACGAAAGCGTTGCGCTTGTTGCCGTCCACGAAGGGATGGTTCGCCGCCAGTCCGAAGGCGTAGGCCGCGGCAAGCTCGGCGGCGTCGGGTTTCCCGTATACGGCGCGATTCCGTGGGCGCGCGAGCGCGGAGTCGAGCAGGCCCTCGTCGCGGATGCCGGGACTGCCCCCGTGTTCAGAGAGCTGCTCTTCGTGGGCGGCGAGAATGACCGAGCGCTCGATCCAGACCCACTTCCTCACTTCGCCAGCTCGCGCAGCACGGCGCGGCGCTTTTTTGCGATGCGCCGGACCTGTTTCATCTGCGCTTCGAACCGAGGATCGTGGGGCGTGAGGCGGAGGCCGTCCGGCGTCTCCGTGACGTGCAGGGTGTCGCCCTTTTCGAGCTTGAGCCGGGCGAGCATGTCCTTCGGCAGGATTACGCCGACAGAATTGCCGATCTGGGTGAGCTTGAGGGCGGACATGGTCGACTCCCACGTTATAACGGACGTTATAATACGTCACGCCCCGGAAGAACTCAAACGGCCCGCTCTCCGCTCCCGCGCGTCATCCGCTTCCCGCTTCGAGCGCGATGTGGCGGCGGAGCTCGCGGTATCCGGCGTCGCCTTTGGCGCCGAAGAGAGGATCGGGCCCGCCCGGCGCAACGCCCTCGATGTCCCGCCAGTCCTCGGCGACCAGGAGCTTGGTCGCGCGGGGCAGGACCTCCTCTTCTTCGGCTTCGATATGGTGGCGGTAATAGACGAGGTACATCGCCGCGGCCGCTTCCACGCTGGCTCGAACGGTCAGGGTTCCGGAGGCGACTTCGTTGAGCGTTCTGAGCAGCTCGTCGCCGACCGTGGCGATCGCGCGGTGCTGCTGCCGGAGCATCTCGAGCGTGAGCCGCATCTTCGGATCGCGTTTGGCGATCAGCTCGAACGCCGCCTCTTCACGCGAATGGTGGTGCAAGTCGGGGAAGTGCCTCAGATAGAGCAGGATGTCCGTCATGAGATCGTAGTTCGGCTCGCCGCCCTCGTGAAACGCATGCACCTGCTTTTCGAAGATGTCGAGAAGCCGCGAGAAATTGACGTGCTCGGCGCGCCAGTGGGCGACGGGATCGACGATCATGTGAGTGCAAGGCTCCCGCTTGTCTTGACACCAGAATCCCGCGGATTCTCCATTCGAGGTTTGATGCAGATCAAATGATGGGGCCGACCCGCGGCCCCGATCGCGGTCCAAATTCGACGCGGTTGGCGCAAGACATGAGCCTAGAACTTCTTGGTCAGGGAAAACGCGACGAAGTCGCGATCGCTGAAGCGGTCGGCGTTGTTGCCTTTCCCCAGGTACGAGCGATAGGACACCCGCGCGCCGAGAGACTTGTCGAGGCCGCAGTCCACCGCCAGGATCGCCGATTTGGCGCCTTCGAGCAGCGTTCCCAGGGTGATCGGGGCATTGCCGCGCACGTCGTGGATCCAGGCGAGGGAAGGGGAAACGCTTTGCATTCCCATCACGTTCGAGTAGTCGAGCCGGGTAAAGAGCCGGTACCCCCATGACGAGCGCGTGGCGAGGCCCTTGCGCCTTTGGCCTGCATCGTCGGGCCGGTTGGTGACGCTGGCGTCGAGGAATCCCTCCTTGAATCCGTGGATGGTGAGGCCGCCGACCTCGGCCAGCATCGACCACTGCGTGGCGCTCAGGACCGGCGGCAAGCCCTGCGCGAGCGACGCCGAGTACTGCGACACGTCGAAGCGCTCGTATCCGCTGATCTCGGTCGAGAAGAAGCTCGCCGCGTTGGCCGCCGTGATGCCGCCCAGCGAGGCGATGATCGGATTGGCGTTCAGCATCGCCAGTCTCCCGGGCAGTTCGTCGTCGTCGGATTGAGTGCAGTACGCGCTCGTCGCATAGGCCGGCGCGAGGCCCGCGGTGATGAGAATCTCGTCGTCGATCTGCAGCGGCTGCTTGAGGCGCATCGAGTAATCGAGATTCACCCGGGAATGCGCGGCGGGCGCGAACCGGGCGGAAGTCCCCAGCACCGTGACGTCCGGCACGTACTCCACGAAGTAGCTGCCGCTGGAGGTGTAATCGGGCGCCGTCATGTGCAGCATATCCGCCCAGCGTGCCGGTGCGAATGCTGACGATGGGCTCGCGGCTGTGCACGCGCATGGCATAGCCGGCGAGCGCGAGCTTCGCGTCTCCCAGCTCCGGCGTTTCGATCCTCGCGCCGAACTGTCCGTTGCTGTCCGGCTTCCGGTCGGGATCGCGCGGCACCTTCGACCCGAACCGCGCGTCAGTACCGGGAACGATGACCGACGCGTCCGTATCGGGAACCGAGCGAGCCCTGACCGAGCTGGATATAACGTGCCCCGGGGGAGTAGTAATCGTTGCCGCTCAGGAAAGCTGCCAGCCGCTTCGACTTCGGTCGGAGCGAATCCGAACAGATAGAAGCCGCTGAGCGGTCCAGTTTTCCGCGGGCTCGATCCTCGCGGTGAGCATGGGAAGCGCCACATACCAGTCCTTCAGCGTATTTCCGGGCTGATAGCGACGCGAAGCGGACACCGGATTGACCGGCGCGATGCTGTAACCGAACGACGGGCTCTCGCTCCAGCGCAGGATCTGGTAGCCGAGGCGCGCGCCGCGTATGGCGTCCGAAGCGCCGCCCATGAACCCGACATAACCCTCGTTGAGATACAGGTCGCGGCCCACGCGCTCGCGCGCCGCATCGCTCAAGGGGTGGAAATCGGTTTCTCCGTGGGCGTTGACGGAGTCGTAGAAATAGACCGCTTCGGCCTTGAGCTCGATCGCGTTCCAGCGGCTGTCCGCGACGGTTCTGCCCTGCAGGGCGAGCGCGGTCAGTCCGCGGCCGTAGTTGAGATTGCCGTCGTCGAAGTTGACCGAGGTGCCCGTGCCGCCGTTTCCCACGCCGATCAAGCCGGGGTCGCGCCGCGTGACGCGGATCATTCCGCCGAATGACAGGTCCTGACTTAGTGTGGTCTGGACCGGATCGTCAGCGTCGGCCTCCGCGGCCGAGAGACTCGCTCCCGGCGCAAGCAGAAGCGAGACCAGCAACGATCGCGCCGCCGCGGCGCGGCGCGACGCCGTCGCCAACATGAGTTCGCCCCCCGTCGGCCCCTGACGAGAGTGTGCGCCTTTCTCCGCCCGAACGGAATGCTAGGTGACGCCGTTCAGCGGGCCGGGCCCTGCTTGGTCTCTGACCTTCCAGTCTCGACGTACTTGCGCGAAGTGCGCGGATCGAGCCCCGTCCGCTTGGCCACGTCGGCATAGGTGCCGAGGCGCCGGTACAGCAGCGCGCAATATTGGCTGAGAAGCTCTGCGGCGGTCAGCTCTCCCGCGCGCAGCTTGTCGATCAGCGCCTCGTCCTCGTTCTGCGCGGCTGGGGGCAGCTCGGCCGCGTACCGGCCGGCGAGCAGGATGCGCCGCACCGCCTGCTCCAATTCGCGCACGTTTCCCGGCCACGCGTAGCCACGGGGCAGCCCGCGCTCGAGAGCTTCCAGCACAGCAGTGACGAGATCCGGGTTCTGCGCGCCGGTGATGCGCGCCACAAGCAGCCGTACGAGCTGCTCCAGCTCGGCCGGTGATTCCTGCGATGCGCTGCCTGAGTGTGGGCACTTCGATCACATCCGAGCAAAGCCGGTAGAAGAAGTCGTCGCGGAAGCGCCCCGCGCGGCGCAGCTCGCCCAGCGGCCGGTTGGTGGCCGCGATGACACGCCCGGAAAAGCGCTTCTTCTCGTGCCCGCCGAGCGCGGTGAAGGTGCGCTCCTGGAGGACCTGCAGCAGCTTGATCTGCACCGGAATCGAGACCTCGCCGATCTCGTCCAGGAACAGCGCGCCGTGCGCGCTGCAGCGCTCGAATACGCCCTGATGGTGGTCGATCGCGCCGGTGAATGCGCCCTTGCGGTGGCCGAAGAGCTCCGACTCGATCAGCGACTCGGGGAACTGCGAGAGATTCAAGGCGATGAAGCTCTCGGCGAAGTTGGCCGCGAAGCGACGCTGCTCGGGGAGGTATGGGAATGAATCTCCGAGCGGCCGATGGCGGCGGCGGCCGAGCCCTTTCCGGTCCCGGTCTCGCCCAGGAGCAGCGTCGAGAAATCCTCCATGCGGTTCCACAGCGCGGCTTCGTAGCCGCGCATGTCGTGCGTGAAGACGTTGTTCCACAGCGCCTCGCGCAGCCGGCGCATCGATTCGCATTCGCCGGCGAACGCTTGATCGATGAAGTAGAAAGTGCGCCGCAGCTGGAAAAAAAAAGCGAAGTAGCGCGCTGCCCTGTCTCTGGGAAAACCGCTGCGTACCAAGTCCGCAAGCACCTCGTCGCCGAACGTCACCGTCTGAGGAGCGCCGCCTTGCCCCGCCTGACGTTCGATAAGCGCGTCGATCTGGGGCACGCACCGGTGGTAACAAACATACAAGAAGCCCGGTTCCAGCAGGCGCCGGTCCTCGGCGGCTAGTCGCTGCAAGGCAGAAACACCTTGATTCAGCCACGGCTCGAAGCGCGGCCCCACCACGCGTGCGAGCGCCTCGCGGTGGGTCGTTAGATCGCCGAGCGGCACCCCGGGAGCGAGCTGGACGATCTGTTCATTGCGCTCCCGGCTGAATGGATTGCCGAAAACAACGTCCGACAGAGTTTCTAGGAACTCGCGGTCGGCGCTGCTCAGACGTGCAATAGACATGCACTCAATGTAGGTCACATCTACCTGATTTGCTAGGCAGGAGGCAAGAAATCAGTTCTCCGGGCTCAGCAAATGTGATTTTTCAGTACCTTACGAATTGGCATGGACAGTGCATAAGGGAGACCAGCAGTCTGTCCACTAGGGAGGGGGGAATGCCTGCCCGCGCAGCGCTCGCCGCACTGATCGCCGTCTCGCTCGCACTGTCCGGCTGTTCGGTGCGCGGGTACGTCGTGCGTTCCCTGGGCGATGCGCTTGCGGAAGGCGGCGGCGTATACGCCTCGGACGACGACATAGAACTTATCGGTGCGGCGACTCCGTTCGGGTTGAAGACGCTGGAATCCCTGCTCACCGCCGCGCCCGACCATCGCGGCATGCTGCTCGCCGCCGCGCGCGGCTTCACCCAATACGCCTACGTATACGTGCAGCTTCCGGCGGAGGAGGCGGAGGAGCGCGACGTTGCCTTCGCCTATTCCCAACAGGAGCGCGCCCGGCGGCTATACCTTCGCGCCCGCGACTATGGGTTGCGGGGGCTCGGGCTCGAGGGCGAAGGTGCGCTGATGAAATTGCTGACCGATCCGTCGAAAGCCCTTGCAGCCACGACTCGAGACGACGTAGCGCTCCTTTACTGGACCGGAGTCGCCTGGTTCGCCGCAATCGCGCTCTCGAAGGACAGCCCCTCGATTGTCGCCGGGCTGCCCGGCGCGGACGCGCTGATCGGGCGCGCCGCGGCGCTCGACGTGGATTTTGACCACGGCTCGCTGCGCACTTTTCTCATTGGCTATGAGATGGATCGCCCCAACGCCGCGGCGGACGCGGAGACGCGCGCCCGCGCGCACTTCGCTCGCGCCGTAGAGTTGTCCACAGGCGGCCATGCGGGGCCCTATGTATCCCTGGCGGAATCGGTCTGCGTCGCGCAGCGCAAGCGCGGCGAGTTCGAGTCCCTGTTGAAGCAGGCGATTCAGCTCGATGCCGGGGCGCGTCCCGAGTGGCGGCTCGCAAACCTCGTCATTCAGCGCCGCGCTCGCCGACTGCTCGCGCGCACCGATGAGCTGTTCCCTGAGTGAAGCCATGCTCAAACCCATCCTTGTCCTCTTGGCGATTCTCGTTGCGGGTCCCGCCGCGGCACAGCCCATGGTTCTCAAGGTCGCGACCATTGCGCCGAAGGGCTCGATCTACCACCGCGTGCTGCAGGAAATGGGGGAAGCGTATCGCAAGGCGGGCGGTGCGCAGTCGAGGTTCATCATCTACACCGACAGTATCCAGGGCACTGAATCCGATACGGTGCGACGCATGCGCATCGGCCAGCTCGACGCGTCGATGCTGACGGTGGTGGGTCTGAGCGAAATCGATCCCTCGGTCGCCGCGCTTCAGTACATGCCGATGATGTTCCGCTCCTGGGAGGAGCTCGACCACGTGCGCGAGAAGCTGCGGCCGGAACTTGAAGCCAAACTCGCCGCGAAGGGTTTCGTAGTGCTCATCTGGGGCGAAGGCGGCTGGGTCCAGTTCTTCACGAGGGACCCGATCACCCATCCCGACGAGTTCAAACGTGCGCGCATCTTTGCCTGGTCGGGCGATGTACTGCAGGCAGGGGTGATGAAATCCCTCGGCTACCAGCCGGTGGCGCTGCCGCTGGCGGATATCGCGCCCGCCCTGGAGACCGGCATGATCGACACGGTGCCGATCGCCCCCCTGTGGGCCATGATCGGCCAGTTCGACCGCGTCACCCGGCACATGCTGCGCGTCAACTGGGTCCCGATCGTCGGCGCCACCGTGATGCGGCGGCAGGCGTTCGAGGCGATGAATCCCGCGGCGCGCGAGGCACTGCTCGACACCGCGCGCAAGGCGACCGGGGATCTGCGCGCGCACCGTGTGGTGCAGGACGAGGAATCGATCCGCGCCATGCAGGCCCGCGGCCTGAAGGTTCGGGAGCTCACACCCGAACTCGATCAGGCCTGGCGTACCGTCGCCGAGCGCGCCTGGCCTCACGTGCGCGGCACCATGGTTCCCGCCGAGACCTTCGACCGGGTACGCGCGATCCTCGCCGAGCTGCGGAGCGGCAAACAATGATGCAATCGCTCGCGCTGCCCGGCGCGCGTCCCGCGAGGCTCGGGTTCCCCGCGGAGAACGCCCTACTTAGTACGGTCTTCGCTTGTGCGGTCGCGGTGCCGCTTGCGGAAATGGTGCTGCGGGCGACCCTTCGCGTGGGGATCGACGGGGTGGGCACAGTTGTCCAGCACCTGACGCTCGCACTCGGCATGCTGGGCGCCGCTGTTGCTGCGCGCGACGAGCGACTGCTGACCCTTGCGGTGTCAGGCTTCATCCACGGCGAAGCCGCCCGCGTTGCCCGGTTTGCTGGTCGGGCGATTGCCTCCGCCGTGGCGCTTCTGCTGTTCTTCTCGGCGCTCGACTTCATCGTGGCCGAGCGCAAATCCGGCAGCACGCTGGTCTATGGCGTGCCGGTATGGATCGCCGAGCTGCCGCTGCTCGTGGGCTACGGCCTCATCGCGTGGCGCCTGCTGCTGCAATCCGCCGGGTCCTTGTCCGGCCGAGCCGCCGCGGCAGTGCTAACCGGCGCCGCCGTGGCCTGGCTCAGGATCGCGCCGCCCGACGCCGCGGCCATTGCGATCCCGGCGGTCGTCGTGCTGCTCGCGGCCGCGTTCCTGGGGGCGCCGATCTTCTCACTGATCGGCGGCGCCGCGCTTTTTCTTCTGGTCGGCCGCGGCGTGCCCGCGGCAGCGGTCGCGGTCGACCATTACAGCCTGGTGGTCAATCCCTCCTTGCCGGCGATCCCGATGTTCACGCTCGCCGGCTACCTGCTCGCGGAGAGCGGCGCGCCCGGCCGCCTGATCGAGGTGTTCGACGCGTTGTTCGGCCGTTTTCGGGGCGGTGCGGCCTTGGTCACTGTGCTGGTCTGCACGTTCTTCACGAGCTTCACGGGTGCTTCGGGCGTGACGGTCCTCGCGCTCGGCGGGCTGGCTCTGCCGCTGCTGCTCGCCAAGGGCTACCCGGAAAAACGCGCTCTGGGGCTGGTCACCGCCGCGGGTCTGCCCGGCACGCTGCTGCTGCCCGCGCTGCCGCTCATCCTGTACGCGATCGTCGCCGGCATCGCGATCGAGGACATGTTCGTCGGGGGGCTCCTCCCGACCTTGCTGATGGCCGCCATCATCGCGGTCTGGGGCATCCGACACCAACCCCCATCACCAGGCGCGCTCACGAAGCGATTTGACGCGGTACGGGTGCGCACGACGCTCGGCGCGGCCAAGTGGGAACTGTCCGTTCCGCTGGTGCCGATTATCGCGCTCGGTAGCGGCATGGCAACGCCGGTCGAATCCGCGGCCCTCACAGCGCTGTACGTGCTTTTCGTCGTCTCGATCGGGCACCGCGACCTGAGCCTTCTGCGCGACGTGCCGCGGGTCATGGCGGAATGCGGCCTGATCATCGGCGGCATCCTGCTGATCATGGGGGTCGCCCTCGGCCTGACGGACTACTTGGTCGATGCCGAGGTCCCCGCTCGCCTGGTCGCCTGGGCGAAGGAGGCGATCGGCAGCAAGCTCTTCCTGCTCCTTGCGCTCAACCTGTTCCTGCTCGCCGCGGGCTGCATAGTGGAAATCTATCCCGCGATCATGGTGCTGGTGCCGATCATCGTGCCGATCGGGGCGGCCTTCGGCGTGGACCGTGTGCACCTCGGCATCATCTTCCTCGCCAACATGGAACTCGGTTATTTGACGCCGCTGGTGGGGCTCAACCTGTTTTTCGCCGCGTACCGGTTCAACAAACCGGTGATGGAGCTGTTCCGGGCGGTGCTGCCGCTGTTCGCAGCGCTCGCTGCGGGCGTGCTGCTCATCACCTACGTGCCCTGGCTCAGCACGGGGCTGCTTTCGCTCACCAAATAAGGAGGAAGACGCCAATGGCAATGCAGATTCCGATCGTACGACTCGAAGACCGCATCCCGGCCAGGCCGCGCACCGTGGCACCGCCAGCCCGCACGGCGTCGCAGCCCTACCGCGCCTACAAGCCCGCCGCATTCACGCGCGAGGAGCGCGACAAGGTGACGGTGCTGTTCGGCGGCCTGCACTGGCGCGCCGAGCGCGTGATCCAGGGCGCGATGGAGAACCTCGGCTACCGCACGCAGGTCCTGCCGACCGCAACACGTGACGACCTGCTTACCGGGCGCGAAGTCGCCGACATCGGACAATGCTGCCCGACAAGTTTTACCACCGGCAACCTCGCGAATTTCCTGCGCGAGCAGGCGAAGAAGATCGGCGCGGAAGAGGTCTCGCAACGCTACATCTACGTCACCGCGGGCTCCTGCGGCGCCTGCCGCTTCGGCCAGTACCATCAGAGCTACGAGCTGGCGCTGCGCAACGTCGGACTGGAATCCTTCCGCATGTTCCTGCTCGGACAGGAAGGCCTCGACCAGGGCGCGGCGGCGGGCGGCGGGCTGGACCTCAACCTGCCGTTCACGCTCGGCGCGGTGTGGGCGATCGTGTTGCCGACGTGATCCAGGACATGGAGTACCAGCATCCGCCCCTTCGAGGTGAACCCGGGCGAGACCGAGCGCGTGACGCGCGAGGCGATCGAGCACCTCTACGAAGTGTTCCTCAAGCGCCCACCGCGGCGCCAAGAAATGGGGCTGCGGTGGTGTGGCACTTCGGCACCGACTATTTCTCGAAGGCGATGCGCGAAGTGCGACAGCGCTTCGACCGCATCGAAGTCGACCGCGCGCGCGTCAAGCCGGTGGTGAAGATCACCGGGCGAGTTCTACCTGCAGACGGTGGAGGGCGAGCCCGAACTACAACATCCACCGCTGGCTCGAGTCCGAGGGCGCGGAGGTGTATCCGGCGCCGATCACCGTGTGGCTCGACTACCTGCTGCGCCTCGCCGGCCAGGAGTTCGAGGACCGCATCGGCATCGACGGCGGCGCGCGTGAAGCTCGGCGCGGTGCGCGGCATGCAGGGCCTGCTGCGCTGGACGCACTCGCGCATGCGCCGCGCGCTGAACGACGTGCCGCACGAGATGCCCGACCAGTACGAATTGCGCTCGCTCGCCGCGCCCTACTACCACAGCCGGCTGAACGGCGGCGAGGGCGACATGCTGGTCGGCAAGGCGCTGTGGGCCTACCACCACAAGAAGGCGCACATGACCTGCGAGCTCTCGCCTTACTCGTGCATGCCGAACACCATGAGCGTCGGCGCCATGTCCGCGGTGCAGGGGAAGTACCCGGACCTGCTCTACGCGCCGCTAGAGATCAAGGGCGACGCGGAGGTGCACGCGCTGTCGCGCTGCCAGATGATCCTCACCGAGGCGAAGAAGCGCGCGCAGAGCGAATTCGAAGCGGTGCTCGAGCGCACCGGCTTCAGCGAGGCCACGCTGCGCGGCGCGTACGAGCGGCATCCGCAGATGCGCTCGGCGACCTATCTCGTACCGCACGGCGACGCCGCGGGTACCGCGGCGAACGTCGCGCTGCATCTTGCCGCCGGGAGGCACTGATGCTTATCGTCGGCCTGGACGTCGGCTCGACCACCGTCAAGGCGTCGGTGGTGGAGGACGGCGCAGTGCGCTGGAAGGACTACAAGCGCCACAACACCAAGCAGGCGGAAATGGTGCTCGAGTTCCTCGGTCGCATGCAGGCCGAGTGCGGCCTTACGGCCGGCCGCGACCGCATTTTCCTGACAGGCTCCGGCGGCAGCATGCTGGCGCCGCACCTGGGCGGCAAGATGATCCAGGAAGTGGTGGCGGTTGCGGCGGCGGTGGAGAAGCTGCACCCGGGCGTCAACTTCGTCTCCGAGATCGGCGGCGAGGACATGAAGACGCTGTTCTTCACGCCGAGCGGCGACGGCAAGGCGAAGCAGGTGTACATGCAGTCGGCCTGCAGCGGCGGTACCGGCACCTTTATCGAGAAGACCGCGAGGAAGCTGCAGATCGAGCCCGAGCGGCTCGCGCAGATGGATTACGCCGGATTGGAACTGCACAAGATCAGCTCCAAGTGCGGCATCTTCGCCGAGGCGGACGCCAATACGCTGGTGAAGGCCGGCGTGCCGGTGGAGGAGATCATCGCCAGCCTGTACGAGGCGGTGGTCTACCAGAACCTCGCCACCCTCACCAAAGGCAATACGCCCACGCCGCAGGTGCTGCTGCTTGGCGGGCCGAACCTGTTCTTTCGCGGACTGCAGGCAGGCGTGGAAGCACCACCTCGCCAAGCTCTGGGCCGAGCGCAAGGTGCAGGCGCCGCCCGGCGTCGGTCCGCAGGACATGATCCAGGTGCCGAAGGAGGCGCTTTACTACGCGTGCCTCGGCTGCGTCGAGATCGGCGCGGGCGAAGCGCCCGCGGTCGGCGTGTACGCCGGCATCGACAAACTGAAGGAATGGATCGAGAAAGGCCAGTGGGAGCAGAAGGCGCGCGAAGGCGGCAAGGGGCTGGTGAAGAGCGCCGATGACCTGAGCGTGTTCCTGGAGGAGTACGGCGGCGAATGCCGCAGCACGGCTTGCACGTGCGGACCAGCGCGCGTGCGAGGAACCGGCGCTGGTCGGGTGCGATTTCGGCAGCACCACGGCCAAGGCGGTGGTGATGTCGGCGGCGGCCGAGTTGCTCTTTGGCTGCTACGTGCCGTCCAACGGCAACCCGATCGAGGACGCGAAAGGGCTGTTCCGCCAGATCCGCGGCGCGGGCTTCGAGAACATCGGCGCCCTTCGCGGTCACCGGCTACGGCAAGGACCTGCTGAAGGACATCGTCGGCGCCGACGTGGCGATCGTCGAGACGGTGGCGCACGCCACCGCCGCGCTGCACTACATCCCCGACGCGGACGTGATCTGCGACGTCGGCGGCTGCGACGTGAAGATCATGATCCTGCGCCAGGGCACGGTGGCGGATTCTCCGGCTCAACTCGCAGTGCTCCTCGGGCAACGGCGCGTTCCTGCAGGGCGTGGCCGAGCGCTACGACGTGCCGCTGAAGGATTACGCGGAGAAGGCCTTCGCCGCGCGCGCCATACCGGCGCTCGCCATGGGCTGCGGCGTGTTCCTGCAGTCCGACATCGTCAACCAGCAGCGCAAG
>CAVOUJ010000015.1:0-79775 GCA_963699535.1 uncultured beta proteobacterium | reverse complement strand
CGCTGGAAGAGGCCGTGGCGCAGATGGAAGGCGGGCATGCGGCGGTGGCGCTGCCTTCGGGGCTCGCCGCCATCGTGGTGGCGCTGTGCGCCTTCCTCAAGACCGGCGATCACCTGCTCGTGCCCGATCCCGTGTATGGCCCGACGCGCGCCTTCTGCGACCGGCGCCTGAAACCCAACGGGATCGAGGTCGAGTACTACGATCCGCTCATCGGCGCCGGCATCGGCAAGCTCCTCAAGCGCAATACCCGGGCGGTATTCTGCGAGGCGCCCGGCTCGCTCACCTTCGAAATGCAGGACATCCCGGCGATCGCCGCCGTCGCGCACGAGCGCGGGATACCGGTGCTCGCCGACACGACCTGGGGCACGCCCTACTTCTTCCGTTCCTTCGAGAAGGGCGTGGACGTCTCGATACACGCCGCGACCAAGTACATCGCCGGGCATTCGGACGTGCTGATGGGCTTGATTGTCACCAACGAGCGGCACTGGCTCACCGTGCGCCACGCCGTCGCCGACTACGGCTACGGCGTCAGCCCCGACGACTGCTATCTCGCGCTGCGCGGCTTCCGCACGATCGGGGTGCGCATGAAGCAGCAGATGGCGAACGCGCTCAAGGTGGCGCGCTGGCTGCAGTCGCGGCCGCAGGTGAAGCGCGTGATCTACCCCGCGCTCGAGAGCGATCCCGGGCACGCCTTGTGGAAGCGCGATTTCACGGGCGCCGCCTCGTTGTTCTCTTTCGTGCTGGATGCCGGCGAGCGGCAGGCCACCGCGCTCATCAACGCGCTCACGCTCTTCGGCATCGGCTCGAGCTGGGGCGGGTTCGAGAGTCTCGCCATCGTCGCGCCGATCGCGCCATACCGCACGGCGACGAAGTGGGAGCCCGGCGGCCCGACGGTACGGCTGCACATCGGGCTCGAGGACCCGGACGACCTCATCGCCGATCTCGAGCAGGCGTTCGCCGAAATGAAAAAGGCCGGTTGAACGCCGGCCTAAGCGTCCATTCGCTTGCCGGAATCAGCCCCGGCATCTTCCTGATCGGCGAACAGCCGCCGCGCCAGCTCGCGATGAACTTCGCGCAGCGGCAGATCGAAGGTCTCGGGAGGCAGCGCCTCCAACAGTTCCTCGATGCGTTGACTGAGCAGGCTCCTCGCGTGATACGCGGCGCGCCCGCGCCGGCGCGCGGTCTCGTCATCGCCATCGCCGCGCCACGCGAAGCGCGCCTCGATGGCCTCGACGAGCGCGCGATGCGAGGCCGCGTCATCCCGGGACGTGAGGATCACCGGGGGCACCCATTGCCCCGCACCGTAGCGGCGCAGGCTCAGCGTATCGTTCAGTTCCGCCGCGATCCGCCCGGCGCCGGTGAGATCCGCCTTGTTCACGACCAGCACGTCGGCGATCTCGGTCACGCCGGCTTTCATCGCCTGGATTTGATCGCCCGCCTCCGGCATGAGCACCAGCACTACGCAATCCACCAGCGCGCGCACGCTGACTTCAGCCTGGCCCGTGCCGACCGTCTCGACCAGCAATTCGTCGAAGTCGTGCCGCTCCATTGCGCACAGAACGGCGGCAAGATTGTCGGCGAGGCCGTCGTGCGCGCTGCGGCTCGCCAGCGAGCGGAAAAACAGCTCCGGATGACCCGCCACTTCACCCATGCGGATGCGGTCGCCCAGAATGGCCCCGTGGGAGTACGGGCTGCTTGGATCCACCGCGACCACGCCGACGCGGCGGCCTTGCGCGAGGCTCGCCGCGGCGAGGACGCGCACCAGCGTGCTCTTGCCGGTGCCCGGTGACCCGGTGAGACCGATGCGCCGCGCGCTGAACGCGGGCAGCGCGATGAGCTCGCTCAACGCCGCGCGGCCGCCGGCATTCGCGATCCGCGTCAGCGTGCGGCCGAGCGCGGCCCGGTCGAGCGGCGGCCGCGGCACGGCGCTCATCGGATGCGCTCCCCCGCGATGCGCTCATTGTGCTCGCCGAGCCTCGGCGGCGCCCGGTACTCGGGTTCGACGCCCGGCATCTTGATCGGATTGCCGGCCGCCCTCACGCCGCTGCCATCGAGCGTGACCACCATGTCGCGCGACCGCACCAGATCGCTCGCCAGCGCGTTGTCGAGCGTGTCCACCGCGGCGGCAACGATGCCGCGCGGCACGAGGCGCGCGGCCCAGCGGGCGGCGGTGTCGGTGTTGAGGAGATCGGTGAGCGACTCGATCACCAGCGCGCGGTTTTCGCGACGCCCCTCGATGGTGGCAAAACGCGCGTCGCTCACCCAGCCCGGGCGGTCCACTTCCTCGCAAAAACTCCTCCAGAACTCGTCGTGCGTGATGAACAGCATCAGCCAGCCCTCGCGCGTCGGGAACACCTGCGCCGGGACGATGAAGGGATGGGCGGATCGCGCGTGGCGCTGCGGTCGCTCGCCGGCATTGAGCCAGGCCGCGACGACATAATTGAGCTGGGAGAGGACGACATCGTGCATCGCCACATCCACCTGCCCGCCCTTGCCCTCGGCGAGCTTCGCGACGAGCGCCAGCGCCGCCATGATGCCAGCCGAGTTGTCCACCGCCGAATAGCCCGCCTTGGCCGGCTCGGCATCGGGGTCGCCGGTCATCTGCATGATGCCGGTCATCGCCTGGATCACGTAATCGTAGGCGGGGCGATCGGCGTAGGGCCCCTCCAGCCCGTAGCCCGTAAGCGCAACGCACACGAGCCGCGGGTTAAACGCCTTGAGGTCATCGTAGGTCAGGCCGAGCTTCTTGATCGCGCGTGGCCGCAGGTTGGTGATCAGGCCGTGGGCGCTCGTGACCAGTGCGCGAAACGCCGTGCGCCCCTCGGCGCTCGCCAAATCGAGCGTGATGCTCAACTTGTTGCGATTCAAGCTCGCAAAATACACGTTGTGCTCGCCGACGTGATGGCGCCCCATCCGCCGCGCGATGTCCCCGGCGCCGGTTTCGATCTTGATGACTTCCGCCCCCAGGTCAGCGAGCAGCATCCCGCAATAGGGCCCGGCCAGCATGTGGCCGACCTCGAGGATGCGGAAACCGGCGAGCGGCCCGTTCACGGGAGATGTTCCGCGAGCGCCTGCGCCACCGAGGCGACGACCTCATCGAGCGGCATGGCGCTCGTATAGATTCCGCGCACGCCGAGGCCGCGCAGATACTCGACATCCGCGGCCGGGATCGTCCCTCCGACGAACACCTGCACGTGCGCTGCGCCGGCCTGGCGCAAGCCATTCACGGTGTCCGCCACGAGCTCGCGATGGCTGCCGGAGAGCACCGACAGGCCGACCGCGTCCACGCCCTCCTCGATCGCGACGCGCGCGATGTGCTCCGGGCTCTTGCGCAGCCCCGTGTAGATCACTTCGGCCCCGGCATCGCGCAGCGCGAGCGCGATCACCTTGGCGCCGGCGTCATGGCCGTCGAGCCCGGGTTTCGCGACCAGGATCCGCTTGCCGCGCAAAACGGGGGTGCGGGCCACATTCGTCATAGCCGCACCGGTTCCTGGAACTCGCCCCACAGCGCCTTCAACTGCTGCACCATCTCGCCCACGGTCGCATAAGCGTGGCAGCACTCGACGAGATAGGGCATCAGGTTCTCATCGTCCTTCGCCGCCGCCTGCCGCAGGCGCGCGAGCACGCGCCCCACCTCGGTGGCGTTGCGCCGCGCCTTCACGGCTTCGTAGCGCTCGATCACGCGCCGGGCGGCCTGCGGATCGAGCCGGAACACTTCGCCGAATTCTTCGCTCTGGCCGGCGTGGCGGAACGCGTTCTGGCCCACCACGACGGTCTCGCCGCGGTCGACCTTCACCTTGCGCTCGCGCGCCCGCTCGGCGATGCGCATCTGCAGCCAGCCGTCCTCGATCGCCTTGATCACGCCGCCGTAGCCGTCGATCTCCCGCATCACCTCGAGGATTGCCTGTTCCATGCGATCGGTGTGCTGCTCGACGAAATAACTGCCGCCGAGCGGATCGACGGTCCTGGCAATGCCGGCCTCATAGGCAATGATCTGCTGCGTGCGCAACGCGAGCTCGGCCGAGAACTCCGTGGGGATCTGGAACGGCTCGTCGTAGGCACAGGTGAAGATGGATTGCGCGCCGCCCAGCACCGCCGCCATCGTTTCGATCGCCACCCGCATGATGTTGTTGTAGGGTTGCGCGGAGACGAGAGAGGAGCCGCCGCACACCACGCCGAAGCGGAAATGCTGCGCGCGCGGATCCTGCACGCCGTAGCGTTCGCGCATGAGCCGCGCCCAGATGCGGCGCGTGGCGCGGAACTTGCACACTTCGTCGAAGAAATCCATGTGCACGTAGAAAAAGAACGACAGGCGCCTGCCGAACCGGTCGACGTCGCCCCCGCGCCGCTGCAACTCGTCAACGTAAGCAAGCCCGTTGGCGAGCGTGTAGGCCATTTCTTCCACCGCGGTGGCGCCCGCATCGCGCACGTGCGCACCGGCAATGCTGATCGGGTTGAAGCGTGGGGTGGCGTCGCTCGAAAAGAGAATGGTGTCGGCGATGAGCCGCATCGAGGGCTTGACCGGGAAGATCCAGGTGCCGCGCGCCACGTACTCCTTGAGGATGTCGTTCTGGATCGTGCCGGTGAGCTTCTCTCGCGGCACGCCGTGCTTGTCGGCCACCGCCAGGTACATCGCGTAGATGATCGCGGCGGTGCCATTGATGGTGAACGAGGTCGAGATGCGCGCGAGATCGATGCCATCGAACAGCACCTCGGCATCAGCCAGGGTCGAAAGCGACACCCCGACCTTGCCCACTTCGGATCGCGCCATCGGATCGACCGGATCGTAGCCGCATTGCGTGGGCAGATCGAGCGCGACCGAGAGGCCGGTCTGTCCCTGCTCGAGCAGGAACCGGTAGCGCTGGTTCGACTCCTCGGCCGTGCCGAAGCCCGAGTACTGGCGGAACGTCCACAACCGGCCGCTGTAGCCGTCCGGAAAGATACCGCGCGTGAAGGGATAAACTCCGGGCGCCTCCAGCGGCGCGCCGCCGCGCATGTCGGCTGTCGCGACCACCGGGATCGGAATGCCGGAACCGCTTACCTGCCGGGGCGGCTGCCGCGCAGGGTCGCCCGCGGCGGCCGCGGGCTGTTTCGGTGCGCCCTGGACGCTCACGTCGCACTCCTCGCGCCGAGGATTTTGTCGGCGGCCTGCCAGTGATCAGGATGCACCCAGGTCTCGACGAGGTGACGCGTTTCGATTTCGCGAATCTCCGCGCCCGGCAGGCCCTTGCGGATCGCCGCTGCGAGCGCCTTGAAGCCACGCAGAACCTGCGGGGCCTGCTGCAGGAACGGCGCGATGAAGCGATCAATCAGCGCTTGCAGTGGCTCGCCTGGGGCACCCACCTCGTCAACCAGGCCGAGGCGTTGCGCGCCGGCCGCATCCAGCACCTCGCCCGCAGCCAGGATATGCAATGCCCTTGCCGTGCCCACCAATCGCATCAAATCCCCGCCGCCGCCCCATGCCGTCGCGATGTTGAGCCGTCCCTGGATGAAACCGATGTGCGCGTGGCTGGCGGCCACGCGCACATCACAGGCGAGGGCCAGCTCGGCGCCGCCGCCGAGGGCATCCCCATTGAGCGCCGCCACGACCGGCAACGGGAACCCGCGTATCGCGTCGAGCGCATCATGCGCTTCCTCTGCCATTCGCCGCGCATCCTCACGCACGCGCACCTGCGCGAGGTCACGTAAATCGCCCCCGGCCGCAAAGCTCTTGTCGCCGGCGCCGCGCAGGACGGCCACGCGGAGGCCATCCACGCCGGCAAACTCCGAAAACACGCGTTTCAGTTCCCCCAGCAGCGGACGGCTCAACGCGTTGCGCTTCTCGGGGCGATTGATGGTGACGTCGAGCACGCCCCCCGCGGCTTCAGCGACCACCATCGAGCCGCCATCGCTCATCGCGCACGCCCCCGGTTGATCCGGCTGCCCGCGGCGCGCAGCAAATCGGCGTGACGGGCAAGCGCGGGCTCCATGCGATGCAGCGGCCCGGCGATCGCAATCCCGAGCGCCTCGTTATCGAGCGCCAGGCTTGTTGCAATCGCCATCACGTCGATGACGTTTTCGCCCCGCGTGACGAAGTAACCGCGCTTCCTGCCCTGTTGCAGGTTGAGTTTGAGTTGCGCCGCCGTGGCAAGCGTATTGGGGGTCACCCGCGGCAGCGGGTGCGAGCCCAGCCAGGCATCGAACTCCTCCGGCGGGAGCGCCCCGAGGAGCGCCTTGCCGATCGCACTCGCGTGCAGCGGCTTGTATTCCCCGGCACGGGCCGTGTAGCGGACCGTTTTCGCGCTCTCCAGCACTTCCAGGTACAGCACCGCGTCGCCCTGACGCTTGCCCAGGATCACGGTCTCCCCGCTGCGATCACGCAGGCTCGTGAGCACCGGCCGCAACTCCTCGATCAGCGCGTCATGGGCGGCGATGCTGCGCGCGACATCGTACAAGCGCCGCGTCGGGTAATACAGCTTGCGCCGCCCCAGCGAGTACAGGTAGCCGCAGTCGAGCAGGGTGCGCAGCAACAGGTGGCAACTGCTCACCGGCACGCTGATCGTGCGCGCGATCTCGGAAAGCGAAAGGGGATGGCGGGCCGCGCCGAAGATCTCGAAGATGTCGAGCGTGCGCGCCAGCGCGCCCTGCGGGCTTTTCACTGTTTTCAGCATATTGAAAGTTTATTCTATCTAATAGAATATGGGCGTCAAGCCCCACCCGCTGCGCAGAGTCCGCCCGCGGCCCGGGGTGCGGAAATTTCGCGGTTCGGACCCGGCCGACCTCATCACGCATTGACTGTGTTGCAGCACGCGAGGTTGCGGGGCAGAATGGCGCCTCGCAAAGGGAGAGCTACATGAAAGTGGGTTTCATCGGCATCGGCACCATGGGCGCAAGCATGGCGTTGAACGTTCGCGCCAAGGGCTATGACCTGGTCGTCAACGACATCCGGCGCGAAGCGGCCGCGCCGCACCTCAAGGCGGGAGCAACATGGGCCGACTCGGCACGCAAGGTGGCGGATGCGGCCGACGTGGTGTTCACCTCGCTGCCCGGCCCGAAAGAAGTCGAGGCGGTCGCGGAGCCGCTGCTCGCCGGGATGCGCAAGGGCACAGCGTGGTTCGACCTCTCGACCAATTCGCCCACCGTGGTGCGCCGCCTGAGTGAACGGTTCGCGGCCAAGGGTATTGCGATGCTCGATGCGCCAGTGAGCGGCGGCCCCTCCGGCGCGAAGAGCGGCAAGCTCGCGCTGTGGGTAGGCGGCGACAAGGCCGCATTCGACAAGCACAAAGCCGTGCTCGATGCCATCGGCGACCAGGCGGTGTACATCGGCCCGGTCGGCGCCGGCACCGTCGCCAAGCTCGTGCACAACTGCGCCGGTTACGCGATCCTCGCCGCGCTCGCCGAGGTGTTCACGCTCGGGGTGAAGGCCGGGGTGGAGCCTCTTGCACTATGGTCCGCGGTGCGCCAGGGCGCGTTCGGCCGCAAGCGATCATTCGACCGGCTCGCCGAGCAGTTCCTGATCGGGAAGTTCGATCCGCCCTCGTTCGCGCTCGGGCTCGCTCACAAGGATGTAACGCTGGCGACCGACCTCGGCCGCGAATTTCACGTGCCGATGAAGCTCGCGAACACGGTGCTCCAGGAAATGACGGAAGCGATGAACCGCGAGGGCTGGGCCAAGCGCGACTCGCGCATCTTCATGCTGCTGCAGGAAGAGCGCGCCGGTGTCGAGATCAAGGTGCCGGCCGCCGCGGTCCAGCAGGTGCTGGACCGCGGCTGACGCCGAACGGCGTGACTGATAAAGCGTGACTGGTACCACGTGACTGGAATTGCGTGACTGGTGCGGCGAGCGTGTGGAAGGAAGCCCGTTGCCTCTCCCCGTTCGCGTGGAGAGGCACGGGCAAGGAGCGTTACGGGATAGCCCGTTTCATCAGTCACGCCCCATCCGTCACTTGATCTGAATCGGTTTTCCGCGCGCCGCCGAAGCGACGATCGCTTCCAGCACGGCGACGCCGTTGACGGCCTCCTCGGCGGGCACCACGAAATTCTTTTTCTCCTCGACGCCGTCGGCGAACGCCTCGAGCTCCGCTTTTTCCTTGTCCACCGCCGGCAGCGTGATCCGCTCCGGCTGGCCCTCGAGGCCGCGCATGACGAGCTCGGTGTCGCCGCGCATCTCGATCCAGCCCTTCGATCCGAAGACGTGCATGCGGTAGAGGTCGGCGGTCACGAACACGGTGCTGAGCGACCCGGTCGCGCCGCTCGCGAATTTGAGCAGCATCGAGGTCGTGTCGTCCATGTCGACCTCGGCGGGAAGCTTGCGCTTGTCACTGAACGCATAGACGCTCGTGACCAGGCCCGCGATCTGGATCATGCCGTCCAGCGTGTGGATGCCGCGCGCCGTCATCCCCCCTGCCGGTGCTTCGGCGCGGGTGGAGCGCCAGCTGCTCGTGTCCAGGTTGTAGCCGGTGGGCCCGGAATGCGTCGCCTCGACGTGCAGCACGTCGCCGATCTTGCCGGAGCGGATGCGATACAGCATCTCGACGAACGACGGGGCGTGGCGGCGATTGAATCCGATGCTGAGCGTGATGCCTGCCGCCCGGCACGCCTCGATCGCCTTCTCCGCGGTCTTGCGCGTCAACGTCATCGGCTTCTCGACAAAAACGTGCTTGCCGGCCTTCGCCGCCTGCGCGATCTGCTTCAAATGCAGGGAATGCGGCGTTGCCAATATGACGGCGCCGATCTCGGGGTCCTTCAGGACCCGCCCGTAGGATGAGACAACCTTGATGCCGGTTTTTTCCGAGAACTCCTTGTGTCTCGCGGGCTCGCGGGAGATCCCCTTCACGATCTTGATCTTGCTGCTTCCCTGCACCGACTCCACCAGGCGGTTGCCCCACCGCCCCAGTCCGTAAATCGCGGCATTCAACATTTCGTTCTCCCTGGTTCACGCATTCGAGCCCGCAACGATAGCACACGCCAGGAGTTTGTCGGACTTTGGGCCGACAAACTCCCAATGCAAGACCGCCCGCACGAAAACGGAAGGAAGAGGCAGTGAAAATCTCATTACCGGGCTGCTCGCGAAATCATCGGCAGTGAAGAGGGGTCGTAATTCCGGGTCTTATTCGAAATCCGCAAGCGGTCTTGCTTATAGCAGCCTGTCGGATGCCTAATTCCGACAGGCTGCTAGGTCCACCGTTTCACAGCGTGGATCCAACCCTGGCAACGAAAAGGCCGGCATCGCCGGCCTTGTGGCTGCAAAACTCGCGGAAGTTATTTCTTGCCGCTGCAGACGTCGGTGCTCCGGGCGGTGGCGTAGTGAAGGTGGTTGAATCCCGGCACGTTGAAGGTCGTGTCGTCGTCGCGGAAGATGTAAGGGTGCTCCCCCATCTCCTGGTAACGGGACAGGAGCGATCTGGGCTCCATGCCGGGACGGTGCTCGCGCCGCAGATATCCGTCCACCAACCGCTTTGCGGCGGCGACGGCGTCCGGCAGCGAATCGTATTCGCCGATGCGGCGAACCCTGGTTTCGGGCTCGGTGTGCCCGCTCAGTCCTTCCACGAAGTAAGTCATCGGCCCTCCGTGATACCCGTTCGTTGGGTCAGTATACAACGCCGTGAAGAAGGAGCCGCACGCATTTTTCCAGAAAAGGTGTGCGACCGCATTTTTCTGTTTCCCGAGGTGCGGCTCAGTGGGCGCGTTCCCCCTCCTCCTTTGCCGCCTGGGCCCTTCAACTTCCCTTTGCAGTGCCGCCGCGCCGCGCGCCCGATGGTTTTGCGGCGAGCTTCTTCGCGAGTGCGCGCGCCCTGGCCGCGTCGCCCCGCGCCACGGCGTGTTTCCCCGCAGCGGTCCGGGCGCGCCATTTCGTCCGGTGGCGCAGGTGTGCGCCCTCCTTCCAGGCGTGCTGAGTACCGCCGCCCATGAACACGACGAACACCTCACAGCCGTCGGGGTACTCATAGGGGCCGTGGAGCGTGTCCCATCCGAACACGTAGTCGCCGGGCCGCAAATCCCTGCCGGCCACGCACATCCGCCCCTTGGTCACGAGGATCGAGTGCCAGCTCTTGTGCGTGTGCGCCGGCTCGACATAGCCCTTCGGAAACTTCACCTTCATGTCGATCCGTTGCGTGACCGGATCATGGGAGAAAATCTTGACCTTCACGCCGCGCGGAAGCGTGAGGAGCTTGCTCGCAGCGCCTTCCTTCCACTTGATCTGTCTGTCATGGATGGCGCGAAAGCGGCGGTTGGCTTGCCTCATTTTTCCTCCTGTCCATATTTTGCCTTTTTCCGGGAGTCTGACCGCAGCCATTGTTCTTTGAATTTGAGCTCAGGCCCCCCGGATGACAATCTTGCCGAAATGCCTGCGGCTGGCAAGATAGTCGTAGGCAGCCCGCGCATCCCCGAACTCGAACTGCCGGTCGATGACCGGTTTGAGCTTTGCGTGGGAGATCGCCCGGTTCATTGCTTCGAACATCTCGCGGCTGCCGACCTGGATGCCGTGCACATTGGCACGCTTGGCGAGAATTATCTGCGGGTTGATCTGGGCCTCGCCCGCGAGATTGCCGATCGCGTAGGCGCGCCCGCCCACACGAAGCGCCAGCAGCGATTTCCGGAACGTTCCCGCGCCGCCCAGCTCGACAATGTGGTCAGCGCCCTGTCCACCGGTTAGATCCATGACCGCGCCCTCCCAGTCGGGCGTGATGCGGTAGTTCACCACGTCGGTGATGCCCATCGCCTTGAGCCGCGCGATCTTCTCTTCGCTGCCCGAGATGACGATCACGCGCGCCCCCGCGACGCGCGCGAACTGCGCCGCGAATATCGACACGCCGCCGGTGCCCAACGTCAGCACGGTCTCGCCCGCGGTCAGCCCGCCGCGCGCAAACAGGGCGTGCCAGGCGGTGACGGCCGCGCACGGCAGCGTGGCCGCCTCCTCGAACGTAAGGTGGGGAGGAATCGTGACGACGCCCTCTTCCGGGAGCACGATGCGCTCGGCCAGCACGCCATCCGATGGCCCGCCGAGCGCGGAGGAGGCGTAGGCCGGATCGACGCGCCCGGCGAGCCAGCGCTGCACGAAGATCGCCGCGACGCGGTCACCCGCCTTCACGCGCGTGACGCCGGGGCCGGCTTCCACGACTTCGCCGGCGCCATCCGACAGCGGAATCACCCGCGGCTTGATCGCCCCCCGCTCATAGGAGCCGGTGGCGACCTTGAGGTCGCGGTAATTGAGCGAGGTCGCGCGGATGCGGATCGCGATTTCCCGCGGACCGGGACGGCCGGGCTCCTCGTCGCCAAGCTTCAGGGCGTCGAGCGTGCCGACCGGGTCGAGTCTGTAGAGTTTCATGCGCTGCTCTCCCCCTTTGCCCTTAATCTTACAGCGCGGCCCCGGCCGTTGGCCGTCCTGCCGGTTTCGCCACCGGCGTTGTCACGAACTGGAGCGCGGAGTAGGCTTGAATCCCGACACCCCTCATCGCCGGCTGATAGTGGTCTTTCGCCAGCTCTTCGATCCGCAGTCCTCGACCTACTCCTACCTGCTCGCGGACCCGGGCGCGCGCGAGGCGGTGCTGATAGACCCGGTGTTCGAGCAGGCGCGACGCGACGCAGCGCTGGTGGCGGAGCTCGGCCTGAAGCTCACCTGGACGCTCGAGACGCACGTGCACGCGGACCACGTCACCGGCGCGTGGCTGCACAAGCAGCGGCTGGGCAGCCGCATCGCGCTCGCCGCGGCGGCCGGCGCCGAGGGCGCGGACCGGCTGCTCGCGCACGATGACCGTATCGCGTTCGGCCGCCGCTCGCTCGAGGCGCACGCGACCCCTGGGCACACCCAAGGCTGCATGACGTTCGTGCTCGACGACCGCTCGATGGCATTCACCGGCGACGCGCTGCTCATCCGCGGCTGCGGGCGCACCGATTTCCAGCAGGGCAACGCGCGCGCGCTCTACCGCTCGGTGCGCGAGCAGGTGTTCTCGCTGCCCGAGACCTGCCTCATATACCCGGGGCACGACTACCGCGGGCTCACGGCGAGCAGCGTGGGGGAGGAGCGATTGTTCAATCCCCGGCTCGGCGGGCAGATCCTCGAGGACGATTTCGCCGGCTACATGGACAACCTCGGCCTGGCGCATCCCAAGCAGATGCAGGTGGCGGTGCCGGCGAACCTGCGGTGCGGGCGCGTCGAGAGCGCCGCTGCGGGCGGCGAGGACGCGGACTGGGCGCCCCTCATCTACACCTTCTCCGGCATCTGGGAAGTGCAGCCCGAGTGGCTGGAGGAGCACCTGCAGGCGGCGCAGATCGTGGACGTGCGCGAGCCCGGCGAGTTCAACGGCGCACTGGGCCACGTGCCCGGCGCGCGCCTGGTGCCGCTCGGCAGCCTCGCCGCGCGCGCGGGCGAGCTCTCGAAGGAGCAGCCGGTGGTGACGGTGTGCCGCTCCGGCGCGCGCTCGGCGCAGGCGAGCGTCCTGTTGCGCAAGGCGGGCTTCGACAAAGTCGCGAACCTCGCCGGCGGCATGCTGCGCTGGCGGGCGCAGCGGTTCGTGGTGGAAGGCGGAAGCGACTGACCGGGGGAAACCCGGGCTAGCTCAACCCGGCCCCATTTACATTCGGCCTTGTTGGATCATCAATTCGTACGCGTCGGCAAGGCGCAAGAGGAACTCGCCGCACCGGGTCTGTGTCGATGAGCCGTGCATGAGCGCGAGCGTTCCCTAAGAAGTTCTCAGCTTGTTGCGACAACACGGACCATACCCGCGAGCCCTGGCTCGATGCGAACGGAAAAGCCGTTACCTTGAAGCGCTGCGGATACCCACTCTGGCGAAAGCCTGAGCTTCCGATAGGCGCTTACCCGCAATTGCCATGTAGGGCCATTTCGTTCATGGAGCATATCGTGAACATTGACGTAGTCGGGAACATACTCAAGAAAGCAGGTCAGGATGCGATCCGTGTCACTTTTTACGGGAACAAAGCGCTCATGGCCAACCAGCGGTAATGTGTAGTCTCGGAATGTGGCGATAAACTTGCCACCCGGGCGCAGCGATTCCGCAACATGAGAGAACAGTTTCTCGACGGACTGAGCCTCTGATAAGTGAGTCAACGTATCACCCATGCACAAGATGAAGTCCGCCTTTGAGTCCAAGTGTCGCTGAAACGACAGCAAGTCGTCCTCGACCGCTCTGACGGGCAGCGCCTCAGCGTGCCGCCGCAGCTCTTCAAGCAGGGTGAAGGATGTGTCGATGGCGATTACCGAGCAGCCACGGCGAGCCAAAGGAATCGTGTGCATGCCGAAGCCTGCACCGAGATCGACAGCCGTGATTCCACGCGACAGATTTGGGAGAGTGGCCTCGATTTCGGTTTCACCCCGGGACACGGCGGCATCAAAGCCGCCTGCCATCCACAGGTAGACGGGAGCGAGGTGCGTCTTGTAGTGATCTGCGACAGTGGCCATGACCGTGAGTTTCAAGCGTCTAACGACCTGCCGATAAGCTGCCCGCGTAGGCGGTCAGCCTGATCGGCTTGTTGCGCGGCCTCCCGGAACGAAGGCGTGTCTTCAGCCCTTGGGCCTGATCTTGCCGGCGAATGACTGGGCCACGATCTTGCCGTCCCGCACGACGAATGTGTCCGTGGCCACCTCGTACACGTTGTCGGCAGTTTCTGCGGTCCACAGAATGTAAGCATAGTCGCCCGCTACGGACTGATGCTGCAGGCTGAATGCTGCGCCAGGTTTTCCAAACTCCGCAAGCATCGCCTGGAACAGCGGCCTGATCGCGTCCGCTCCCCTGAGCGGTCCGTCCGGCGTGAACAGGACGGCACCCGGCGCATAGTCAGAGAGGATGCCCTTGAGGTCGCCTTCGCCAAAACACTTCAAGTGGTTGTCTAGAACGTCTTTCGTTGAAACCATTTCTTAGCTCTCCTTTGTTGGATTCGAGGATTTGCGATGCCTGAACGTACCCTCTTCAGGTCAGCACACCTCGAATTGCATCTCGACACAAGGTGGCGCACGCAGCGTCTGCAGCACAACGCACGATTGCTCGGCAGCAGCCTTGAGCTTGCCGATAAGACGGGGATCTGTCCCGGCCTTGACGCGCAGCTGCACGTCACAGCGCATCGATAGAAAGCCGACGGGCACGGATCGATCGACCATCATGGTGCCGCGGACGTCCACATTGGCTGTCACGGTTACTTCGAGAAATTCAAGGTCTACACCGAGCAGATTGGCAACCATGCGAACCGACGAATCCTGGCACGCGGCAAGCGCGGAACACAGGATGTCCCCGGGCGTGGGTGCGTCGTGGCGACCGCCGAGCGCGCTGTGCACGCCGACCGGCAGGGTCGCGCCGCAGCCGGGCATCGGCTCCACCACTGAATGGTACGGATCGCTTGCGTCTTTACCGGACGTCCGCGCCCGGTCCACTACGAGCGCAGTCTCGGGTGCAGTCCTGTACTTCGTTCTTAACGGCGCTTGTGCTTCGCGCACGTTTGATGCGTTCATCGGACTAGCTCCTGTCATTAAATGAGTCCTGCAAAGCGGATCGCGACTCCTTGTCCGGCCGCGATCCGCCTGATGGACGAGGTGAACGTTCCGGCGGCTGTTCGCACGCAGCTACCGGGAAATCACGATCTCGAGGTAGTCCGACGGTACGACCATCGTGCCGTCGGTGGCCCGGTTGTGGCGCTCGATCAACCGCTCGAGGTCCTGGCGCAGGGACGCCCCTGCCGCCTCGCCGAGGGCTTCAAACGCCTTGAGGGTGGGCCCGTAGTAGGTGCTGAAGACGTCGAGCCAGTGTTCCGGCGAGTGATAGCGAAAGTTGAACTGCCGCAGCGTCGCGTCGATCTTCGACACGCGCGAGCCGAAGTGCTCCTTGAGAAACGCCTCGGTGCCCCAGGCGGCCGGCGAGCTTACCCCCGGGGGTGGCGGCACGTGCCGGCCGACGGTTTTGAAAAGCTGCCCGATGAAGCCTTCAGGCGTCCAGTTGGCGAGCCCGATCTTTCCACCTTTCTTGCATACCCTGATCAGCTCCGATGCGGCTTTTCCCTGGTTGGGGGCAAACATGACCCCGAAAGTGGATACCACGTTGTCAAAGCTCGCGTTGGCGAACGGCAGGGCCTCGGCGTCGGCTTCCTGGTGTTCCATGGCAAGGTTCTCCGCTGCAACACGAACCCGGGATTGGTCGAGCAGTGACGGAACGTAATCGGTCGAAACGACCTTGCAGAAACGGCGCGCCGCCGCGAGCGAGGCATTGCCGTTGCCGGCGGCGACGTCGAGCACGCTCTGGCCGGAACGGATGTCCATGGCCTCGCACAGCGCTTCGCCCGTGATCTGAAGGGTGATGCCAATGCGGCCGTAGTCGCCCGATCCCCAGGTAGCCCGCTGTTTTGTCTTGATGGCGGTGTAATCCGGTGAGGCCCTGGTCGTCGCCAGGATTGCGGTTGTCATATCAATCTCCTTTCGGTCTGGTTTGTTGGTTCAAACGGTCAAATGTTGGTCCGGTCGTTCTGGGTGCCCGACCGTTGGGAGACAGGTTAGAAAGCCCCGCGCAACGGAGCTTGAGGGAAACGTGTGTTTTTGCGGGGGATTGCGTGAAGAGCCCGGATGGGCTCCAACGCGGCCTATCTGAGCTTCAGCAGCCTACCGCCAAGTTCCCGGCCCAGCAGGGGAAGAACTTGAGCAGGCTCGAGATCTGGCTTGATGCGGTAGGCGTCATTCAGGGCCTGAAGCGCGAGCTCCGGCTTATCCCGTAGCAGGTGGATCCCAGCCACAACGACCCGTGGCATGTAGCTTCGGTGATCGCGCTGACAGGCCAGCTCGCCCTGGCGCAAGGCGCCCTCCAGATCCTTCGACTGCATGAGGCCGAGCGCCAGCATCGCGCCCCAGATCGACAGCCGGCTGTCGAGCGGGGAGATGTTGATTCCGTGGGTCAGGTGCTCAACGGCTTCTTCAACGCGCCGGTCGAGCAAACAGGCCGAACCCAACGCGGCCCACGCCTGGGCGTTGGCAGGATTGATTTCAACGGCATTTCGCAGGATCGGCAATGCCCGATCCGGATAACCGATATCCGCAAGCGCACATCCGACGAACCCGAGCACCGTCGAGTCCATGCTGTCGAGCTCCAGCGCGCGCTCGGCGGCCTCGAGGGTCTCAACCCTGGACTTTTCACGATCGCCCGACAGTCCGACACGATTCGCGAGTCCCGTCACCAGTGCCAGGTAAGCGTGCGCAAAGGCGAAGTCCGGGTCAAGCTTCCGGCTTCGACGCAGCAACTCGGCAGCCGTGGAGAAGGAAGCGGCATGCCAGCCCTTGAGCGCCAGAACGCTGCTCGCCTCGAGAAACAGCTGTTGGGCGTTCGGCTCACCGTGAGTCGAGCGAACCGTGTTGTAAATTGCGCGGTATAACTGCGGCTCGAGCTTTGCGATTACGGCAGTGACGGTCAGGTCGCGGGCGGCGTCGACAGGCCCAGGCACCGAGAACTGCTCTGCCCACAACCGGAAGCCTGATTTCGCATCGGAGAGCTGGACGTTGATGCGACAACCACCGTCGCGTTCGCTAAGCGTGCCTTCGAGCACATAGTCGGCACCAACCTCCTCGTGGATCGCTCGCGCGCTCGGGGTGACGCCTCGATCGCTGTAGCGGGCTGTCTGGCTACTCAAACGCAACAGTGGAATGCGGGTGAGGATGGTTCCCAGGTCGCTGCTCACGCCTTCGGCAAGTCGCGCCGCATCCGGGCCATCCGACAAAGTGCGAAACGGAACCACCAGCAATGAAGGTCCGGAGCTGCCCCGTCGCGCGGCGCCCGCGGCCTGCGTCTCCGAGCCCGAATCGGCGCGGACCTCGTCATGCTCGACATCGGCGGCAAACCGGAACCCGCGGCCGCGGACGGTCTTGATATAGCGTTGCGTAACACCGCTGTCGCCGAGCGCCTTGCGGGCGTTCTTGATACAGGTCGACACCGTCTCGTCCGACACCACCCGGCCGCGCCATACGGACGCAACAAGCTCGTCGCTGGAAAACACGCGCCCGGGATTCTTGGCGAAATGAGCGATCAGATCGAACACCTTCGGCTCGACCTTGCACAGTTGTCCATTCCGGCGAAGTTCGAAGCGATCGAAATTCAGCTGAAATTCGCCAAAGGTCAGAATCACGCGCAATCTCCGTTCTACACTCTGCCGACGGCCATCAGGACACCGTAGAAGACACTAAGAGCTGCAAATTGTCTTGCGACAAAGAACGGCCGGATTGATGGATACGGGACCGCTTCCAAGGAAATCCGCCCCTGACCCGGTTTTCACGCCGGCGACTGACGGGACCTTACCCCGGTTCGCTGGCGGTGCGTCTCACTCCGGCTTGATGCCCGCGTCCTGCGCGACCTTCGCCCACTTCTGAAGCTCGGTGCGGACCATGGGTTGAAATACCTCGGGGCCGCTGCCGACGGGCTCGGTGCCCAGCGTCGCCAGCCGGGACCGGACCTCTTCCGTCTTGAGCGCTTTGAGCGTTTCAGCGTGCACTCTTGCGACGATCGGTTTCGGCGTTTTCGCCGGCGCAAAAAAGCCGTACCAGACCCGCATTTCATAGCCCGGCACGCCCGACTCGTCGAGCGTCGGCACGTCCGGAAAGAGCGCAAAGCGCTTTTTCTCCGTGACAGCCAGCGCTTTTACCTTGCCCTGCTTCGCAAACGGCAGCATGGCCGTGGGCGTGTCGATGTAGACGGAGACCTCGCCGCCGAGCAGCGCGGCTGACGCCGGAGCGCCGCCCTTGTACGGGACATGGTTCATCCTGATCCCCGCCATCGAGTTCAGCATTTCCCCGGCGAAATGCGGCACGGTCCCGCTGCCCCCGGAGCTGAAGTTGATCTGCCCCGGTTTCGACTTGGCGTAGGCGATGAACTCCCGGGCCGTGTTCGCGGGCACCGAAGGATGCACGAATACCAGCATCGGCGCGGCGGCGATCAAGGTGATCGGCTGAAGATCGCGCGCCACGTCGTACGGAAGTTGCCGGTAGAGGTTGGGCGAAGTCGTGAGCGTGGTGCTGGATATGAGGAGGGTGTAGCCGTCGGGAGCCGCCTTGGCGACCACGTCGGTCCCGATGGTGCCACCCGCCCCCGCGCGATTATCGACGACGATCTGCTGTCCCAGGCTGTCCCCAATCGGCCGCCCGAGCAGCCGCCCGATGATGTCGTTCGGGCTGGCGCCGGGCGGGAACGGCACGACCAGGCGCACCGGCCGGGTGGGGTAGGCGCCGCCGCCCGTGGTGGACTGGGCCAGCGTCAACGCCGGTTGCGCGCAGATGAGCGCGAGCAAAAGCGCGCGGCACAGGATAGGAGACACAACTTTCATGCGGCAAGAGAGGGCGCGCGCATTTTCTGAACCCTCTACCCCGCCTGCTTCAGTCGCGCTTGCGCTCGCCGCAAAGAAAGTGTGCGCCCCAATCATCCCGGCTCAAGCCGCCGGCCGCTTCTGCCAGTCTTGCCGGCGGAATTGCTTGCGGCGCGTGGTTGTAGGCGGCTCGCTGGCCAGGTATTCGCGAATGCGCTCGGTCACGGCCTGGTTGATATTCAGCGGCAACGATTGCGCAGCCACCTCGAAGCGCGCCACGATCTTGTCGGCCCCGGGCGGCTTGCCCGGCCCCGCACCGTCGTGGAAAAAACCGCCCACGCGATGCCATACGAGCGCGCGCTCGCTCGCATCGATGCCGTAGCAGAGCTGGAACAGAGTGACTTCCCCCACGTCGGTCTGCCACACGAAGAGGTCGAAATACTCGTCGTGGAACCAGCGCCGGAGGGTGCGGGGCTCGGCGCCTATCCCCTCGATTTCGCGCAACATAGCCTTCCCCTTTCAGGAATATGCGTCAGTATAGACAAATGCCGCGCCCGATGGTTCGTGGCGCACGGCGTCGGGACACTCCGAGACTGATGGGGCGAGACATGCCTGACCCCGGTGATGAGTAATGGGTAATAAGTGATGAGTGACTTTACTTGTTGTTTCTCCTGGCGTATTGGCGGTTCATTGATCCGGTGACGAAGTGACGGTGGAAAGCTATGGAATAAATGGGGTCAAGGCCGGGGGTTTCAGCCTCAACGTCGATCGCCAAGGGCCGGAGAAAGGAGGCGAAGCGTCGCGTGGACGCGCTGTGTCGTGAACTGGGGCTGTAGGAAAAAAGAAAGCCGAAGCAAGCCCGGCTTTTTGGTATGGTAGTGGCTCCTAGAATTTGAATACGACGCCGAGACTAAGCAAGTCGATATCGCTCTTTCCAGTGGTGGCTTCGTCACCAACATCCTTGTACCGCTGATATTGCACTCTCAACCCGATATTTTTCGTGAAATTGAATTTTGCTCCGAGCCCGTAAGTGAGTTCCGTTCCCGTTTCGCTTTGCGAGGCGAACAAACACGACGTCCCCGCGCAACTGTCTTTAAGATCCCAGTAATAGACGCCCACCTTGCCGTAAACTTCAAAATGCGGATTGATTGGAATAGTGCCTACGCCGAGTAACTCGACGCCCTTGACTTTAACGGTTTCAGTTATCCCCGAGGCAGACGCCTTGAATTCGTCGAGATCGATGTAGCCAAGTTCCGCCCCAAAGTACTTATTGACTTGATAACCACCGAAACCGCCGTAGGAGGTACCTACGTCATCGCAGCTTTCGCCGACGAGTAATAGACTCGGGCAGAAATCCTTGACCTTCGACTGACCAACACTTGCGCCGACGTACCAGCCGCTATCCTGCGCGAAGGCGAGCGGGGACAAACCTGCGGCAGCTGCAAATAACCCGGTCAAAGCAATTGCTTGTTTGATGTTCACGGAAGTCTCCTTTCAAAGTCCGTGCCGAGGTAAGCTACCCTCACGCTATGACGCTGTCAATTACGCGAGGGTGTGCGCTTCTGGCCGAAACCGGACGCTCGCCAACGGCCGCTTCCGCACTCCAGTGCAGTCATTCGACTAGGCACGCAGATCCACCAAGAACAAACCCCGCCGCAGCGGGGTCTGTGTGAGTGCCGATATGTGTTGCGCGGCTTGTTTCCCGAGCTGCGGCTCAGTGGGCGCGCTTCCCCCGCTCCTTTGCCGCCTGAGTTATTGCCTCCTCCAGGGAGTCTGACCCCAGGTATTCCCTTTCTACGATTCGCCTTCCTTCCGGGTCGAAATACCCAAAGGTATGTAGGCTGGGCACCAGCTGGCGAGACTCGTTATCAGGAAGACCACGGCAAGGATGCCTAACACGATGCCGATGCGCGGCCGTGTTATGTCGCAAGCCAGTCGACAATCCATGCCACGCTGTAAGAGATCAATACCGCTAAAGAAAACACCAATAGACCGCGCGTCATACCTTTTGGTATGCCCATGTTCTCCAGATAGCGCTTGATGAAGTAAGCCGCCATGAAGAACGCGACCGTGGAGAGAACAAGGCTCAGCATCTAATGAAGAAAAGGTTGCAGGAACCTCTTCCGCGATGGAACGTTGCTTGACCACGAGCGAATCATTTCTTGCGAAAAAAGGTTCTAGACATGAATCGTTATCCTTGGGTGAATCGCGTGAGACTCGCCAGTGTATACGCTTGAACGGCTGCTATAGGTCCGTAAATGGGGTCGGGTTCACATTTCAGCCCAAAAAGTGAACCCGACCCCGTTTACTCTCGTTTACTTGTCGGGCCGAAACGCGGCCCGTTGAGGTAACGCGCATTGGCCATCGTGCGATCGTGGGAGCAAAATGTCGCGGGGCGCAATGCCTGTAAGCTCACCACGCGGCCCGGGAACACTGCGACCGGCGGGGTGCGAGAGAAGCGTTGGAGTCATTGTCCTTCTATTCCTTTATAGGAATGTAATCGTGATTGAAAAGACAGTTGGCGTTGTCGGACTGGGTAATATGGGCGGCGGCATTGCTCGCAATATTCAAAAAGCAGGCGTGCCGCTCATGGTGTGGGATGTTGCCCCTGCAGCCCGTGCTGCATTTGGCGCAATAACCGGCGTCGACATTGCACCGCCCGGTGAAATGGCGGCGGCCTGCAACGCGATTTTCTTCGTCGTTCCGGCAACGCCGGAGATCGCGTCGTGCTTTGAAGGCAAAGATGGCGTTCTGGCGCGAGCAGCCGAGGGGCTCGTCGTCTACGACTTTACGACCTCGGATCCGGCTGCAACCAAGAAACTCGCCGCGCGCGCGGCGGCACACGGCATCGCCTATCTCGACGCCGGCATGAGCGGCGGTGCCACGGGCGCCGATGCCGGGACGCTGACGCTGATGATCGGCGGCGACAAGGCGGCATTCGAACGCACGCGCACCCTTCTCGACCCGATTGCCGATCGCACGTTCTACCTTGGCAGCAGCGGCGCCGGCCATACCATGAAGCTCATCCACAACATGGTCTGCCACACGATCTTTCTGGCGACCTGCGAGGGCGGCCGCATGGCCGAAAGCGCCGGCATCAGGCTTGCCGACATGATCGATGTCTTCAACGTGTCGAACGCCCGCAGCTACGCCAGCGAAGTTCGCTTCCCCAAGCATATTCTGTCGGGCAAGTGGGATGCCCGTTCGCGCGTTTACAATCTGCGCAAGGATCTATCAATGGCGGTCGGACTGGCCGGCACGCTTGACACGAAAGTACCGCTGGGCACGGTCACCCGCGACTTCCTCGACGTGGCGATCGCCCATGGCATGACCGATACCGACTATTCACGTCTTTACGAGCGATTCGACGAAATCGTCGTGGAAGTCGGCAAGAACCATAAGAGCGCCTAACATAATGAAACACACGCTGCGCTGTCACGATTTTGGCTGGCGCCGGGCATCACGTATTGTGGCACCCTGACTATTGATCAATGGGTGGGTGCGCCGCGGCCAAAATCGCGCCAGCCCACAAGGGGTTGCGGCCAGAATCGCCGCTAGCTTTGTCGCGCTATCGACGATTCTGACTCGCAACGCACGCGCGTTTCATTATGTTAGGCGCTCTAAGTAGGTTGAACCCATAAACGCAAATGGGACCGGATTCACGTTTTGGGTTGAAATCTGAACCCGGCCCCATTTGCGCATAACTATCGGTTCGCAGGCTAAAACGCTATCGTGAAGCTCACCTCGGGATAGGTGTCGTTGCACGAGCGGTAGACGGTACTGTTGCAATCGGTGTACGACTCATAGACCGCGCCGATACCGATATAGGTATTGCGCCCGGCAGTCAAATAGACGCCGGCGCGCGCGCCCATGGAGTTGAGGTCCGGCAGACCGTCTATATACGCGCGGCGATAGAATCCGCCGACATAGGGGTTCAGCTTTGGAATCTGGTGAAAGACATACTGCACCGAGGGCGTGACCTTGTACATGCCGGGATCCGACCCGGACCACGATTCGAGAGACAGGCCGACGTTGAGTCCATCGATGAGGTAATGACTCACGCCCACCCCGAGGACGAGGTAGGATTCATCGAATGCATACCCGTTGCCGGCGGTGATGACAAAGTGTGTGCGGCCCTTGCTGAAGGCTCCTGCGACGGCTCCTGTGGCCTCGGCCGCGGTTGCCGGCGGGGTCGATGCGAAAGTCGCGATGGCGGCGACGGTGATGGCAGCCAGCTTCTTGTTCATGGTCATGGTCTCCGTGTGTTATTGACTTGGCGTAAATGGGACCGGGTTCACTTTTTTAGGTTGAAATGTGAACCCTACCCTATTTACTCCGTTTTTTATAGGTCCGAGTGCGACTGACTCGCATCACTCGATACTTCACTCGACTTTGGCGCCGGTGGCCTGGATGATCTTCGAGAACTTGGCCGCGTCGGCGCGAATGACTTCTGCGAACCTTTCAGGCGTGCTGCTGACGGATTCCAATCCGAACGTCGCGTAGCGATCCTTGACCTCCTGCAGTTTGTGCACCCGCACGATTTCCGCGTTGAGCTTCTCGACGATCTGCCGGGGCACGCCGATCCGCGCAAACACGCCCCAGGAGTTCTCGAGCGCGTATCCCGGCACGCCGGATTCCGCGACCGTCGGCATTTCCGGCACCAGCGGCGTGCGTTTGGCGCTGGTGACCGCCAGCGCGCGGGCCTTTCCGGTCTTGGCGTGAGGCAGCGCGATCGGCATGTCCGAGAAGACCACTTGCACCCTGCCGCCCATGAGGTCGGTGAGCGCGAGGATGGTCCCCTTGTACGGGACGTGCACCAGGTTCACCCCTGCAAGCATCTTGAACAGTTCGCCCGCCGGGTACGCGAGCGTTCCCGCGCCGCCGGAGCCGAAGTTGAGCTTGCCCGGCTCGGCCTTCGCCACCCGGATCAGGTCCTGCACCGACTTCACCGGCACGCCCGGATACACCACCAGCAATTGCGGAGCGGTGGCGACCATGCTCACCGGCGCGAAGTCGCGCAGCGTATCGTAGGCCGTCTTGTACAGGCTGGGATTCGTCGCCCACTGGCTCATGTTGGCGTGCAGCAGCGTGTAGCCGTCGGCGGGCGCCCGCATGGCGATTTCGGTGCCGATGATGCCGCTCGCGCCGGCGCGCGTGTCGATCACGATGGGCTGGCCCCAGGTCTCGTTCATCTTCTGCCCGAGGATGCGCGCGATCGTGTCGGACGTGCCGCCGGGGTTCCAGGGCACGATCATGCGAATCGGCTTGGCAGGATAAGCCTGTCCTGAGCCTGTCCTGAGTTCCGTCGAAGGGCCTGTCGAAGGGGACTGCGCGTGCCCTGTCGACGAAAACGCGCCGACCGCGGCGAGCAAGGACAACAACGCAATGGCCTGTTTAATTTCATGACTCATGGTGTTCCTCTTGGGGGACAGTGCGTCCCGTATACCTTAACAGAACGGCGCAGCGTCAAACGAGCTGAGCGTTTGAGGGAAATGTGACCCTGGCCCTGTTTACTTGTTTGATTGAGCGATCAACCGTGCCTGGGCGTCGCGGGCTTCGATCTCCGGTAGGCATACAAGCTGTGCAGAAACCAGCCGAGCAGAAAGCCGATTACCAAGGTGAAGATGATGAGCAACGCGCGCGACATGGAAACCGTCCACAGCAGGAAGTTCACATCGACCGCGGCTACGTTCTGGATAATGAAGATCAGGGCAATTCCGGCGAGTGCGAGAACCAATACCAGGTTGAAGCTCATGTCCCACCCCTCCGTTGGATGCGTCTAGGCCGGGATTGTACTCGGACGACCGGGGCTTCGCGGCGTCGCGCGCTTTCGATGGGGTCTGTCCCCATTTAATTGACCTGTATCAATTCTCCCGACCGATCCGGACTGTAGACTCCCGCGCGGTTCGTCTTTTCGAAGAGCGACGCATGAAATACGGCCGCTTCACGCGGATCCTGCATACGCTGATCGCCGCCGGGATCTTGCTCGAGCTCCTGTCAAGTCTGGTGATGAGAACGCCGAGACCGGGACGGGTGCTCACGCCGCTGCAGGCGTTCGGCTACGACGCGCACGCATGGGTCGGCATGGCCGTCTTCGTGGTGCTGGTCCTGCATTGGATTGTTTTCGTGGCAGGCCACGCGCACAAGGGCATGGGACATTTCTTTCCGTGGTTTTCCCGGGCGCGGCTGGATGCGGTCGTGAGCGATACTCGCGAGCTTCTCAGGCTCCAGGTGGGAGACCCGGAGCAAAGCGACAGCCTGGCGGGCGCGATCGAAGGTCTCGGTTTGCTGGTGGCTAGCATCCTCGGCGCAACCGGCGTCGTGCTCTTCTTCGGGATCGCCGGGAATGGCGCCATGAGCGGCGTGACTCGTGCGGTCAGGGAATTCCACGAATTCTGGGGTCCCGCCATGTGGACCTATCTCGGCATCCACGCCGGCGCGGCGATGGTGCACCTTGGACTGGGACATCGTTCGGTCCTGTCCGTCTTCAGATGGTAAACACATGAAAGCGGTGGCCGCTTCCGCCCCATCGCTCTCATTCAAATAGGTCGGCAAATCCACCAAAGACAAACCCCGCCGAAGCGGAGTCTGCATGAGTGCCGATACGTGTTACGCGGCTGGTTTCCGGAGGTGCGGCTCAGTGGGCGCGTTCCCCCTGCTCCTTTGCCGTCTGTTCAATGAGGTCTGTCCCCATTTGTTCCTATTTGTTGCCTATATGCCGCGGCAGGAGCCCGGCAGATACTTCTTGTCGAGGTCGGTGCCCGTGCTGCCGCATACCCAGCCGTACAGGCCAACGCCCATGTCGGTGCCGGAATTCGCCGGCGTACCAGCACTGGACAGCGGGATCAACGTGACCATCTTGGTATCGACAACGCTGCTGATGCCCTGGACGGTCGCAATCACCACGCCGTTCGGATCGGTGGACAGGCCGGCCACGTACTTGGTAATAATGGGTGTGCCGCCACCGCCCAACTCGCCGCAGCTCCACTGGTCTTGCAGGGGCGGCGTGCCGCCGGTCTGATACACCTCGGTGATGGTCGTGCGACATGCGCTCATCGCCAGGATCACCTCGGACATCTTCGCCCGCACGGTGTAGTCCTGGTACGCTGGCAGCGCGACCGCCGCCAGAATGCCGATGATCGCGACCACGATCATCAGTTCGATCAGCGTGAAGCCCTTCTGAAGATAACGCATTGGGTAGCTCCTTTCCTCGTAAGCCCTTCAAAAGGCAGGCAATATTCACTGCTTGCAACCTCAGGAAAATGCAAAAATCGTACCCGTACGTCCCGTTCGAGCAGGAAAAATGTCCGGATTGAATGGGGGTCAGAGGGAGCGGCCCCGGGATTTGCGGACGGCTTAATTGGCAGACAAACCTGGGACAGATTGTCCCCGATTTATCCAATAGACCGCTCTGCCGGTCTTTGGAGCGATCGGGTGAATATACAATCGGCGTGCCAACTTGGGGGACGCAAAATGGATGACACAACGATTGAGAAGCTGATGGGCGAGCTGCGCGCAGTGGTGCGCGAAGCCGAAGCGCTGATGCAGACCGCCGCCGCCGAGTCCGGCGAGCACCTGCGCGATGCGGGTGACAGCGCCCGCGAGGCCGCCAAAGAAATCGACGAGCAGGTGCGCAGGAACCCGTGGGCCGCCGTCGGCATTGCCGCAGGCGTGGGGCTGCTCCTCGGGCTGCTGCTCGGACGGAAATAGCCATGGGCCTGCTTAGATCCGCGCAGGCGCTGATCGCCACGGTGCTCGGCCTGGCGCGCACCAGGCTCGAGCTGCTGAGCGTCGAGATGCAGGAGCTGCTGGCGCGCCTGGTGCTGCTTATGATCGGCGCGGTGGCGGCGATCCTGCTCGCCGCGCTTGCGCTCGGCTTCGGCGCCGTGGCGCTCGTCATGGCGGTGCCCCCGGAGCACCGCGTGGCGGTGTCGGCGGGTCTCGCGCTCGCGTTCCTCGCGGCCGCCGCATTCATCGGCTGGCGGGTGTGGCGCGAGTCGAAGGTGCTGCCCTTCGCCGCAAGCCTCGCTGAACTCGGGCGCGACGCCGAAGCGGTGGAGCCGCGCGAGTGAGGGCTTTCCTCGACACCTTGGTGCGCCGGCGCACGGCGCTCGTCGAGCGCTCGACTGCGCAGCGCGGCGAAGTCGCCGCCGCGGTGGCGGGCGTGCGGCGCGCGGCCGCCGAACCGCTGCTGCTCGGCGCCGGGATCGCGGTCACGCTGCTGACGTCGTCCCCGAAGCTGCGCGGCTGGTTGGTCAGGGGCTGGGCCGTCTACGTTCTCGTCCGGCGGCTGCTCAACCGATGACGCAGCCCGACGCGATCGCGGCGCCGCCTAGAGGACTGCAGCGGCTCAAGCTCTATTTTGAACAGAACGAGCGCGAAGTCGCGGTCGTTTTCTTCACCGGCGGTTTCGGTTTCGACATCGTGACCACCGGGAGCATCGACTCCTGGTTCACCATCGGCCCGCAGGCGTTGTACCTCCTCGCCATCACCGCGGTGCTGCTGCACATGTTCCTCGAGCAGGGCGCGCCGCCGCCCGAGCTCGCGCGACTGCCCGCGCCGAAGCGCTGGTACTACGAATACCGCTCCGCGCTCATCCACTTCGCCCTGGGCGCGCTGATGAACCTCTACGCCATCTTCTTCTTCAAGAGCTCGTCGCTGCTGGTGTCCTTCGGGTTCCTCGCGTTTCTCGTGGCGCTCCTCATCGCCAACGAGTCCAGGCGCTTCAAGGCGCTCGGCATGCACGTCAAGTTCGCGCTGCTCGCCCTGTGCTTCCTCTCGTTCTCCGCCGCCATGGTGCCGGTCGTCGCCGGCACGATCGGCCTCGGCGTGTTCCTGCTGTCGATGCTCGTCGGCTGCCTGCCGCCCGCTGCAGCGGCGTGGTGGATCCGGTCGCGCAGGCCCGAGCTTTTCGCGCAAGCGCGGCGGCAGATCCTGCTGCCCCTGGGTTGCGTGCTCGTGGGCTTTCTCGCGTCCTACCTCCTGCGGGTGATCCCGCCGGTGCCGCTCTCAATCCCCTTCATCGGCGTCTATCACGCCGTGGAGCGTACCGAGGAAGGGTACCGTCTCACGCACGAGCGGCCCTGGTGGCGCATCTGGCACAACGGCGACCAGCAGTTCCGCGCGCAGCCCGACGACAAGGTGTACGTGTTCTTCCGCATCTTCTCGCCTGCGCGCTTCTCCGATGAGGTGCAGATGCGCTGGTACTGGAAGCCCGGAGGCCGGGGCTGGGCCCTGCAGGACACGATTCCCATCAAGATCGTCGGCGGCCGCGAGCAGGGTTTCCGCGGCTACGGTGTGAAGGCGAACTACCAGCCTGGGCCATGGAAGGTCCAGGTGGAAACCACCGACGGCCGCGAGATCGGCCGGGTCTACTTCGACCTGGAGACTGTGGCCGCAATGCCGCGCGATGTGACCACGGAGCTCGACTAGTCCGTCGTAGGGGACAGACCGCCAAGACAATTGCCGAGGCCGATCAGCCCGTTGCCATCCTTAGTGGACTGTCCCCCAACGTTCGGCGCCAAGGCCCTTGCCCCCTTATCTTGGTTTTGCCATAAGGCGCGCATTGGGGCCATAATTTCGAACGAAGCCAATAACTCGGGGGGGACCTATGATCCGCATCGCTATTTCGATGATCCTGTTCGCAGCCGCGGCGTTGCCGGCGGGCGGCGCCTATGCTCAGGCCTACCCGGCCAGGCCGATCCGCGTCATTGTCCCCGCAGCGCCGGGGGACAGTTGCGACGTGCTCGCGCGCCTGATCGGGCAGAAGGTCGGCGAGCGCCTGGGGCATCCGCTCACGGCGGACAACCGGGTCGGGGCCGGCGGCCAGCTCGGCCTCGCGCTCATCGCTCAGGCCAAGCCGGACGGCTATACCATCGGCTGCGGGCAGGGCGGCAACATGGTGGTCGTGCCAATCACCCACAAGAAGGTCGCCTACGACACGCTGAAGGATTTCGTGCCGATCCAGATCCCGGTGTCCAATTTCCTCGCGCTGGTGGTTCACCCCACCGTGCCGTTCAAGAACGTCAAGGACCTGGTCGCCTACGGGAAGGCCAACCCCGGCAAGCTCGTTTTCGGCAGCAATGGCGAAGGCGCCTACATCCACTTCTCGGTCGAGCTGCTGCGCACCCTGGGCGGCTTCACCTACCTGCACGTGCCCTACAACGGCGTCGCGCCCATCATGACCGACCTCATGAGCGGGCGGGTCGACGCGACGATCACCTCCTTCGTCTCGGTCCAGCCCTACGTCAACGCCGGCCGGCTGAAGCTCCTCGGCATCGGCCGCGCCACGCGCTCGCCCAAGTACCCCGACTACCCGACGATCGCGGAAACGCTGCCCGGCTACGAGAACAGCGGCTGGTTCGGGTTCATCGCGCCCGCCGGCACCCCGCGCGAGATCGTGCTGCTGCTCAACCAGGAAATGAACCGCGCGGTGGCGCAGCCCGACGTGCGCGAGAAGCTGGACTCCTACGGGCTCGAGATTTACACCGAGTCACCGGAATTCTTCGCCAACATCATCCGCCGGGACACGGAAAAGTGGGGCAAGGTCGCGCGCGACATCGGCTTCAAGCCGCTTTAGGGAAGGATGTTTCAATGGGGTCTGTCCCCATTGATTTTCGATAGGCGACCCATGCGGAGAGCCTAGACGACAGATACCCGACTCTTGTCTCGGCCTTTCTCGCCAGCTTTCCGGTTGCATCACGGATGTGCGATTGCCGCCTACTTCACAAGTCGCGCTTGAAGCTTGATCTCCGGTCCCGCTAGCGCCTTCGACACCGGGCAGTTCTTTTTCGCTGCCTCTGCGTGCTTCTGTAGGTCAGCGTCTGTCAAATTCGGGACTTCGGCTTGCGTGCTCAGTTCTATCAGAGTGATCGTCGGGCCTTCGCCCAAGTGCACTTTCGCGGTCGTGGCAATCCGCGTGGGAGTGAAGCCCGCACCGGTGAGCAGGGCGGCCAGGAACATCGAAAAGCAGCCGGCCTGCGCTGCGCCGATCAATTCTTCGGGGTTCGTTCCTTTGCCTGATTCAAAGCGTGAGGCATATGTAAACGGGCCCTCATAGGCACCACTTCCCAGTTTCATCGTGCCGGCCCCTTCCTTCAGGGTGCCTTTCCATTGTGCGGACGAAGTTCGAACGGCCATGTTGTCCTCCCTTTCCGAAGTGCAATGAATTTGATATGACCTGGAATTATGCGCCACCCAACGTTCGCGTTGAGCGGGTGCGCCGCCACGGACCCAAGCCAGGGCGCGTTGGTTGTCGGCGCGTCCGCTCTCGAACGCGTGGTTAGCCGTGATATTTACCATACCTAAAGATCCACCGGCGTCCAAAGACAGTTACAGCAAAGTAAACAAGGATGCCAACAAAGACCGCCACCGCAATGATTCCAGGCGTGACCAACCCCCAAAGCGAACTGATTGCACCGGAGGCGACTTGGCAGGTCCAGGCGGTATCGCTTAGTCGGCCGCCGGCATCCAGGCAGCGGTCCTCAGCGAGCAACAACGCCACAGCAGCGCCCGCAAAGATGCCGCAGATGACAGCGAAAGAATGGTTGCAGCCGCACTTGGTCCCAGTTTCCATCACGGCTAACGTCCGCGGTGAGATTCGCGTGCGAGCGACGCTCGCTGAGCGTCCCGCTTGACCGTGTGGTTAGCTGGCATTCGGCTTTGGCCTTCGAAACAATCGAGGCAGCAGAATAAACCATTGCAAATAACCGATAGCGACATAGCCCAAGTAGTAAGCGAACAAAAACACGGCCTGCACGGGAATCGGGAAACCATGAATCGGTTGCCCGAGGAGAGGTTGAAGGACTCCATGAAACGCAAAGGACCACAGGAATCCTAATGGAAATGCAAGAACGTACATTGAATACATTACGAACGTTCCTGCTTCCATAATCGGACCAGCTTTCAATAAGGCAAAGCCCGGTTTCCACATAGCGAAAAGGTAAGCAGCCCCGAACAGTACGCAAACGCACAGAGCAAGATATACACGCCTTTCCCAGCGAATTACGGAACCCATACAGCTTGACTAATTGGCAACTGGCGTCGAGTCGGCATATCGCTGCATTCGTGCTGGCTAACCGTGATTGTAGAGACCGGAGTGTCTCTTCATCATGAACGTCACATTTGAGACGGAAAACACATAATTTAATAATTTCAGTTAACTATGTTTCGGCCCGGTCTCTATATCCTCAATTTGCAAACCCGGACAGGATAGACCCTATCTGTTTGGCATATTCTGCGCCAATTCTTTTGCCTGTGAATGACCGCCTCTAGCGGTGAGTTCAACCGATCGACGCAACACCTTCTAATCTTTGGATGGAGGCATTACCCCAGCGGCGCGTCGGCGGGCGCCTCAGGCGCTGGGGCTGCAGGAGCGAGAGGAGATCTCACGCGGGATTGCAGCGGGTCGATCGATACGGCGGATCGCGGCGGGGCTTGGGCGCGCGCCCTCCACGGTCAGCCGGGAGGTCAGGCATAACGGAGGATGTGGCATCTACCGCGCAAGCGAGGCCGATGCGCGCGCCTGGGAGCGGGCGCATGGACATGCGGACGACCTGGCGTCTCTACCGGCGCAAGCCTACCGAGTTCTTCCCCCTGCCCCGCGTGCCGAAGAAAGCAGGCTAACCGCCACCGGTAGAAACTAGGAATTTTCAAACTCTCGGCAGCCATAAACAGACCCATGCCCGCGGCGCTCCGGACCCAGCCCGACGCCGCGTCCCTCGTCCTTCGTTCCGGTGCCCCGGTACCAGCTCCGCCGCTCCCTGCGCACCACGGCCTCGTACGAGGCTCCCAGGTACTTACGAGGCATCTGCAGGGCAGCGGGTTAGACATATGATTTAGTATTTCTCACCTTAATGCTCATTAGATATCACCTGTTGCATCGCAACAAACCATTCCCAGATAGGTCTATACTCGGGCACAGAGTCATAGAGATAGATGGAAGCTCTGTTACGTGAGTTATGACATGTTTGTAGCCAGTGAAGGAGATATCTAATGAGAAAAGCTAATGAAAGAGTCCGCGATTCAGGCTTTTACGCCCGCATCCGCGAAGCGCGCATGAGCGAGTCCGACCGCCAATACGCGCTCAACACCATGCGCACCGCGGAACGGATTGTCGACGCGATCCTCTGGGTGAAGGAAAAGGCGGCCGGGTTCGGCACCTACTTCCTGAAACCCAGCATGAAACACTGAGAACTAGGGTTCACCTTCAACCGGGGACTCCTCCTCCCCCCGGTCAAAGGCTGCGCAAGCAGCCTTTCAAACGCGACGGCAACCCCGTCGCGTTTTTTTGTACCAGGTCGCGTCGCTGACCGCCCTCGTTGAGGTCCGGCGCTGCGACCCGGTAACACCCGAGCGGTGTCGGGTGCGTGCGGCAGGTCCGCTTACGACCCAAAAGGACGTTCAAATAAGCGAGCCGCACTAAGACAAACCCCGCCGAAGCGGGGTCTGTGTGAGTGCCGATATGAATAAATCGAGACTGGCGCCCATTAATTTGCAGGGCGCAAATCGCACAGATGCTCGGCCGCCGCGTCGAGCGCGGCGCGCCCGGTCGGCCGACGAAGGACAAATCCGAGCTATCGGAAACCAAAAACCACGCCGGCTGATTTCATCTGCCGGAAATCGTGGTCTGTCCCTGAGGTTTCCCCGCATTTTCTCATGCTCGTGCATAAGCGTTGATTGCTTGGACGCGTAGCGGTGGAATGGCCGCCCAGGGGGCGAGGCGGTCGAGCCAGTCGGAGGGCGAGACCGACGACATAATGCGTCGCGCCAACGTTAGCGTGGAGATCTCCGGTCGCGTTCTACGATGCGTTGCCATGAAATTGAGTTGAAGTTGATGCGCTTTGGCTGCTTCGCCGATGAGCCGTTGCACGAAGGCGGCCAGATGCCCGATGAGCAGCAGCATCTGCAGCCGCTCGCGCGTGCGCGAGCGTGTGGTGTGCAGGCCCTGACCCAGGCGCAGGTTCTTGGTGTCGCGAATTGACTGCTCGATGCGCATGCGCTGTGCGTAGAGCTGCACGATGGTAGCGGCTGTCAGATGGTCCAGCCGCCTCGAAGCCGCGAGCAGCCACGGATCGCGCGCGGCGCGCGCGCACTTACGGCTGGTACGTCCGGTACGGCGCCGCCCATAGATGTTCAGCCGATGCCGGCCACCGGCGGGCAGCTTTACGAGTACGAGCCGAGCGTGGATCGGGTTGCTGCGCACGTAAGTATGTTGCCCCAGATCGCGGGGCTGTTCGGTGGCCTGCTCGTAGAGTGCGGTAGCTCGCATCCACGGGCCCGCACCATGCCGCACCGTGTCGCGGCCGCGGATCCGCCCGATAAAGGCCCAGCCTCGCGCGGCGACCGCCTTGAACCAAGGGGCATGAAATCCAGCATCGGTCATCACGATCGGCTCGCAGCCCGGCGGCAGCAACTCGGCCACGCGCGCCAGAAACTGGCGATGCACCTTGGGATTGCCCAACCGGCGCTGAGGATGCACTTCCTCATACAGCGTCACGCTGCGGCCTTCCACCGCGACACTCGCCCGCAACCAGTGCCAGCGCTGATCGGGCGTCAAGTCCGACCAGTCGATTACCAGCAGCAACTGGCGCACTCCGGTGAGCCACCGCGCCGCCAGCGCGGCATACAACTCGGTGCGCACCGCGTGCAGCGCCGCGTTGCCCAACAAGCGATCTACGCTCTTGACGCGATGCCGATAGCGCGTCCCCGCGCGTATCCCCAGCGCAATTGCCGACAACCGGGCCGCAGAACGCGCCGAATCTCAGCCAGGGCGGCGCCCCGGTCCGGGATCTCGCCGAGGACGGCGGTCAGGATCACCGCGTCGATCGAGGCGTCCTCGTAGGGCAGGTCCGTCGCGTCGCCCTGGGTGGGGACGATGTTGGTTCGCCCGCCCGAGCCCCTTCATCGCATGGTTGAGGAACTCCTGCTGGAGGTCGAAGATCTCGACCCTCCCCTCCGGGCCGACCCAGTCGGCCATCTCGAAGGTGTAGTAGCCGGTCCCGGGGCCGATCTCGAGCAGGCGCTCGCCGGGCTCGGGCGCCAGCACCGAGCGCAACCGCTCACGGGTGACAATCGGGTGCGGGGCTTCGTGAAGCCGAACGACTCCAGCAGCAGCGTGAGCTTCGACGCGTCGACGCTGACGAAGTCCTTGATCCAGGCGCGCAGCGCCGCCGACGACAGGTCGCTGGTGTCGAACGCGAAGCCCAGCGGGCGCACTTCGGCGAGCAGCGCGCGCTCGTAGTCGATCGCCTCGGTCAGCGTGCGGGCGTCGCTCGAGAACGGATGGCGGCGGCGCGTCTCGGAAAAGCGCTTGACCAGCGTCTCGGTCTTCGCGTCGAGGTAGAGGAAGCGCACGCTCCAGCCGGCCGGCGCAGCCGCGCCAGCGTGTCGGGGAGGCCGGCGAGGCCCGGCGCGGTCTTGACGTCGAGCGCGATGGCGACGCGGTCGCGCCCGGCGCGTCGCGAGGTAGCGCGCGGTCTCGGCGACGAGCGGCAGCGGCAGGTTGTTGACGGCGTAGTAGCCGGAGTCCTCGAGCGCCGCCGAGCGCGACGCTCTTGCCGGAGCCCGAGACGCCGCCGATCAGCAAGAGATCCATTCGACATCAGCGCCGACGTCCGCGCGGGCGTCAGCCGCCGTCCTCCATCAGCTTCGTCTGGCGCTCGATGAACTCCTTCGTGCTGTCGATGCCGCGCTGGTTCAGCACGAAGTTGCGCACCGCGGCCTCGACCAGCACGGCGAGGTTGCGGCCGGCGGCGACCGGAATCGTCACCTTGCGCACCGGCACGCCGAGGATCTCCTGGTACGTCGCGTTCACCTGCAGGCGGTCGAGCTCGGAGAACGCCTCGTTGCTGTGGTCCTCGAGGTGGACCATCAGCTTCAGCAGCTTGCGCGGGCGCACGGCCGTCTCGCCGAAGATCGTCCGGATGTTGAGGATGCCGATGCCGCGCACCTCGAGGAAATCCCGCAGCACGGCGGGGCAGCGGCCCTCGAGCGTGTCGGGCGAGATCCGGTAGAGCTCGACGATGTCGTCGGCGATGAGCCCGTTGCCGCGCGAGATCAGCTCGAGCGCGAGCTCGCTCTTGCCGATCGCCGACGCGCCGGTGACGAGCACGCCCATCTCGAGCACGTCGAGGAACACGCCGTGCAGCGTCGTCGACTCGGCGAGCACGCGCGACAGGTAGAGCCGGAAGACGTCGACCAGGTGCGGCGACGGCTGCGACCGAGGTGAACAGCGCGATGTGGTGGGCGTTGCACTTGCCGGCGAGGCGTGGCGGCACGTCTTCGCCGTTGGCGACGACGATCGCGACGAGCTCGGTGGTGAACAGCCGGTCGATCGCGATGCCTCGAGCTCGTCTGCGGGCAGGGCGCGCAGGTAGGCGAGCTCCGCCGCGCCGAGGATCTGGATCCGGAACGGGTGGATGAAGTTCATGTGGCCGACCTGGCCGATGGTCGGCTTCAGCGCGGCCTCGCCGGTCAGCACGCGGTTGCCGCCCTGCCGTCCGGCGACCCAGTGCAGGCCGAGCCGCGCCTGGTTGTCGGCGAACATCCGTCTCGACGCTGACCTGCCGCATCATCCCGTCGCCGTCATCGCCGTCCTCGCGGCGCGCCTGGGGTCGCCTGGCGCAGGCGCGGTCATCGCGAACGTCGAGGGCTTCGCTACGCCGCGGGTGCCCACTGCTCGAACAGCGCGTGCAGCCGGCGCGCGTCGGCCGGCGTCCGGCGAGCTGCTCGCGAAAGCGGCGTCTCGGAGAACATCTGCGCGAGCTCCGAGAGGAGTTGCAGGTGCTGCTCGGTCGCCTGCTCGGGCACCAGCAGCACGAAGACCTGGCGCGACGGGCTTGCCGTCCGGCGCGTCGAACGGGATCGGGCGACTTGCAGGCGCACGAACGCGCCCTGCGCCTCGTCGAGGCCCTTGATGCGCCCGTGGGGAATCGCGATCCCCTGGCCCAGCCCGGTCGAGCCCAGCTTCTCGCGGGCGAGCAGGCTGTCGACGACGACTCTCTTCGCGACAGCGCCGCGATTGCGCCTCGAACAGCGCGCCGACCGCGTCGAACAGGCGCGCCTTCGTCCCCGCGTCGAGGTCGAGCAGGATGTTCGCGGCCGGCAGCAGACTCGGCGATCTGGTTCATCGCAGGCGAAGAATGGATCGTGGCGCGGACGTTGGCAACCGGTCGTTGCGGGGCCGCAAATGCAAACCGGCGGACCTTCCGGCCCGCCGGCGCGAACGCCTCGCCGAGTATACGCCAGGCTCCTAGCTCGAAGCCCCGTCCGGCGCGCGGGGCCGCCCGGTGCCGCCGGCGCGGCCTCGGTCGCGGCGACATCGCGCTTGATCGCGGCGCCCTCGTGCCGGTGCAGCGCGACGCTTTTCCTTGTGCTTGAGCGACCTGGCGGTCGAGCTTGTCGGCCAGCGCGTCGATCGCCGCGTACATGTCGGGCTCGACCGCCTCGACGTGGATGTCCTTGCCGCGCGCGTGCAGGTTGACCTCGACCTTGTGCCGCAGCTTGTCCACCGACATCACGACGTTGACGTCGATCACGTGGTCGAAGTGACGCGTCACGCGATCGAGCTTCGCCGACGACGTAATCGCGGATCGCGGGCGTGATGTCCAGGTGATGGCCGGTGAGGTTCAGGTTCATCGAGCTCTCCTCGTTGTGCGCACGGCGGCGTCGTCAGGGCGCCTTGCGCAGGTTGACGGGAGGAATCTGCAGCGCCTCCCGGTATTTGGCGACGGTGCGCCGGGCGACGATGATGCCCTGCTCGCCCAGGAGATCCGCGATCCGGCTGTCGGTCAGCGGCGCCTTCGGCGTTCTCGGCGGCGATCAGCTGCTTGATCAGCGCGCGGATCGCGGTGGCCGAGGCCGCGCCGCCGGTGTCGGTGGCGACGTGGCTGCCGAAGAAGTACTTGAGCTCGTAGGTGCCGCGCGTCGTCAGCATGTACTTCTGCGTCGTCACCCGCGAGATCGTCGACTCGTGCAGGTCCAGCATCGTCGGCGATCTCGCGCAGCACCATCGGCCGCATCGCGACGTCGCCGTGCTCGAAGAAGCGGCGCTGCCGCTCGACGATCGCCTGCGACACGCGCAGGATGGTCTCGAAGCGCTGCTGCACGTTGCGGATCAGCCACTTGGCCTCCTGCAGCTGCGCGGAGAGCTGCTGGTTCGACGAGTCGCGGTTGCGGGTGAGGATGTCGGCGTAGATGCGGTTCAGCCGCAGCTTCGGCATCGCCGCCTCGTTGAGCGCCGCGACCCACTTGCCGCGCACCTTCTTCACGACGACGTCGGGAATGACGAAGTTCGCCTCGGACTTGGCGAACGACGGCGCCGGGCCGCGGATTCAGGCTCGTCACCAGCGCGCGCATCGCGCGCACGCCGGCGTCGTCGGTGTGCAGCAGGCGCTTCAGCTTGGTGAAATCGCGCGCGGCGAGCAGCGGCAGGTGCTCGGTGACGACCGTCAGCGCCTCGGCGCGGTACGGCGTCGACTCCGGCAGCGCCTTCAGCTGCAGCGCCAGGCACTCGGCGGCGTCGCGCGCGCCGACGCCGGCCGGCTCGAAGCTCTGCAGGTAGCAAAGCGCGATGGAGAGCTCGTCCGGATCGATCTCGAGCTCCTCCGGGAACATCTCGGCCAATTCCTCGAGCGAGGTGTGCAGGTAGCCGTCCTCGTCGAGCGCGTCGATCAGCGCGGCGACGAGCTGCGCGGTCGCGCAGCGGCAGGTTGAGCACGGCGAGCTGGGAGAGCAGGTGGTCGCGCAGCGTGCTGGTCGCGACCTGCTGCGGGTAGAAGCCCTCGTCGTCGTCGTCGGACGCGGCCGCCGCCGCCCCAGTCCGACTCGCCGCCGGAATAGTCCTCGAAATCGGTGCGGTCGACCGTCTCCGAGCTGCTCGCGCGCCTCGTCGCCCGCCTCCTTGCCGCCGGCACGATCGTCGTCGTGCGTCGGCGCCGCCGTCGGTCGACGACGCGGCGGCGCCGGCGAGCTGCGCCGCGGTCGGCGGCGGCTCGTCGTCGCCTTCGGCCTTCTCGAGCAGCGGGTTCTCCTGCAGCATCCGCTCGACCTCGGCATTCAGCTCGACCGTCGACAGCTGCAGCAGCCGGATCGACTGCTGCAGCTGCGGCGTCAGCGTGAGGTGCTGGCGGAGCTTGAGCTGGAGGGTCTGCTTCATGCGTTACGCGATGTGCATGTGCCTCAGAGCCGGAAATGCTCGCCGAGATAGACCTTCCTTACGGCCTCATTATAAACAATCTCGCCCGGGCGCGCCGGAAGCCAGCACCCGGCCCTCGTTGATGATGTACGCGCGGTCGCAGATGCCGAGCGTCTCGCGCACGTTGTGGTCGGTGATCAGCACGCCGATGCCGCGCTCCTTGAGGAAGCCGATGATCTTCTGGATGTCGAGGACGGCGATCGGGTCGACGCCGGCGAACGGCTCGTCGAGCAGGATGAAGCGCGGCCGGGTCGCGAGCGCGCGCGCGATCTCGACGCGGCGGCGCTCGCCGCCGGACAGCGAGAGCGCCGGGGCGTCGGCGAGGTGCGAGATCGCCAGGTCCTCGAGCAGCGCGTCGAGGCGGTTGGCGAGCGCGTCGGAATCGAGGTCCTGCAGCTCGAGGATCGCGCGCACGTTCTCGGCGACGGTCAGCTTGCGGAAGATCGACGCCTCCTGCGGCAGGTACGACAGCCCGAGCCGCGCGCGCGTGTGGATCGGCAGCCGCGAGAGGTTGCGCCCGTCGAGCTCGATCCGTCCGCCGTCGGCGGCGACCAGCCCGACGATCATGTAGAAGCAGGTCGTCTTGCCGGCGCCGTTCGGGCCGAGCAGGCCGACGACCTCGCCGCTCGCCGACGTCGAGCGAGACGTCGTGGACGACGGTGCGCGCCTTGTAGCGCTTCTCGAGCTGCGCGACCGAGAGTTGGCTCGCCGGGCGCGGCGCCGCCCGCCGCGGGATCCGCGCTCACTTGGCCGCGGGCGGCGCGAGCTCGCCGGCCGGCTTCAGCGTCACGGGCGGCTCCGGCGCCGGGGCGTCTGCGGCTTCGTCGCGGCTTGCGTCCTTGCCGGCATCCTTCGGCGCTGTCCTTGCCCTTGCCCGGCAGGCGGCGTTCGGATTTGGGCTGGAACATGCCGCGCACGCGCGTGCCGGGACCCGCGGGGTCGGGGACCGTTCCGGCACGCCCTTCGGCCTTGAACAGCTCGGTCGCCGCGTTGTAGGAGATGTAGTTGCTGCGGATCTCGTCCTGCCCGCGCTTCAGGAGCGCGTTGTCGAAGAGCTCGACGAGCTCCTTCGAGCCGTCGTACTCGACGCGCTGCGCGTAGCCCTCGTAATACTCGTCGACGTCGTCGCGCTTCTGGCGGAAGGCGACCGGATTGCCGAACGCGGTCGCCGACAGCGAATTGTCGGCGTTCTGCTTGAAGACGATCCGGTCGGCGTGGATCTCGAGCGTGCCCTGCGTGATGATCACGTTGCCGGTGAGCGTGCCGCCGTGCGCCTGCAGGTTGACGTCGCCGGTGTCGCCCGAGAAGTTGATCGGCTTGTCGCGATCGGCCTTCTCGGCCGCGCGCCGGCGGCGCGATCCGCGAGCGCCGTGAGCGCAGCGACGAGCGCCGACGCGACCGCGCGCGGCGGACGCGTGCAGGCGGAACGGTGGTCGGCGGTCGGCGGTCACTTCGGAAGCGTGGTTGGGCTGCAGCGTTCCGCGAACGGCGGACTTGAGCTTGAGCGTCTTCGCCTTGTTGTCGAGGTCCATCCCGACGCCCTGGATTATTCCACGCGGCTCCTCGATCGTCACCGGCCTGGTCGGTCTCGGCGCGCGATCGCTTCGGGATCACGTGCAGGAACTCGGTCGTGAAGGTCGCCGGCCCGGCCGGCCGCCGTCGCGCGGCGTCGGCGGCGCGGCCGCATCGCGGGTCGCGCGGACGTTGCCGCGCAGCGTGACGATCTCGCGGTTGCCCGAGACCGTGCCGGCGTCGGCGGTGACCGCGAGGCGCGGCTTGCCGGGGTCGGTCAGCGTCGAGCGACGGCGCGGACGAGGTCGACGCTGTCGTCGTCCGGATAGTGCTGCGCGCGCTTCGCCGCGAGCGACTGCAGGACGCGGCCGCTGCGCGTCGAAGCTCACCGCGCTGAAGTTGCTCGACGTAGAGATCGGGGTCGTGCCGCGACGGCGCCGTCGCCGCGCGCGCGCGGGCGGTCGCACCTGCGCGTCGAGCCAGTACGTGAGCGCCGCGAGGCCGCCGAGCAGCAGCACCGGCGACCAGGCGACCAGCCGGTCGATGCCGGCTGCGTCGCGAGGCCATCGGTGCGGTCAGGCGCCGAACGCGCGCGTGCTGCGGGTCGAGGACGCCCTGCGCGGCGAGAATCAGCTCGCAGAGCTCGCGCACGGCGCCGGCGCCGCCGTCGCGCGCCGGTGACGTAGTGCGCGCGTCGCGCGAACGCATCGCCGGCGCGTGCGGAACCGTGACCGCGAGGCCGCAGCGCGACGAACACCGGCACGTCGGGAAGATCGTCGCCGATGTGCGCGCAGGCGGTCGGCCGGCAGCCCGAGCTCGCCGCGCAGCGCCTCCCACGGCGTGAGCTTGTCCTCGGCGCCCTGCACGACGCGGTGCACGCCGAGCGCGCGCGCGCGATGCGTGACCGCCGGCGCGTTGCTGCCGGTGATCCAGGCGACGGCGATGCCGGCGCGCATCAGCATCTTGAGGCCGACGCCGTCGAGCGCGCTGAACGCCTTCATCTCGTGGCCGTCGTCGTCGACGTAGATGCGGCCGTCGGTCAGCACGCCGTCGACGTCGCAGGTGAGGAGCCGGATGCCGCGCGCGCGACGCTGGCGCATGCACGACCCGGCGTGCGGCGGCTCATCACGACCACCCGCGCGCGAAACAGGTCGTGCAGGTGCAGCGCGCCGACCAGCCGGCGCTCGTCGTCGACGACGAGCAGCTCCGTCACCTTCGGCGCCGGCCTCCATCAGCTCGACGCAATCGATCGCGAGCCGGTCGGGGCCGATCGTGCGCGGCGTGCGCGTCATCACGTCGGCGACCGGCACGCCGGCGATGTCGCGGATGCGGTCGAGGCAGCGGCGCAGGTCGCCGTCGGTGAAGATGCCCGCGACGCTGCCCGTCGTCGTCGACGACCGCCGTCATGCCCATGCCCTTGCCGCTCATCTCGACGATCGGCCTCCGCCAGCGTCGCGCCGACACCGACGATGGGCAGCGCGTCGCCGGTGCGCATCACGTCGCGCACGCGCGTCAGCAGTCGGCGGCCGAGCGTGCCGCCCGGATGCGAGCGGGCGAAATCCTCGACCGAAAAGCCGCGCGCGTCGAGCAGCGCGAGCGCGAGCGCGTCGCCGAGCGCCAGCGCCGCCGTCGTGCTCGCCGTCGGCGCGAGACCGAGCGGACAGGCCTCGGCGTCGACCGCCGCGTCGAGATGCACGTCGGCCGCCTGCGCGAGCGAGCGACTGCTCGTTGCCGGTCAGCGCGACGAGCTTCGCGCCCTGGCGCTTCAGGTGCGGCGTCAGCAGCACGAGCTCGTCGGTCTCGCCCGAATTGGACAGCATGACGACGACGTCGTCGGGCGTGATCATGCCGAGATCGCCGTGCGACGCTTCGGTCGGATGCACGAAGAACGCCGGCGTGCCGGTCGACGCCAGCGTCGCGGCGAGCTTGCGCGCCGATGTGACCCGACTTGCCGATGCCGGACACGACGACGCGGCCCCGGCAATCGCAGGATCAGCGCGACGGCGGCGACGAACGGGGCGCCGAGCCGCGCGGCGAGCGCCGTGATCGCGTCGCGCCTCGGTCGCGAGCACGTCGCGCGCGAGCGACAGCGCGCGCGCCCGATCGACCCCCGCGCGACCGGGCCGCGCGGCAGGCGCGGCTGAGACGGTGACGCTCATTCGTGCACCCTTGGCGCTGCGCGCCGTCTCGCCGGGAGGCGAGCGATTCACGCCCTGGGACGGCCCTGCGGCGCTCATGCACAGAAGTATACCGGACTGGATTGGTCGGGCTCCATGCTACATTCGATCGCACTCCCACCCGCTGCCGGACGAGCCACCGCCACGCCCGCACGATGCCGCAGACGCTGCAACTGATCCTCGTCCTGCTCGGCGCAGCCGTCGTCGTCGTCGTCGTCTGCCGGCTCGTCCGCCTGCCGCCGATCCTCGGCTACCTGCTGGTCGGCATCGCCGTCGGACCGCACGCGCTCGCGTGGGTGCCGGACGGCGACCGAGACCCGCCATCTCGCCGAGTTCGGCATCGTCTTCCTGATGTTCTCGATCGGGCTCGAGTTCAGCCTGCCGCAGCTGCAAGGCGATGCGCCGCGCGGTGTTCGGGCTCGGCCTCGCGCAGGTGGCGATCACCACGATCGCGCGGCGATGCTCGCGCTGCACTTCCTGGGCTACGGCTGGCAGGCGGGCTTCGCGCTCGGCGGCGCGCTGGCGATGAGCTCGACGGCGATCGTCTCCAAGATGCTGGCCGAGCGGATGGAGCTCGCGACGCCGCACGGCCGCGACGTGATGGGCATCCTGCTGTTCCAGGACCTCGCCGTCGTCGCGTTCCTGATCGTGATGCCGTCGCTCGCGCAAGAGCGGCGGCGAGCTCGCCGTCGGCGCTGGCCGAGCGCCGGCGTCAAGGCGCTCGTCGTGCTGGTGCTGATCCTGTTCGCCGGCCAGCAGCCGATGCGCGCCTGGTTCCACCTGGTCGCGCGGCAGCGCAGCTCCGAGCTGTTCATGCTGAACGTGCTGCTGATCACGCTCGGCCTCGCGGCGCTGACCGAGCTCGCCGGACTGTCGCTCGCGCTCGGCGCGTTCCTCGCCGGCATGCTGATCGCCGAGACCGAGTACCGCTATCAGGTCGAGGAGGACATCAAGCCGTTCCGCGACGTGCTGCTGGGGCTGTTCTTCGTCACCGTCGGCATGGCGCTCGACCTCGCGCGTCGTCGCTGCGCAACCTCGCGTGGGTGCTGCTGCTGCTCGTCGTCCCGGTCCTCGCCAAGCTCGCGCTGATCGTCGTGCTGTCGCGCGTCTTCGGCGCGCCGCCGGCACCGCGCTGCGCACCGGCTTCTACCTCGCGCAGGCCGGCGAGTTCGCGCTCGTGATGCTCGCGCTCGCGGTCGACCTGACGCTCGTGCCGGGCACGATCGCGCAGCTCGTGCTGGCGGCGATGGTGCTGTCGATGCTGCCGGCGCCGCTCCTGATCCAGTTCGCGGAGCCGATCGTGCGCAAGTTCACCGCGAACGACTGGCTCGCGCGCGCGGCGCAGATCACGCAGATCGCCGCGACGACGATGGCGCGCCAGAACCACGTGATCATCTGCGGCTACGGCCGCAGCGGCCAGAACCTCGCGCGCCTGCTCGAGGCCGAGGACATTCCGTTCATCGCGCTCGACGCCGACCCGGAGCGCGTGCGCGAGGCGGCGGGCGACGGCTCGTCGGTCGTCTACGGCGACGCGGGCCGCCGGGAGGCGCTGGTCGCCGCGGGCCTCGCGAAGGCGCGCGCCGTGGTGATCACGTTCGCCGACACGCCGGTCGCGCTCAAGATCCTGCATCACGTGCACGAGCTGCGCCCCGAGCTGCCGGTGATCGTGCGCACGCTCGACGACAGCGAGCTCGACCGGCTGCTCGACGCGGGCGCCGCCGAGGTCGTGCCGGAGGTGCTCGAGGGCAGCCTGATGCTCGCGTCGCACTCGCTGCTGCTGCTGGGCGTGCCGCTCAATCGCGTGCTGGCGCGGATCCGCGCGATCCGCGAGGAGCGCTACAGCCTGTTCCGCGGCTTCTTCCACGGCGCGACCGACGCGGCCGACGCCGCCGAGAACCTGCAGCCGCGGCTGCATTCGGTGCAGCTGCCGGATCGCGCGTCCGCGGTCGGCAGGACGCTGGCCGAGCTCGAGCTCGACGGACTGCGTCGAGGTGACCGGCGTGCGCCGCCGGGGCGCGCGCTCGCAGCGGCCCGGCCCGGACTGGGGCTTCGAGGCCGGCGACGTCGTCGTGCTGCTCGGGCGGCCCGAGAAGCTCGCGCTGGCCGAGCAGCAGGTTCCTGCGACGGTCTGACGTGTGGCGCATGCCGGGCGCCGACGCGCCGATTGCGATGGCCGTGTCGCGAGTCCGATGACCGACGCTACGGTCATTGCGAGCGGCGGCGCGTACGGCTACAATCGCGCTCCCTCGTGTCGAGCGCCCGCCCCGTGTCCGACCCTACCGCGCCGGCGCCCGCTCCGGCCGCCGCCCGTCCCGAAATTGCCGTCGAGCTGGCCGACGTGACGTTCGGCTACGACCGGCGGCCCGTGCTCGACGGGCATCTCGATGACGATTCCGCGCGGCAAGGTCGTCGCGATCATGGGCGGCTCCGGCTGCGGCAAGACGACGATCCTGCGCCTGATCGGCGGGCAGCTGCGCCGCAGTCCGGGCGCGTGCGCGTCGGCGGCCAGTCGGTGCCCGATCTCGACCGCGACGAGCTCTACGCGCTGCGCCGCAAGATCGGCATGCTGTTCCAGTTCGGCGCGCTGTTCACCGACATGACCGTGTTCGAGAACATCGCGTTCCCGATGCGCGAGCACACCGACCTGCCCGAGGAGCTGATCCGCGACCTCGTGCTGATGAAGCTGCACGCGGTCGGCCTGCGCGGCGCGGCGCAGCTGATGCCGTCGGAGCTGTCCGGCGGCATGGCGCGGCGCGTCGCGCTGGCGCGCGCGATCGCGCTCGACCCGATGCTCGTGATGTACGACGAGCCGTTCGCCGGACTCGATCCGATCTCGCTCGGCGTCGTCGGGCAGCTGATCCGCCGGCTGAACGACGCGCTCGGCATCACGTCGGTCGTCGTCACGCACGACGTGTACGAATCGCTGAAGATCGTCGACTACCTCTATTTCGTCTCCGAGGGCCGGATCATCGCGCAGGGCACGCCCGGCCGAGGTGCGCGCGTCCGGCGATGCGTTCGTCCGCCAGTTCGTCGACGGCGAGCCGGACGGCCCGGTGCCGTTCCACTATCCGGCGCGCCGTACCGCGCCGAGCTCCTCGCCCGTGCTTAGCGCCGCCGCCACGGGCATCGCCGACGCGCTGCGCCGGCTCGGCGCGCACGTCGATCGCCGCGATCGCGCCGGCTGGGCTACGCCGCGCGCTTCTTCGTCGCGGTCGTCCAGGAGACGCCGGCGGCGTTCGCCCGCCTGCACCTCACGGTGCGCGAGATCTACTTCTCGGGCGTGCTCTCGCTGGTCATCATCCTGGTGTCCGGCCTGTTCGTCGGCATGGTGCTGGCGCTGCAGGGCTACGACGTGCTGCAGCGCTACGGCGCCGACGAGTCGCTCGGCATCCTCGTCGCGCTGTCGCTGGTGCGCGAGCTCGGGCCGGTGGTCGCCGGGCTGCTGTTCGCGAGCCGCGCCGGCAGCGCGATCACCGCCGAGATCGGCCTGATGAAGGCGACCGAGCAGCTGTCGGCGATGGAGATGATGGCCGTCGATCCGCTGGCGCGCGTCGTCGCGCCGCGCTTCTGGGGCGGCGTCATCTCGATGCCGCTGCTCGCCGCGCTGTTCTCGACGATGGGCGTGTTCGGCGCCTACCTCGTCGGCGTCCGGCTCATCGGCATCGACCCCGGCGCGTTCTGGGGCAACATGCAGGCGGCGTCGACTTTCGCTTCGACATCGTCAACGGCGATCATCAAGAGCGTCGTGTTCGGCGTCGCGGTCAGCCTGATCGCCGTGTTCGAGGGCTACGACGCGAAGCCGACCGCCGAGGGCGTGTCGAGCGCGACGACGCGCACCGTGGTCGAGAGCTCGCTCGCGATCCTGGCGCTCGATTTCGTCCTCACCGTCTTCATGTTCCGGGGATGCAATCGGACAGACGAACGGATCTGAACCGCTCGACCATCGACCTCTGGGTCGGCATCTTCGTCGCGATCGGCATCGGCGCGATCCTGTTCCTCGCGCTCAAGGTCGGCAATCTGGTGAGCTTCGACTCGGCCCCGGGCTACCGGCTCGAGGCGCGCTTCGACAACATCGGCGGCCTCAAGCTGCGCGCGCCGGTCAAGGCGGCGGGCGTCGTCGTCGGCCGCGTCGAGCGGATCAAGCTCGATCCGACGACCTACCAGGCCGTGGTCACGCTCAAGATCGACAACGGCTACGAGTTCACGACGGACACGATCGCGTCGATCCTGACGTCGGGCCTGCTGGGCGAGGTCTACATCGGGCTCGACGCCGGCGGCGACCCGAAGATGCTCGCCGACGGCGGGAAGATCGCGAAGACGCAGTCGGCGGTCGTGCTGGAGAAGCTGATCGGCCAGTTCCTGTTCGACAAGGCCGCGAGCGGCGGCGCGAAAGTGAGCGGCCCATGATCGCGCGCGACATGCCGCGATTCGTCCCGCCGTGGTCGCGCTCGCGGCGGCGCTGCTTGCCGGCTGCGCGGCGGCGCCGTCGCGCGTCGACCCGTTCGAGCCGATGAACCGCGCGATGTATCGAGGTTCACGACGCGGTCGACACGGCGATCGTGAAGCCGCGATCCAGGCGTACGTCGACGTCGTCCCGGAGCCGATCCGCACAGGCGGTGTCCAACGTCTTCAACAACATCGACGACCTGTTCTCGGCGGTCAACGGCCTGCTGCAGGGCAAGCTCGACAAGGTCGGCGACGACTTCGGCCGCGTGATGCTCAACACCGGGTTCGGGCTCGGCGGCATGTTCGACCTCGCGTCGGATGGTGGGCATCGAGCGCGGCAACGAGGACTTCGGGCAGACCTTCGGCGACTGGGGCTTCGACAGGGGCCGTACCTGTTCGTCCCGCTCTTCGGGCCGACGACGGTGCGCGACGGCGCAGGCTGGATTGCGCGGATCGCCGTGGGGCCGGTCGGCTACATCCCCGACGTCCCGGTGCGCAACGTCCTCTACGGCGTGGGCGCCGTCGACCTGCGCGCGCAGGCGCTGGCGACGGCGCCAGCTCGTCGACACCGCGGCGCTCGACCGCTACCTCTTCATCCGCAACGCCTACCTGCAGCGGCGCCGCTACCTGCGTCTACGACGGCAAGCCGCCGCCGGAACCCGAGGAGGAATAGATGGTCATGCGACTCCATGCCGTGCCGCCCGGCGCGGCCGCGTTGCTGCTGCTCGCCGCGGCGCTGTCGCTGCTGGCGGCCGCGCCTGCGCACGCGCAGGAGGCGCCCGATGCGCTGGTCAAGCGCGTCGCGCAGGACGTCCTCGCGACGATCAAGGCCGATCCGCTGATCCAGGCCGGCAACGAGGCGCGCATCCGCGAGGTGATCGAGACGAAGCTGCTGCCCAACTTCGACTTCGCGCGGATGACGGCGCTGGCGATGGGCAAGAACTGGCGCGCGGCCACGCCCGAGCAGCAGAAGCGGCTGACCGACGAGTTCCGCGGCGCTGCTCGTGCGCACGTACTCGGGCGCGCTCACCCAGTACCGCAACGAGACGATCGACTACAAGCCGCTGCGGATGAACCCCGGCGACACCGACGTCACCGTGCGCACGGCCGTGCAGCGGGCCAGCGGCGCGCCGGTCCAGATCGACTACAGCATGGAGAAGAAGGCCGACGGCTGGAAGTGCTACGACGTCATCGTCGGCGGCGTGTCGCTCGTCACCAACTATCGCGACGAGTTCAACGAGCAGATCAAGAACGGCGGCGTCGACGGCCTGATCAAGACGCTCGCCGACCGGAACAAGGGCGTCGCCGCCAAGTGATGGCCGAACGCGGTGCGGGGGACGATCTGGGCGCGGAGCTTTGCCCCGAGCGCCGACGGCGCGCGCTGGTCGTTCGCCGGCGCGCTCACCTTCGCCAACGCCGGCGCGTGCTCGCGGCGCGGCGGCGCTGCCGCTGCCGCCCTGCCGGCGAGATCGATCTCGCCGGCATCGGTGCGGTCGACTCGGCCGCCGTCGCGGTGCTGCTCGCGCTCAAGCGGCGCGCCGCCGAGACGGCAAGCCGCTGCCCTTCGTCGGCGTTCCCGCTGCGCTCGACGTCGCTCGCCGCGTTTACGGCGTCGAGGAGATCCTCGGCCGATTGAGCGGAAACCGCGCGCGCCAGCCGGTGCCGCCCGTCGCGTCGCAGTCTCGCCGTCCTGCCGGTTTCCTGCCCGTGCCCGCCGCCGTCGAAGTCATCAACGTCGCCCGCCGCTTCGGCAGCGTGCAGGCGCTCGACGGCGTGAGCCTGACGGTCGAGGAGGGCGAGTTCTTCGGGCTGCTGGGGCCCAACGGCGCCGGCAAGACGACGCTGATCTCGATCCTCGCCGGGCTGACGCGCGCCGACCGCGGCACCGCGCGCATCCTCGGCCACGACGTCGTCGCCGACTACCGCGCCGCGCGCCGCGCGCTGGGCGTCGTGCCGCAGGAGCTCGTGTTCGATCCGTTCTTCACCGTGCGCGAGACGCTCCGCATCCAGTCCGGCTACTTCGGCATCCGCGACAACGGCGCCGTGGATCGACGAGATCCTGCACCACCTCGACCTCGTGGCGAAGGCCGACGCCAACATGCGCTCGCTCTCCGGCGGCATGAAGCGGCGCGTGCTGGTCGGCCAGGCGCTGGTGCACAAGCCGCCGGTGATCGTGCTCGACGAGCCGACCGCCGGCGTCGACGTCGAGCTGCGGCAGAGCCTGTGGGGGTTCATCCGCAAGCTCAATCGCGACGGCCACACGATCATCCTGACGACGCACTATCTCGAGGAGGCCGAGGCGCTGTGCGGCCGCATCGCGATGCTGAAGGCGGGCAGGGTCGTCGCGCTCGACACCACGCAGAACCTGCTGTCGCGCTTCGCCGGGCTCACCGTGCGGCTGGTCGCCGCGCGCGTGCCGGCGGCGCTGGCAGCCGCGCGTGCTGCGGCAGGAGCGCGGCGATCCTCTTCATCGGCCTCGAGCGCTACGCCGAGCTCGAGACGCTGCTCGCCGCGCTGCGCGACGAGGGCATCGCCATCGACGAGCTCGCGCTGCAGGAGACCGACCTCGAGCAGGTGTTCCTGCGGATCATGGGCGCGCGCCGCCGCGGCGACCGGCAAGGGATCGCGGCCGTGATGCGCGATCGCGGGCGCCGGCTGGCTCACGCTGCTCTACAAGGAGCTGCTGCGCTTCTGGAAGGTGAGCTTCCAGACGATCGCTGGCGCCGGTGCTGACGGCGCTGCTGTACCTGCTGATCTTCTCGCACGTGCTCGAGTCGAGCGTCTCGGTGTTCGACGGCCAGGTGACGCTACACGGCGTTCCTGGTTCCCGGCCTCGTGATGATGTCGGTGCTGCAGAACGCGTTCGCCAACACGCTCGTCGTCGCTGATCCAGTCGCAAGATCACCGGCAACCTGATCTTCATGCTGCTGCCGCCGCTGTCGCCGCTCGACCTCTTCGCCGCCTACGTGCTGGGCGCGATGGTGCGCGGCATCGTCGTCGGCCTCGGCGTGTTCGCCGTCACGCTGCTCTTCGCGCCGTCGCTGCTGCGCCTGCCGCACCCGCTCTGGGCGCTCGCCTTCGCGCTGCTCGGCAGCGCGATCCTCGGCACGCTGGGCCTGATCGCCGGCATCTGGGCCGACAAGTTCGACCAGACTCGCCGCGTTCCAGAACTTCATCATCATGCCGCTCACGTTCCTGTCCGGCGTGTTCTACTCGATCCACTCGCTGCCGCCGTTCTGGCAGGCGCTGTCGCGCTTCAATCCGTTCTTCTATATGATCGACGGGTTCCGCTACGGCTTTTTCGGCCTGTCCGACGTGTCGCCGGCGACCGAGCCTCGCGATCGTCGCCGCGTGCTGCGTCGCGCTTCGCCGGGCTCGACGCTCGCGCTGCTCGCGACGCGGCTGGAAGCTGCGGCACTGACCGGCGTCCGCCGCGCCGCCGCATCGCGTCCGACCCGTCCGCGATGGCCATCCGCCGAATCCATCGAGACGCTCGATCGCCGCGGGCCTCGCCTGCGAGCACGTCGAGGTGCGCGGCGACGGCCACCACTGGGAGGCGCTCGATCGTAGTCGCGGCCTTCGAGGGCCTGTCCAGGGTCCGCCAGCACCAGCTCGTCTACGCGGCGCTGGGCGACCGGATGCGCGAGGAGATCCACGCGCTGTCGATGACGACGCTCACCCCGGCGCAATGGGCGGCGGCCCGGGTCCGCTGAGATGAACGGCCCCCACGCTCACTGCGTTCGCCGCCCCCCGAGGGGGCGCCGCGGCTGCCCTCGCTTTCGGCCGCGGCCGGGCGGGCGCTGAGATGGACAAGCTGCTGATCGAAGGCGGCCGGCCGCTCGTCGGCGAGGTGCGCGTCTCGGGCGCCAAGAACGCGGCGCTGCCGATCCTCTGCGCGGCGCTGCTCACGCCGGAGCCGCTCGTGCTCACCAACGTGCCGCGGCTGAACGACGTGCGCACGATGCAGACGCTGCTCGCGCAGATGGGCGTCGCGCAGGACGCGCGGCACGCCGGGCGACGTCGCGCTCGACGCGGCACGCATCGACTGGCCGCTCGCGCCCTACGAGCTCGTCAAGACGATGCGCGCGTCGATCCTCGCGCTGGGGCCGCTCGTCGCGCGCTGCGGCGAGGCGCGCGTGTCGCTGCCCGGCGGCTGCGCGATCGGCCTGCGGCCCGGTCGACCAGCACGTGAAGGGCCTGGAGGCGATGGGCGCCGAGATCGACCTCGAGCACGGCTACATCAGCGCGCGCGCGCGGCGGCTCGCGGGCACGCGCTTCGTGTTCGACGTCGTCACGGTGACCGGCACCGAGAACCTGCTGATGGCGGCGACGCTCGCCGAGGGCACGACGATGCTCGAGAACGCCGCGCGCGAGCCGGAGGTCGTCGACCTCGCGCGCTGCCTCGTCGCGATGGGCGCGCGGATCGCCGGCGCGGGCACCGACCGCATCGTCATCGAGGGTGTCGAGCGGCTGCACGGCGCGACGCACGCGATCATGCCCGACCGGATCGAGACCGGAACGTTCCTCGCGGCGGTCGCCGCGACCGGCGGCGACGCGACGGTCGCCGGCACGCAGGCGGACGACGCTCGAGGCCGTGCTCGACAAGCTGCGGAGGCGGGCGCCGACGATCGCCGTCGCGGGCGACGCGATCCGCGTCACGCGGCGCGGGCCGCTCGCGCCGTTCAACCTGCGCACCGCGCCGTACCCCGGATTTCCGACCGACATGCAGGCGCAGATGATGGCGCTGGCGACGCGCGCCGACGGGACGTCGGTCATCACCGAGACGATCTTCGAGAACCGGATGATGCACGTGCAGGAGCTCGTGCGCCTCGGCGCGGACATCGACGTCGAGGGCAACACGGCGATCGTCCGCGGCGTGCCGAAGCTGACCGGCGCCAACGTGATGGCGACCGACCTGCGCGCGTCCGCCTGCCTCGTCATCGCCGGGCTGATGGCCGAGGGCGCGACGACGATCGACCGCATCTACCACCTCGACCGCGGCTACGAGCGGATCGAGGAGAAGCTCTCGGAGCTGGGCGCGCAGATCCGGCGCGTGTCATGACCGGTGGCCGCATGACCGACCTCGACGCCTCGCCGCTCGGCCACGCGACGACGTACGCCGAACGCTACGATCCCGCGCTCCTGTTCCCGGTCGAGCGCGCGCCGCAGCGCGCGGAGCTCGGATTCGGCGCCGCGCTGCCGTTCCGCGGCGTCGACCTGTGGACCGCCTACGAGCTGACCTGGCTCGACGCCGCCGGCAAGCCGCAGGTCGCCGATCGCGCGTTCGCCGTGCCGGCGCGACTCGCCGCGGATCGTCGAGTCGAAATCGGTCAAGCTCTACCTCGACGGCGTTCAAGCAGACGCGCTTCGCCGCGGACCGACGTCGCGGCGGCGATCGCGCGCGACCTGTCCGCGGCGGCCGGCGCGGCGGTCGACGTGACGCTGACGCTGCCGCGGGATCTTGCGGCGCTGCCGCACGCGCGAGCTCGCCGGCGAGCTGCCTCGACGGCTGCCGATCGCCGTCGACCGTTACGAGCCCGTACCCGAAGCGCTCGTCGCCGGCGGCGCCGGCCGTCGCCGAGACGCTGTGCACGCGGCTCTTCCGCTCGGTGTGCCCGGTCACCGGGCAGCCCGACTACGCCAGCGTGCAGCTCGCCTACCGCGGCGCGCGCATCGATCGCGCGGGCCTGCTGCGCTATCTCGTGTCGTTTCGCCGTCATCCGGGCTTCCACGAGCACTGCGTCGAGCGCATCTTCGTCGACGTCTGGCGGCGCTGCCGCGCCGGAAGCGCTGTCGGTGTACGCGCGCTTCACGCGGCGCGGCGGCGTCGACATCAATCCGTATCGCACGCAGCGGCGGACGAGCCGGCCGCCCGTCGAACGTGCGCACGGCGCGGCAGTGAGGTTGCGACGGGCCGTGACGCGGCCGGTCCGGTAGAATGAAGCCTGCGCTCTACCGCCGCCCGCCTGTGCCGACGCTCACGCTCGCCCTCTCCAAGGGGCGCATCTTCGACGAGACGCTGCCGCTGCTCGCGCGCGGCGGGCATCGTGCCGGCCGAGGATCCGGAGTCCTCGCGCAAGCTGATCATCGGCACCAACCGGCCCGGTGTCTCGGTCGTGATCGTGCGCGCCTCCGACGTGCCGACCTACGTGCAGCACGGCGCCGCCGACGTCGGCGTCGCCGGCAAGGACGTGCTGCTCGAGCACGGCGGCGAGGGGCTCTACCAGCCGCTCGACCTCGAGATCGGCCGCTGCCGGATGGTGGTCGCGACCAAGCGCGGCTTCGACTGGGCGGGCACCGTCCAGCGCGGCGCGCGCATCCGCGTCGCGACCAAGTACGTGAAGACCGCGCGCGAGCACTTCGCCGCCAAGGGCATGCACGTCGACCTCATCAAGCTCTACGGCTCGATGGAGCTCGCGCCGCTGGTCGGGCTCGCCGACGCGATCGTCGACCTCGTGAGCTCCGGCAACACGCTGAAGGCCAACGATCTCGTCGTCGTCGAGGACATCCTGCCGATCAGCTCGCGGCTCATCGTCAATCCGGCCGCGCTCAAGCTGAAGCGCGACGTGGTGCAGCCGCTGCTCGACGCGATCGCGGCCGCCGTCGAGCGCGGCGCGGCGGCCGACGGAGCGGTGAACGCGGGCCGCCAGTGAACGCTGGCACGCCGCTCGTCGCTGCGCCGCCTCGACGCGGCGGCGCCCGGTTTCGACGCCGCGACTCGCCGCGCTCGATCGCGTTCGAGTCGGCGCAGGACCCGGCGGTCGACGCGACGGTCGCGCGCGATCGTCGCCGACGTGCGCGCGCGCGGCGACGCGGCGGTGCTCGAATACACGGCGCGCTTCGACGGCGTGCATGCGGCGTCGGTCGGCGGCGCTCGAGATCACGGCCGACGAGATGCGGCGCGCGTTCGACGCGCTGCCCGCCGGCGCAGCGCGACGCGCTGCAGACGGCCGCCGGCGCGCATCCGCGCCTACCACGAGCGGCAGAAGCTGGAGTCCTGGTCGTATCGCGAAGCCGACGGCAGCGAGTTCGGCCAGCAGGTGACGCCGCTCGACCGCGTCGGCGTCTACGTGCCGGGCGGCAAGGCCGCGTATCCGTCGTCGGTGCTGATGAACGTGATTCCGGCGCACGTCGCCGGCGTCGCGCGAGATCGTCATGGTCGTGCCGACGCCCGACGGCGTGCGCAATCCGCTGGTGCTCGCCGCGGCGCATCTCGCCGGCGTGTCGCGCGCGTTCACGATCGGCGGCGCGCAGGCGATCGCGGCGCTCGCCTACGGCACGGCGACGGTTCCGGCGGTCGACAAGATCTGCGGCCCCGGCAACGCCTACGTCGCGGCGGCGAAGCGCCGCGTGTTCGGCACCGTCGGCATCGACATGGTCGCCGGCGTGTCGGAGATCCTCGTCATCGCCGACGCGACCGCCAACCCGGACTGGGTCGCGATGGACCTCTTCTCGCAGGCCGAGCACGACGAGCTCGCGCAGGCGATCCTGGTCACGCCCGACGCGGCGCATGCTCGACGCGGTCGCGGCGAGCGCGCAGCGGCAGATCGCCGACGATGCCGCGGCGCGCGATCATCGCCGCGTCGCTCGCGAATCGCGGCGCGCTGATCCGGGTCGCGCGATCTCGACGAGGCGTGCGCGATCGCCAACCGCATCGCGCCCGAGCACCTGGAGCTCGCCGTCGCCGATCCCGCCGCGCTGCTGCCGAAGATCCGCCACGCCGGGCGCGATCTTCATGGGGCACCACGCGTCGGAGGCGCTCGGCGACTACTGCGCCGGCCCGAACCACGTGCTGCCGACCGGCCGCACCGCGCGCTTCTCGTCGCCGCTCGGCGTCTACGATTTCCAGAAGCGCTCGAGCGTGCTCGACGTCTCGCCCGCGGCGGCGCGCGCGCTGGGCCCCGTCGCGGCGACGCTCGCGCACGGCGAGGGCCTCGCCGCGCACGCGCAGAGCGCGCTCTACCGCGTCGCCGGCGAATGAGCGACTGCGCGCGCCAGCCGACGTCGTCGCCGGCCGTCGTCCGCCCCGAGATCCGCGCGCTGATCGGCCTACGCGGTCGCCAACGGCCGACGGCATGATCAAGCTCGACGCGATGGAGAATCCGTTTCCGCTGCCGGCGGACGTTGCGCGCGAAGATCGCGCGCCGCCGTGGCCGACGGTGCCGGTCAACCGCTATCCGGACGGCGGGGCGCGACGCGGTCAAGGCGGCGCTGCGCGCGGCGCTCGCGCATTCCCGACTCGCTGGGCCTGATCCTCGGCAACGGTTCCGACGAACTGATCCAGATCATCACGTCGGCGCTGGCGAAGCCGGGCGCGGCGATGCTCGCGCCGGAGCCGTCGTTCGTGATGTACCGGATGAATGCGCTCTACGCCGGGCATGCGCTTCGTCGGCGTGCCGCTCGCGCGCCGACTTCGCGCTCGACACGCGGCGCCATGCTGGCCGCGATCGAGCGCGAGCGGCCGGCGCTCGTCTTTCTCGCCTATCCGAACAATCCGACCGGCAACCTGTTCGCGGCGGCCGACGATCGAGGACATCCTGCGCGCCGCGCCGGGCCTGGTCGTCGTCGACGAGGCGTACTACGCGTTCGCCGACGCGAGCTTCCTGCCGCGCGTCGCGCGAGTTTCCGAACCTGCTCGTGCTGCGCACGGTGTCGAAGATCGGGATGGCGGGCGTGCGGCTGGGCTACGCGGTCGCGGCGCCCGAGTGGATCGCCGAACTCGACAAGGTGCGCCAGCCGTACAATCTCAACGCGCTGACGCAGGCGGTGGCGCCGGTGCTGCTGGCCGAGAGCGAGCTGCTCGCGGAGCAGGCGGCGATGCTGCAGGCCGAGCGCGCGCGCGCTGCATGCGGCGCTGGCGGCGCTGGCCGGCGTCGTCAGCGTTCCCGACGCAGACCAATTTCGTGCTGGCGCGCGTGCCGGACGCGCCGCGCTGGTTCGATGCGCTTGCGGCGAGGCGGGCATCCTGGTGAAGAACCTGCACGGCTGGCACCCGCTGCTCGAGCACTGCCTGCGCATCACCGTCGGCACGCCGGCCGAAAACGACGCGCTGCTCGCGGCGCTGAAAGCGTACGATTCGACAGGCTCCGTCATGCCAACAGCCCCGCACCGCCAGGGTCGAGCGCAACACGAACGAGACCGCAGATCACCGTCGAGGTGAATCTCGACGGCGACGGCCGCGCCGAGCTCGCGACCGGCGTGCCGTTTCTCGACCACATGCTCGACCAGGTCGCGCGCCACGGCATGCTCGACCTCGACCGTTCGCGCGCAAGGGCGACCTGCACATCGACGCGCACCACACGGTCGAGGACATCGGCATCACGCTGGGCCAGGCGGTTGCGCAGGCGCTCGGCGACAAGAAGGGGCTGACGCGCTACGGCCACGCGTACGTGCCGCTCGACGAGGCGCTGTCGCGCGTCGTCATCGACCTGTCCGGGCGGCCCGGGCCTCGAGTTCCACGTGCCGTTCACCCGCGCGATGATCGGCACCTTCGACGTCGACCTCACGCACGAGTTCTTCCAGGGCTTCGTCAACCACGCGCTGGTCACGCTGCACGTGGACAACCTGCGCGGACAGAACGCGCACCACCAGGCGGAAACCGTGTTCAAGGCGTTCGCCCGCGCGCTGCGGATGGCGGTCGCGCGCGATCCGCGGCGGCGGCGGGTCCGTACCGTCGACCAAGGGAACGCTCTAGCCGACGCGCGTTTGCGCCAGCAGCGCCCTCTTGTCCGGCCATGACCGACATCGCCGTCGTCGACTACGGAATGGGCAACCTGCGCTCGGTGGCGAAGGCGCTCGTGCCACGTCGCGCCGGAGCGCAGCATCGTGGTGAGCGCGGATCCCGACGTGATCCGCGGCGCCGCGCGCGTCGTGCTGCCGGGCCAGAGCGCGATGCCCGATTGCATCCGGTGCCTCGACGCGAGCGGGCTCGCGGGCGTCGTCGCTCGAGGCGGCGCGGACGCGCCCGTTCCTCGGCATCTGCCTCGGCCTGCAGATGCTGTTCGAAGCGAGCGAGGAGGGCCCGACGCGGGGGCTCGCGCGTCCTCGCCGGGCCGCGTCGTGCGCTTTCGCGACGAGGCGATGATCGGCGCCGACGGGCAGCGGCTCAAGGTGCCGCACATGGGCTGGAGCCCGGTGCACCAGACGCGGGCGCACCCGCTGTGGGCCGGCATCCCCGACGGGACGCGCTTCTACTTCGCGCACAGCTATCTATCCGCGTGCCCGCCGACCCGGCGGTGACAGCGGGCACCGCCGACTATCCGACGGCGTTTACTTGCGCGATTGCCCGGGCTAATATCTTCGCAACGCAATTCCATCCGGAAAAGAGCCACCGCGCCGGGCTTCAGCTGCTCGCCAATTTCGTCGCCTGGGACGGACGGCGCTAGCCGCGCGTGGCGCGGGCCGTATCCTCCGCCGGTCCTCTCCTCTCCCCTCCGCCGTCCCCCGCCGCCATGCAGATCATTCCCGCGATCGACATCAAGGACGGTCACTGCGTTCGCCTGAAGCAGGGCGAGATGCAGTCGGCCACGGTGTTCTCCGAGGATCCGGCCGCGATGGCGCAGCACTGGCTCGAGCAGGGCGCGGAGCGGCTGCACCTCGTCGACCTCAACGGCGCGGTCGCGGGCGTGCCGAAGAACGAGCTCGCGATCCGCGAGATCGTCAGCGTGATCGGCGAGGAGATCCCGGTGCAGCTGGGCGGCGGCATCCGCGACCTCGACACGATCGAGCGCTACCTCGACGACGGCATCACCTACGTGATCATCGGCACGGCCGCCGTCAAGAACCCCGGTTTCCTGCACGATGCCTGCTACGCGTTTCCGGGCCACATCATCGTCGGCCTCGACGCGCGCGACGGCAAGGTCGCGACCGACGGCTGGTCGAAGATGACCGGTCACGACGTCGTCGACCTCGGCGAAGAAGTTCGAGGACTACGGCGTCGAGGCGATCATCTACACCGACATCGGCCGCGACGGCATGCTCACCGGCGTCAACGTCGAGGCGACCGTCACGTCTCGCGCGCGAGATCAAGATACCGGTGATCGCATCGGGCGGCATCGCCTCGATCGCAGGACATCCTCGAACCTCGCTGCCGTTCGAGAAGGAAGGCATCATCGGCGCGATCGCCGGGCGCGCGCTGTACGAGGGCAAGCTCGACTTCAAGGCGGCGATGAAGGCGGCCAAGGGCGAGGCGCCGGCCAAGGGCGACGGCGGGCAAGGGCGCGGCAGGCAAGGGCGCGGCGGGCAAGGGCGGGCTGATCCCCGCGATGGGCCTCGCCAAGCGCATCATTCCGTGTCTCGACGTGGCCGAGGGCCGCGTCGTCAAGGGCGTCAACTTCGTCAACCTGCGCGACGCCGGCGACCCGGTCGAGGTCGCGCGGCGCTACGACGAGCAGGGCGCCGACGAGCTCGCGTTCCTCGACATCCGCGCGAGCGTCGAGACGCGCGGGCTCCTCTACGAGATGATCGAGGCGGTCGCCGACGAAGTGTTCATTCCGCTCACCGTCGGCGGCGGCGTCAACTCGGTCGACGACATCCGGGCGCTGCTCAACGCGGGCGCCGACAAGGTCAGCATCAACACCGCCGGCGTCAGGAACCCCGGCCTGTTCGAGGAGGCCGCCGGCCGCTACGGCGCGCAGTGCATCGTCGCGGCGATCGACGCCAAGCAGGTCGGCGCCCGAAGCGTGGGAGGTCTACACGCATGGCGGGCGCACGCCGACCGGGCTCGACGTCGTCGACTGGGCGCGCGAGGTCGTCGCGCGCGGCGCCGGCGAGATCCTGCTCACCAGCATGGATCGCGACGGCGCGCGCACCGGCTTCGACCTCGCGTTGACGCGCGCGGTCGTCGATGCGGTCGACGTCCCGGTGATCGCGTCGGGCGGCGTCGGCTCGCTGCAGGACCTCGTCGACGGCATCGTCGTCGGCGGCGCCGACGCGGTGCTCGCCGCGTCGATCTTCCACTACGGCGAGTTCACGATCGGGCAGGCGAAGGCGGCGATGGCGGCCGCCGGGCATCGAAGTGCGCTGATCGCGCATTGCGCGAAGCGCGCCGCTTCCGCCCTTGACGACTGCGGGCCGAACGCGCAGAACACTCGACGCCTCGACGGTCAACGCGGAAGCTCGGCTCTCGACATGGATTGGCTCGACAGGTGAAGTGGGCCGCCGACGGCCTCGTCGCGGCGATCGCGCAGGACGCCGCGTCCGGCAAGGTGCTGACGCTCGCGTGGATGAACCGCGAGGCGCTCGCGCGCACGGTCGGAGACCGGCGAGGCGCACTACTGGTCGCGCTCGCGCAACCGGCTGTGGCGCAAGGGCGAAGAGTCGGGCCACGTGCAGACGGTGCGCGAGATCCGGCTCGACTGCGACAACGACGCGATCCTGCTGCATGGTCGAGCAGGCCGGCGGCATCGCCTGCCACACCGGACGCGAGCGCTGCTTCTTCCAGCGACTCGAACGACGGCCGCTGGGTCGACGTCGAGCCGGTGCTCAAGGACCCGACGGGCGATCTATGGCCGCAGCTGAGCCGCAGGCGATGCGGGCCGACGTGCTCGACCGGCTTGCGGCGACGATCGCAGCGCGCGAGGCGCCGACCCGGCGATCGTCCTACGTCGCGGCGCTGCTTCGCGAAGGGCGACGACGCGATCCTGAAGAAGATCGGCGAGGAGGCGACCGAGACGGTCATGGCGGCGAAGGACGGTGATAAACTGCGAATCACTCGCCGAGGTCGCGGACCTGTGGTTCCACTGCCTCGTGCTGCTCGCGCGGCACGGGCTCGGCCCCGACGACGTGCGCGCCGAGCTCGCGCGGCGCGAGGGACTCTCCGGGATCGCCGAAAAGGCCTCCCGGAAGGCCTGATCGCCGCCGCCGCGCGGGCCGGCGAGCGTCGGTGATCGCAGGACGGAGAGGCAACGGTGCAGGACTGCATTTTCTGCAAGATCGTGCGGGGCGAGATCCCGTCGCGGAAGGTCTACGAGGACGACGAGATCCTCGGCTTTCACGACATCCATCCGGTGGCGCCGGTGCATTTCATGCTGATCCCGAAGCGGCACATCGCCATCGCTGGCGGAGGCGACGGCCGGACGACGCCGGCGGTGCTCGGGCGGATCATGGCGCTGACCGGGCGCCTGGCGCGCGAGCAGGGCTCGCCCGACGGCTATCGGACGATCGTCAACACCGGTCGCATCGGCCGGCAGGACGTCATGCACGTCCACGTGCACGTGATCGGCGGGCCGAAGCCGCTCGGCGCCGATGATCGTGCGCAGGCGCGACTGATGGCGTACACGAGGAGAATCGCATGGGTGGACTGAGCATCTGGCACTGGCTGATCGTACTGCTGGTCGTCGCTGCTGATCTTCGGCACGAAGAAGCTGCGCAACATCGGCCAGGATCTGGGCGGCGCGGTCAAGGGCTTCAAGGAGGGCATGAAGAGCGCGCGAGGAGGCCGCGAGCGCGGCGAAGGAGGCCGACGCGCCCGCGCAGCAGATCGCCGGCACGACGATCGAGGGCGAAGTCAAGAAGGAGAAGACGTCAGTAGAGCTTGGCCGCATGCCGGCGAGGCGCGCACCGGCCGGACATTCGCGCCGAACGCCCGCCGCGCGATCGCCGACGCCCGCGCCGCACCATGTTCGACATCGGCTTTTCCGAAATCGTCGTCATCGCCGTCGTGGCGCTGGTCGTGCTCGGCCCCGAGAAGCTGCCGAAGACCGCACGCACGCTCGGGCACCTGTTCGGCCGGCTGCAGCGCTACGTCGACCGACGTCAAGGCGGACATCAACCGCGAGCTCGAGCTCGACGAGCTGCGCAAGCTGCAGACGCAGGTGCAGATCGGCGGCGAAGGAATTCGAGACGTCGATGGCTTCGGCGACGCAGGAGCGTCGAGGCGAACGTCCGCGCCGTCGAATCGGAGCTGAACGCTGCGGCGGCGACTCGCCGCGACGGCGCGATCGCGGAGCCGGCGTCCGCCGCGGCCGCCGGCGCACCGCCGCCTCGGCGCGCAGTCCGCGGCGACGCCGCTCGCGAGCGCCGCGCCGGAGTCGCTGCCCGGTTCCGCCCGTGAGCGCCGACGGCCGTGCCGGCCGAACCCCGCGGCAGGCAGTCGCTGCCGCGGCTTCGAGCGTGGCTGATGCGCGCGACGGCCGTCCCCGCGATGAGCGACCCGCCCGCGCCGCCCGAGGGCCCGCAGGAAACGTTCATCTCGCACCTGATCGAGCTGCGCATCGCGCCTGGTGCGCTCGATCGTCGCCGTCGTCATCGTCCTGCTCTGCCTGCGTCCCGTGGGCGAAGGACATCTACGCGGCGCTCGCGGCGCCGCTGCTGCGCGCGCTGCCGAAGGGCGCGACGATGATCGCCACCGACGTCACCGGCACGTTCTTCGTGCCGCTCAAGGTCACGCTGATGGCGGCGTTCCTGCTCGCGCTGCCCTACGTGCTGTGGCAGGTGTGGGCGTTCGTCGCGCCGGGCCTGTATCAGCACGAAAAGCGGCTGGCGATGCCGGTGATCGTGTCGAGCTTCGTCTTCTTCCTGTCGGCATGGCGTTCGCGTACTTCGTCGTGTTTCCGATCGCGTTCGGCTTCTTCGCCGCCTACGCGCCCGACGGCGTCACGATGATGACCGACATCGACAAGTACCTGTCGTTCGTGCTGACGATGTTCATCGCGTTCGGCATCACGTTCGAGGTGCCGGTGGTCGTGATCGTGCTGGTGCGCATGCGGCATCGTGACGCTGGAGAAGCTGCGCTCGATCCGCCCGTACGTGATCGTCGGCGCCTTCGTCGTCGGCGCGATCTTCACGCCGCCCGACGTCGTGTCGCAGCTGCTGCTCGCGATCCCGATGTGGCTGCTCTACGAGCTCGGGATGCTGATGGCGCGCTTCATCGTGCCGCCGGTGGCCGACCGACGCGAGCCGGCCGAGTCGCGAGGCGTCGCAGCGAGTCGAGCAGTTGCCGGCGCGCGGCGTCGACGCCCGCCGATCACGCGGCGGATCGCTCATTGCGCCGTGCGGCCGGCGGCCGACGGTGACGTCGACGTCCTGCGACTTCCGGTCGCGCCAGACCTTCACCTTCACGGCGCTGCCCGGGCGCGAGCTCGGCGATCCGGGCGAGCAGCGCCGGCGTGTCGCGCGTCGGCTTGCCGTCGATCTCCAGCACGACGTCGCGCGCCTGGATGCCGGCGCGGTCGGCCGGGCCGTTGCGCACGACGCCGCGGATCAGCACGCCGCCGACGCTCGTCGAGCGCGAGCGCCCGGGCGATTTCCGCGGTCGACCTCCTGCGGCTCGATGCCGAGCCAGCCGCGCGTCACCTCGCCGTCCTTGATGATCTGCTCGAGCACGGTGCGCGCGAGCGAGACCGGGATCGCGAAGCCGATGCCGAGCGAGCCGCCGGACTGCGAGAAGATCGTGCTGTTGATGCCGATCAGGTTGCCGGCGCGTGTCGACCAGCGCGCCGCCGGAGTTGCCGGGATTGATCGCGGCGTCGGTCTGGATGAAGTCCTCGAAGCGGTTGATGCCGAGGTGGTTGCGGCCGAGCGCGCTGACGATGCCGAGCGTCACCGTGTTGCCGAAGCCGAACGGATTGCCGATCGCGAGCACGAAGTCGCCGACCTGCACGTGGTCGAGCGTGCCGAACGTGATCGCCGGCAAGTTCTCGCCGTCGGCCTTGAGCACCGCGAGGTCGGACTCGGGATCGGTGCCGCGGACGCGCGCGCCGATCCGGCGGCCGTCGGCGAGCACGAGCTGGATGTCGTCGGCGCCCTCGATCACGTGATTGTTGGTCAGCACGTAGCCTTCCGGCGACACGATCACGCCCGAGCCGAGGCTCGTCGCGCGCTGCCGCGGCAGCCGCTCGGCGAGGTCCGGGAAGTAGCGGCGCAGCAGCGGGTCGTCGGCGAGCGGACTGCGCTGGCGCATCTCCTTGCTGGTGTAGATGTTGACGACCGCCGGCATCGCCTTCTTCGCGGCGTCGGCGAACGCTCGCGACCGCGCGGCGTGCTCACCGGCGTCGACGTTTCCTGCAACAGCACGACCTGGCCGCCCTTGTCGTCGAAGCGGGCGAGCAGATCCGGGCGCAGCGTCGCGACGACGAACAGCGCCGCGAGGCACAGCGTGCAGGCCTGCGCGAAGAGGAGCCAGAACCGGCGGAGCAAGGCGATCTCGCGGAACGGTCGGAAACGCCGATTATAGACAGTTGCTGCGCCGCGAAACCCGCACGCTCGCCGTCGCGGAGCGCGCGCGCTTCGACGGGGCCTGCGGCGCAATCGGCGCGCGCCGCCAGAGCTCGTCGGCAACCGCTTGATTTCGATGCGAGATTCCTGCGTCGACCGTGCCTCGAGGCTTCCGGCGGGCGCGGCAAATCCCTTATAATCGACAGGTTTGCGAATCGGCGCAGGTTTCGTTGCCGGCGCGCCGGCGCAATCCGGCGATGGCGGAGCGGCGGACAGGGGACGGGTTGTCATGGCGGAAGGCACGGTGGACCAGGGGAAGCGCCGCTTCCTGATCGGCGCGACCGAGCGTCGTCGGCGGCGTCGGCGTCGTCGGCGGCGGCGACGCCGTTCGTGATGTCGTTCTTTCCCAGCGAGCGCGCCAAGGCGGCCGGCGCGCCGGTCGAGGTCGACATCGGCAAGCTCGAGCCCGGCCAGAAGATCGACGTCGAATGGCGCGGCAAGGTCGTGTGGGTCATCAACCGCACGCAGCCGATGCTCGAATCGCTGCCGAAGCTCGACCCGAAGCTCGCCGACCCGAATTCGAACGTCTCGCAGCAGCCGGCCGACTGCAAGAACGAGCACCGCTCGATCAAGGACAACGTGCTGGTCATGGTCGGCATCTGCACGCACCTCGGCTGCTCGCCGACGTTCCGGCCCGAGGTCGCGCCCGGCGGACCTCGGTCCCGACTGGCTCGGCGGCTTCTTCTGCCCGTGCCACCAGTCGAAATTCGACCTCGCCGGCCGCGTCTACAAGGGCGTGCCGGCGCCGACCAACCTCCCGGTCCCGCCGCACAAGTACCTGGCGGACACCAGGATCCTCATCGGCGAAGACGCGCAAGTCGGCGTAAAGGGACCTCGGCCATGCAGAAAGCTGCTGACCTGGATCGACGACCGCTTCCCGCTGACCGCGCTGTGGGAGTCGCAGTGGGGCAAGTACGTCGCGCCGAAGAACTTCAACTTCTGGTACTACTTCGGCTCGCTCGCCGCGTTCGTGCTGGTGATGCAGATCGTCACCGGCATCTTCCTGACGATGAACTACAAGCCCGACGCGGCGAAGGCGTTCGAGTCGGTCGAGTACATCATGCGCGACGTGTCGTGGGGCTGGCTCATCCGCTACATGCACTCGACCGGCGCGTCGATGTTCTTCGTCGTCGTCTACCTGCACATGTTCCGCGGGCTGATGTACGGCAGCTACCGCAAGCCGCGCGAGCTCACGTGGATCTTCGGCTGCCTCATCTACCTCTGCCTGATGGCCGAGGCGTTCTTCGGCTACCTGCTGCCGTGGGGCCAGATGTCGTACTGGGGCGCGCAGGTGATCGTCAACCTGTTCTCGGCGGTGCCGGTGATCGGCGAGGACCTCGGCGTCTGGATCCGCGGCGACTACACGATCTCCGACATCACGCTGAACCGCTTCTTCGCGTTCCACGTGATCGCGGTGCCGCTGGTGCTGCTGGGCCTCGTCGCCGCGCACCTGATGGCGCTGCACGAGACCGGCTCGAACAACCCCGACGGCATCGAGATCAAGAAGCAGCCGAAGGATCCCGCGACGGGCCTGCCGCTCGACGGCATCTATTCGCATCCGTACTACACGGTCAAGGACATCGTCGGCGTCGTCGTCTTCCTCGCCGTGTTCTCGATCATCATGTTCTTCATGCCGGACATGGGCGGCTACTTCCTCGAGGCCAACAACTTCATCCCGGCCGATCCGCTGAAGACGCCCGAGCACATCGCGCCGGTGTGGTACTTCACGCCGTACTACGCGATGCTGCGCGCGGTGCCGTCGTTCCTGGGCAGCCAGTTCTGGGGCGTGCTGGTGATGGGCGCCGCGGTGATGATCTTCTTCGCGCTGCCCTGGCTCGACCGCGGCGCGGTCAAGTCGATCCGCTACCGCGGCACGCTGTACAAGGCGCTGGCTCGCGGCGTTCGTCGTCAGCTTCCTGATCCTGGGCTACCTCGGCGTCGTGCCGGTCACGGTCTGGGGCCAGTTCCCCGACGGCTGGCCGCTGCTCGGCGCCGCCGACCGCGCGACCGTCGTCGCGCGCGTGCTCACCGTCGTCTACTTCCTCTTCTTCCTGCTGATGCCCTGGTACACCGCGCGCGACAAGACGAAGCCGGTGCCGGAAAGGGTGACGGGATGATGAGCCATGCGCACGCTTCGATCGCTGCTGCTCGCCGCGCTCCTCGCTCGCCGTCGCCGGCGCCGCGCTTCGCGTCGGGCGGCGCCGACATCCGCCTGGAGCCCTCGCCGATCAACCGGCTCGACCTCGAGTCGCTGCAGCGCGGCGCGCGCACGTTCGTCAACTACTGCCTCAACTGCCACAGCGCGAAGTACATGCGCTACAACCGGCTCACCGATCTCGGTCTCACCGAGGCGCAGATCCGCGACAACCTGATGTTCGCGACCGACAAGATCGGCGATCGACGATGACGGTCGCGATGACGCCGGCCGACGCCAAGGCCTGGTTCGGCGTGCCGCCGCCCGACCTCACGGTCGAGGCGCGCGTGCGCGGCGCCGACTGGCTGTACAACTACTTCCTCGCGCTTCTACCGGACGAGACGACGCCGACCGGCTGGAACAACCTCGTCTTTCCCGAACGTCGCGATGCCGCACGTGCTCGCGCGAGCTGTCCGGCACGAACCGGCTCGTCACCACCGAGTTCAAGGACCACGAGGAGGCGCAGGCCGCGGCGCTCGCCGCGCAAGGGCATCGTCGTGCTCGCGCCGGGCAAGAACCACACGTACGTCGTGAAGACGCTCGCCGTCGAGACGCCGGGCACGCTGACGCCCGGCGCAGTACCGCGAGATGGTCGCCGACCTCGTCAACTTCCTCGACTACATGGGCGAGCCGACGAAGAACAAGCGGATGAGCCTCGGCCTCATCGTGCTGCTCTACCTCGGCGTGCTGTTCGTGTTCGCGTACTGGCTGAAGCGCGAGTACTGGAAGGACGTCCACTGAGCAGCGTGCCGCAGCCGCGTCCGGGCGCCGGCGCACGCGCCGGGCGCCGTCGCATCGGCGCCGCGGCATTCGCTTGCACCCGCAGGCGGACACGCCCCCGTATCGCTTCCGGCCGCCAGAGCAGCCCGCCCCGCGCGAGGAGAACCCGAACCATGATGACGCTCTATTCCGGGACCACCGACCCGTTCAGCCAGCGCTGCCGCATCGTGCTGCACGAGAAGGGGATGGACTTCCAGATCATCGACGTCGACCTCGACCACAAGCCCGAGGACCTCGCGGTGATGAATCCGTACAACCAGGTGCCGGTGCTGGTCGAGCGCGACCTCGTGCTGCACGAGTCGAACATCATCAACGAGTACATCGACGAGCGCTTCCCGCACCCGCAGCTGATGCCGGCCGACCCGGTGATGCGCGCCCGCGCGCGGCTGTTCCTGCACCGCTTCGAGAAGGAGCTCTTCTGCCACATCGACGCGCTGGAGGGCAACAACCAGAAGCAGATCGAGAAGGCGCGCAGCCTCGTCCGCGACAGCCTGCTGCAGATCGCGCCGGTGTTCGCCAAGCACAAGCACATGCTGGGCGAGGAGTACTCGATGCTCGACGTCGCGATCACGCCGCTGCTGTGGCGCCTCGACTACTACGGCATCCAGATGCCCAAGCAGGCGGCGCCGCTGATGAAGTACGCCGAGCGGCTGTTCGCGCGGCCGGCGTTCTCCGAGGCGATGACCTCGGCCGAGCGCGGCATGCGCAAGTGAGGCGTCCGACGTCGGGCGCCCGACGGCCGTCGGCTGAGCCGCAGACCGCTTCGCGCCGACCGACGGGCACCGGCCGCTTGACCGCTTGCCGCGGCGCGTAGTATCCTGATCCCATGTCCGAGCAATCCGCCAAGCCCTACCTGGTCCGCGCCATCTGCGAGTGGTGTGCCGACAACGGCCTCACGCCCTACCTCGCGGTCAAGGTGAACGCCGAGACGCGCGTGCCGGTCGCGTACGTGAAGAACGGCGAGATCGTGCTCAACATCGGCGCGTCCGCGACGCGCCGGCTCACGATCGACAACGACGGCGTCCGGTTCTCGGCGCGCTTCTCCGGCACGTCGCAGGAGGTCTCGGTGCCGATGACCGCGGTCGCCGGCATCTTCGCCAAGGAGACGGGCTACGGCTTCGCGTTCACGGTCGCGCAGAATCCCGCCGCGTCGCTCGCCGCCGCGACTGCGCCGCCGGAGCCGGACATCGACGCGGCGCTCGACGGACCTGCAAGGAAGCCAAGGACGCGAAGGAGCCGCGGCAAGCGCAAGCCGCGGCCGTCGCACCTGCAGGTCATCAAGTAGCGCGGCCCGTTCGCCTGCGCGCGCCGCTCGCCGCCGGCGCAACGCTCGCGCGATTGTCGGCGACTGTGCGCGTCGCAGTTCCTGCGCCGGCGCATGGCGTCGCTTGAGTGCGTGGCTGTACGACTTCGCGACGCGTCCGCGTCAGCCGATGTCGGCCACGCTGTCACGCGCATCGTTGCTCGCGCTTCGTTTTCTGCAATGCGTTGACGCCGATCGCTGCGCGCCGATTGTCGCTTCGGCGCCGCCGGCACGAGTAAAATCACCGGCAAGGCCGGCATAGCTCAGTTGGTAGAGCAGCGGTTTTGTAAACCGTTGGTCGTGGGTTCGATTCCTACTGCCGGCACCGGGACTGCGTTCGCGGAGAGGCGTATCGTGTTTCGGCACGCGCGACGAATCGGGGCACCGCGTCGAGGCGAACTGCGCCGGCGAGCCTCCTGCGCATGCAGGACGCGCCGATCCGGCGGCCCCGGGACTGCGCTGCGGCGTCCCGCCCCGAGTGACGGGCTGACGCATGCCCATCGTCGCTTTCAAGCCGACCAAGGCACGGCTCGTCATCGAGCAGGGCCGGGAGAGCGTGCTGGTGATGAAGGTCGTGGTCGCCCAGCGGCGAGACGGTTGCGCTCGCGACCGGCGGCAGGCTCGAAGCGACGACGGGATCGCTGCGCATACGCGAGCGCAAGGAGCGAGCGCGGACGCAACGAGAGCAAGGCGGTCGGATCGATCGTCTACATCGATGCCGCCGGGGCAGGCGAAGAGCCACAGCCCGGCGAACTTCCAGATCAACATCTCGATGTCCGCCGGCGAAGTTCGAGGCGCTGCTCAAGGTCGCGATCTCCGGGACGGCTGCCGTCCAAGTTCTTCGTCCAGGCCGGGCGACCGCGTCTCGGCGCGGGAGACGCGCGGGATGGGCTACCTGGTCACGGAACGGCGTGCGGACCAAGTTCTGGGACAACAAGCAGTATCGATCGCTGCCGGTGTCGAACTTTTCGGTGATCCTGCCGATCTCGATACCCGACGCGCCCGAGGCCCCGGCCGTCGAGGAGGACCGTGCGCTGGTCGAGACGCTGTCGAACAACGACGAGATGGCGGAGCTCGCCGACCAGTTCGCCGTCTTCCAGGGGGAGACCAAGAACGCGCTGACTGCCGTGGTTTCGGTGGTCGCGGTGATCGGCGTCCTGCTCCTGGTCATCAATCTCGTGCTGATCATCAAATGACGAACGCGCTCGATTTCCGCGGGCGGGCGGCCGTCGTCACCGGCGGTGCGGCGGGCATCGGCTTCGCGGTCGCGCAGCGGCTCGCCGCGAGCGGCGCGCGCGGTCGCGCTCTGGGACCGCGACGAGGCCGCGCTCGCCGCGGCCAAGGCGGCGCTCCCGGGCGGCGCGCTGACGCATGCGCTCGACGTCGCCGATGCCGACGCGGTCGCGCGCGCCGCCGAGGCGACCGCGGCGGCGCATGCGGACGGATCGACGTGCTCGTCTGCTCGGCCGGCATCACCGGTCCGAACGCGACGACGTGGGAGTATCCGGTCGACGACTGGCGGCAGGTGATCGACGTCAACCTCAACGGCCTCTTCTACTGCAACCGCGCGGTCGTGCCGGTGATGCTGCAGAAGCGACTACGGGCGCATCGTCAACATCGCGTCGGTCGCGGGCAAGGAAGGCAACCCGAACGCGTCGGCGTACAGCGCGTCGAAGGCCGGCGGTGATCGGCCTCACCAAGTCGCTCGGCAAGGAGCTCGCGAAGACCGGCATCCGCGTCAACTGCGTGACGCCGGCGGCGGTGCGCACGGCGATCTTCGACCAGATGACGCAGCAGCACATCGACTTCATGCTGTCGAAGATCCCGATGGGCCGCTTCGGCACCGTCGACGAGATCGCCGCGCTCGTCTGCTGGCTCGCGAGCGAGGAATGCTCGTTCTCGACCGGCGCGGTGTTCGACGTCTCCGGCGGTCGCGCGACGTACTGAGCGCGCCGCCGGCGCGCGGCCGGCTCGCTACGGGCGCACGGCCAGCATGATCTTGCCGATGTGCTGCGACGACTCCATCAGCGCGTGCGCGCGCGGCGGCCTCGGCCAGCGGGAACGACGCGGTGGACGACCGGCTTCACTTCGCCGCTCTCGAGCAGCGGCCAGACCTTCTCGCGCAGCGACGCGCGCGATCGCGGCCTTGCGCTCGAGCGGACTCGCGCGCAGCGTCGAGCCGGTGACGGTCAGGCGCTTCATCATGATGGGCCGCCAGTCGACCTCGACCCGGCCGCCGTGCAGGAACGCGATCATCACGAGCCGGCCCTCGAGCGCCAGGCACTTGCAGGTTCTTCTCGATGTAGTCGCCGCCGACCATGTCGAGCACGACGTCGACGCCGCGCTTGCCGGTGATGCGCGCGACCTCGGCGACGAAATCCTGCGTCCGGTAGTTGATCGCGTGATCGGCGCCGAGCGAGCGGCAGAACGCCGCCTTGTCGTCGCTGCCGACGGTCGTGATCACGGTGGCGCCGTAGTGCTTCGCGAGCTGGATCGCGGTGAGGCCGATGCCGCTCGATGCCGCCGTGGATCAGCACCGTTCTCGCCGCGCGCGAGGCGGCCGCGGTCGAACAGGTTGTTCCAGACGGTGAAGAAGTTCTCCGGGCAGGCTCGCCGCCTCGAGCAGCGTACAGGCCCGTCGGGATCGGCAGGCAGAAGGCGGCCGGCGTCGTGCAGTACTCGGCGTAGCCGCCGCCCGGCGTCAGCGCGCAGACCGTGTCGCCGACGCTGCCACGACGTCACGCCGTCGCCGCAGCGCGACGATCGTGCCGGCGACTTCGAGGCCGATGATCGGCGATGCGTCGGGCGGCGGCGGATACGTTCCGGCGCGCTGCAGGCAGTCGGGCCGGTTGACGCCGGCGTAGCTCACCTCGATCAGCACCTCGCCGGCCTTCGGCTGCGGCAGCGGACCTTCGGCGAGCGCGAGCACGTCGGGCGGGCCGGGCTCGCGGGCGGCGACGTAGCGCATCGTGGCGGGAAGCGGGCGATCGATCGGACATGACGGCTCCGGGGTCGGGACGGTGGCGGCAATTCTAGCCGAAGCGGCGCTGCTAGACTTCGGCGCGACTGCCTCGCGCGTCCCGTTCGCCGCAGGCGGCTTGCGAGCGCTTGCGGGCCAGATGCCGGACCATGTCGTCGTCGACCGGACCGCAATGTCGCCTCGCTGCTCGAGCGGAGCGCGCGCGCGTGGCCGCGGCTGCCCGCGCTCGCGCTCGGCGGCCGCGTGCTGTGCGACTACGCGACGCTCGCGGCGCGGGCGGCGCGCGCTCGCCGGTGCGCTCGCGGCGGCGGGGCTCGGGCGCGGCGAGCGCGTCGCGCTCGTCTCGCGCAACGTCCCGGCGTACATCGAGGCGCTGTTCGCCTGCTGGTGGGCGGGGCTCGTCGCCGTGCCGGTCAACGCGAAGCTCCACCCGAAGGAGCTCGCGTTCGTGCTCGAGGACAGCGGCGCGCGCTGGGCGTTCGTCGACGCCGCGTGGCAGGCGGCGATCGGCGGCGATCGCCGGCGACGGCGCCGGGCTCGACGCGTCGTCGAGCTCGGCGGCGGCGGAGTACGCGAAGCTCGCGCGGCGGCGCGCCGCGTCCGGAGCCGGCGGCGTGTGCCGCCGACGATCCCGCGTGGCTCTTCTACACGAGCGGCACGACGGGCCGGCCGAAGGGCGTCGTGATCTCGCACGGCAACCTGCGCGCGATGAGCCGGTGCTTCCTCGCCGGACGTCGAGGCGGTCGCGCCCGGCGACGCGATGCTGCATCCGGCGCCGCTGTCGCACGGCTCGGGGCTGTACGTGCTGCCGCACGTGGCGGCGGGCGCGGTCAACGTCGTGCCGGAATCGGGCGGCTTCGATGCCGGACGAGATCTGCGCGCTGCTCGCCGCGTGGGACCGCGCGTGCTTCTTCGCCGCGCCGACGATGGTGAAGCGCCTCGTCGCGTCGCCGGCGCTCGGCGACGCGCGGCTCGACCGGCTGAAGAGCATCGTCTACGGCGGCGGGCCGATGTACGTCGCCGACTGCCAGGGCGGCGTTCGCCGCGCTCGGCCCGCGGCTCGCGCAGATCTACGGCCAGGGCGAGTCGCCGATGACGATCACCGCGATGAGCCGCGCGCTCATCGCCGACGCGATCGCGCGCGGCGACGATGCGCGCCTCGGGTCGGTGGGCATCGCGCAGACCGGCATCGAGGTGCGCATCGGCGACGCGCGACGATCGCGGCGCTGCCGGCCGGCGAGATCGGCGAAGTCCTGGTGCGCGGCCCGACGGTGATGCAGGGCTACTGGAGCAATCCCGAGGCGAGCGCGGCGCGCGCTCGCGAACGGCTGGCTGCACACCGGCGACGTCGGCAGCCTCGACGCCGACGGCTTCCTGACGCTCAAGGACCGCTCGAAGGACCTCATCATCAGCGGCGGCTCGAACATCTATCCGCGCGAGGTCGAGGAGGTGCTGCTGCGGCATCCCGACGTCGCCGAGGTCGCGGTCGTCGGCCGCGCGCACGCCGAGTGGGGCGAGGAGGTCGTCGCGTGCGTCGTCGCGCGCGGCGGCTGGTGCCGCGATGCCGACGCGCGAGCGCGGCTCGAGCCCGCGCTCGACGCGCTGTGCCTCGGCGCACATCGCGCGCTTCAAGCGGCCGAAGGCCTACGTCTGTTCGTCGACGAGCTGCCGAAGAACAACACCGGCAAGGTGCTGAAGACCGAGCTGCGCGAGGCGCGTTGCGGACAGCTAGCGTCGATTTGCTCGCCGGCGAAGGTCACTGCCCGATCGTCGTCGCGTCCGGGTACCGCGCGGCGGACCGCGATCAGCCACACGGCCGCGAGCGCGACGCCGATCGCGAGCGATCCACAGCGTCGGCCGCATGCCGATGCGTCTCGGCGAGCGCCGCGCCGGCGAGCGCGCCGGCCGGCGTCAGCAGCGCCGGTGGCGACCTGCCAGGTCGCCGCCGCGCGGCCGAGCGCCTCGGGCGGCAGCAGGCGCTGGCGCAGCGTCGTCTCGTTGATCAGATAGACGGTGAGCGCGCCGTCGCCGATGACCTGCGTGGCGATCAGGAAGCGCCATCGCGATCCACGGCACGGCGGGCGCGAGCGGAACCAGCACCTGGACCGCGGCGCCGACGAGCAGCGCGCCGATGAGCGTCCGGCGCGCGCCCCAGCGCACGGCGGCCGGCGCCGCGAGCGCGGCGCCGGCGAGGCCGCCCAGACCGCCGCAGCCGATCGTGACGCCGAGCTGCGCGGGGCTGAGGCCGAGATGCGACAGCGCGAACAGCGTGTAGAGCGACGCCATGAAGCTCATGCAGAAAGTGAGCGTCGCCGTCGCGAGGAACAGCGCGCGGATCGCCGGCTCGCGCCAGACGACGCGGATGCCGGTGCGGACGTCGTCGGCGAACGACGTCGCGACGGCGGCGCCGGCGCGACCGTCTCGCGCTTGCGATCTTGCCGAGCAGCAGCGCCGACGCGACGAAGGTGACGGCGTCGACGGCGATCGCGATCGGCGCGGTCAGCCAGGCGACCAGCGCGCCGCCCAGCGCCGGGCCCGGAGATCTCGGCGACGGCGTCGACGGCCTCGCGCTTGCCGTTGGCGTCGAGCAGGCGCTTGCGCGCGACGAGATCGGTGACGAACACGTGGTCGGCGAGCTGATAGAGCACCGTCGCGACGCCGGTGACCGTCGGCGACCGCATACAGCAGCGGCAGCGTGACGCGACCGGCGAGCGCCGCGGCGGAATCGACAGCAGCGCGACGGCGCGCACGAGATCGGCGCCGATCATCAGCGGCCGGCGGCGGTGGCGGTCGACCCAGCCGCCGCCGAGCCACGCGAGGATCGCGCCGGGCAGCGTCAGCGCGACGGTCAGCAGGCCGAGATCGTAGGCGCCGGCGCCGGCAGCGAGGATCGCGGCGATCGGCAGCGCCGTGCGCGTGATCCGCGAGCCGACCGCCGAGACGCCCTGCGCGCTCCAGAGCAGCAGGAAATCGCGATGGCGCCACAGGCCGCCGCGCGGCAGCCACCGGCGGGCGCGCGCGCGTCAAGCGCGGCTCAATAGACGACCCGCACGTTCTCCGGCGCGAGCCACTCCTGCAGCCGGGCGATCAGCGGGTCGTCGAGGTTGACGCGCCAGTCGTCGGGGAGCTCGAGCTCGCCGCCGACGCCGTGGTTGCGGTACTCGACGACGATCGGCAGCTGCCGTTGCGGAACGGTTCGAGCAGCTCGGCGAGCCGCGCGGCGTCGGCGCCGCCGTTGCACGCGAGGCGCAGCCCCTTCGCGTAGCGCTTGCGGATCGCGGCGAGGTCGTACACGGCCTCGGCGACGATGCGCAGGCCCTGCGCCTGGCCGTCCTCGCCGATGCGCTGCATGACCTTGGCCTCGACGATCGACGAGCTGGTCCTCGCGCAGCAGGCTGCGCGCCGCGTCGAAGGTCTCGTTGTAGACGACGATCTCGGCGGACGCCCGCGCCGTCGTCGAGCGTGACGAACGCCATCTTGCCGCGCCGCGACGTCTGCATGCGCAGCGCCGTGACGATGCCGGCGACGAGCACCGGCTCCTGCTTCGGCTGCAGCTCCGACAGCGGCTGCCGGACGAGCGGCGCGAGCTCCGCGGCGTACGCCGCGTAGGGATGCCCCGACAGGTAGAAGCCGAGCGCCGCCTTCTCGTGCGTGAGCCGCTCGGCGTCGGTCCACTCGCGCGTCGCGACGAGCGCGAGGCCTGCCTCCTTCGCGGCCTCGCCGAACAGCGACACCTGCGCCGCCGACGGCCTCGGCCTTCTCCGCCTCGGCGAGCGCGACGCCGACCGACGCGAACAGCGTCGCGCGGCGCGGCTCGATCGCGTCGAACGCGCCGCCGCGGACCAGCGCCTCGACGACGCGGCGATTGACGATGGCGCTTGTCGACGCGCCGGCAGAAGTCGAACAGGTCGCGGAACGGGCCGCCCGCCGTCGCGCGCGGCGACGATCGCCTCGATCGCCTGCGCGCCGGTGCCCTTGATCCCGCCGAGCCCGTAGCGGATCCGTCGCGGTCGACCGGCTCGAACCGGTAGTTCGACGCGTTGACGTCGGGCGGCAGGATCGCGAGCCCGTGCGCGACGCGCGTCGTCGTAGAGCGCGCGCACCTTGTCGGTGTCGTCCATCACCAGCGACAGGTTCGCCGCCATGAACGCCGCCGGGTGGTGCGCCTTGAAGTACGCGGTCTGGTAGGCGACGAGCGCGTAGGCGGCCGCGTGCGACTTGTTGAAGCCGTAGCCGGCGAACTTCTCCATCAGGTCGAAGAGCGCGGTCGCCTTGGCCTTGGCGACGCCCGTTCTCTCTGCGCCGGCGACGAAGATGTCGCGCTGCTTCGCCATCTCCTCCGGGTTCTTCTTGCCCATCGCGCGGCGCAGCAGGTCGGCGCCGCCGAGCGTGTAGCCGCCGATCACCTGCGCGATCTGCATCACCTGTTCCTGGTACACCATCACGCCGTACGTCGGGCCGAGGATCGGCTCGAGCCGCGGGTCGGGATACTCGACGCGCTCGCGCCCGGTCTTGCGCGCCGTGTAGTCGGGATGAGCTCCATCGGGCCGGGCCGGTACAGCGCGACCAGCGCGATGATGTCCTCGAAGCGCGTCGGCGGCGCCTGCTGCATCAGGTCGCGCATGCCGCGCGATTCGAACTGGAACACGGCGGCGGTGTTGGCCGTCTTGAAGATGTCGTAGGCGGCCTTGTCGTCGAGCGGCAGCGTCTCGAGGTCGAGCTCGCTCGCGGGATCGAGGCGCTTCACGTAGCGCAGCGTCCAGTCGAGGATCGTGAGCGTCGTGAGGCCGAGGAAGTCGAACTTGACGAGGCCGACCGCCTCGACGTCGTCCTTGTCGAACTGCGAGACGATCGCGTCGGAGCCCGGCTGCGTGTAGAGCGGGCAGAAGTCGGTGAGCTTGCCCGGCGCGATCAGCACGCCGCCCGCGTGCATGCCGACGTTGCGCGTGAGGCCCTCGAGCGACTCGGCGAGCGCCAGCAGCTCGCGGACCTCCTCCTCCTTCTGCTCGCGCTCGGCGAGCAGCGGCTCCATCGCGCGCGCCTCGCTGCAGCGTGATCAGCTTGCCGGGCTGGAACGGAATCAGCTTGGCGATGCCGTCGCAGAAGAGGTACGGCAGGTCGAGCACGCGGCCGACGTCGCGCACCGCCGCCTTCGCGGCCATCGTGCCGAAGGTCGCGATCTGCGACACCGACTCCGCGCCGTACTTCTGCTTGACGTAGTCGATGACGCGGTCGCGGCCGTCCTGGCAGAAGTCGATGTCGAAGTCCGGCATCGACACGCGCTCGGGATTGAGGAAGCGCTCGAACAGCAGCGCGTAGCGCAGCGGATCGAGATCGGTGATGCCGAGCGAGTAGGCGACGAGCGAGCCGGCGCCGGAGCCGCGGCCCGGGCCCGACGGGCACGCCGTTGTCCTTCGCCCAGTTGATGAAGTCGGCGACGATCAGGAAGTAGCCGGCGAAGCCCATCTGCACGATGGTCCTCGTCTCGAACTCGAGCCGCGCGACGTACTCCGGCGCGCTTCGCGTCGCGCGTCGCGGGATCCGGGTAGAGCACGGCGAGCCGCCGCTCGAGCCCGGCGGCGGCTTCGCTGCGCAGGTGGTCGTCGATCGTGACGCCCGGCGGCGTCGGGAAGTCGGGCAGGTAGTTCTTGCCGAGCGGGATCGTCAGGTTGCAGCGCTGCGCGATCGCGACCGAGTTGGCGAGCGCCTCGGGCAGGTCGGCGAACGCCGCGGCCATCTCGGCCTGCGTCTTGAAATACTGGTCCGGCGTGAAGCGCCGCGGCCGCCGCGGGTCGGCGAGCACGATGCCCCTCGGCGATGCACACGCGCGCCTCGTGCGCGCGGAAGTCCTCGCGGCGCAGGAACTGCACCGGATGCGTCGCGACGACCGGCAGGCGCGAGCTCGCCGGCGAGCCGAACGGTCGCGGCGACGAGCGCGTCGTCGTCGGCGTGGCCCGCGCGCTGCACCTCGAGGTAGTAGCGGCCCGGGAAGAGCGCGGCCCACTCGCGCGCGGCCTTCGCCGCGCCCGGCGCGTTGCCCTGCAGCAGCGCGGCGCCGACGTCGCCGTCGCGCGCGCCGGAGAGCGCGATCAGGCCGTCGGTGCCTTCGGCGAACCACTCGCGCCTCAGCTCCGCGCGGCCGCGGTGCTGGTTGCTGCGGTACGCGCGCGTCAGCCAATCGGCGAGCCGCAGATAGCCGGCGCGCGACTGCGCGAGCAGCAGCGCGCGGAACGGCTGGTCGCGCTCGGCGTCGTGCGTGAGCCAGACGTCGCAGCCGACGATCGGCTTGACGCCGCGCGCGCGCGCCGCCTTGTAGAACTTGACGAGGCCGAAGGCGTTGGCGAGATCGGTGAGCGCGAGCGCCGGCATGCGCGTCCGTCGCCGCCGCCGCGATCGCGTCGTCGATGCGCACGGTGCCGTCGGCGATCGAGAACTCGCTGTGCAGGCGCAGGTGGACGAAGGCGGGGCGCGGCCATGGACGCGATCGGAAGGATGCTAGAATTTTACCCCGTTCACCGTCCGCCGATTCGCGCCTTGATCCGTCCGGTTGCCCGCCGTGCTGCGCGCGCGCTCGCGCTGCGCGTGGTCATGCTGCTCGCGCTTGCGCTGGCGATCGGCGGCTGCGCGCCGATGGCGACGGGCCCGCGCGGGGCAGCACCGCCGGCCGCGCGACCGACGGCGCCGCCGCTGCCGGCGCACCGCCGAGCCGCCGCCGCCCGCCGTCAACCTGTCCGGCTTTCCGCTGCCGTATCGGCAGGGCTACGCCGACGGCTGCGCGAGCGCGACCGGGCGCCGAGCGCAAGGACGCCACGCGCTTCGCCGCCGACGGCAACTACCGCACCGGCTGGCAGGACGGCCTCGCGCTGTGCCGGAAGAAGTGACGCGCGCGGCGGCCGCGCATGGCGGCGCGCCGCGGCGCGACTTCCGCCGGAGCCGGACGATGAAGCCGTGCCGATCGCATCGCGTCGCGCTGCGCGGCCTCGACGCGCACGTGCTGACCTGGGGCGAGCCCGCCGCGCCGAAGCTCTTCCTGCTGCACGGCTGGATGGACGTCGCGGCGTCGTTCCAGTTCCTCGTCGACGCGCTCGCGCGCGAGTGGTACGTGATCGCGCCGGACCTGCGCGGCTTCGGCAAGAGCGCCTGGCAGCCGCAGGGCTACTGGTTCGCCGACTACATCGCCGACCTCGAGGCGCTGCTCGATGCGTTCGCGCCGGGCGAGGCGGTCCACCTCGTCGGCCACAGCCTCGGCGGCAACGTCGTGCTGCACTACGCGGGCGTGCGCCCGGCGCGCGTCCGCACGCGTGGTCTCGCTCGACGGCTTCGGCATCCGCGCCGAGGAGCCGACGCAGGCGCCGGCGAAGATCGCGAAATGGCTCGACGCGCTCGCGCGATCCGCAGGATTTCGCGACCTACGCGAGCTTCGACGCCGTCGCCGATCGCCTGCAGAAGAACAATCCGCGGCTGCCGCGCGACAAGGCGCTGTTCCTCGCCCGGCACTGGGCCGAAGGCGCTGCCGGACGGGCGCGTGCGCCTCGCCTCCGATCCGCGGCACAAGCTGCCGTTCCCGACCGTCTACCGGATCGAGGAAATGTACGCGGTGTGGCGCAACATCGCGGCGCCGACGCTGTGGGTCGCCGCGGCGGATTCGAACATCCCGAAGTGGCTCGACGACCATCCCGAGGGCGAGGGCGCGCACCGACAGCTTCGCCGGCGTCCGGCGGCGCTTCGCGCACATCCCGCACGGCCGGCTGGTGACGATCGCCGATGCCGGGCACATGCTGCACCACGACCAGCCGGCGGCGGTGGCCGCGGCGATCGAGGCGTTCCTCGCCGGCATGATCGCGCAGCGCCTTGCCGTGCGCTCGCAGCGTGGCGCCTACGTCGCGCTCGTCGTGCTCACGCTGATCTGGGGCAGCAACTGGATCGTGATGAAGCTGGCGCTCGCGCGCGCCGATCCGGTCGTCTTCAACATCCAGCGCACGTGGGTCGCGATCGCCGTGCTGTTCGCCGTGCTCGTCTCTGGCGGCGGCGGCCGCCTGCTGCCCGAATCGTGGGTCGCGGTGGTCGTCACCGGCTTCTTCCAGACGACGATCAACTTCGGCTCGACGACGATGGCGCTGGCCGGGGGCGGCGCCGGCCGCACGTCGGTGCTGGTGTTCACGATGCCGTTCTGGACGCTGCTGCTTCGCCTGGCCGGTGCTGCGGCGAGCGCGTGCGCGGGCTGCAGTGGCTCGCGATCGCGTTCGCGCTCGCCGGCCTCACGCTGGTCGTCGAGCCGTGGCACTGGCAGGGCGAGCTCGCGCCCGAAGCTGTGGGCGGTGCTGTCGGGATTCGGCTGGGCGGCCGGCACGATCGCGATCAAGTACTTCCAGCGCGCGCGCGGCTTCGACATGCTCAATTTCATCGCGTGGCAGATGCTGGTCGGCGTCCTGCCGCTCTGTCTGCTGCCGCTTCGCGGTGCACGCTGCCGGCGCGCAGTGGAGCGCGACCGTACGCGCTGCTGCTGCTCTGGACCGGCGCGATCTCGACCGCGATCGGCTTCCTGCTCTGGATCGCGCGTGCTGCGCTTCCTGCCGGCCGGCACGGCGTCGCTCAACATGCTGGCGATCCCGGTCATCGCGCTGCTGTCGTCGATGCTGGTCTTCGGCGAGCGACTCGACCGCGCGAGTGGATCGGCATCGGGTGCATCGGCGCCGGGCTCGCGATCATCTCGCTGCGCAGCTTGGCTCGCGAGTCGCCGCGGCGAGCGGCCGGCGCCGGAACCGATGCCGCTCGAGGGCGGCTAGGCGGCGGCGCGCACGGGCGTGGGCCGCGCCCCGGGACGCAGCTGACGGCGGAGTAGAATGGGCGCACGCCGGCACCGATGCCGGCGCGCTTTCGCCCGCGCCCGACCTCCAACCGACATGACCGCCTCCGCGCAACCCGACATCGCCAAGCTCAGGATCGACCGCAGCGCTCGCACCCGTCCGCGCGTCGCGCCGCCGGAATGGCTCGTGGCTCGGCGGTCATCGCGCTGGTCGCGGTCGCCGGCGCGCGCTGGTACGCGCTGCAGCCGCACGCCGTCACGGTGCAGACGACGCCGATCGTGACCACGTATCCGTCGCAGCAGTACGTCGTGCTCAACGCGACCGGCTACGTCGTCGCGCAGCGCAAGGCGGCGATCGCGTCGAAGGCGACCGGGCCGCCTCGAGTGGCTCGGCGTCGCCGAGGGCTCGCGCGTGAAGGCGGGCGAGATCATCGCCCGCCTCGACAACCGCGACGTCGTCGGCGCAGGCGCAGAGCGCCGAGGCCGCCGTCCGCGCCGCGCGCGCGGCGCTCGAGCAGGCGCTAGGCCGAGGAATGGGACGCGTCGACGTCGCTGAAGCGCAACCAGGATCTGGTCGCCAGGGGCTTCGTCTCGCAGTCCGCGCTCGATTCGGCGAAGGCGCGCGCCGATCGCGCGGTCGCCGGCGTCGCGAATGCGAAGGCGGCGATCGCCGTCGCCGAGGCGAACGCGCGCAACGCGCAGGTCGCCGTCGACTACACGCTGATCCGCGCGCCGTTCGACGGCGTGATCCTGTCGAAGAGCGCGAACGTCGGCGACATGGTGACGCCGTTCTCGTCGGCGGCGGATTCCAAGGGCGCGGTCGTCAGCATGGCCGACATGGCAACGCTCGAAGTCGAGGCCGACGTCTCGGAATCGAGCCTCGCCAAGATCAGGGTCGGGCAGCCGTGCGAGATCACGCTCGACGCGCTGCCCGGACACGCGCTTTCGCGGCCGCATCAGCCGCATGGTGCCGACGGTCGATCGCGCGAAGGCGACCGTGATGACCAAGGTGCAGTTCGACGCGATCGATCCGCGGATCCTTCCGGACATGAGCGCCAAGGTGTCGTTCCTGTCGCAGGAGGTCACCGCGGACGCAGCAGCAGCCGCTGCTCGCCGTGCAGTCCCGATGCGCTCGCCGCGCGCGGCGCCGGCGCGGTGCTGTTCGTCATGCGCGACGGCAAGGCGGTCGCGGTGCCGGTCACGCGCGGGCCGAGCGATCGGCGACCTGGTGGCGATCACCGGCGACGTGCGGTCGGGCGAGAAGGCCGTGCTGAAGCCCGCGGCCGACCTGGCGTCGGGCACGCTGGTGAAGGTCGCGCCAGAAATAGCGCGCATGCCGCGCCACTGCCGATGAGCGACCGCAGCTCGCTTCCGCCCGCCGCGCGGCGCTCGCGCGGGAGCCGCTCGTCGCGATCCGCGGGCTCACGAAGTACTACGTGCGCGGCGACCAGGTCATCCCGGTGCTCGTCGGCATCAATCTCGACGTCTACGCGGGGCGACTACGTCGCGCTGATGGGGCCGTCGGGCTCCGGCAAGTCGACGCTGCTGAACCTGGTGGCCGGCATCGACAAGCCGAGCTCCGGCGAGATCCGCATCGCCGGCGTCGACATCGCACAGCTTTCCGACGCCGAGCTCGCGGCCTGGCGCGCCGCCCACGTCGGCTTCATCTTCCAGTTCTACAACCTGATGCCCGTGCTGACGGCGTTCGACAACGTCGAATTGCCGCTGCTGCTCACGCGCGCTGTCGCGCACGCGAGCGGCGCGAGCGGGTCGAAACGGCGCTGGCGCTGGTGGGCCTCGCCGACCGGATCGGACCACTACCCGAACGAACTTTCCGGAGGTCAGCAGCAGCGCGTCGCGATCGCGCGAGCGCTCATCGCCGATCCGACGATCGTCGTCGCGGACG